>CAYMKU010000009.1:0-105812 GCA_964391015.1 uncultured Ignavibacteriaceae bacterium
CAGTCACCATCTTCACATAAGCATCCCCCATCACATGCTGTATATCAAACCTCTCCGAAGTCTTAACAAACAACAGATCCTTTTCAAACGCACTATTACCTCCTACCACAGCCGTATCCGACATTCTCATCAGCATCCCCTTTCGCTCGCGAAGTACACTCCACCAAAGATTTCCAAACAAAAGTATCGGTCTCGATGGAGCAGCAGTTCCGTCATTCAGTTCTTCACTCAAATTAAATGTGTACCCAAGCAGCTCCTTTCTCTTCCATACTTTATCTGTATCGAACATCGGTCTGCCTTGAGTATCAGTCAATGAAAGGATTATGTTCAGAATTGCCCGATGTAAAAACCACTGCGGCTCTGAATTTCCAATCTTCTTCAATCCCACACTTCTTATTGCTGTAAGCATTGACAAAAGCTTTGCCCAGGTTAATGTATTAGGGTTCTGTCCGGCTAAAATAACTGTGTTAATCCCTGCAGCTCCGAATGCTCCCGTTATAGGTGCACCCGTACCGAGAAATCCCTGGTTATCTTCTTTCTGTGACATTGCTGAAGCAGTAATTTCCGCAAGCTCCGAAATTATATCCACTTCTTCATCATCATAAAGTTCTTGTGAAAGCCCTGTCACAACATCAAGCTTTCTCGCCGTCCATATAACTTGTGTAAATGTTGGATTTGATTCAGTTGCAGCTGCAACTTCATTAGTGAATGTAGCCGTCACACCGGTCAGAAGTTTCGGTTGTTTGAATGTCTTTCGTCCCATTTGTTTCACACGGCACACCTGCCTGAATAAACCATATTCATTAAGGAGTTTAATCACTTCCATCTCATATTCATCCGGAACAAGAAATCCGCCTTGTGCATCCGTCCCTTCAGTGTTCAGTGCTTTCGTAAATACAACATTCTTCAAAAACTTCCGGAACTTCATATTATCAACCTGCCTCTGCGACTTCCCGTGTTTCTCAGTCTCAGTAAGTTCCGCTTCCGGCAGCTTCATGTATTTCCTGTCAACTTTATCAGTGTATTCCTTCAATGCAGTATTCACCGTATCTCCGATTATCTTCGCAAAATCTTTCATTGAAAGCTTCACTTCACCTGCAGAGTTTTCAGTATCAAGCGCTTCCTCATCCTTTCCTGTCTTTTCCGCCACTCCCACGACTCCAATATTCGCCATCGCAATTATTCCAATGCTACCTGCAAACGAAAAATCAACGGGAATTGAAAGTAAGAGAAAAACCACAAGCATACCAAAACCCCACGCATACTTTTTAATTTTCATTTACCACTCCTTCTTTAAAAAATTAATCTAAATGTGTTATTAATATGTATTACTATGCTCAACTCACTCACTCAACATTGCTCCCCCTCTCCTTACCAAGGAGAGGGGGCCGGGGGGTGAGGTTGTAACGAGCAACGAGGAACGAATAACTAAACTTTCCCCAAAAACTTGTTAATAGCCCCGGAAACAATCTCAGGTATAGAATCTATAAATTCCTTATACTGCTGATCCTTTATCTGTTTTATGTCTCCTGCTATTCCCGCAAATTTACCGGAAAAGTCATTGCTTAATATTTCTATTTTAGATTCAAGCTCTCTTTTCATTTCAGTTACATTCATCCCTGTTTCAATTTTCCCAAGTCTCACACTAAGCTCTTCAATAATTTTGTCTCTCTCGCTGTTGAAGTATTCATTAGTAAGTATCCCCTTCATTTCCTCACTGCGAATTTCCTTAAACATCAGATTTACAGCATCCGGATTCGCCGGTATTATCACAGCTGAATATTCCAGTAATTCCCATTCATTAAAATAATCCGCTCCGTTCTTTGATTCAGGTTCAGTTAAAGGCATCCATCCCACACTCCAGGTATTCATGAAACCTTCCTTATTAAAGATCATCACATCATTTGCTAGCGGCGTATCCGCAAACTTTGTCTTAGCCACCACCCCATGCTCTTCAACTGCCCTGTACAAACTCTTTCCTATTATTGCCTTAGAAGGCTCAGGCGTAGAAAAGAAACCAAGATTATGAGAGTAAAGCACAATCGGATTCTTTGAATAATTTTCATCAAACATTCCTTTAGGATTCAGCACCTCTCCATAACGATCAATTGTATCCGTAGATATATAATGCTTTATAGTCCTCTCTGCCTCATTAAAATCTTTCTTCTCACTTACAAATGTTTTTTTATGAATGTTCATGATTGTGTAATTAAAATTATATAAAAGTATTTGATTGCATATTTAATTAATTTTGACTCTTATTAAAGACATTGAACATTTTTCATTTATCATTGAACATTGAATTGGGGATCCAATCACTCACACTTCAATTCTCATTTCAACTTTAATCAACTCAACCAACCAACTTTACTTCTCCCCCTCTCCTTGCTTTTTAAGGAGAGGGGGTCGGGAGGTGAGGTTCGTAACTCGAAACTCGAAACTATTTGTAACTTGTAACTTGAAACTTGTAACTATTTCTTAGAACCCGTATAATACACCGGTATAATCAATTGATCCGCTCGTGGATCATTCGAAGGCTCAAAATTCCTCAACGTCCTGATCTCATTCCTCGTCACAGTCCCCGTCTCAAGCAGCATCCTCTCGAACTGTATCTTAGTCTTCTCGTCTTCAGCTGTTGCAAATTCCCATCTGAGCTCAAATTTCTTATTGTAATTTTTCTTAATGAAATTATCATAAGGTGTGAAAATAAAATTAGATAGAGGTAAGATTGTGTTAACAGTGAAGCTTTGAAGCGAAGCGTATGCATTTGCATAATTTACCTGGTCTGTAATTGCCATTATCACTTTCGGCACACGGAATATACTGAACACTTCATCCCTGACAGCAAGCCGGGATCGGATATAGTCTACTTCCTTAGGATTGTCCTGATATTTCGATCTCTTGATTCCTCCCTCAAGTATTGTCATCCTTCCGGATTTCTCGGGCCCTTTAAATCTCTGTTCCCACTGCTCTCTCAATCTGTCAAAGATATCGTCACTTAGCTTCTTTTCTGTTTCAAGGAAGAAACCCGGTCGCGCATCGTTCCGGTAAAAGTTGCTTTGATATCGTGACTGATAAAAGTCGCTTAAGAGAGTATCTGCAAGCGCTGAAATGGTCGCCTTCCCTTTGAGATTGTTGATTGGATTAGGTAAACGGAAATGAATGATTTCATCTGAAGTGTATATTATCTCTTTTCCCTTGTCAGTGTATTTGTAAATGAATCCGGAATGTCTTTTGCTGAATTCAATTCTGACACGTTCAGGATTCAGCAGCAGTATTTCTTCTGGCATATTCAACCTGTTTCTGACAATGTATCCATAAGCATTTCCAAAAAGGTCGAGATGAACCACAGTCAAATACAGTATGTCCTTGAATGTCTGTCCGTACATGTTCACACTTTTTATCAGATCAAGGAAAGGATGATTGTCCCTTTCATTTAACTTCTTCCCGTTTCTTTCATATAAGTAAACTTCCGCCTTTGCCACATTTTCCGCTCTTGCATTTATGCATGAATAGGCAAATGATCTGTAATACTTAAATATGCTGTCAATATCATTGCTTCCAAATATATCACTCCAGGTCCCGTAATCCGTCAAAGTAAATGCAGCTCTTTCCGTCACAGATCCGTTTCTCTCAAGATTTCTGCTAATGTATCTGCTAAGAATAATGTCTCTTATCAATGTCAGGGATTCTTTCAACATAATAGTATATTACTATCTTATATTGTTAAGCATATGTATTATACATTTATACAAAAATAAGAATAATAATCTTAAAATCAAACAGGGCTAAAGAGACAGAAGATTATTATGACAGAAAACTTTCTCTACTGGAGATAGCTTTAGCTACAATTTATGTTTTAGATCACCAATGTTGGGACTTTTTTCAGAAGGAAAAATCCGGCAGAACATCCATATGCTGAAGAAAGACAAAATGTAATGTGTGGTGATATTATTTGCATTATTGAAGCCAGAAAGGAATTTCATAGCATCGATTCCCTTATGATGGAAAAGTTTAGAAAATTTTATTTCTTGAGGGATCTTCAATAGAATAGAATAAACTTTTATTTTACAACTTACTAAAGTGTAACTATTGAAACTGCAATAGCAATAAACTCTAAAGAGGTATTCTCAAAGAGTTTTGATCTTATTAGAACAAAATTCAAAAATTTTTTTCAACAATAAACAATAATTTTCAATCTTTCATTTTTATCATCAAAACTCAATCTTACTTTATCCAATGACTCAGACTGATCTTCATTATTATCATTTCTTCTTAATGTAATCCAAAAGTTGTTTAAAAAAATTAATTTTGCTACTACTCCAGAAGTAGGCCATCGATGTGGAGCATTTCCAAAAGTACTTATGCCTCCTCCGCTAACTCCAATATGAGTAGGTGCTGTTTCATCCAAACAAACTGTAACTTCCTTATCAATCCATTTAGCAAGCTCAAATACTTTTCCATTTCTTAAATCCATGAGTCTTTGAAATATCTCCTCATTCGCTTTAATTGTTTCCGATCCTTTTCTTATCCAAGCTGGTCCTCCAAAATGTGGTGTTTTTCCACTGTATTCCACTTCTACTTTGACACAGAATTTCCCTTCTTTTTCATAAATCTTTGATCTCAGATTATTGGCTGATAAATCTTATCACACTCGCTGCGAATGGTTTTCTGAATATTATCCGGATTGGTAACTCCGGCAGTGCTCCCATCATTTCTTTCACCAATAAGCAATGTAGCAACATGACCGGGTTTGACTGAGTTTGCAAAACCTACCAAAGTCTTTAAAACATCTTTTAAATCAGATTCAAATTTTCGTTCTATTAAATTGTCTTCCCAAGGAGATTCATTCATAGATCTATTATTTAATAGAGAAATTTTTTAATATTAAATTTTTTTACATTTTTAATTTTGATAATAATAACATGATTTACTTATTATTCATATAGTCATTCCAAACATCTTCAATTGATATGTTTGTCAATTTTTCTTTTAGGCTTTCAATTGCTTTTTGAGAATACCGGTTGAATATAGTTTTTCCTATTTTAATTTGCTTAAAGCATTCATCGTCCACTTTTATTTTAAAATAATTAATAGCAGCAGTTGTTTTGGGACCCGAAAGATTTAATTTTTTTGCAAGCTGATCACGACCTAGATTGTAATAATCCAATTCATTGACTCTTTTAATAGCTACAACTGCCGCACCTGGTGTTCCTTCTGGAACAACTTGAACCGGGATTCCATCTTGTTTTACAATTCGTAAGTCAAGAGAAGGTCCATATCCTTTAGTCGTTATTGTTAATGTTGAAACACCGGGAAAGATTTGGCCCCAATTCGTACTAGAACTTAATTTTTGAGCAAGTTTCCTTAACTCTAACTCAGATGGTTGTGTTTCAATTCCTTGAATTGAGTTTTCCATTATCGCTAAAGCTCGAAGTTTTTCAAATACTTCTAATTTATTTCTGCTTTTTGGTTGAATTAATTTTTTAATCTCTCCAACTTCATTGCTAAAAAAAGCTTGTATATCCATAGGAGGAGCGGTAGATAGCGGCAATACTCTTATTGGTAAATCAGTTTTCAAGTCAACATCGAAAACCTTTTTAGTAATATCTCTGAAAAGTGTTAGACCTGCTTGTGCTTGAAAATATAAATGTTGTTCTGACATTCCAAAGTATAATGTTGAGCCGCATCTCGCAATCCATTCAATGATTGAATTGTTAGGACTTCTTCCGGGCTTAGGAATTTAATTGTTGCATCGCTAAAAGCTTTCCTGACGCAGGAACTAAATCCTATAGTTTCCTTCATTCCTTTTTCTCGTATCTTCCCACCTTTATGTATAATTGCAGCTTTGAGCAACATTTCATATGAATGGTCCATAAAAATTAAAACACCATGAACTCTACCACAATCATTGGGACGGTTGAATAACTCTATACTCAATGTCAGTGAATCTATAGCTTTTTTGTAAAGATGTTTTACTTCCTTTTTCATCAACATTAAATTATTTTCGCCGTTGGTGGTCTAAGACTACCGGAAGGAATCTCCACTAGGGAGGAAATTTTCACCGTCAGGCAAGACCAACAAGGGAATCAAAAATTATAAATACCGATATCACTATTTTTCCTAAAAGTCTTTCACTTTTTTATTTTTTTTAGAAATTCTGATTCAACTATTTTACATGATTTTCCAATATTTATTGGATCAAAAAAGGATTTCTTAAGAATTTTTAAAGACTGTCCATATTGAAGACATTTTTTCTTCTCAGTTAATTTTTGAAAAGTCGCATTGATTTTGAAAGCTCCTTGTTTATCATAAATAGGACTTTCAAAATAATTTTTTTTATGTAAGATTTTATTTCTAGTGCTAATAAGTTCATTCATACTATTTATTATGAAGTGATCTTCATTAAACATAAACTCGTTGTTTGACAAAATAACTGGTGCCATTATTAACTTTGACTTGACGTCTAGCTCAACAAACGATTTTGCAATCTTATCGTACACTCTTTCATGAAAAAGTAGTTTACATTTCCAAGCAAAAGTTAGATTTAATGAGTATTCAAGTGTTGCAGCACAAAATAATATATATGAAACGTTCAAATAGTTTGGGCTATTGTCTTTCTCTAAGTCTATTCTCATGGCATCTAAAATCTCATAGTATTCCTTAAGTTCCGAAATTAAAAACCTATTTGCTTTTAGATCATATGTAATTTTCGCCATTAATTTGATTTTAATTAATTACAATATATCAATTTAATAATTTTTGTTCGCCGTCGTTTATGTTCCACATTCTCAATTTCAATTGATTTTAAAATCCAGAATCACATAATTTGACAAATCAATATTCATCCCCGATTCTTTAAACTAAGAATGTAGTGACTTGCTCACCGAACAATTAAAAAATCTCGAACAGGCTCTATGGCAGTCAGCCGATGCACTTAAGTATTTTCTATTTAATATCAAACTAAATCCTTACATATTCGATGATTAATCCAACTCTCTTAGAAAAATGGAAACATTGAACATTGAACATTATTTGGTTATTTTGCGAATTAGACTTGGATGATTAAAGAAAGCAGATATGGAGAAACCTTTCTGAACTGAACAAATCAAAAGATTTTAGGAATTTATTTGTTTATCTCTCTCCCTATTAAGTAGTTGATATATTTTAGTAAAATCTAAAAGATTATGAAAGCAAATTATAATCCTAATGTAGATACATTTCTAAAAATCTACTCACAAAGTTTATTAAGTACCGGTTTAACAAGAGGATTAGATGAAGATACTTATATTCCAACTCGTTTAGATACCGCTCTTAAAGAAGATATTCTTAAAGGTAAAAAAAAATTAGTAGTGCTGACAGGAAATGCCGGTGATGGTAAAACCGCTTTCATTCAATTAATTGAAGCTGAAGCAATTAAAGAAGGAGGTATTTTAAAGGATCAGACAGATAACGGTTGTAAATTTGAATTTAATGGTCACCAGTTTGAAACTCTTTATGACGGAAGCCAGGACTTTAAGGATATGAGTAATAATCAATTGCTCAATCAATTTTTCAAACCATTTGAAGGTAAAACTGAGCCCAAAGCTGACATTGTAAAAATTATTGCTATTAACGAAGGAAAACTGCGAGATTTCATATTGCATAAAAGCGATTATGACTGGTTGGGAAAGCAAGTTCATCATTATCTGGAAAATGAAATTTATAAATTACCTGAATCACTTTCTTTTATAAATCTGAACAACAGGGCAGTTATTGAAAATGAAAATTCAAACTCAATATTTGATGAATTGCTTAACATTTTTTTGGATGTAGGAGATAATAAAAAGACATGGACTCCATGTAATGAGGAAAATTGCGATTATGCAGACAGATGTTATATTAAGTACAATGTCGACACACTCAAGGACAAGGATAAGGGAAAAATTGTTAAACAAAGATTAAAAGAAATTATTTTAGCTGTGTATTTGAAGAAAGAAAAGCATATAACAATGAGGGATATTCGATCACTTATTTCTTTTATTCTTTTCAATAAATATACATGCAAACAACTTCAAGAGAGCATTGAGAATGGTGAGAATTTATTAAATCGTTTTTATTATAACAATGCTTTTAATAAAGTTGAACAAGATCGAATGATTTCAATTCTAAGAGAAATTGATGTAGCTGATATGACATTGCCAAAATTAGAGAATCATCTATATTTCATTAACCCAAAAACAGAATTGACAGAGGGGATTTTTGAGAAAGGAAGTTTAAGCAACAATCAGGATTTAAATTATTTAGAAGAATATTTCTTAAACAAGCCGGAAGGGACAAGCGATAATGATGAAATAAAGAAAGAAAATGCTGAAAAGTTTTTAAATTCAATAAAGAGAAAAATATTCTTTGAAGGAATGGATAACTATACTCGTGAAAATTTTGCCATAACTCACTTTGATTTCTTGCCCTATAAACACTATGAAAAGTTTGTAAAATTTCTAAATACAGGAAATGATGTGGATAATCAATTGAGAGATGATTTGGTCTTGGCAATTAGTAAATCAGAAAAAATTTATAATGATGAAGTAGGGAAAGAAAATGTTTGTATTAGCAGCAATAGTGTTAAAAAATCTACTACTAAAGCTTTTTATGCATTTAAAGCTGCCGATTTTGAAGTGATACTACCCGATGTTGGTAATCAAACTGAGTATATTGAATATTTCCCGGATCACATAATTTTCAGGCACATTGATAAAACAGCATCTCTGGAAATTAACATTGATTTGTATGAAATTCTTATGAGAATAAAAGAAGGTTATGTTCCCACATCAATCGAGATAAGAACTTTCTTTTTAAACTTGGAAATGTTTAAGAGAAGAATATTAGCAAAACGGTCTATGAAAATATTTCTTACAGAGGATGACTCCAATTTATATTCATTTGAAAAGTCAGAGTCTGGTAAACTTGTTTTAAGTAACCTAAAATAGTTATTATGGCACTTGATAGAAAACAAAAAGCATTCAGACACTTCCCGGTAATGCCAATTGATGCAAACAATGTAAATTTTGAACAAGCCGTAGTTAGATTATTAGTATTATTGCATACCAAAGGGAAGCCAATTGTGTCAACATCAAAAAATTATTTATATCCTGAAAATCTTGTAGAATTAATTAAAACGAATAGTAATTATTTTGAAGGTGTTGATGGTAAGACAAAAGAAAGGTTAGTAAAGAACTGGATATCAAGTGATTTTGCTACGATCATTGCAAAAGGAAGAGATAGAAGTGAAAAACCTCGAATATCCAATTTTAAACCCATTCATTTAAGCACAATAAAAATGTTAGATCCAAGAGTAAGGAGTCAAGATAGAGATGCAAGCTTATTTCTTTACAATATGTTTAAAGGAACTGATATTACTTCTGATAATGACTTTTTAATGTCATATTTAATTGAAGGAACAAAGAAGCAAGGTGAATTTAATCTTATTGCAAATGAAGACCAAATAAATAAACTAGATATAGAAACGCAATTTCTTTTGAGACTACTCGATAGTTTCAAAGTTGATAATCCAACTACGGATAAAAAGAAAAGTGTTCCAGAATATAAAATGTTATGTGAGGCACACCAGAAACAATTTCTATCTGACGTATTAAAACTGCTTGTTTATAAAGATTACGTGCCAAGAAGAGAGTTGTTAAATTATATTATAACTATCTTAAATTTTCATACAGCGTTATTTACTCTTAAAAATTTTTATCTAATCAATAACTTAGTTGATAATGGAAATTTAAGATGTGGTTCTTGTAAATCAATAAAAGGCGAAAAAGATTTTGATAAAATTGGCAACTGTGAATTTCAACCCAAAATTTTTGTGGATCTAACTTTAGGCCAGGATAAAATATGCGATCTCATCTCTAAGAATTCAGTGGATTCACATCTGAATGAAATGTTCCGATATTTTAAATCGCACTACAAGCTTGTTAAAGTAAACGCTTTCGCAAGTACTTCTGGAATCAAGGATCCTTCCATGGAACAATTAGTTACTTTAATGATTAGCCCGGCAGTAGAACCTTTCTTTCAAGTAAAACTATCAGAATTTACCGGAGATGAAGATTTGAATAATGACCCTGATGTTCAGGAAATATTAAGAATGAAAATTCCCAGTTTGGACAAGTATGTCGAAATAATTTGCACAGATAAGTCGAATTGGAAAAATAGAGTTCGAAACCATAAACAACTTTTGTATACACTGTGCAATAGAAACAGAGAAGATGGGTTTTTGCAAGGTGGAAGGGGAAAACAGAGAAATAAATTTGTTCTAGGAAATCATCTGTTGGAATTATTAGTTCAATTAGCCGTGGTCAGTGCTGATCCGAAGGGATTTAAGACAAAACCTATTACAATTGTATCCTTTGTGGATTGGCTAAAAAATCGTTATGGTATTTATATAAACGAGTGGATAACAGATTCAGATAGTCCGGAAACATCAAAAGCATTAAACAATAATTTTCTGGCTTTAAAAGACAGGCTTAGACAGTTAGGATTTTATACCGACCTTTCAGATGCATCGAATTCGCAAGTAATTAAACCCCGATTCAAAATTGAGCCAACTTTAAAATAATTATGATTAGTTAAATGGCAAAAAAAGTACAAGCAACTGTGGTGAAGAATAATGAGGAAGCAGAAATCCCTGATGGTAAAATCGCAGATTACATTACTGGAAAGTGGTTAAAAGATACGGAACAGGAACAAGTCCGTCAAAATTTTGAAAGAACATTAAATGAAGAATACTTATATCCGATAAAAGATATCAAGGTAGATTATCCTATAAAAATATGGGATGGTGATAAACAAAAAAATAAGAAAGCTCCATTATCGGTAATGAATAGTGAAGTTGAAGAGCCATATATCTTAATTTTTATTGCAAACCCTAAAGCAAACCCTACCGACAAGTCCGGCGGTGTTTCAGAATTAGAACAATGGTTGGTTGATGTTTCATCGGCATTGTATGGATGCTGGACAAATGGAATCGAAACAGTTTATTTCCAAAAAAAGAAAACGAAATTTGAGACTGATGTTTTTCCTGTAAATGATTTTCCCAGATTTGGAGAAGATGAATCATCCATTTATACAACTGACAGGAGAAGATTAAGAGTAGCTACAGGTCATAATCTGTTATATGCTTTTAAGCGTTGTCATGACTACATTCATGCTAACCAAGGCGGATCTAAGGAAGAAATATTTTGGGAATTTCTAAAACTCTTATTTGCCAAGATTGAAGATGAATCAAATACAGGAAGACCTCGATTTGCCATCCGAAATTCTGATGAAAGAAATACTAGTGACGGTCATAAAGAAGTAAAGGTAAGAATTGAAGATTTATTTAAACAAGTACGAAAACGCGTTGAATTTAGTGGTTTATTCGATTCGCAAGTTGAAGGACTCAAGTTTAACCCCGAGACTGTTTCATTCATTGTTGCCCAACTGGAGAAATATGATTTCATTCATTCATCAGTTGATGTTAAAGGTGTTGCATATGAGACTATTGTAGGTCCAACTTTGGAAGGAACTAAAGGAGAGTTCTTTACTCCGCGTAATGTTGTAAAGATGACAGTGAAAATGCTTGATCCCAATCCCGGTGATCGTATTTATGATCCTGCTTGCGGTACAGGTGGCTTCATAGTCATAGCATTCAATTATGTAAGTGAAAAACTAAAACAGAAACACAGACATGCCTGGAAAGATCCCTCTAAACCAACCGAGGCAGAAGAAAAAGCTCTCTTTGAAGAAATACATAAAGCAGGTCAAAGTATTTTTGGATCAGACTTTAATCATAATCTTGTCAAAGCAGCTCAAATGAATATGATAATGAATAATGATGGAAGAGGCGGTTTATATGCTGTAAATTCTCTAAAGGATCCGGGTCAATGGTCAAAAGAAGTAAGCCAAAAAATACAGCTGGGAAGCATGGATTACGTGATGGCTAATCCACCTTTTGGAGCAAAGATTAAGATTGACAATCGTGAAATCCTAGAACATTATGATTTAGCTCACGGGTGGAGTAAAACCGAAGATGGTAAATGGCAACAAGAATCAAATGTTCGAAATGCAATGGAACCGGAAGTTCTCTTTGTAGAAAGATGTATAAAGTTTCTAAAGCCCGGCACTGGTAAGTGTGGAATTGTTTTACCTGATAGTATCCTTAGTAACCCGGGTTATGCATATGTTAGGTATTGGATATTACAAAACTGCCAAGTGTTAGCAAGTGTTGACTTACCGGTTGAGACATTTCTACCACGAACAGGAACACAAACAAGTGTACTGATACTCCGGAGAAAAAGTGATCAAGAAAAACTAATGGAGAGTATGAGTGGTGAATTTGCATCATATAATATTTTTATGGCAAATGTAAAAAAGGTAGGTAAAGATCGAAGAGGAACTTTAGTTTATAAGAAAGATGAAAGAGGTAAAGAATTGGTTAAAAGAGAACTTTATAAGACCTTTGCAGATTCAGCAATTCTTGATTTTCTTCCAATCGTTGAGACAAGCGGCAGAATTGTTGATGATGAATTGCCAAATGTCGCTGAATTATTCTTGACCAAATTTAAAAATTCTTAAATATTGTTGTGACATTGTCATTATTTAATATCTTTTCTTCAAAAATCATAATTACAAATAGCGCAAAAATAAACTCTGACTTTAGATTTGATGCCGGATTTTATGAAATTAAAAACTCTATTCTCATAACTAAAAGCATTGAATTTGTACCTTTAAGTACCATTGCATCAGTTGTTTTTCCAGGAATTTTCAAAAGATTATTAGTTGAAGGTATAGATCATGGTATTAAATTTCTCACTACTTCAGAAATGATGATGATAGAACCTGATTCTGACAAATATCTTTCAATACATTTAACTTCAAATTTAGAAATTTATAAAGTATCTGAAAATACTTTATTAGTGAGTAGATCGGGATCGATTGGCAATACAATTTATGTAGATAAAAGATTAAAAAATTTTGCTATTACGGAGGATGCGTTACGAGTCAAGCCATTTGATGATCACAATATGGGACTGCTTTATTTCTATTTTACAAGTGAATTTGGTAACGATTTTATTACCGGAAAAAAATCAGGTGCTGTCGTTGATCATATTTATGAAGAAGATTTGCTTAATCTTAAGGTACCTATAGTAGAAATTTCAGTTACCAAAAAATTGAATGATTTATATCTTAAAGTGAAAGAAAACAGAGAAATAGCGCATAGTTTGGTTGAGAAAGCACGTATTCTTGTTTTCAAATATAACAACTTACCATTATTGAATGTGACTAAATTTGAAACCTTAGACCCGAACTATGAAACACAAATCAGTTTTACAAATCTTTCCGAGTTTACGGATGATTACAGATTGGATGCTCATTTTTACAATCCAATAGCAAAAAAAGCAATTGCAAATATTCCTTCAAATGCTAAAAAACTTACTGAATTAACTTCTGCAATTTTTATGTGTGAAAGATTTAACAGAAATTATGTAGAGAAGAAATATGGATTGCCCTTTTTATCTGGGAAGAATACAATTCAGATTAGACCCGATGTAAAATACATTTCGATTACAGAAACATCATCTATTAATGAGTTGAAATTGAAACAAGGTTGGTTGACAATTACACGCTCCGGCACACTTGGAAGAGTATGTTATATTTTGAAAAACTATGAAGATTATGCAGCCACAGAGGACTTAATAAGGATCATACCCAATGAGCAAGCAGATAGTGGATATCTCTACGCTTTTCTTAGTTCCGAGTATGGATATCAACAAATTTTAAAATACAAGCACGGTGCTGTAATCGACCATTTAACACCAGAAGATATGGGTAAAATTGTGATTCCAATTTGTAAAGAACAAAAAGAAATAGGAGATTTAGTTCGACAGGCATACGATTTAAGAGCAGAAGCTATTCGATTGGAAGATGAAGCACAGGAAATATTGACAAAAGCACTTACAACAGAATAAAGAAAATAAAATGATAGATATCACACAAGAAATATTTTTTGAAGAAATATCAAAAGCAGTTTTCAATGATTTGAAAACAAAGCTTTTGCAAAAACAAAAAAACCACTGCATGCGTGTTGATTATCTTCCGGAAGCAGTTATGAACTTCACTTGTGAAAAAATAAATCAGGATGAAGATTTAAAAGCAAAGGATGTAGAGGCATATGTTCTAACTGACAAAAAGCAAAACCCCTATGAAATTGAGAGCGGCAAGTTAATTGAGCTTCGGAATCGTTTGGATTTTGGGGTACTGGTAATTTTTATTCCACAGGGATTTAAAGGTGCAGCAGAAGACAGCTATGATATCCATACTTTTGAGTCTTACGATTTAGCCGGAGTATTAAACGATCATAAAAAGAATTTAATAAAAAGCTTTACACCGGATCAGCAAAAAATAATAAAACTAGTTTTAGATGCATCAGTAGCAAGAAAACAACGGATTGAAAACCAGTTGCGTTATATATTAGCGCTTAAGAGAGACGAATGTACATGGGAAACAGCAGGAGCATACCTGAATTATCTTAACTTAATTCCGGATCTGAAATTAAAAGAAGAAGATGCTCAAGCACGTTTACTGCGCAACGGTGAATGTGTTGAAAGTATGAGCGATGCCGATAAGACAATTTTTTTATCAATTGATTCTCTGGTAAATAAAGGTTTAGATCCGGATCATAATAAATTAAAATCAAATTTATTAGATTTTTTCCGAATACAGATTAAGATTCAGATTAAAGAGTGGACAGAAAAAATTCTGCATGATCCTGAATGGCTGAAAAAAATTAGTTTTGATAAATGGAAATTTAAAGATCTTGCCGGTGAGCAAATTGAACTCTATTTGGAACCTTTCCGGGACAAAGACGGAGCTCCTCTTGATTCCACAGGTTTTTCATTGGATGGAGATAACTTATTGGCAACAAGTAACACTAAACTAAAGGTCAAATGGAAAACGAATCCAAGAAAAACGTCTAAAGTCTCTCAATTTGTTATAATGTTGGAAAGAGAAGAAGATTTAGACTCTGGTAACGAACTTCTTCGCAAAACCGCCAAAGGGAAATCTGAAATAGCAAACATTCTCTTCAAAAATGTAGAACTTGAGCCCGGTGAAGAATGGCTCGTACATATCAGGATTATCGCTTTGGATGAAAACAAAGCACAAATTGCAGAAGATATTAGCGAACCATTTTATTTACGTGGAGAAGACAGCGAAACATCAACAGGAGAGACTAAACGCTATACCAGGATAAGAAATATTGCTGAAGCTACTTTAAGAGCAACATATAAATTTCGAAGGAAGATT
Organism: uncultured Ignavibacteriaceae bacterium; assembly: GCA_964391015.1. Lineage (GTDB taxonomy): Bacteria > Bacteroidota > Ignavibacteria > Ignavibacteriales > Ignavibacteriaceae > XYD12-FULL-36-8. Next base: position 15,331 of record CAYMKU010000009.1, read on the forward strand.
GAAATCGAAAATCAGGGATTTGAAACTGGTAAAAATTTAATTTATAGAATTAAGACCAATCCAAAAGAAACATATCAACTATCACTAAATAGTTTGCTTTTCGAAATTGAGCAAAAAACTTTAAATGATCCTTTTAATGGTGGAATTTATGAAGTAAATATAATTAACAGAGGTTTTATTGAGTCTGGAGATTTTAATAATGTTAAACTCCTTCTTCCGGTTTTCAAAGCAGAATTCAATGCCTTTCTTGAAACAAGAAGAGAGTTGTTTAACTGTATTACCTCATCAGATGAATCTTCCGTAATTGAAACCCTGGATTTAAGGAATTTTCAGAATCAAATAATAAAATATGCAAAGGCATTTCATGAATTGACAAAAACAATTTCTGACTCGATTGTCAAAGCTCCTGATGCAGAAGTTAATAATTTATTAACAAACACTCAGATATTGTGTAGACTCGATACTATACAGATAAAGATTGGAACATCCGAAGAACCTGAAGAGTTGATATTGCTTGCTCCAACACATCCTTTGAAATTACTTTGGTTATTGCAATATCAGTTATTAATGTTTGACTGGAGCAGTAAATTGGAGGGAATGGATGAAAATGAAATAACTAAAGCCATAGATATCGATGCTATTGATAAAATATTGCCTCTTAATTTACCAAATGCATTATCCTTTGAAAAGGACTGTTTTTTTGTAAATACCGATTTACTGGATTTATTCTGGAGCATCTTCCCCAAAAGCACAACAGTTGATATTCGTAAAGTTGTAGCAATGCTTTCTAAAGCGCTTGGATATAAAGATGATTTAGGTAATATATCATCCGTTAGCGTTGTCCAGATAGCAGATAGACTTTGGCGCTATTTGAGGCACCACCCTTATATACAAACATTAAAATTGAATGTGCTGAATCCGGGAGATGGATTAATGTTTCTTAATACAATTAGGGAATTACAAAAAATGGATGAGTTCAAAAAGCTACGATATGATATTACATTCTATGGAACTTTAGGATATGAACTAATGGGAAGTGCATTTGATGAATTAATGATTGAGAGCAGCAATACTGAAAATAAAGGACCTGAAATAGACGAAGAATTATTAGAACCCAGTAACAATCCATTATTTCCTAAACTATTTTTCTCAAAGGTAAAGGTAAATCCCGGCAAATGGACGACAGAAGTTGAATTCAAACAAGCTAATGTTACTGTAATTATTGATCAATTTGTTACAAAAACAGTTTCAAGACCAGTTGGAAATATTCCTGGATGCTACTTCCTTCACGGATTATTGGCAGAATATCGTTCAGAGTTCAATATAATGAATGAAGCTGTAACTTGGAGCAGAAAGGTTGTTCCATCTCAGACAAGTGACATTCAATCAGGTATCGGAATAAGTAATTTAATTTATTTAACAGGACAAAATATTTTAGGCTTAAGTTGTTCTAATTACGATTGGGGAAAATCAGTAGGTCATTTACCAACTATTCAATTGGAATTGGGAAATCAAGATAGATATATACTTTCACAAATTCATCAAAAGAGTGACTGGGTTTTTACAGTTGACAGGAATTTTGGAATAGAATATTTTGATAATCCCGAAGATACAAGTGCAAATCTAAAGAGTTATTTAATTGATTACACTCCGGAATTTATGGATGGTGTAGGTCACAGACTAATTGTATCAACGGGTTGGTTAAATGAAATTGAGAAATTGATCGAAGATGGTTTAAAAAAAATTAACATACCAACCTCCTCATATAGAGCAATAAAGATATTAGATATAATAAAATCTGTATCTGGTAAATTAGCTTTGAAACTTATCAATAATCCTAACAATGCAAAAGAAATAATAGGATTAGCACTTACACGTTTGCTTTTAGAAAAGGAAGGTTTATTAAATAGTGGAGTCTTGATTCCAGTTGATTCTCATACTGATATTTTTGCTCAAAGCAGAAAAAGAAATGCTGAAGATGAAATATCCGTGAAAAGAAGTGATTTAATTTTAATTTCAGTAAAAAATGGGAAACTAAATTTAAATTTAATTGAAGTAAAATTTCGATCCGGAGGAGGGAATATTTCAGAAAGCTTAACATTAAAGGAAGAAATTGTTAAAAAGAATGAAAACTCAGAAATTGCATTCAGGACTAAATTCATTTCAAATGAAACTAAACCAAAGATCGATGTTCAGCTTTCAAACAAATCTCTTTCAACATTAATTGGCTTTTATTTAGAAAGAGCTGTTAGGTATAATCTATGTAAACATCCAACGGAATTAAGATTAATAATCGATTCGATTAATTCTGGTGAATACAAAATTGAATTTGAAAAGTCAGGCTATATTTTTCACTGGGAGGGAATTACTAAACCGATGGAAATTTATAATGGCAATAAAGTTTATGAGTATGGTAAAAATGAAATAGCTGAGTTGCTTGAAATAAGAACTACAGAACTTGCAGATTCAATTGAAGAAATTGTAATTATCGAAAATGCTGAACCAAAATCAGAACCTAGAATAGATTCTGAAAAAAATTCAAAGAGAGTTTCTAAAAAGCCAATAGAAAACATAACAGAAAAGAAAACTTCTGAAGAAGGCCCTTCTTCCAAAATAGATAAATCTTCTGATCGGGTTTCTGAATCTGAGGAAAAACCACGCATTAATTTGGGTAAAAATGTAGATAACGGAAAAGAAATAGTTTTTGACCCAAATACTCTTATTCCTAAAAAGTTAACAAATCAACATTTAATAATTGTAGGAAAGTCAGGTGCCGGGAAATCTCAAACTACTAGCGGTTTACTTTACGAGTTAAATAAGCAAGGTATCCCTTTTCTCATTCTAGATTTTCAAGGAGAATATTTAACCGAAAGTCTTTCGAATGCGCGCGGTGAATCATTTTTAAAGGCAACACATTCAAGAGTATTTGATCCTTCTTATGGAATGGATGTAAACCCATTGGAATTATCAATTAGCAACAGCTCATCAGAAAAAGTTAGCTATATTAGTAATGTCTATCAAGTTGCAGGGATATTAAAACAGATATTTGGTTTGGGAGATATTCAGCATCCATTATTAAAGGAAGCTATAAAAAGAGCTTATCAGGAAAGGGGCTTTTCACTTTCAAGCAGAAACACTTGGAACAACGAACCTCCTCAATTTTCTGATATTTGGTCAGTATTAGAAATTATGGAGGAAAATGAGGGAGCAAGCGTAAGAAACCTGAAATTCAGGATAGAACCTTTATTTGAAAATAATATCTTCATTTCAAATTCGAATAGCATTTCTATTTCTCAGATATTAAAACAAAACTCAATTATCAATCTTTCAACCTTGCATACTCCTGAATTAATGAAATCAGTTGCAAGATTTTTATTACAAGCTATTTATAACAAGATGTTAACGGAAGGACCATCAAGGGAAATAAAACTCTATGTAGTAATTGACGAAGCACACAAACTCTCTTATGACAATACACTGACAGACTTAATTCGAGAAGCTAGAAAATATGGAGTTGGATTCATACTAGCATCTCAAAGTGTTCGGGATTTTGCAACAGTTGTTTTTGAGAACATGGGAACAAAAATAGCTTTACAGTTAGAAGGAGATGATGCAAAGTTTATGGCTGAGAATTTTGGAACAACTGATAAAAAAACAAAAGAGATAGTACTAACGATACTGCCAACACAGAAACCCATGAGAGCATTAATTAGGAGCAATCATTTTGAGCCGTTTGTTCAAGTTGATGTTCAGCCATTTTATGAAAAATAGTTAGATCGATAAATTTCCAGTCCTAAATTTTTACAAATAAAATTAAAAAGAAATATTTAAACATAATGTTTGATGTTTTTAAAAATGAAATAACTATTTCCAGTATCATTAAACTATATTTAACAACCGGAAAAGAGTTAGAAGGAGAAGTTCTTGATATTGGTGACAATAATGTTTTAATCAAAGCAAAAGATGATTCTCAAAACAGGATATTTGATAAAATTATTGGGGGGTGGGAAGTAATAGCGTCCGTAACAAAACTGGACAAAGTATTAACCCAAGACAAAGAAATTGCTGTTGATGAAATAGGAGTTGTTGAAGATAAAGTCTCTATTGAAAAACCACAAGGGGAAGTGAAAGACCTAAATCATTCACCAAACTCAAGTCAACAATCTACAGAATCGGATAAGAAGATTTATAGCAAGGAAGGTTACTTAATTGAATTCAAAGGAAAATATAAATCATTAGAGGATCTGAGAGAAAAAAAAAACGAGGTAGAAAAAAGCAAACTAATTCCTGCAAATGGTATAATTATTAAACATTCCGAGGAAAGAGGTTTTGGCTTCTTAAGAAACGAGAAGAAAGAAGAGCTTTTTTTTGGCTACAGGGATATTATTGATGATGAATTAAAAGAAAAGTTAAAGGGTGAAAAACAAAACATCAATATTCATGTTGTATTCTCTAACTCTAGTAATTATAAGGGAAATAAAGCTACATGTATACATATTCCTTGGACCGTTTCAAAAAGTTTGGAACTATTAAACAAACTCTTTAACAACAAAGAATACAATAACGCTTCATTAATATGTAATCAAATTCTCTATTCTTTTCCCACAAATCTCAATGCTGAAAAAATATTAGAAGAGATTAATAAAAGAAAAAAGAAAAGAAGTAATGTTTCTAAAGGTTTTGAACCCTTTTACTTGGTAGGTAAAAAAGCTAAAGACATAAAAAATTATGAAGAAGCAATTAAAAATTTGAAATTATCAATCGAAAATGAAGAAAGATTAGATAGCGCAGTAAAAGATCTTGCATCTTGTTATCAGGAAATTGGACAAATGGATGCGGGTATTCAAGTTTTAGAAAAATATTTGGATAAACTACAAAATAGTACAACAACATACAATTTTGTTGCAAATTATTATTCAGCTTGGGGAAATTATGATGCAGCCATTACCTTTTTCAACAAACTATTGGAGTTAACTCCTCTTGCAAAGCAGTTAGAAATATTATCTAGAAAAACCTATTGTTTAATCCAACTTAGAAATTTTGATGCAGCGATCAAAGAGATTGATAAAATTTTATCAATTAATAATGCTCATCCCTTTGCAGAAAAATGGAAAGAAAAAATTAATGAGTATAGGGAAATAGGAAATGATGCGCAATTAACAATTGCTGATGAAATTGACCTTCTGAACAATTTAACTGGAGTAACAAAGATCATATCAAATGACTTAGAACTTTGTAAATATGAGGGAGTTCCAGAAGACGCATTAATAAAATCAGAATTCAACAAGAAAGATTTAGAGCTGCTTAGACAGAGATTCATACAGTTAATAAATGAAAAGGGAAAAAGTATTCCAAGTGAAAGAGCTAAGTGGTTATTGACCGAAATAAAATTAGTGAAGGAATATCAACTTGATGATGAAGATAAATTGAATGCTCTGATAAGTAGATATTGTATTGCTAAAGCTCAATCTTTTGCAATTAATAATTCATTTGATTTGATGAGGACTTATTATTTAGAATTATTTAAAATAAATAAGGACATGAATTTCATAATTCAACCATTGCTTTTGTGCTTATTAACTTATAGCGTTAAATGGGATTGGATTAAAGAAAGTCAATACATAAAAGGTATTGGTAATAGAGAAGTTAACATTTTTAAAAACAACGGATTAAAAAATGTTTTAAAAATTAATATTGATTCTGGAAAATCTTTTGATATAATCATGGAATTTTTGTTGGAAGTATCTGTATACAATTCTGTTTTATCACTTCATATAATTAGTGTCTTAATAAATAATGAAAATTTTAAGAAAAAAATTATTAATTACTTGGGTTTAAACTTAATTTCTGAAAAAGAGATAATTGAAGAATGGAAAATCTGTGTTAGGAATGTAGAGAAAAAAAGAAGGTTATTTGATTTAAAATGTAAACAAGTGAGTTCGGATATTAATTTAGAAATTACAATATTAAATTTGAATAATTTTTTAATTGAAATTAAATCATTTGCTAAAACAAACATTGACAGTATAAGATATCAAGAATTCATTGATATATTTTCAGAAGCACAGAAATATCTAACTACAACATCTTTTGAGGATAAGGAAAGAACATTTTCAATGTTAAAATCGTTAGTAAATAATTTTGAAGAAGAAATTTCATTAAAACCTACAGGATTTTCCATTGAAAATCTTCATCCTATTGTAAAGAACATTTTAAAATGCATCAGTAAATCTTTTTCAAAAATTTTGGAGTCATCAAAACCTAAAATTACTCTTTCCATTCTTGGCGATTCAAGATTTGTTGATTTAAATAACAAGGTAATAGTCCAATTATCAATAAAGAATGAAAAAGGATGCTCCCCGATTCATGATTTAAAAATCAATATCGAAGAGAACAATAATTTTAAATTATTGGATCCTCTAAAAATCTCTTCCGAGTCACTAAAAGGGGGTGATGAAAGAATTGTTCAAATACCATTAAAAGCATCAGATGACATTCTAAAACAAGAGGCAACTACAATGATTGTAAGTTTGGAGTATCATTCCAGAGAAAAAGAAGAAATAAATTTATTAGCTAATCAACAATTAGCTATTCGATTTTATTCTTCTGCTGATTTTGAGTTAATAGATAATCCATATTCGGCAATAGCTGATAGCGGTCCAGTTAAAGATGAAAAAATGTTTTTTGGCAGAGAGAATATTATTGAAGAGATAACAAAATCCTTAATTTTATCTTCATCACAAAAATTCATTGATATTTATGGGCAAAAGCGATCAGGTAAATCATCTTTATTGTATCATTTAACACAAAATCTAAAAAAGTCAACCAAATTTATCTGCATTAATTTTTCATTAGGTTCATCTACAGTATATGATAGCTCATCTTTCTTTTATTTAATCTTAGAAGGAATTGAAAGGTTTATTGAGAACCACAGTAATTTTGAAGATCCCAAACCAAATTTTCAAGCCCCTAAGATAAAAGATTTAATGTTAAATCCTTCAATCGTCTTTTATGAAAATATTAAGGAGTTGCAGAAAGAAATGAATAAATGTGATAATTGGAAAGATAGAAAGTTGTTGCTTCTTATAGATGAATTTACATATTTATATTCTGCTTCATTGAGAAATACTCTTGAACCCGAGTTCATGAAAACATGGAAAGCAATGCTTGAAAGAGGTCTGTTCAGTGCAATTGTTGTAGGGCAGGATATAATGCCTAAGTTTAAAGCAAAATTTCCAAATGAATTTGGTGTATTTGAAGATAGGAGACTTACATATTTAAATAAGGAGGATGCACAAAAACTTATTGAAGAGCCAATTTGGAATTACAAGACTAACAAATCTAGATTTATTGGTAATGCTGTGAATAAGATCTTAGATTATACATCTCTAAATCCTTATTACATCCAGATATTTTGTGCTAGACTAGTAGATTTTATGAATGAGAAAAAATTGACTAGTGTGACTGAAGCCGACATAATTGATGTTGCCAAATCTTTTATTGAAGGTCTTTCCGCATTACCTATAGATAAATTTGATAATTTATTGAATGCTGGTGATGCTGATTTAGAGGCGGTTTCACAAGAAGAAATTTTAGAAATATTAAGACAAATAGCAAACAACTCTAGAATTTTGGGCTCTTGCCCAAGGGATAGTATATCTTTAAAAGATAGAGATTATGATGATCAGATTTTAGAAGATTTATTAAAAAGAGACATTTTAACTTGTCCCAATTCTAACTATTACAGAATACAAGTTCAAATTTTTAACGACTGGCTTTTAAAACACTAATTAATGGACATTAGAAATCCCTTTTCAGATTTTGGAAAAATTGTCCAAGGCAATAGATTTATAGGACGATCAAAAGAAATCTCACAAATCCATAACCGATTACTCGGGCAAAATTATGGAAACCTCGCAATAATAGGATTACCAAGAATAGGTAAATCCAGTTTAGCTCATAATGCGTTATTTATTCATGCTGAAAATTTGTTCAGGGATAGAACACTAATTATCTGGATCAATACCGGAAAAATTGCATCTTCTAAATCTTTTTTTGAAAAACTTGTATTTGATGTCTGCTATTTATTTAATCAACATATTCCTGAAGAATCTTCAACTTTCGAAAAATTGCATAAGAGAATTAGGCAAACTGATTTATCTACAATTGAATTTAATACTTATATTCAAAGATTTTTTGAAAGTTTGCATAACCATAAATACAAAATAATATTTATTTTAGATGAATTTGATAATTCAGAGAGAATTTTTAAAGTTGAGGACTTTCAATTACTTAGAGAACTTTCTTATTCTCCCTCAACACAGGTCGCTTTGGTTACAATTTCAAGAAGAACTCTTCAAGAACTGGAACCATCAAATGGTTCTTTATCAAATTTTTACCAGATATTTTCAGAATTACACCTCGGCTTTTTTTCAGAACAAGATTTAGTGAAATATTGGAAATTTGTTGAAAGTAGCAATGTTGTAATTGAGCAAGGTTCCATTGATGTGATAATGAATTATACTTCCTCGCATCCATTCCTATTGGACATTGTAAATAATGAGATATTCAATAAACTTCAAAATAATTCCATCTCTTTCCATAAAACATTGGGCAGCATTTTATCCGATTTGAATCTGAAAATAAAAAATGAATATAATTCTATCATTAATTTGCTTAAAGAGGAAAAGCTATTATCAAAAGCTGTGCAAATAATAGTAGGTCCTGTATATGACGTCAGGCAAATTGATGTAGATAAATTATTAAAATATCAATTAATAAAAAAATTTAACGATGGTTATAAAGGTTTCTGTGATTTCTTTAACGATTATCTTAGCTTAATTCAAAAAGATGTTGATGTTTGGCCATTATGGTCACAAACAGAATATGAAATTAGAAATTTAATAAAAGAATTTTTAAATGAAAAATACGGAATTGACTGGGTTGACAAATTTTTAAAAGACGGAAAAAACTCAAAGAAAATTCAATACATTCAAGATTATCAAAGATTAAGGGATAAAAGCATTAGATCATTTCAGGAAAGAGCTTCGAATCATCTTGTCGATTATACATATCCTGCAGACATGATGGATTGTTTTATTTCATCAAATTGGAATTATTTTTCAAAAATATTTAAGAAGGGTCTTCATGAGTGGTCACCAATATTTTCCCATTTATCAAAAATACGGAATCCCCTAGCTCATAATAATTCAAATTTCTTAAGTGAAGCAGATTTAAACAAAGCTGTAGGTTACTGCCAGGAGATATTAGGTTTAATAGGAGATTGGAAAAATCAGAAATAATTATTCCTTTTTCATAAATTAAAATTTCTTTCCTTTTTTTGAAACTCTGATATAAGAAAAAACATAAATATGAAAATCACCATAGATAAGGATTTAATAAAAAATCTAAAGTATAAGAATATCCTAAAATATTTTAAAACTACAAATACTGTAACATCGATTTCTACAAAGACTCAAATAAATCGAATTGATGAATTTGCATTAACTCAAATCTGTGATAATAAACCAAATTTGTATGCTATTTATTTAAAGGAATCTAAACAATGGAATTTAAAATATATTGGACAAAGTAAGTCATGTTACATAAGACAAAGAATGCGGAATCATCTACTGAAAAAGCATGAAAGAACCGGAGCACAGTTAGAAAATGTTACTAAAGCAATTGAGGAAGGTTATGAAGTCGGACTGAAAACAGTTGAAATTTACCCGGAAGAATTAAGACACTATTATGAGCAGAAGCTAATAGAGGAGTTAAAACCAGAGTGGAATAAAAATAGAGGATCATTAAAAACTAATAGACTACTTACTAGTCATACTCTTTAACAGTTCAACAATACATTCAACAAAAAAAACATGCAAAGGGGGCTGCCAATTGGATGGAAAGACCTACAGAGAGCTGCCGATTAAACAAGAATTGACTTTGCAATTTACTTAATCGTAATCGTTTTGACCCTAAATCAATCCGGTTTGCTTCTATATAAAATGAAAGAGGAAATAATAAAGCACATAAGCTATAAGGATATTTGTGATACTATTTCAAAAACATTTAATAGTTTGATTCTATGTCTTCCAAATATTGACACAGAATTAGCTCATGCAATTATTGGTTTTAAAAAAGAGAATAATATTAATGATATAAAAATTATTACAGATAATTCAGAAAACAATTTCAGAAACGGTTTTGGTGAGATCAGTGCCATTGAAAAGCTAAAGGAAAATGGAATTGATTTGTTTGAACTTACCGGAAACATGGTCTCATTTATTATTTCGGATAGTATTGGTTATTATTTGTTTCCTCAAAGCAAAATATTTGCAGGAGATGAGGACTTGTCTTCTAACGCTGTTAAAATGAATCAAATAGATATCATAAATTTAAAAAACTATTTCTTCCCTCCAGAAACTGCAACCGAGAAAGAGAAAATTCTAAATGAAATATTGGATAAGTTTGAAGAAGTTAAAGTCACATTATCACAATCTATTAAAGGAATTGCAGGAAATGAAAAGAAGACGTTTAAAGTTGAGCAGATAAATGAGGCGAATCTCGAAACAGTTGGAAAGAGGCTTAAAATTAATCCGCCTGATCATCCTGATCTAAAAAGAAAGATAAACACATAGATCACAAAAGTGCAATTTGTAGAATTATCATTTGAAGGGGAGCATTTTAATACAAAGGATGTTCACATCCAACTAAATTACTTCCATTTAAAGATAAGGAGCTTCAAAAGAAACTCATTACAAAGATGAAATTATTTGGAAATATTACAGAAGAAAAAGTTTATAAAGATTCATTTTCCAAATTGTCTGAAGATTTATCAAATATTAGGATGCAGTTTTTAATCCCGCTAACTACTAGTAAAGGCAAAAGTATAATAAAAGTTGAAAACAAAATTAAGTTTCAAGAAAGAATAAAGAAAATTATTGAGAAATTGCCCGACTTGGATTCAAAATTAAAAGCAATATTGAGGCAGGAAATTCTGAAATCAAAGAAAAGAATCAAAGATTTTGATTTAACTTTTGATGATCTATCGGACTATGAATTATTAAATGAGTTTAAGAAAAAAGAAATAATGAGCGAAAATGATATTAACGGTATTGTTGAGATAAAGAAAGCTTTCGAAGCAAGAAAATAACATAAATTTAATACGACTATTATCGGTGACATTCACTAGGGAAATAATAATACTCTTTCTCTTTTGATGAATTTCTATTTATCTAAAATATCCATAAAAATAATACCATATTCATTTAAACAAAACATGCTTCCATGGTCAGATTCTTCAGTGGAATCACCTTCATCAATACCTACATTTGATAACAATCCAACTGAACAGAGATGCTCTAAAGTAGATCCTTTAATCAGCTTATTTTGTGAGGTAATTACTTCTCGTTGTTTAAAAACTTTAATTCCTTCAGCATTTGTTGTATAGATTTGGTGAATAATAGAAGATAATATTAAAAACTCATCAATACTAATATTTTTATCTATAAACTTCAAAAAGAGTTTGGCGAGCCACTTTGACTTTACTTCATCATCTATAGAATTTATAACATATATTATTTTTGAACCTATTCTTTTATGATCTTTTTCTTTAAGAAATTTTTGTTTTAATGAATCTATTTCGTCTTGGTTCTTCAATTCAAGGGCATTAAAAAATGTTAACAATTTTTTTAGAAAAATAATATCAGAAACATTTCTTGTAAGTTTTACAATTGAGACAAATGATCTTAAAATAGGAACATCCCTAAATAATCCGTCTGAAAGGAAACTATCAATTACAGACTCACTTAAGCCTGAGGTCAAACTTAAAATCTCATTTTTCATTTCATCATTCATTTTTTTAATTCATATTATTTATTTTGAAATTCAGACTATTAGCTAAGTCCCATAATTAGGGCTTTTAAAGCTTTATTTGTCAATATAGAAAAAAATATTGAAATATTAAGCACTAACAAATCTAATAGGGCAAAATTAATCTGTTAAATTCAATGCTCCATATCCCTCGGGGGAAACGGATCATTCCCGTAACTGTCACTATCACTAATCGTTCCGTCTCTGTTATGAATGATCAATTCCAATTTTTCTTTCTTCGCAATTTTTCTTCCTATTTCAATTGCCTGATTTTTTGTTAAGCTTATAAATGAATTTTTCTTACTCCCTTCCCTTTTCACAGCCCACACCTTGGCAGGCACTATATGCAAATTTTTTCTTTTCATACTTTTTTATTTTAATAAAACATTTTTTTAGTTAATTCTTAAAAATTATAATTCATTCCGGCTTTGAAATTTACTGAAAATATTCTCACAGGATTATCAAATGACGAATTCAATTTTGTCTCCAGATCAATTTCCAGATCCTTTGAAGTCTTGAATGAAACTCCCCCGCCGAGATCCACCGCAAATGTGTTATAGAATTCCGAAGTGTAGCTGCTTCCCCAAATGGTTTTCATGGTTAAACTTTTACTCATTTTTACTCCTGCAGCAATCGTTGCATAAGGAACAACCTTTGATACACTGATGAAATTTTTAAATAACATCAAACCTTTTAGGGACAAAACCATATTCTCCCCGCCGCTCGCGATCCAGTTGGTTTGTCTTAGTGAAAATTTATTGTATGAAACATCTATTCCTATCCCTAAGAGCCCGGATGTCTTCACTCCCACCCGCCCTTCTATGTTAAACCCGGGCTTATAACCAAAACTGAAATCACCAACCGGAAAGCTGATCCCGCCAATTAATGAAGCGAAATAGTTTTTGTCTTGTGAAAATAAATCCACATTAAAAATAAATACAGAGATAACTGCTATTGCAAGAATAATGCTTTTCTTCTTCATGATTATTTTTTTAAGTTATAAAATATTCTACAACACTATTTTCTTTAATATGAAACTACTAACTACTAACAATTAACTACTAACTAATGTGGATTATTCTTCAGAATTCTCAAAATAATCTTACCTCTTAATTTTTCCAATTTCTCAATCTTTATTTGTATAGAATTCAGATTTTTAATCGGTTTTAATATTTCGGCAGGAAGCGGTTCCTCCATTTCCTTTCTTGAAACCTTCAATACTGTCTTCGCTTTTACAGGGATTTTATTTTTACCTTCTTTATTACCTTGTCTGCTCATAGAGCTGTTGTTTGTATTCCCATTGGTGTTTGGTCGTTGTTCTTTTGTTTCAATATTACCTTTAGTCGTTTGTCTTTTAGTCATCTTAATTTAATTTTAATTAGTTTTATGATTTTAATATTGCCCTTACTTTTTTTTAGAATTTTCTTCAAAAAAATTATTTATTTATTTTCAAAATAAATTCTTGCAAGTTATTTTATTTTTGTAAAAATGTCAAATTGTAAAAAACACGATTTGTGAAACCTGTTTTTTTTAACTCAATCAAACTCAACTATCATTATTGACCTATCATCCCCAAATCCCATTTGTAATCTGTAATTTATAATCTGCAATCTGTAACTTGTAACTTGTAACTTGTAAACTAGTAACGAGTAACTAGCAACGAGCAACGAATAACTAAATAACTCTTATCCCCGGCTCCGCTTCCTTCGACTTCGTATAAAGCCCGTACCTCAGCGCATCCATCAAATGATCATTCATCTTCACCGGTTCATCCAATACAATTCCATCCTTGCGCTTCTTAAAAACATACTCTTCCCTTTCTTTGTTGAAATTTACATTCTCATGACAAGTATAAATTTCAGTCTGCCTTACAAAATCAATTCCAAGTTTCACATCCTTATCCGCTTCAAACACATTGTATCCCGCAAGCCGCAGCTTCTCGATCTTATCCGGTTCTGCACAGTCACAGTAAATTTCATCGTTATAACTGATGTTCAGCTCGTTCATTAAAGATATCAGATCCTCATCCAGAAGCCTGCTTCTATAAATCTTTTCAATCAGATAAGCTCTCCTGTCTTTGACATTAATCTCAAGTAAGGCAGTCGGATTGTTCCACCCGAAATCCAATCCATAAATTGTATAATCAAAAGATTCAGGATAAGTAGCAATATTAACGAGCTTGATATTATTATAAATCAGCGAATCTAAATCAGCATACTCTCCAAGTGCGAATATTCTATAATATTCATAATTCTGTTCCCGCAGGTCCTGAAGCAGCTGAATGTAATCTTTATCCAAGAACGGATTGTCTTTATATGTCGAATGTATGTAATCTGTATCCTTGTCCTGCTTCAGCTGCTTGTTTATGTAACTAAACTGTTTCTTCGGATTGTATGCAAGATATATCTGGTTTATTTCATCATCTCTTTTCTTTCCGGATAATCTTGTTTTCAGAGTAATGAAATCATCATAAGTAAACTCCTCCGCTTCCTCCATCCAAATATAATTAAATTCAGTTGACTGAATCTTTGTAGAATCGTCTATGCTTGTAAAGAGCAGATAATTGTCCTTGTAACGAAGCTCGCGGAATGTCTTGTTGTGAGTGAAGCATTCATATACTCCGTATAGTTTCAGCAAGTCTATGAAAAGCTTGTAAGAAGTTATCCTTAACGATGGAAGAGTCTTTCGTGTAATCAAGAAATTTTTTTTATCTTCATCAAATAATTTTTTAATAAACAGCTGCGCAATTGAATATGATTTACTCGATCTCGCACCACCCTCATTCAACACCACCCTTTGCCTCGAATCATAATTCCGCCTAAATATATTTGAAAATTCAACTTTAACCTCCAATGACTTAACAGTTAAAACTTTTTATACCCTTCTCTTTCCCAAGCCCCAGCTTTGGAAAGTTAAAATAATATCTTACAACTTAAATTTACGAACACACTAATTCCCCCTTTGAAAAAGGGGGATAAAGGGGGTTGTCCTCAAATTATCTCCAACATTGCAAGTTATAATCACTACCTCTTGTTAAAATTCTTAATTCCTAATTCTCAATTCTTAATTTCTTTACTTTCCTCTCCACAAACGCAATAGTCGTCACAACACTCCCCCTGCTCTCCAACTCAATCTTCTCACTCCATCTGAATCTATTCTTCATATTAAATTCCCAGCTCCTGCTGTTGTATCCTTGAATTTTCCCGGTCGTCCCTTCTATTCCGATCTTTTCCCAGAAAAGCATTCTTTCCCTTCTCGCCTGCTCTATTATGTCGGTGGGGAAATCATTCGGATACTTATCACAGTAATGAATAAAAGTATCCATATCGCATAATGTAAATGATTTATCACTATATCCGTTGCGGATGTGCTCAAGGTAATCATTTAACAGCTTCTTCCTCTGAAGTTCTGTTTTAAATTTTTCCGCGAAGCTGTTCTGTAAATTATATGACCCTCTTTTCTTTTGCTTCTTCATTTTGTGCAATTTATTTTACCATTCCATTTTTATAAAATCCGTCCTCAAATATTTTCAATAGCTCAGCAATCTCAATATCAATTCCTATTCTTTCATTTGAAGATTCTTCATCATTGCCGCAACACGTATGTGGAACATCATTTTTCTTCAAATTCACAGTAGGATCGAATATTCCATTTCTTATTCTCAAACACGCCTCACAATAATCATTTAATTCGGGATCCTTTATCCTCTTTCCAATTTTTTTCATAATGAGATTTATTTTTTAACTTACGCCAATACTAACCAATACAGCAAACTCTCAATTTTTAACTCACACCTCGTAACTCGTAATTCGTAACTTGTAACTATCAACTATCAACTGTCAATTGTCAACTGTCAACTGCTCTTAAAGAAAGTCTTTCCACACCGGTATAAAATTCACCGGCACTTTTATAAATCTAACTTCCCTGTCATTCACTGATTCATTATAATTCCTTGTCGCCTGAAACAATTTCTTGAAATCAGCTTCGCTCAGGTTCTCATTCCGAAGGCATTCCTTCGCCTGATGTCTCCCTTCTTTTCTCGGATAGAATTTCCACCATTTCTCGAAGTATTCATCAAAAATTTTTTCTGAACATTTTTCAAAAAATCCGTCCGTCAAGGGATTATGGTTGGATTTAATTAAGTTAGATTTAGTAGAATTAGATAGAATTAAATGCGATAGAGTATCCATACCGTATACATAGGATATGCATACCTTTTTAATTTCTTCCGGAAGCGAGTTAATTATTTCAGCAATTCCGCTCTGAAGCTTAGGACTCTTGAAGTCCTGATGTTTAAGATGATTCTTAATAATAATATATCCACTGCAGTATTTAAGCTTGTTATCTCTTTCAAACCTTTTCAAAATTGTGTCAACAATTTCCTTAATAATTCCGGTGTCATTTGCAATTTCCTTCAAGTTTATTTCATAAATTCCGGCAATATTTGTCAGCGGATTCGTTAACAGATACAGATACACCAGCTTTTCTGTGGGATCAAGATTGATGATGTAATTATCTTTCCAGAAGTGTGTATTAATGTACCGGTGCTTAGCCATTAACAGATATTTTTTATTTCAAATTATTTTAAACGAACACACTAATTCCCCCTTTGAAAAAGGGGGATAAAGGGGGTTGTCCTCAAATCTATTCTTAAATTCCAAAAAACAAAACAATTCGAATCCTTTCTTTTCCCAAGCCCAGTTGGGAAAGTTGAAGCTCAACCCACGAAGCTGTCATCTCGAGTACTCCTATCGGTGATCCAACAATAGCCCTAATATGCAATCCGTAATTCGTAACTCGTAATTCGTAACTTTTAATTCATATCTCATAACTCATACCTTCATAACAGTCTCAGCTCAAACAAAAAGAAAAAGTACATACTTATTACCAATAACATTATTGTAAGCAATAGAAGAAACATTTCTGTATAAAGCTCCAATATTTCCTTTAATCTCGCACGCCTGATTCTCTTCTTAATTCTAATGTAGGCTTCACTATTTAATTCAGTATTACAATTGCTGTTTTGGTTTCTAAAAATATTTCTGACTAAATTTCGAAAGATTTCCATGATTTCACTTTTTATTTTTACAGTATATTATAGTATTTCAATTTTAACTCCGGGATTCACTTTGTCAATAATTACCTCCGAATTGAATACCGGTACAAGATATTTATAACTATCATCCTCAATCCAGCCGCATGAAACCATAAGGTCGCATACAGCCTGTGAAATATTATTGAAGTCGAACCTTTGATGAGTCTCGCGGTAGAATGTAAACTTAACATGTAAAGGCACGGACTTTCTGGAAGCAGCTTTTATAAATCTGTTCCTGTGAGCTTCGAATTGCATCTTAGCCATGCGTTTATAACGATAAACCTTGCCGCTGCTGACAAGCAGCTTTCCCGTCCATACTTTTGAATTCTTTGAGGAAGGAACATCACCATAAATGAAAATTCCATCATTCATAATTTAGCTCCTTTCAGGCAGTTTGTTTGACAATGTCTGGATCTGCAGCATTACTCTTTATTTGCTCATTAAGCAGACTCAATTTCTTGTTTTTATAATCAAGTAAAGCTTTCCCTACGAGACCGGATTTGCTTAAATTTTCTTTATTGAGTTCATTGTTGGAATGGATTTCGTCAATTAATTCAGCCACTTCCACCGGCAGGGATCTGTTCACGAACAGCTTTCTTATTTTTTTGTCAGACATAAAAATTAACCTTTGAATTAAGTTTAAATAGATGTAGTTTGTATGCAGTAAATTAACCTACACTAAAATTAATAGTAATTTACATTTATGTCAAGTCAATATATGTATATTACTTACAACCTAACCCAAAACTTTTAACCCAAAAAACCATGAATAAGATATCAGAAAGAATTTTAAAGTTGATGAAGGACTTCGGATTTACAGAGTACCGACTAACGCAGAAGGCAGATATAACCACAGGTACACTAAACAGGACCTTAAAAGCCGAAAACGCCTGGAAGCAAGCCGAGCAGCTTTACAAGATCTCAAAGGTCTTTGATACAAGCATGGATTTTCTCATCACTGGAAACAAAACCATCCAGGATGAAAATCAAAGAGTAATAAAACTCCAGCAGGCAAACATAAAACTGACTCAAGAAAATGAAAAGCTCAAAGAAAGAAACAGAGTCCTCGAAAAGGCACTGAAGGCATTTTTAGCTGGAGAGAAGGAAGCGTAGTTAATTTCAAAATCCTAATTACAACCTATGAAAAACGTGAATGTCATCCCTGAATGCTTCTTTCGTGGATCCAATCAAAAGAATTTCAAATCGAAATAACACTTTGATGAAAGATTTCCCAGAGCACACATTGGAATATCATGTTTAATTCATTTTTCAGAAGTTTGTAAATATGGATAACTACAAATTTTCATATTTTTAAAATGAACAAAACTTATCTTTACACTTCATAATTAAGATAAAACTCTCAAACTAAAAAATTTATGTTTAGAAAAGGTATATTTATCAGCTATAGTCATAAAGACGAGAAATGGCTTAATATTATTTTAACATTTCTAAGGCCTTACACTAGAGGTGAGAAAGTAATCGCTTGGAGTGATAAGGAAATTCAACCTGGGTCAGATTGGGAAGAAGAAATTAAATCCAATCTTAACTCATGCAGAGTTGCTATCTTATTAGTTTCTCCAAACTTTTTAGCTTCTGATTATATCATTGAAAACGAATTGCCTTTGATTTTCAAGAGACATCAAGATAGTGAGCTAATTATTCATTGGATTGCTGTTAGTCATTCAGCATTCACCACTACTGAGCTCTATAATATTCAGTCTGCGAATGATCCATCTAAGCCGCTTGATGAACTAACAAAACCAGAAAGAGATAAAACTTTGGTTGAGATCACTGGGAAAATTGCAAATGCAATGAACCTTAATGCTATTGGAAATGTACTAAAAATCATAGATGACTTTGTACCTCAAGAAATGGCATTTGTTAAAGAAGAGGATTACGATAAGATTCCCAACGATTATTCAGTTCAGGCACATCAAGAACAAGAAACTATTAAGATAAAAAACAGAGGCAACTACGTTGTAGAAACAATCACAGCCGACGATTTAGAAAAATTGGATCGAAATTCGAGGATTCTGATAAGAACCTATGAAAATACTATGAGAGATTTATTCGAAAGGTGGACTGAATTACAACCAAGAAGTTACTCACGAGACCCGGTAATAAAAGAAGAGGCCAGAGATGAAATGTCTATTTTACGAAAAGACTTGTGCGAACAATTGAATGCAATACTAGATTACCTCCAATTTCTTAATAAAAACCTGGACGATCATTATAATCATGTTCGTCACATATGTTCACAATGATGAACTATTTAAGTTCAAGATTTTTAGAATGTGAGTTAAACAAAAATTAACTTTCTATTACTATTTTATTCAGCTCAATGTCAGACCTAATTCTTTTTTTAAAGATCCACTCATTGAGATCCTTTTTTGAAAAGAAAATCTTTTTCCCACCCGGTTTATAGTATGGAATTAACTTCTTGTAAGTACACTTATACAGATAAGATTTCGAGACGTTTAAATACTTACTGGCTTCGGCAAAATTCATGGGCTGGTCCAATTGCTCAGACAGAATTTTTTCAATTCTATTAAGTTGCTTCTCTATGTTTGTTGCTTTCATTTTATTAAAGTTAAGTTTAAATTATTTTGACTGATTTTCATTTTCCAATCTAGCACTGCATTCCCTCTCAATTTCCCTTTGTCATCTCAGCCAATTCTCTCTTAAACTTTTCTATATTTTCCAAAATTTTTTCTCTAACTGAATCATTAAAAGCCTTATCAAGTGACTTCTCCAATCGCTCAATCTTTTTCTTCAATTCTTTCTCCGGTTTCGGTATTCTCTGCATGGAATAACATAGGGAAAAATACTTTTATAATCACCTAAATTTATTATGGTTATTACTTTTTTCCAATAAAAAACCCATGAAGAATAAAATTATGGGTTTAAACCACTTTAAAAATAATAAATAAGTTAAGGTGTTATCTTTGAAACAAATTTCACAGAATTATTAAAAGCAAAAAGTAAATCAGCTAAATCTGTATAAGCATCACCATTAAGATCAGTACCTAAATATCCTGATGAAAAATTTGAGACATCATTATAAATTAATATTAAATCAGTTAAATCAATCATTCCATTCTGATTTACATCGCCCGAGTATAAACACCAAGTAATTCCAATTTGTACCATATTGTTTCCATATGCTTGTGAAGAAGATGATTTGAAATCATAACTTATGGAATTTCCTGAAAAGCTTTGAGGGATTGAATTCCATGTCTCAACACTATTTCTATGTTTTATGGCAATGTAATACGGAATATTATTTTGAATATTATTACCAATCAAAGAAAGATTTACCTGGCTGGTAATCGAATCCAAAACTCCTTTGGCTGAGTCAATTATAGAATAAGGAGAAGTTGAATTTCTAACATATAATCTGATTGTATCCCTTAAATTATTTCCCGTTAGGTTTTTCAATCCTTCAATAGCCATTCCCAGATTGACCTCAAAGTTCACGTGAGAAATGTTTTGAGTGGGATGTCCCTTATAAAAAATATGTGCGTAATCAGTCCAGGCAAGGTGAACTGCATTTCCTGATGCAGCTAATGAAGGTAAGGTTGACATAGACCATACTCCAAACATTGGAGTAGTTAAATATGTATCATCACCCCAGGTCAAACCTGAATTGGATGAATATTTGTAATACAATTGCCACTGAGAGTAGATACCATACCAGGCTAAATGTAAGTTTGATCCCGATGAAACTATCGTTGGTCTAAAATTTATATTCTCAGTGTTAGACAATTGTATTTCAGCTTCCCAACTTATTCCCCCATTAGTTGAACGTCTATAGAAAATTCTGGAATTCGAATAACGGTTATCTTCCCAAACAAGACTTAAGTTTAAACCTGATGAAGCAAGACATGGGTAATTTGAATTTCCTATGTTATCAGTTAATCTTTCTTCCGGATTCCAGTCAATTCCTTCATTCGAAGAAAGCTTAAAATAAATCTCAAAATTTCCTCTTCGATTATCTCTCCAGGCCACATTTATATTTGCTCCTGAAGCAGCAATTGAAGCAAATTCGGAACTACCTAAACCATCTGATATTCTTTTATCAGCTTCCCAGGTTACTCCTTTATTTGTTGATCGTTTGTAATATATTTCAGAGTTTCCATCTCTATAATCGTGCCATATTACATGAATAGTACTTCCGTATACAAATATTGAAGGGTGAAAAGAACTTGAATTGTCATTTGTTAATCTAATATCAGAACCCCAACTTGTTCCTCCATCGGTAGAACATTTATAATAAATTTCAAAATTACCGTCACTATTATCATGCCAAACCACAAACACATCAGAACCCTTGGCAAATATGGATGCATTATCCGATTGGCCGGCATTATTTGTTAATCTTACATCTGGCTCCCAGTTTAAGCCTCCATCGGTGGATCTTTTATAATAAACTTCCCATGTAAAATTTCTAAAATCATGCCAGACAACGTGTACTAAATTACCTTCAGCTGCAATACTTTTTGATAAAGATGTGTAACCTGAACCTCCACCCCAGGGCATTGGAATATTAACCAACCATATATCCCTTTGCCATTGCGTATTTGGAGCAAATTCCACCTTAAGCCTATAACTATTGAAATTCGGATTCTGATCTGCAATACCCCTAACTCTAATGAAGTAATCACCGCTGTTTACCGAACAACTCATAACTTGTGAGCTATTACTTACTGAAGTTGTTGAAATGATATTACCTGTATTAGATAACACAGCAATACCGGTCAAACCTGAGGTGCTGCCACCATTGATAGTAACAGTTAAGTTTACTGCTTCAGAAACAGTAACTCTATAATAATCATTATCTAATGCATTGCCATACATTTGAGAAGTGATAAATCCCGAGTAAGTCTTATTAAATTGTAAAGTATACGCGAACGTCAAGTTATCCGGTTCGTCTAATCCTCGAAGAATAGTATGGATATCTTCGGTTTCATGACCATGACTTTTGTTTGTTTTCAAAGTATCAGAAATATTAGCAGGCATAGGTATGTTATTATAGTGAAGCCATTGTTTATCCAAATCAACAATAATGTCGCCATTTAACCCAAGAAATTCAGAAGTTATCCATGTATAACTAATATTTGACGGTAAGGGATTCTCTAAGCTGAATGTTGAATCATAATTTAAGCCACTTACATATATAGTTGCTGCACCATTGCAATCAACATCTCGGTTATAATAAGTATTATCAGGAATATTTTCTTCCGATCCGCTGAACAAATAGGGTCCTTTGAAGAAATTAAAAATATCAGTAAATGAATACCTCATATCCCTCACAGCTTCACATTTTCCATCTATTCCCA
This sequence comes from uncultured Ignavibacteriaceae bacterium, assembly GCA_964391015.1. Lineage (GTDB taxonomy): Bacteria > Bacteroidota > Ignavibacteria > Ignavibacteriales > Ignavibacteriaceae > XYD12-FULL-36-8. Next base: position 37,636 of record CAYMKU010000009.1, read on the forward strand.
CAATCTCGGGAAACCATGTTGATACATTTGTTCCCAAATGTGGTGTACCAATCGTAACAACTTTTGCAACTTTGTGTCCATTCACAATATCACTCGGATCAATCCACCATTTATGGCTGTCATTTTCTACTCTTTGCAAATACTCTCTGATCGCTAATCCTCCCATGGAATGACCAACCAAAATAACCTTCTCGGCTTTCGTTGTATCTAAAACTTTTTGAATACACTGCTTTAGAGCAAAACCCTGTTTGTATATAGCCGATTGGTTACTTCTCGATTGATTTATGCCAGGGGTATGGTCACTATAAATTAATAGCCTGGGATCGGAATTATCCCTGTTCCAAAAATTATCAAAATTTATAGCATAAACATTTGTATTTGAAAGATGATTTTCAGCTCCTCCATTATCATTCTTTTCAGGAACAATTACATCATCCAAATAATAAGTAGTATCTCCGCCTCGCGCATTCAAAACTGCATGAAACCTGTTTTGCCCGCTGATAGAATAAGTATTCTGCAGAAAGTTTAAAATATCATTCCAGGAATAATCTCCGCCATTTGTTCCATGCACAAATATTATCGGATACGGAGAATTTCCAACTTGCGAATAGGAAAGATTAAACGAAGTTAGTAAAAAAGAAAGAAGTACAAGTTTTTTCATATTTTAAATTTCTCCTTTAAGAACTTTTAATTTTTGCGTAGTAGAACATTGTTTAAGGTCTTCTGACTCTTATAAAATTTGAAGAATTATTATAGCATATTGTTACATCAGTTAAATCAACAATATTATCACCGGTCAAATCAGTTTTTAAATATTCTCCGTAAACAAAATTTGCGGCATCATTATAAATTGGGATCACATCGAATAGAGTTATAAATCCATCCTGATTTACATCTCCACTGTAAAGACAATATTTTCCGCTTTTCAATTTTAAATTGTTTCCATAAGCTTGTGAACTTGAAGTAGTAAAATCATAGTTATAAATTGAATTGTCGTTTACAAGATATTCACCTCCGTCTTTGCTCCATGTCTCGATTGAGTTTAAGTGTTTTATCGAAACATAATAAATTCCCGTTTTAGCATTCGCAAAGCTAAACTGACCTGATAAACTTAAAGAATCTATTATAGATTTAGCCGAGTCGAATAGAGAAAATGGAGATACATTATTTCTTAAATAAACAACAAAAGTATCTTTTCTTGAAAGCTGATTGAATAATGGATAATAAAACCCTTCTGACAAAATTTTTAAATTCACTTTTATACTTAGTGAGGGAATATAGATTTGTGAATCTAAAACTGAATATGAAACATTTAACTTATAAATGCTACTCCCTGCTTGACCAATAGTATAACCTCGATCGACCAATACCATCGTACCTCCTGAACCATTTAATCCTGTTATTGTAGTCCAAGAAGAACCTCCATTCGTTGATAAACTTGTATTTCCTCCGCTCCAGCTGCCACTCATTATAACACTTGGATCTTCTAAACAAACTGCGGACCCCCAACCTGAAAAAGGATTTGTATGATTTAAATCCCAATTTTCACCCATGTTTGTAGTTTTATAAATATTACCTCCGGGCCAGGTAGTGTATAAGGCAAGCCCATTATCAAATACATTGTTGCACATAGATGGTATAAACGAACCTGAAGGATCAGTAAATTTTAAAACCCATTCAATACCACCATTGGTAGATTTAAACAAATCAGCCAAACCACTGCCCACTAAACCATCTGCAAGCAAAATTATATTCGGCACATCATCAATAACAATTATATCCTTAGGACTTCTGAAAGGATAATTATTACTTATTTCAATAAACAATGCACCGTTATCAGTAGATTTATAAAAACCACCATAGTCTGGAGCGAAATAATATGTATTAGGATTATTTCGATCAATTTGAAGAGGCGTGCCATAATTAGTGAAATTCCTTGTAATCGATGTACTCCATGTCTGACCATAATCAGTTGTTCTGACAACTTTGTCTCCGCCGCTCGCTTCAATTGAACAAAGCCAAATATTAGTATCAACTGGACTAATAAAAAAAGAGTGTGGTGTCGATGCATTAGGAATTTGATTACCTATTTGTGACCAGCTTTCTCCTCTGTTTCTGCTGACATATGCTCTTCCTGAATAATTGGTGAATATGGTATTTCTGTTTGTAGGGTGAACACATAAATTCTCTCCTAGTGAGCTCCCGCTCACTCCCGGTTTTGATTGCCATGAAATATTCATGGCTGCACCAGTTGGAAGATCCCAAGTTAATCCACCATTTGTAGTTTTGATTACAGCTTTATTAAGACTACTCACCGCAAATCCTAAATTTGAATTGTAATAAAAAATATCGACAAGATTTGCCATCATTGGATTGATTTCAAAATTCAAAAAATTGGAACTTCCGTTCTTATTATTTCTAACAAATCCTCCACCTCCGCATATATGAATATCATTGATCGAAGTGCCAGTAACTCCTCTTATGTCTGAATTAGTTCTTGTATTTACCTGAGCCCATGTAAAGATACTTGTTTTTAAAAGCAATGTACCATATTCACCGACAGCACAAATTCCATCTGAAAAATATTTTACCTTTAATAAATTTCTGCTTGTTGAAGTTATTTCCAATGTCCAATTTAGACCCCCATCTGAAGTAATATAAACTTTTCCATTATCACCGACTACAACTCCATTTTGAGAATCTTTAAAAGATATCGAATTCAACTTTTCATTAGAAATTCCCGAGTTCATTAAATTCCAAATACTTCCTCCGTTGTTTGATTTATAAACTCGTCCTCCGTCACCACATAAAAATCCTAAGTTTGGGGAAATAAATTGTATAGAATTGATTGTAAAGTTTTGATTTAAATTAATTAGAATTATGGGATTCAGAGAAATATTAGATTTATAAACTCTGCCGGGTTCTCCTGCAAACCAAACTTCATTACCCAAAGAGTAAACACTTTTTAAATTGTCGGAAGTATAATTATAAATAAACCATCCGTTTCCTGAATTTGTAGAACGATATATTTTACCTGAATCTCCGACAGCGAATACATTTATTCCGTCAGGAGTATGAATACTATTAAAGCCCTGTGCAAAAAAATAATTTGGAAGCACGATAAATATCAATATAGTAACTATTCTTTTCATAATTAAATTAATAATTTTGAATTAACCAATTTTAATAATTGTATCTCACTAAAATTATCTTATGGTCTTCTAATTCTTATAAAATTTGTAGAATTATTATAACAGATGGTCAAGTCTGTTAAATCAACATTTCCATCTCCGTTCAAATCTGTAACCAAGTGATTTCCTGAAACAAAATTTGTAGCGTCATTTTTAATGGGAACTATATCAGCTAAATCAACAAACCCATCTTGATTTATGTCTCCGCTGTAAATACAATACTTGCTTCCTTTTAATTTTAAATTGTTTCCGTATGCTTGTGATCCGGAAGAAGTAAAATCATATTCAGATAAAGCACCGTCTCTTATGAGATATTCTCCACCTGCTTTACTCCAGGTTTCTAAGCTATTAAAATGATTAGTGACTATATAGTAGTTTCCGGTAGGAGCATTTAACAATTGAAACAGACCATTAAAAGTCAATGAATCTATTCGAGAAGCAGAAGAATCTAACTTACTAAATGGAACCGTAGATTCGCGCAAATAGACTATAACTGAATCTTTCCTTGACATCTGGTTAAATGTTGATGAGTATAAACCTTCATAAAGTAGCTTTAAATAGAGTCTTATCCCCGAATATGTCGTTCCTACAACAGAAGTTTTTATTGATTGCTGAACATCATAGTTGGTTGAAATACTTGTTTGTTGCTTGTATACTAAGATATTTAGTTCACAATTTGATACATTTGAAACCTGTGGTAAATCAGGAATAATAAAATTAATATTTCGTAAAACATTTGTTCCTGATGTCCAATTTCCAGAATGAATTAATTCTCCCAAATCTCCATTTAACATACTTTTTACTACATGGTTATGAAGGTAGTTCGCACCACCTGTGCAAGAAGTGTTGCCTGTTTGTGAATATGTTAAATTATTTTCCGTCAATATATAACTAATGTAATAATTGCCAGACAAATTTAAAAGTGCAGTAATATCTATTGCAGCACTCAATGTTCTTGTTGAATTATCATAGTTTTTATTTAAAATATGTATTGAAACTCCAGGTTGTATTGACTGAGTTTGGATTGCTACAGAATTATACCATGCTGCTCTATCTATAATTCCTGATTTTCTTCCAACAACACCGGTTGGGTAAGCACTGAAGCCAAATAAAGTTCTAATCCCTGATGAATAAGATTGCCAGGGATCATTACCTGCTCCATGATATGCTAATGCAACAGTGTTGGGATAGTCTTGTAAAATTTGATCTATTATTACATGACCACAGGGATCCCATTGATTCCAAGTTCCCGCACAATATTCAATCGTTGCGTTATAATTAGTTTGTGAATAACATGTATTTGTAAAGAAATTCTGAATTACAATTAATGAAAATAGAAGAATAAAGTTTTTCATAATTTTTTTTTCATTCAAATTTAAGAATTTAATTTTTCCAATTATGCTCAAAATCATTATCACAATCGTTATGCCTTTTTTGCGGTAATGAATTCTCTCTATAGCATTGAGGGGAGGCTAAATCTATATTGGTGTACAACAATCAATCTTACATCTAGCGTTAAGTTTAAATGGATTGGAATTTAGATTTATACATAGACTAGCTATTAAGTAACCAGACACTGCGTTATTATAGGACGTTATTTTTATTTGTATTCATGAAAATATCTTTTTACTTCTTCTGTTTCTTCAACAGATAGGTGTCTGTCGTCTTGTTTAGAGTCTTTGAATTTAAAATAATCATGAAATTTTGGTGGACGGGGGTCACAAACAAACGTTGTGGATGATGTGAGGATACTGTCAGACTGATAATTATATAACTGCACTGGATAAATATAAAATTGGGGATCAAAAGTATCATACTTAGCCCAGTAGTACGCATCATAATAATTGAAATCGGCATCTCTATAGACAACTAGAAAGTGAATGATGGATTTCCCGGTACTGGAAACACTAGGCAAAATCATTGAATAATCTCTACTAGAATCTATAAGTATATTTAATTCAAAATCATCTAATGTTCTCTTTTCCATATCTTGTTGTGTTCGGTGTGCAAATACTAATTTTCTTAAAACAGGGTCAAGAGAAACGGTATCTGCAACTGCCATGAATACAAGATGAATTAATTTATCGCTCTTATTTACAAGTTTAAAAGTAAACATAAATTGAGCTACTGTTTTATCGGTGATTACATATGGCTGTTTTTTTAGTGAATCAATGTTGATCGTTTGTTCCACCAAGCGAAGGGGTTGTGTAGTAACAGAATCCAGGTTTAAGAATATTGGATTTCGTAATGATGTATCTTTTACAAGCGGGTCTATCTTTTTTGGTCGGTGGACCATTTTAACAGTATCGGGGTGCTTCAAATATTTAAAATTGTACCTGATAGTACCTTGTGGTTCTCCTTCAAAAACAAGCGGAGTAGATAGATTTTTGTTTTCAGTCTTATTACACCACATTGGAATATAGATAGTTGCAAATCCAATGAAAATAATTAGCAGAATGGTTAATAGTCCGTATTTTGTAGAACTCGGATTTATCCATTCCTTTAAAGATTTACTCATCCATAAATTTGGTTATAACAAAAAGTAATTTCAATCTATTTAGGATTTCTAATTTCATTCATTTCATTCATTTCTTTCAGCTCATTCAATTCCTTATGCAGTTTCTTTTATTACTTACGCCGCTGTTGGTGACCAAAAGTTTGCTTTGATTTCATAAATTCCTTTCATATCACTTCTGCAAACTTTGGAATACCAACAGCAGAGTCTAAAAGAGAAGTAAAAAAACATATTTTTTCGCATAAACAAAAAATCAAAGTAACACAGAGGTAAAAATTCAGAATTATTTTAAAGTAATTAAAAAATTAAATAAAAATAAATAAAAGGAAAAAAAGAAATAGTGATTATGAAGTATTAAATTCTTAATTGAAATTTTGACACCTATAATTTAGCCTTACGGTTAAAATAATATTTCCTTTTTGTACGTCAGACCATTTTGTGTGGTTTTGTGTGGCATTCATATTACTTCTATTGAATTTAATTTAGAATTCTAAATTGATAATTTAAAAAATGGATTCTTTAACAATTGCAGATACGATAAAATACTTTGACACAGTTTCTGTAATTGATACTTTGACAGTTAAAACATTTTCTGATGCACCGTCTTTTTGGCAAATCTCATTAGAAATTGGCAAAATAATTGTACCTATAGTAGCTGTTTTCATTGCAGCTTGGAAGGCTTTTCAATATGGCTTAAAAAAGGATAGGATATCAGAAAAAGAAAAAGAAGAAAGGAAATATAAAACTTTAAAATCCCATATTTTATTTTCTTGCAAAGAATTAATTAAAGCAACTCAGAGCCAGATAAATTATATAAACGAATTCAAAGATCAATTTAAATCTAATCAAGTTGATATAAAGCAAATTCAAATTAACTCGTCATTTGACATTGATAATTTTAATGCAACTCCAAGACTTGATTACTATAAACTGTTCATAGAGCAATCTAAACAAAGTGAATTTGAGAAATCAAAAGCCTTCAGCAATTTCAATTTTTCATTAAAAGTTACAAAACACGTAAGTGAAAATTTGGTTTCGGATATGAATAAATATAGAAATCGTGTAAACCAATTAGGAGATCAATATAACATATTCAGTTCTGAAGTGAGAAATATTATCAATTATCATATTGACAGCAAACCGGTTCCGGGATTTACCCCCGAACTTTTAGAATTGAATAAAACTCTTAATACTGACAAGCTAGAAGATATTTATTATATGATAACTAAATTTTATCTACCGTTACTCGATCTCGCAAAGAAACATCGTATCCTAGCATTTATTCAAACCATTCCAGATATTTTGAGCCTTCTCAAACAACTTGAGGGTTCAAAAACACAATATTATAATATTTATAATACTTTCGTCGAACAAATGCAATTATCAATTGAAGAATTAAAAGGTGTAATTTCCTTCTTTGATTCGGAAAAATAGTTATTTCTTGCCCTCCTCTTAATCATTTGCAAAATCTTGACGGACTAATTTTTTTCTAAAACTACCTTTCATAAATTTATTTCAAAAGTGTTTCGCCCAATTTTTCATAAAAAAAGGATTATGTTACTCTATAATGTTGATATCTCCATTGATTAAAATAATAATTAACTTTGCCTCTTTAAAATCTAAAACAGAATTTCTATTCATCAATAATTTTTCAACTACAGGCATTTTTCAGGAGACGTCAATTAACTCTCGTGTGAGTCTCCTGTGCTTTTATTTTGAAAGATGAATAGAGTTTATTTCTAAGACATAAGAATTATTTTATTTTTGGTGATTAATTTCATTCTTAAAAGATCTTAACCAGTTGCCTCATAATTAAATGTTACCGTAGTAGTAATCTTTTCTTTTCTTTTTTGCTACTTTTTTCTTTTCTTTTGTTAACAATGTTAGTAATGTTAATATCCTTAAATTCATTTTCAGTTTACAGACAATTTTAATATCAATCTGATTTTTCTTTCAATATTTTCTTGTAACTTGAATGGATCTAATCTATTTAAAATTCTTAATAACTCTAACTTTTTATCCTCATCAATACCCTGTGATTCATATAATCTTTGAAATGGAGTTTTAGCTTTATCATATTTCTTCTTAATTTTTGATCCTTGTCTTTCTTTTGATATCAATTTCATGGATGGAAGAAAATAATTTAAGAAGTAGTTCAGATCGTTTCGGTAAAGATCATTTAACAGCTCTAATTGTTCCGGATTATTCAGCCGGTCATAACCTATATATTGTCTGACTACTGTCCAATTCTTTTCTTCTATATGTGCATTGTCATTTTTATTGTAAGCTCTTGATCGAGTATAGTCAACCGGCATTTTTCTGTGTTTGAAATATTTCAATAATCTGTAATTCATAAATTCTTTTCCATTGTCACTGTCAAACCCTCGTATCTTAAACGGTAATGTAAGTTCTATTTCTCTTATTGCTTTAAAAGTATTTATTTCACCTTTACCCCACACAGCTCGTTGGGATGTCCATCCTGTCGCTATATCCACTATATCCAAAGTATTTATGTATTCACCTGCTACACTGGTACCGCAATGTGCTACTAAATCAACTTCAATAAATCCAGGACGGCTCTCATCCCATTGGTTTGTCTTTATGGGTATTAAATCTCTTATTATCGATCCGGGACGCGTTGTGCATAATCCTCGCTTTGTATACTTACCTCTGAATTTTGCAAGTATTCTATCAATGGTTGCCGGTGATATTTTCCTGAGTAGCTCTTCATCTTTTTTGCTTAATGATGATATCGATTTTTTATATATCGGCAACCAGAATGGTATTGCTGCCTTTAACCTGTCTGAACATATCAGATTTGTTTTTTCCATAATATTTTTAAAAAGTTTATTACTCCATCTGTATGATATTCCTTTTTCCGACCGGCTCTTTTCTTTTCACTATTAATTTCCTGCAATGGAAATTTATTCAATAACTTTATCGCGTACTTCCTATGATAGCTGCATACTGTACAAAACTCGTCTAATATTTTTTTTTCTCCTCTTTTCCGGCTTTCTTATATCTTTCAATGATCTCATGAAGATATTCCACTTTTGATTTTTTGCTCATAATTATTACCGTTTTTATGTTATAACAATGGTAACATTAATTATGAGGCAACGACCTACTTTTCAATTACCCCAGGGTAACATTAATTGTGAGGCAATGCGTTTTTCTTCGCTCAATCTAAAAATATATTGCATATTTAATTTCAAACCATTAAGTTCAGAAAAATTCTAATATTTATTCTAAGGGAAAACATTAAGAAAGGTATCTATAATTAATCAAAAAATAGAAGTCAAAATAAAATAATTCTTCTATGATTTCTTGTTTCCAATTTTAATTCTCTATTTTAACTTTATTACATTTTCCTCTCAAGTTAAAACTCTGCATCGTCCTCACCATAGAAGATTATTTGTAACCCTGAAAATCAAAAATTCAACAAGCTGTACCAAAATAAGCAATTATGAAAATCTTATTTTCTATTTTTGCTGTTGTTTATTTTACTCAAGTATTTGTATTGGAAATTGCAAATGCACAGCTTACAGGTATTAAAAATATTCCCGGTAATTACGCAACACTAGCAAATGCAATTAGCGATCTAAATTTACAGGGGGTTGGTGTAGGAGGAGTATTATTAAACCTTCTTCCTAATAATCCTGAAATAGCTCCTTTCGGAGGATATAGCATTCTTAACATAACAGGATCCCCCACCAATCAAATAATTATTGAAGGTAATTCCAACACAATTACTGCTTTCAGTCCACAATCCTCAGGTGTTTTAAACGATGCAATTTTCAAAATTATAGGTAGTGATTATGTAACAATTCGGAATTTTACTATCCGTGAAAATCCTTCAAATACAATAACAAATGCGGCAACAAATAACATGACAGAATGGGGTATTGCTTTACTGTATGCATCGACTACAAATGGCGCACAAAATGTTAGAATTCAAGGTAACACAATTTCATTGAACAGAACTTATCAGAATACCTTTGGAATTTATAGCAACGTGAGACATAATCAGACACAAGTCACAGTCCCCGCAGACATTACCGCTTATTCTGGATCGAATAGTAATTTGCAAATATATGCTAATAATATTTCAAATGTTAATTTAGGAATTGTAGTAGTTGGGTCAGCAACAGGTGATTATATGGATGCAAACCTCGACATCGGTGGAAGTTCAAGTATGACAGGTAACGATATAACTAATTATGGAACAACAAGTATTTTTTCAAACTATGTTTCAGTAAATCCTTCCGTAGCCGGAATTCTTGCTAACAATTGTATTAACCTCAATATCTCCTTCAATAACATTTCAAGTTCTGTAGGTGGAACAACTTCTGGCACTCTAAGAGGAATTTATACTCATGCAACAGGAACATTACCAACTACAGGATCAATATTAAACAGGATTAACAATAACATTATCTCTATAAAATCCGGGGCACCAAATGGTGACATGGTATCGCTTCATAATGCTGTTGGCAATTCAATAACTTCCTTTAACATAAACAATAATGATTTTAATAATACATATGTAACGGTTATCCCAACTGAAAATATCTTTTTCATTTACAACGAAGCGGCAGCATTAAACATGAATATCAACAACAATACCTTTACTAATCTAAATTTAAACAATCAAAACAGTAGTTTTTTTGATAGCGTATGTTTAATTATTAATCATGGAGAACTTTTTCCCGGTGGAATTAAGAATGTCAATTATAACTCAGTTGTCACTCAATGTATCAGTAACGAAGCACAAAATTTATTCTATGTCTATTGCGATAACGGTCCTGTTGGAGCAGGTTCAATTACAAACAATAATTATAATAACATAACCAATATATTTATAACAGAACGTTCCAAGATCAGGGGCTGGTCGAATACAGGACAAGGTATGGCTACAAAGAATTTTGAGGGTAACTATTTCAACAACTGGACAACAGGTTTATGTGGTGGGGGTTCATGCGACCATTTCATCCTTGATATAAACAATGGCTCAATCGTAAATGTAACCGGAAATTCTTTTTGTAATCTTTTAGGCGCCGGAAACGCATCTATTAAAGTCTTGAGTTTAGGAGCGAACATACAAACGGCTAATGTTAGTGAGAATTTATTTGTACACAATTATAATAATGGTCAGGGTGAAACAAATGTTTCTATCAATTCAGAATCTCAAAATCTCAATGTATTTAGAAACAAAATTGTTGATATGTTAAACTTTCATTCAAATGGTCAAGTTAGAGGCATTAAAATACCATCGACAATAAATGCGATAGTTTATAATAATCTCATTGGCGATTTAAAAACACCTTTTGCCACCTCAGGCAATATTATAGGTTTACACTTTTCAAGCAGCGGAGGAATGCTCAGAGCTTATTACAATACGATTCATCTTAATGCAAAAAGCAACATAAATGGCAGTTTTAGTTCAGCAGCTATTTCTACAAGCACTGCATCTGTTGATCTTCGTAATAATATTTTTGTAAACAATTCTGTTACCAATGCCGGTGTAAAAACGATAGCTTACTTAAGAAGTTCTGCTAACTTATCAAACTATGATTCAAGCTCAAACAATAATTTATTTTATGCAGGAATCCCCAGTCCTGATAATTTAATATTCTATGATGGTTCAAATTCAGATCAGACTCTGGAACAATTTAGAGCAAGAGTATATCCGAGAGATAGCGCTTCAATAACAGAAAACCCTCCTTTTTCAAGTAATGATATTCTTCATATTGATCCAACTATATTGACTTATGCAGAAAGTGCAGGAAGTAGTATAGCAGGGTTTGATTTTGATTATGATGACGATTTTAGACAAGGAAGCACCGGTTATGTAGGTGATGGATTGGCTACAGATTTAGGAGCAGATGAGTTTGAGGGGATAATAATACTTAATGATGTTGGAGTTACTTCGGTTTCAAGACAGCCGGAAGGCACACTCTATACCGGCTATCCGGTTTGTTTCAATGCTTTGATAAAAAATTTTGGAAGAGTTTCTCAATCTTCAATACCTGTTAACTACAGAGTAAACGGAGGAACTCAAGTCGGTCCCGTTAATACATCAGGCACTTTGGTTCGCGACTCTATAAAGACAGTTTCATTTTGCGGAACTGAATCGTTTACGCCGCCCATCGCCGGGACTTATTCTGTTAAACTTTATACCGCCTTGTCTTCAGACACTACCCTAATAAATGATACAGCGATACTCATATTTGATGTGGTCGTTCCGGCTCCTCTTACAGGTACAAAGAATATTCCCGGTGACTACAATACACTAAATGACGCAGTCATTGATCTGAATGGGCAAGGCGTCGGTATTGGTGGTGTAACTCTGAATCTTTTACCCGGTAATCCGCAAACAGCTCCTGCAGGTGGATACATCATTTCTTCACAAACTGGTTCTTCAACTAATTCTATTACAATTGAAGGTAATGGTAACACAATAACAGCTTTCTCTCCGCAAACCGCCGGAGCCTTGAATGATGCCGTCTTTAAAATAATAGGTGAAGATTATACTACAATTCGCAATTTTGTTTTGCAGGAAAACCCGCTGAACATAATCACAACTGCTGCAACAAACAACATGACGGAATGGGGAGTGGCCGTACTTTATGTTTCACCTACCAATGGATCACAAAATGTCAGAATCGAAAATAACACAATTTCGTTAAACAGAATCTACCCGAATACATTTGGAATCTATAGTAATGTCAGACATAGTAATCCTAATGTAATTACTCCTGCTGACATTAATGACTTCTCTGGTTCAAATAGTAATCTAAAAATCTATAATAATAATATTTCAAATGTTAATAATGGAATTGCTGTGATTGGGTCTTTATCAGGTGATTATATGGACATGGGTCTTGATATAGGAGGAAACAACAATTCAACAGGGAACACTCTAACTAACTATGGAACAGTCGGTACTTTCTCTCCTTACGTTTCAGTATCACCGTCTGTCAATGGAATTTTGGTTAACAATCAACGCAATCATAACATATCTTACAATAGCATAGTGAGCTCAATTGGGGGAATCGCATCAGGAGCTTTGCGAGGAATATATATTCAAGCAACTGGAACACTTCCATTATCTTCCGCAATAATAAATAACATAAATCATAATACTATCTCTATTAAGAGCGGGGCATCATCTGGAGCAATGATCGGTATTGCTAATGAGTTTGGTAATTCAGTAACTTCATTCTCGATAAATAAAAATGATTTCAATAGTACAAGACACACTGTAAATACAACTGGTGATATCACCTTTATTTCTAATACAGCTGGAGCGCTAAATGTTACTATTGACAGCAATACCTTTACAAACGATTCAGTTAATACAAATGGTGTAATTACATTTATACATAATAACGTAACACTTCCGGCGGGAGGGACAAAAAACGTAAACAGCAATTCTATAGTAACCGGATTCAAAAGCACAGGTTCTGGAGCCGACATTCAAATATATTTTGACGATGGAGACTCGCCCTCAGGAACTACTGCGAATAATAACAATAATAATTTTTCAAATATTTCTGCTTCAGGTCATCAAACCCAAATGTTTGGATGGAAAAATCACGACGGTGGTCAAATGGTAAAAAATATACAGGGTAATGTTTTTAATAATTGGGTCGGTACAAATTGTGAAGGAGGAGGTTGTAGCTATAAATTTCTGGATATTAATTTTGGCTCCTTGATAAATATTACTGGTAATAATTTTTCAAACTTCTCGGGTCAGCAAGCTGCGGTCATTACAGCAATTAGTTTAGGTTCAAATGTAATAAAGGCAAATATTGTTGATAACACAATCTCCACAGTTGTTTCAAGTGAGGAAGTTAATGGCATTGTAACGAGCTCATCTAATTGCAGTATTATCAGGAATAAAATTTATGACCTTAGAAGTTATCATGTTTCGAAAAGTGTTAACGGAATTAAAAGAGAAAATAGTGATACAATTACAATTATTAACAATCATATTGGCGATTTGCAGACTCCAGTTGCTACTTCGGGTGAGATTAATGGAATTCGATTAGCAGGAGGAGGTATTGGAAAGATTTATTATAACACCGTGTATCTATTTGCATCAAGCATTAATAATGGAAGCTTTAATTCATATTCTATTTCTGGCGGAAATTCTGTGACTGATATACGAAATAATATTTTTGTCAATAACTCGATTCCAAATAGCTCAGGTTCAAAAACCGTTGCTCTTCGGTGGTCTGATCTGTCAAAATATGATTCAACATGTAATAATAATTTGTTTTATGCAGGAACTCCAAATTCAAATCGACTTATATTTTATGATGGAACCAATTCAGATTCCACATTAGCACAATTTAAAGCAAGAGTTGCACCCCGAGACAGCGCGTCAATAACAGAAAATCCTGATTTCCTAAGCGTAATAGGTTCTTCTTCGGACTTTCTTCACATAGATCCTTCGACTACAACCGATATAGAAAGCGGTGGAAAAAATATAACGGGTATAACTGGTGACTATGATAACCAGATCAGACAAGGAAATCCGGGTTACACAGGAAGTGGATCTGCGCCTGACATTGGAGCAGACGAATTTGAGGGAACAACACTATATAAACTAAATCTGAAAGTTTTACTTGAAGGAGTTCAAAGTTATGTCCCGGTTGCAAATCAGCTGAGAATGGATACAGTTTCAGTTTTTTTTAGAAAAACATCTTCCCCTTATGAATTGGTTGATTCAGCTAAAGCATTTTTGGATTCTTCAGGTTCCGGTTTATTTTCGTTTGCAAATATAGAAAATGGTGTTAATTATTATTTAACAATTAAACATAGAAATTCAATAGAGACATGGAGTGCAAATGGACAAGATTTTATTGAAGGAATAATGAATTATGATTTTACCACTTCACAGTCGCAAGCGTTTGGAAGAAATCCTATGGTTCAATATGGATCACGATTCTATATTTGTTCTGCAGATATAGATCAAAATGGAACAGTAGATATGACCGATATTTTACCGGTTTATAATGATTTATCAAATTTTATTCTGGGTTCATATATACTTACTGATTTGAATTATGACGGGATAGTTGACTTGAGCGACCTTATATATGCATTTAACAATTCATTCAGTTTTGTCTCAACTCAGATTCCACGATGATGATTAATTCAGTTTCAAATTTTTTTAAAACCATAATAACTTCATTATGAAATTTATTATTGTTTTTTCCCTGACGTTTCTTATGAGCTTCAATTCCTATTCTCAAAACATCAATAAGGCAGTCATTCAAGGTGCTGCAGGATTAAATATCAATACTTACTCAGGAAGTCTGTTCTATAAGAGAACCGACTTAATGATTCCTTGCCGCGGAGTTAATATTGATATTACTTTTTATTACAGCACTGCAAGTGTTGGTTCGGATTATGGATTCGGCAAGGGGTGGTCTATGACTTATACAATGCTCTGGCACAGGGTGGGGAATGATGTAATTATCACTACACATGATGGAAGAAAAGACAAATACACAAAAACCGGAAATAATTATATTGCACCAATTGGAATTTTTGATACTCTCATTGAAAGCTCGTCAAATGTATTCCGTCTAAAAACGAAAAAAGGTATTAATTACTTTTTTGACAATCCTTCCCACAGAAGATTAACAAAGATTTCAGACCCGAATAATAATGAATTAACTATTGACTATACTGACTCTCTTCCAACTGCTATTACAGATCCGGCAGGGAGATCTGTTGAGTTGACTTATACAAATGGGCACTTGAGTACAATCTCTGACCCTAATCCGGCAATTCCAAGACAGCTCAATTATCAATATGATAATCTCTTCAGGCAGACAGTCGTAACTGATGTCATGGATAATTTGATTAACTACAGTTACAATCCGATTCATTATATTACTAAGGTTATTGACCAATCATCAAATGAGTTTGTTGTTGTTTATAAGAACAGACAAGCACACAAAGTGATTTCCACACTTAATAATATGACTTCCAACTATAATAAAGCTCAACTTACAACAACTATAACCGAACTCGTAAATGGTGTTATGCAATCAACTACATACAAATATGACAAGGACGGTAACCTTATAGAAAAGATCGGTAACTGCTGCGGATTTCATGAGATTTATGAATATGATTCACAAAATAATTTGAAAAAGAAAATTGATGCTAATTCAAAAATATGGAGATATGAATATACTGATGGCAGAGGCAATTTGACAAAAGAGATCGATCCGCTTGGAGGATTTATTGAATATGTTTATGAACCTTTGTTTAATAACATGTTGAGCATGAAGGACAAGAGAGGAAATACAACCACTTATGAGTATGATTCACAGGGAAGACTGATCACGGAAAATAAGCCTCTTAGTGTAACTGAACATCATTCCTATGATGTTCACGGAAATGTTGAATCTTTCACTGATGGTAACGGGAATACAACAAATTACCAATACAATAATGCCGGTGACAGGACTCTTGTCATTTTTATCGATGGCTCAACTAATGCATACGGATACGATAATGCAGGAAATAAAACAAGTTTTACTGATGGTAATGGCAATACAACAACATACACTTATGATGCCCTGAACAGGCTGGTGCAAACTAAAGATGCACTTCAAAATATTACAACAAATACTTATGACACACGTGGTAACTTAAAAACGATTACGGATGCTTTGAGTCATGTCACTACATATGACTATGATATTCTAAACAGAAACACAAAAATTACAACACCTGCAGGAACTACATCAATGACTTATGATGAAGCAGGAAATGTCTTAAGCAAAACTGATGGTAATGGAAACGTTACAAGATTTGTTTACGATACACGCAATTTGCTTATTACCGAAATTGATGCCTTAGGTCATTCTCGTAGTTTTGCTTACGATGATATCGGAAACAAAGAATTGGAAACAGATTTCATGGGGTATAATACAAGTTATGAGTATGACGATCTCAACCGGCTTGTGAAGATTACTGATGCGCTTGGACACTTTACATCTTACTCTTATGATGCAAATGGAAACCGCACTTCTGTTACCGATGCCAACGGACATATTACTGAATATACTTATGATCAATTGAACCGATTGACTAAGACACAACGTGCAAAAGTTGTGAACACATATACTTATGACAAAAATGATAATGTAACTTCTTTTACAGATCCTAATTGGAACATTACAAGATATATTTTTGATGAATTAGATAGACAAATAGAAATAATTGATGCATTAGGTCATTCAACAAGATATGGTTATGACAATGAAGGAAACATTCTTAAATCAATAGATCGAAATGGCCATGTTACCAATTTTGAATATGATGGACTCAATAGACAAGTCAAAGAAACAAATCCAGCTGGGGAAGTAATCTTAACCTCGTACAACGCTGTGAGTGAGATACTCTCACAAACACTTCCTAACGGAAATGTAATAACTTACACTTACGATGCTGCCGACAGAATGATATCTTCTTCTGACCTTATTGGATCAATTGAATCGTACAGTTATGATGCAAATTCAAATAGGGTGAATGTAACTGACGGTAATAGTAATGTGACGATCAACAAATATGATCAATTGAATCGTCTTATAAGAGTAAGAGATCCGATGGGCCGGCTTACTAATTACACATATAATAATAACGGCAGTAAGATAAGTATACAGGATAGAAACGGACATATTACAACTCATACTTACGATAACCTTGAGCGAAAAATTTCATCCAAATCTCCGGAAGAAAATATTATGACAACAACTTATGATAATGTTGGAAATACTTTATTTATGACTGACGATAACAATCATACCACGTCATACGCCTATGACGAAAACGACAGGTTGCTTAAAGAAACTTATGCTGACGGAAGTTCAAAAAGTTATCAATATGATGCAACGGGTAACAAGATTTTAAGAAAGGATAACAACGGAAGAACTACGAATTACAAGTTTGATAAAGTTAATCGTCTTCTTGAAAGAAGTTATACCGGGGGAAGTGATTTATTTACCTATGATAATGAAGGAAATATGCTGACTGCAAATAATATGAATGCGAACATTACTTATACTTATGATGCTGCTGATCGTGTCAAAAGTGAAAATATGAACGGAAAGATTACAAGTTATACTTATGACATTCCTGGAAAGAAAAGATACATTACTTATCCGGGGGGAAGAATGGTCGAAGAAAATTTTGACAGCCGTTCACGGCTTACTGCAATAAATTCAGGTATAAATATTTCCTATACTTATGATGCAGGCAACAGAGTTCTAACACACAGTTACAGCAATGCAGTAGTTTGCAACTATACATATAATAATAATGATTGGGTAACAAGTATGAGCCATGTGAAAACCCCCACAATCATCGCACAATTTAATTACAGTTTTGATAATGAGGGAAATAGATTGCACTCAGAAAAGATTCATCGCCCAACCAATTCAGAAAAGTATTTGTATGATGAAGACGATAGATTGATTAATTACAAGGAAGGAACTCTTATTAACGGCAATATTCCTTCTCCACTAACTCAAACTCAATTTAATTATGATGGTGTGGGAAATAGAACAACAGTTGTGAAGGATTCTTCGACAACAATATACACAGTTAACAATATTAATGCTTATTCAAGCATTATCGGAGCTGGAACAGTAACACCCTCTTATGATTTGAACGGTAACACACTTACTGATGGCATTCACACTTATGCTTATGATTTTGAGAATAGGTTAATATCTGCGGATGGAGGAACAACTGCTACTTATAAATATGATGCTCTAGGGAGGAGAATTCAAAAAGTAACTTCAGCAGGAACTCTAAATTTCTATTATGACAATCGGGGGGTGGTAGAAGAGCAAAATGCTTCCAATTCTGTGATTGCTACTTATATTTTTGGAACAGGGATCGATGATATTCTAAGCATGAGGGGTGGAGTGAATGATTATTTCTACCATCAGAATACTCTTGGTTCTGTTACTGCAGTTACTAATAATAGTGGTATGGTTGTAGAAAGGTATGAATATGATGCTTACGGAAATCAATCTATTTATGATGGTGGTTACATACCACGAATATCAACTGCAATAGGAAATACTTATACATATACTGGGAGAGAATATGATGCTGAAACAAAAAATTATTACTATCGGGCAAGATTTTACAAACCCGACTGGGGAAGGTTTGGACAATGGGATCCGCTAGGATTTATTGATGGAACGAACTTATATGTTTGTGTGAATAATAATCCAATTAATTTATTAGACCCTTTTGGATTGTGCTGCAAACCCGGAGATGAGGCAAGAAAGGAAAGGGCACAAAGAAGAGCGTTTTGGACAGCTGTGACAGTTTGCGGACCCACAATGTTTGGTGCCATACTTACCTGTGCCTGTAGTATTGGAGCCACCATAGGTACTGGAGGGTTAACTTTCCCAGCTGCTTTGCTAGCATGTCCTGCTGCTGCTGGTACTGCGCCCGCTTGTTACTTTGCTGCTGAAGCATACGTGGATGCAGCTGATGAAACATCTGAATGCAAGAGCAATCGTTGTGATGATGACGATGATGACGACGACGACGATGATGATGATGAGGAGGATTGTCCCGATTAGGTTATATTATTTCTATGAATATAGAATGTTACATTCTTAGAATGCAAAAATGACTGTGCATCTACATGAAATGATCAATAATCTGCAAGTTACTCTCTTGCATGGCTAAAGGACCGGGATCTTTCCAATGTCTTGGTGCATGTATAGTTAGAGCTCGTTTGGCATATCATGCTTGCAGAATATTTTGTTCTTTGAGTGTAATAAAAAAAACATAGACTAATTTATAAATAATATTAAAATGAACACACAAAGTTCTTTATTTAGAAAGACTTTTTTGTCATTTTGTTTGCTTATTCCATTGATGTTGGTAAGCGTGAGTAACTTGAGTTATATTAAATCTCAAGAGTGCACTCCACCGCCACCACCTCCTCCACCTCCACCTCCACCTCCACCTCCACCTCCTCCAGGACCACCCGGATGTCCTTGTGAGGGTGATTGTGGACCACCAAATGAAAACGGTGGCAACGGCGGAGGAGGCGGCGGCTTTGGAAGAAGCAAAGCATCAGAGGAAAGAGGACTGTCCGAGTTTTCATTTGCGTGCTTTAAGTATGACGGGACTCCAATGGGTGTAATCCAAACTAATTTTACGATGCCAGCTTATGATCTTGTGAGTACCGGGCAGGGAAAGTTCTATGCAACAAATGATAGCAACATAATTGTGTTTAATGAGAATTTTACTATCGCAGGTACGCTTTGCAGCGGACTTGGTGGTGCTCGCTCAATGGCTCTTGATGACAATGGGAATATTTATGTTGCAGA
This sequence comes from uncultured Ignavibacteriaceae bacterium, assembly GCA_964391015.1. Classification (GTDB taxonomy): domain Bacteria; phylum Bacteroidota; class Ignavibacteria; order Ignavibacteriales; family Ignavibacteriaceae; genus XYD12-FULL-36-8. Next base: position 57,732 of record CAYMKU010000009.1, read on the forward strand.
TTCTAACCGGCGTATTGTAAAATTTGATAGCAGCGGAAATTTTGTTACTTCTTACCTTAATACAAATGTTGATTACATTGCTTTAGCTGAAGATCAATGCACAATGCTTTGGGTTAGTAAAGATAATAATTCAATTCATAGACTGAATGTATGTACGGGTGATACACTTTCTCAGTTTACAAACTATTCATCTGAACTCAAAGAACCGGGACAATTTAAAATCAGACATAATGGTGAAGTCATAGTAATCGATAAAAATTATAATGATGGGCTGATAAGAAGATTTGATCCAAATGGTAATCTTATTCAAACTTACGATATACCTCTTGTTCGTAATTGGGTTGGTGTTGGCCTTGATCCTGACGAGACCTCCTTATGGAGCGTTGATGCGCATACTTCACTTGCTTATAAATTTGATATTGAGTCAGGAGATACACTTTTGCACATGTATGTTGGAACGGAACCAAAGACAAACTACTACGTGATCCTCTTTACTGATGTATGCGACAGAATTAATTCATTTTCAAAGCCTCCTACTCTTAATTTAAATGCATTCATCGAAGGTTTTTACAATGATGTTTCAGATCTGATGATTAATGATAGAGTAAATGTTTACTTAAGAAATACATATCCGCCATATTCGATTGCAGATTCATCAGTTTCAGTACTGGATAAAAATGGCAACGGTTACTTTACATTTCCAAATGCATCAAATGGAACTCCTTATTACATTGTTATCAAACATAGAAATTCAATTGAGACCTGGAGCTCGGAGCAAGTTGTATTTATTGAGGGAGTTACTTTGAACTATGATTTCACTATTTCCAAATCAAAAGCATATGGTGAAAACATGGTTGAAAAAGGAAAAAGAATGTGTATTTTCAGTGGTGATGTAAATCAGGACGGTGCAATAGATGCTTCAGATCTTATAAATGTTTATAATGATGCTTCAAATTATATTGACGGATATGTTGCTTCAGATTTGAATGGAGATGATATAGTAGATATATCTGACATTAATATTGCTTTTAATAATGCTTCAAATTTTGTGAGGACATTAAGTCCTGCTAATGAAACAAAAGTTCAGCCAATATTTAATACTACAATAGAACAGCTATTGCGCAAAGAAAGTATCCCTGAAATTAGAAATGAAATAAAAACAGAACAGCCAAAAAAGAAAATTGAGAAGAATGATGAAGTTGTTCCGGATGTAAAATGAGTTATTGAAAATTTGGTATAAACTAATTTCTTCAAAGCGAATGAACTTTGTCATTCCCGCGTGCTCTTGGCGGGAATCCAATCAGCAAAGCGTTATTCTGATTCAGAATCTTTATGATTGGATCCCCGCTAAAAGCATGCGGGGATGACAATGGTGTTTTTTAAAAGTTCTGTAAAGTGGTCTGGACAATTCAAGTCTTAATACACTTATGAAAAATGTAATTGTACCATTTACTATTATTATTGTTTTCTCCTTAACGACATTCAATCATTCATTTTCACAGAATGTAAGTGTATCGGGCGCTGTTTCCGGAAACGGTTCATATCCTACGTTAGCAGCTGCTTTTAATGCACTGAACGGAGGAGCCCAAACAAATGCAATTGTAAATATTTTGATTATCGGAAATACAACAGAGCCTGTTGCCGGTGCTGTCCTTAACAATGGTTCGTGGAACAGCATTTTAATTCAACCAAGCGGCGGACTGCAGCGAACTATTTCGTCTGCCGTTACACCGGGATTACCGTTGATTGATTTTAATGGTGCAGACAAAGTAAAAATTGATGGTCTTAATTCAGGTGGAAACTCATTGATCATTTCAAACACTACTGCTGCATCAATTTTAGGTACCAGCACAGTTCGATTTCAGAGAGATGCTACTTTCAATGTTATTACAAACTGTACAGTCCTCGGTTCCTCTACTGTAAGTTTCGGTCAGCACGGAGGTGTAATAATTTTTGGAACAAGTCCATCTATGGTCACAGGAAATGACAATAATACAATATCATTTTGTAATGTCGGACCTGCAGGATCAAACATTCCTACAAAATGTTTTGGATTTTTCGGAAGTACAAATTTCACGTCATTGTATAACAGCAGTGATACAATTAGAAACTGCAACATCTATGATTACTTCAATCCGTATTTCAGAAGTGCCGGAATTCAGATTGACGTTGGAAATAAAGATATAACGATAAAGGATAACAAGTTTTATCAGACCTCTCCCCGAACCCAAATTGTTGGAACAGATCATTCAGCTATATTTATAAGCAGTGCGTTGCATAATGCAAGTCATAACTTTGTTATCTCCGGAAACACTATTGGCTTTGCTTCAGCACTTGGAACCGGATCTTATGATTTCAATGGTGTAACATTTTCGAAATTTACTGGGATCTACATTTCAGCTGATACAATAGTTGCTTCAAGCATTCAGGGAAATACGATAGCCGGCATTTCCATGTCTGGTAATTTGAGTGGAACAGGCAACAATGCTGTATTCAAAGGAATTTTTGTGGACAATAGTTTGGCAAATGTCGGAAACATAATTGGAAATACAATCGGGAGTCAGAATTCTACTACCGGGATTTCAATTAATTCAGTTTCAACTTCAAGTTGCGAAGTAATTGGAATTTATAACTCAGGTATAAATAACTGGGTTTGTGCCAATAATCGTTTAGGCAACATTTCATGTTTCGCAAGCCTTGATTTAACTATAAATGGAATAGCAGCAAATATGCCTTCAACAAGAACATTTACATGTCAGAATAATGTTATCGGAGGGAGTATTCAAAATTCAATTCAAAATTTTAATTCATCTCCAGGAGCTATTGTAAATGGCATTTTAGTAAATGGACCGCGTGGAATCATTATTGGTAATACAATCCGAAATCTTTCTTCAGCAGGGCAGACCCGTTTTAACTCTGTTTCACTAAATGGTATTGTCATCAATGCTCCATCTGCAGTTCAAACAATATCACAAAATACAATTCACACGTTACGAAATACTAATACATCATTACCCGGAATTGTTAATGGAATTTCTTTTACCGGTTCATCCGGGACGAATTTGATTTCAAGGAATTTCATCCATTCTCTACTTGCTTCTTTCAGCACGTCAGCTGTAAATGGCATTATTGCAAAAAGCGGTAATGCAACATATCAAAATAATATGATAAGACTTGGCGTAGATGAAGATGGGAATAGCATGAATATCGGAGCAACAATAAATGGAATCGATGAATCAGCAGGAACTAATAACTTCTACTTTAATAGCGTTTATCTTGGAGGAAATCCGGTAAATGGAAATTCAAATACATTTGCATTCACAAGCAGTGTAACAGGCAACGTAAGAAATTACAGAAACAATATATTTTATAATTCGCGGTCTAATGATGGCTCAACCGGGAAACACTATGCAGTCAAGGTTGGGGGGACTTCTCCGAATCCTACGGGACTTTTATTAAACAACAATAATTATTTCACAGATGGTAATGGGGGAGTCATAGGTTTATTTAATGACACTGACAGAGTTAGTTTATCAGCATGGAAAACAGCAGTTGGTCAGGATACCAATAGTTTTAGTGCTGATCCGCATTACATTGAACCAAATGGATCTTCTTCCACCGTTAACCTGCATATTAATTCAATATTTCCTACAATTATCAGCAGCAGTGGTTTCAACATAGTATCAGTAACGGATGATTTTGATGGCCAATCAAGATCTTCACTAACTCCGGTAGACATCGGAGCCGATGCGGCCAATTTTCCACCATTATTTTCAAGTGACATGAGAATTCTAAATTCAGCATTCAATAATCAAATTGTTTTAGTTGGTAATACTTATGATGTAATAGCAACGGCTGCAAATGTCGGGACGCTTGTGCAGGATTCTGTTCCCATTTATTATAGAATTAATGGAGGTTTACCAATCGGACCGCTTAGAGCAATTGGTCCTTTTCCTCAATTAGGAACCGGGTCTGTTGTATTCGGCGGAGCAAGTTCATTCACACCTAGTTTAATTGGAATAAATACTTTAAAAATTTATACTGCACTGTCTGCAGATGAATATCGGGTCAATGATACATTAACAGTCTTGGTGAATGTTCAACAAAAAATTTCTTCATTCCCTTATGTTGAGACATTTTCTAATCTTGTCAATTGGTCAGTTGTTTTTGAAAATCCTTTATTTGATACTCCCTTATGGGAATTGGGAAAATGCACAAGCCCAGCTGGTAAATTCTCTGACACAGCTGCATCAAGTAATTGTTATCTTGGTGCACCGGGAAGAAGAGAAATTTTAATGTCACCGGAGATGAACTTTTCATCGCTCACACTGCCCAATCTAAGTTTCTATGTATCATATTCAGGATATCCTAACTTAGATGACAGTTTAGAGGTGTTATTATCAACTAATAGCGGCATATCATTTTTTAGTACAGCCACTGTTTATAATAAATCACAAAGAACTTCACCATCACTTGCTACAAGACCTACGAGATTTACTGAATTTTTTCCTGATTCTTCGAAGCAATGGCGACATGAGCAAATTAGTTTATCAAATGTAGCAGGGAACACAAGTGTAATTATTGGATTTAGATCCAAAAGTGATTTTGGAAACAGGCAATGGATCGACAACGTGATTGTGAGTGAAGCAGAAAGTTTTACATCGCAAACAATACTCTCTCCGGGAGTATACAGCTTCGGAAATATTTCATTGGATATGAATTCGGTTGGTTTAAATATCCCAGGTTCAACAAATCAAACCAACAGACATTCCGGGATTATTAAGTTGCCTCCTGAAAAAAGTCATATTGTTGGCACAATGCAAAATAGAATCGGTGATGTAAGCATTATATCAAATAATATTTCTGAAAATCCTAGTGGCGGTAAACTCTGTGTTGTAACTTATCCTTTTCAAAATACTGTTCCATCAGTGGCTGCAAATGAAATTTCATCAAATGATAATCTCACAGGAGCAACTACAGGTGATAGCTCAAGATTCACTCCTAATAAAATCATACCGGATGTGTATTTTACGGGATCTTATTCAGGTAATGACTATTTGGGATATGCAAATTATGACATAAGTATAGATGTCTCGGGTATGACTTCTATACCAGATATTAATAAGGCATATATTATGAAAAGGACCGATTTAACAGCACCGTGGGTTTGTCAAAACACCAACGTTTCTGGTAATAACCTTATAACTTCAGGTCTTGACAATTTCTCTGACTTTTCGATCGGAATAGAATCCCCGATCACTCCTGGCATAACTTTAAATCTTATGATGTTTATTGAAGGGTTTTATAATTCTACTACTAATACACAGGTAACTGATACGATAAAGGTGAATTTGCGAGATAGCGGCACACCATTTGGAGTGGTTGATTCTGCAAAAGCGATCTTAGCAACAAACGGAACATCTGAATTAATATTTTCTAATGCAACAAGTGGTACTTATTTTATTATTATCAAACATAGAAACACCGTTGAAACATGGAGTAAAAACGCAGTGGCATTTACAACGGGAAGCTTAAGTAGTTATAACTTTACAACATCCAACACTCAGGCGTTCGGTAATAATATGCTTCAAGTGGATGCATCACCGGTCAGATATGCAGTTTACGGCGGAGACATAAATCAAGACGGATTTGTTGATCTGACAGATATCACCTTAGTTTACAATGATGCAAATTCTTTTGTAGCTGGTTATAAGGCAACAGATGTAACAGGAGATAACCTTATAGATCTGACTGATATTCTATTGACGTATAATAATAACACAGCATTCGTTTCAGTTAAGAAGCCTTAGGAGCAAATTAGTTTGTTATGACAAGTTTCTCCAGCTTAAATAACCCCATGACAAGTTAAACGTTGTTTTCTATTCGTCGATGATATTTGCATATCTTTCCCTCACTATTTTATCCAATTCCGAATCTGATTTAATTCTATTTTTAAATATCCACTCATTGAGATCTTTTTTTGAAAAGAAAATTTTCTTCTCACCAGGTTTGTAATATTTTTGTGAGTACATTTATAGAGATAAGACTTAGAGTTTTTATTTATTTGCTAGCTTAAGCGAAGCTCATAGGGCTACTCCAAGTATTTATAAAGAATATTTTCAATTCTATTGAGCTGCTTTTCTATGTTTGTTGATTTCACTTTATTATAAAGATTGATCTATAAGTCGTAATGAATTATCATAATCTTTAAGCATTTTTTCACCTTTGGCTACATCATATAATGCTTTAGGGTTTTTCTCAATTCTTGAAAAATTAATCCGACTTAGATCTTTCCGTAGCTTCTTTCTTGCGTTTTCATTATTAGGCTCTTGTTCAAGTTCTCTTGTTGTGTTTGTGATTTCAACTAACTCCTGACTAACTTTTATAGATACTATTGAAGGGTATCCTATCATTACTATGGGAAAAATAAAGTAAAAAAATAAACTTTTTATATCTTCCTTGTTTTTTACTCTGTGTAAAAGAATGTAAATCAGAACAATAAACAGCACAGTTCCTAAAATCATGAGAAGAATTTCCCAGGGTTCAAGATTTTCAATGAGTTCACCCATAATTTATATTTATTTTAAAATTTCTGATGAAAGTTTTTAAAAGAAAGTATTTATTCGATTAATTATTCAAGATCCCTTAAAGAATAGAAAATTCATTTGTATTCCAAGAAACCCTTATTAATTTTAGTGATCTTTCTCCTGTTTAACCTGAATACACCTATACCATTACTACTGCCTTCCGGATTGCTGTTGCCTTCGATAGTATATAAAAATCCTCCTTCTTGCTTTTCGATTATACCTGTATGACCATTAGTTCCGCCTGTGTTAATAATAAATATTTGACCGGGTTTAACCAGAGATGGTTTATTCACAGCATCCAAGTAAGGAATTTTTCTAGCCGCTGTATTATTCCAATGAGTCATGCAATGAGCGGTTTTGACTAACGGATTAGTACGACCTAAATTTCGAGCAGCATCATCGAAACACCAATACACAAAAGCCATACACCAAAAATACCCTGGTTTCAATCCGACGCTTGCCAGATACCTATTTACTTCGGGATCACCGGTATTGCTCCCTAATGGATTCTCCATCACTCCTACTTGTGAAATTGCAATTTTAAGTGCCTCTTTTAGTAATTCATTAGGAGTGTCATCGACGGCAGGGATTGAAGCAGCTCCAAATAATTCTGCCCAGGTAATTGGACCAACTTTGCCATCTATCTCAAGCGGATTCCCATTTTTATCACTTCGTGTGGCTTGAAATCGCTTAACAGCCCCAAATGTTTGTGATCCGAAGATTCCATCAACATCTATCGGTCCACATCCCACTTCATTTAATCTTTGTTGTATAGCTTTAACAGTAGTTTTATTACTATCACTTTTGGTGATTACACGATTAGGATAATCCATAAGTATTTAATTTAATTGGGTTTATTAAAATTTTTTTTAAATTATTCTGAGAAAAAGTTTTGAATTTATTTGATATCTTTTTGAATATGAACTCTAATCTTTATTATTCCATTTTTGTTGATGTTTTAACATTATTAAAGACTTTACATTAACATTCCTGATATGACCATGCAAATTCAATATCATGACCGGTTTTTCTTTTTATCTTAATTGTAAAAGTAGTTTCTCCTATTTCTTCAATCCAAAAGTAATTTGCTGAAAAAAATATAGAAGTAGGAGACAAATCAGTCAGAGGTGTCACCATAGAATCCTTGCGAAAGAGGTAAAATATCGAGACCATGTGTAACGATTTTTGAAATATTACCGCTGACTATAACATCAGTGCCAGTTGTCTCGGTTTTAAATCCCGTATTTCTTCTTACAATTCCGTGCTCTCTGACCTCATTCCAATCCACTCCTGTTATATTTCCATAGAAATAATTATCTTCAATTACAAAGCCCTTTGCTTCATTTCGTATTACTATACCGTAATTTTGTAGATATCCTTCTTCATTTTTATTATAAAAAATATTATCGCGGATGATACACTTTGGTATGCTACCGGGATCTTGAGTTGCAAATCCGACATTTATAGTAATCCCGGACTGATTATATTTATAATCGCCATCAAACGAACCCCGATTATTGTTACCAATAAAATTGTCTGTTATCATTGTATTTGCCCATCCATTTTGAGAATTACCGACCCTGATCCCGTTTCCAGAATTGTCTTCAATCTGATTTCCACAGACCAAAGTATTATAATGTCCCGTATATATACCTGAGCGATGTTGTATTTCTGAAGTTTCGTCACCAACAGCATGATGACCATTTCCAATACAAATATTATTTGAGACTATGGTCTTTTTACCCCAAAAAGAATTTGCTTCGATTCCGTGCCCTCCGTTTTTCAAACAATGATTTCCGGAGATAATAATCTGTTCCGTTGATGCTTCAGGTTCAACAAGGTTAGGTTCCTTTTCATCTGCACCAAGTGCTCCTCCCACAATAATTCCATGCCCCTGACCAAACACCATTTTTTGATCGTTGTCAGCGAGGAAGCAATTTACAATCTTAACACAACCGGAACCGCTCCAAACACTAATGCCTGTTGAGCCACAATTACGAACATCACATCCATCTATTAAAATATTTTTTGCATGATGAAATGTAAATCCAGGATAATTAAGTAAAGGGTCCTCAATTGTTTTACGACATGAATCCAAACCTGCATTTGAAATAAAACACTTTGTAATTACTATGTTTTCAGTTACTATATCATCATTTGAATCACCACCATATATAGCCGGACCTCCGCAGTTATCAAAGTAACAATTCTCAATTTTAATGTGATGTGAACCATTCATACTTATAGCATTACATGTGTCATTAATCCCATTTTCTTTAATATGAATACCTTGAAAAGCAAGATTTCTTAATGTCACATTGTCAACACGTTCCAGGGAAAAACATTTTGTAGCATCAAATTCACCAGTTGTAAACACTGTACCTTTTCCAAATCCTGCTGATTCACCTTCAAGAAAAATTCCGCTCTTTAATTCTATTGTATTAGAAAGTGTGTAAATACCTGCGCAAACAAAAATTTTTCCACCTATGTCAGACATTCTATTAATTGCATCCCTGAGAACTACGAAAGCATTACTATCACTATATATTGCAGAAGAGACTCCATTTCGGACATCGACAGAACAAAAGACGTCCGAATCTCCTGACTTATCGATATAGATTATACAACTTGATTCAGTGCTCATATAGTAAGATTTAAAATTTAGTTATCTATTCCAAAAAACGATCAGATTAATTCTTTATAATTGCATCAAAGAATTTTTTTAAACTGATATGTTTCCATCCATTGTTGTTGTAACTTCTGAAGAATCTTCCAAAAAGTACTGAGTAACTCTGTAAGGACAACAAATTTCCGTCTTCTACTTCTGATTTGTCGGTGTCACTAACGCCTGCCTTGGGTTGGTGCGGAATTATCATGCTGGCTCTTTTAAGAACTCTGTGAATGCATTTCAAATAGTTAATATCAGCAATTTTATGCCCTAGTAGTTTGGCTTATGATTGATCAAAATATTTTTCTCTCGTTCTTAATACCAGTCCAGCTAATTCAAACAATACTTGCCTTCCGTGTTCAGTAATGAATTCAGTATTATTTACTAAATCCTCTAAACAAATTATAAGTGGGTCAATAAATTTCTCAGTTAGGTTTTGTTTGTTAATCTTTAGATAATGCTCAATGATGTTGAATGAAACAAATGCAGAATGATATGATTTATCATAACCTCGTTTGACTTGGCGAATGGCACTTGTTGCTAATGCATCTTTTTCTTCTAACCTTTTTCCCCCTTCAACAAAAATACCATTAACCATATCGTCAAGAAATAAAATATTATGAGTAAACTCGTGTATCAAGTTTTCCAACCATTCCACATCTTTCCAATTTCTATCCGGAGCAAGCCAAATTAAACCAATACGGTTTGAAACTGTTCCTCCACTATAACCAGGTCTTTTTCCAAATATAATAAAAGAGATTACTTTTTTGAAACAATCGAAAGTCTCCGGAAATGTCACTTTGAATTGACTAATTGCATTATGATATTTCTCTTCAAAATATTTTCTCTCTGAATTCAGATAATTAGCATCGCCAGGAATTTCTTCATTACCAATGAGATTTTTCAATGCATTTTTAAAAATTATAGTTTCATTATCATACCATACTATTTCTGGCTCATCTTGAATATGAGATATATTAGCTAAATCATTATGTTGAAGAATTTTTATTGTATCCCAAAATGAATCAGTGCTAGTCTTCATTTCTAGATTGTTTTCAACAAAAATTTTAGTTGCCTCAACATTTGAAAGAATAGAGTCTGGTTGCATGATACTACAACCAAACTCTTTAATCAGAATTTTTCCCACGTGCATTATTGTCCTTTATGTCGTTTTACAAACTCCTGTAAGTTCTTTGCAGCCAACTCTGCGCTTTCACGGACAATCCGTGTTACTTCCTGTTCCGTTTCGTTTGCAATTTTCATTACATAGTGAGCTTGGTCACCGGCAATTTTCATTACAAATACTGCACTGTCAGAGCTATGCCTTGACAGATATTTTTTGATGTTATTACTTGCAAAGTCAGCAGTAAATGCTGCTGCTTCAGCTGCACTAAGCAGTTCTGCGGTTTTCTTTTTGTCCATAATTTTTTAAGTTTTAGTTTGTAAATGTAAAAATGCGAATATTTAGATTTGGAAATTCATGACAACTTTAAATTTAGGAACTTTATTATTGAAAACAAATATGTAATTTTCTACTGCTGTTAACAATTGTTAACAAAGACAAACAAATACAAACTTCTTAGTATCGCAAAAATGATTCTTTTATTTTTATAGACTTAATAGCAAACAATTTAAATCTTAGGGTGATGGTTCAGTAACACTATATCTAAAAACAAACCATACATCGTCTATTAAATCTGAAATTGATTTACCATCCGGAACATCCAAACTAAATTCAATATCTAATGAGGGCGTATCTTTCGACATCGATAGCGCATGCTCAACCGTTCCATATAGCGTTAAGTCGCTGTATGGATTCAATAGAAGAGATTTCGCATTTATCTTTGGATCAATTATTGTTGTATCTTCCTTTAGTTTTACAAATACTGTAACAGAATTGATTTCAATGTCCATATTGTAAAATAAAAACGGGAAGCGTTGTTTCTCTAATTTGAATTTCAGAGTACCATTAACTGTCATCTGATACCATTCAGTCGGATATTCATGCTTTGCACTGATTAATCTTGCTAGTGGATTTGTTTCTGCATTTTCCCTAATCAAAGTTAGATAATCCTTTGCGCCTTGTTTCAATGTTTCACCTCCTTCTCTAGCTGTGTAGCTGATCCTTAAAATTATATCCGATATTGTATTCATATCAAATGCATTTGTATCTGTTGGAATTTCTATTCTCCATTTTGAAATAGCCCCGGCGCCTTCAAAAGGCAAGTACCGTTCGTCCCGGAAATTTAGTTCGAACATTCCACTGTCATTCTGTGCCGTGGTTGTTGCAATGGACTGCATTGAAGCAAAGTTGATAAAAAATCTTGGATCATCTTCTTCTGTAATTTTAGCATATTCCGGAGTTGATAAATTATTGATCCTTGTTTCATTTGAAAGCAATGTCAGCGTACAGTTTACACTTGTAAGTGGACCGGCAATACACGGGATTGTTACCGCTACGCTCTTAATTCTTCTCATGTAATGTCCGGGATAGTCGGAATCAAAAATTATTTCCGGGATTTCAATTTCACATTTACCGGTTACCTTAAGTGCAATAAGATTTAACGGGTCATTTAATAGTAGCGAATAATTTTTTGTGATCTCATATTCACGTTTGTTATTATCCAGATATGAGCTCTCCATCTGTTTCAATGCAAGATAAAGTTTCTCTCCTGATAATAATCCGCTTCTTAAATTATCCCAGTAGCCATATTCGATGAACGATGCATTCATATCTCCGAGCTCGAATCGGTAAGCTTTTTCGGCTTTCTTAGCAAGCTCATAACTGAGCTGATATGTCTGGAAAAAGAGAGTACTTATCTGCCCTTTCATCCATAAATACAGTTCTTCGTTTGTATACTTCGAGCGAAGAAATTCCTCGACTTCTTTTGAGTTTGCAATTTGCTCTTCTTGATTTCTTAATTCCTGCTTTGTAATGGACGTTCTTGTTTCGGCGGCAATTAGTTGTTTATCGATTTGCATTATTTCTTTTGCAGCTAGGTTTGCCTGTAGTACCCAGTCTTCTTCACGTCGGGTATAAGACGCGATTTTAGATGAGTTTGCCGCGTAATAGGAAAGTTTATTTGAGATAGCCCTAAAATAGTTGGCATACATTTGTGCAACTGTAGCTAATTTAGAACCGCCAAAAACTACTGTTGTTGTTCCGCCACCGGCCGGATGTGCATTTACCTCGATATCAGGGATTAAGCTCAACTCGCTTCCTAAATAATCTGTAATACTTGCTATATCCTGAAATGTCGATGCTTCTTTAGAGAAATCTAAATCCGACTTCTCCTGCTGAATCATTTTAACACCACTTTCTTCAAGCACAGTATTACTTGCATCAACTTCAATATCACTGATTTTTTCACCGACAGCAGGTTTTTTTAAATCTTTGCCAAGCAAACCAAGATAGTGCTTGTATCTATAAAGAGCGGACTCTCTCGACTGCTTCAATGCATCATAGGAATCTTCAGATTCCTGTAGTTGCTTTTCTCTTACCAACTTAATCAACTTCTGCATTCCTGTTTCCTGTCTTGCATGAAGATTTGATAATGTCTCAGCATCTTTCTTTTCGAGTGCCGAAAGTATTGCACCCCCGAGAGATTTAACATCGTTACAAATTTCAAAAGCCTTCTGGATTATATAATTGAATCGGTAATAGGGGTTAGGTGAATTCAGATCATTCAAAATGCTGGATATACTTAGTCCGGAAGCTGCAGCTCTTACTAAAAGAGCAGGATCTATCTCCGGCTGAAACAGTGGCGGGATGCTGAATACACCTTCTATATTTAGACAATGTCTTATCTTGTATAAACGATCTGCAACAGTATCCCAGTAAGAAAGAAGCTTCTTGTTATTTGGGACACAAAAATAAAGAGTATGCCCGACTCCGAGAATATCATGAGGCATATCCGTTGTGCTCACAGTATCGTCACTGCTGTAAGGGAAAAGATTTTCAAATTCTACAATAGCATTAGCAAACTCGCCCCAGCTTTCTTTTAATGAATTGTAATTTTGCGGTACCGGCTCTCCACGTGTCGGAACATATTCAGGTCGCGGTCCCAGGATATGAGCTGCAAGAACATATATCTGTGTCGCTTCGTTTATGGATTCAAGTGTGCCTTGTCTGAATAAATTGTCTCCCCACTTAATCAGATTGTCAAGATATTTCATCACGACGTTTTTCATATAAGCCATCGGTCTCTGTCGGGCAACGATATGAGGCATAAATGGATTATTTCTAAGCTGATCCCATTGATCAATAATACTCTTTTTTGTAGCTTTCTCATCCCCACTCAATTCCTCATCCCCTTTTGTCATTATCATTATTAGAGTATCAATTTGCGTAATGTCTGCATTCTTAAACGGCAGAAATTTCCAGTAAAGTGCAACGTCCGATACATTATCTACAGCATCTAATCTGGTATTTGTGGACGGATCGAAAATATAATGATACCATTTCATTGCTTCTTCAAATTGACTATTCAGGCTTAAATGTGTTGCGATAAGCAATGGAGCATGGAAAAATAATTCCCAGTTATAAATTGAATAAGCTCCGCCGTAATCGAAGTCAACGATCTCTTTTGGATATGGTCTTATGACAATGTTTTCATTAGGGTCAAATTTAGTATCAAATATGGAATCTGTGTCGCTGCCGGGATCAAATTCCTTATCTCCCGATATTTGAGTATGCGTCGATAGAAGTCCTTCAACTCCTTTTTTATTTAATTTTTGAATAAACAAATCGGAATGAGGATGAAAGTGAATATCGAATTTGAAAAGATAAGTTGTGTTTCCTACATCCTCTGGAGGATCTGGTAAATCAGGAGGATTTGGTAAATCAGGAGGATCTGGTAAATCAGGAGGATTTGGTAAATCAGGAGGATTTGGTAAATCAGGAAACTTTGGTAGATCTGAAATACCCAATTGAATTGAGTGATTTGGAGGATCTTTGAGGTTTGGGAAACCAGGACCGGGGGCCATGCGCAAATTAGAAATAGTGGGTGTTACAAAATAATTTCTCGTGGAAGGCGAGAAGAAAAAAGAGTTTTCTAATGATTTGATAGAAGATAATTCGATATCGTTTTGGACTGTTATAAAAAATTCGCTTTCTACATTATCTGCTGTGGTTCCTAAAGCATTGTATAAAATTGAATAACCGATAGAAACTCCGCTTAAATAGATATTGTAACTTAATTTTACAGCATCCTCCATATATTTAGAATAAAATGGGACGGGCTGCTCTGATGAACCTCCCCAATCAAGTTTGTAATCATCGAAAAAGGACTTTGATTCGATTGGTAGAATGGCTCTTAGTGTTAATACTTTTTCATGATCATCAACAAATTCTGTGTTATAAAATGTAATTGTAACTGGATAATCTTTATGATATGAACAATATATTTTTGTATCCTTTTCAAGATTATAATCTCTAGCTCCCAAATTATATTGAACAAAATTTTTACTTATTGATTTTGGACTCCACTTTCCATTCTTATATTCACTCCAGGCTATTCTCATTTCGACTTTTAAGTCAGGTCTTTGGTTAGTACCTTCGTCGGGATCCTCCAGCTCTTGTGGAATTCTTGAAAATATTGGCCAGAATAAAAATAATCTGTTGTCGATTACAGTAGGTATAAGATGAACTCCGCTGTATTTACCTTTACTTTCTTTGTCTTCTACTCCCTGAATTTCAAGCTGCACCTCTTCCCAGGCTGTCCATTCGTTATATTCTGTTCCTTCTACTATTTTGTTAAATCTCCTGTAATAATGGATGTATGGTGGATCGTTTGTCCTTGCAAAAACATAATATATATCTGTTTCAAACGTATCTTGAATTTCCGTGCTGTTTTCAACCTGATGATACATTCCGCAAATCTCAAGACGCGCAACTTCTTTGAGCTTATGTAAATATTTAGCAAAAGCTTCTTTGACGACGTCATCTGTAATGTCGTTTTGAAGCAGGTCTCCCTCGAGGTTTTTAAAAAAAGGAGATTTATTATCCCGAAGCTCCGGTTCGAGCCAGTTCTCGGGAAAAAGAAATATCTTTCTGTTCGCTTCCCAAACCCTGTAGTTCTTCATCCATTCCCACCAGTCTTTATCGAGAGCAGATGACTCTACTCCGACTTGATTTCCGTTTTGATTTAAAACACTTTCAAGATTCATAAAACATCTTTGTACAAACATCTGTACAGACGCATTTGCCTGAACAATCCTCGAAGTTTGCATGCATGCAGCCATATTAACATCAATAAGAAAGTATTCATAAATGTCATCTCCGGTAAGTGTTTTAACCTCTCCAAGATGATTTTTCACCCAATCCATTATTTCCGGCTGAACCGTTAGATATGCTATAAGTCCCAGCTTCTGATTTTCTCTGATCTTATCATTTAAAGGACGTGCTGCCTCAAGCCATGTGTCTTCGTCATATCTGGCTTTTATTGCATTCTTCACAGCGTTCGCATCATCCCATAGATCATCAAAAGTCTTTGTAGGAGCCGCCCATGTGAATAATTTACTTATCTCGATTCCTAAATTATTTGCGAGTTTTATGGCATCAAATAGATTTGATATTGCTTTCTCATTTTTAAAATTTCCTTTTTGAAAATTATAAGAAGTACAAAGTGTCTCAATATCCTGTTGCAACCAGCCGGTCAAAGAAACAAGCCTTTGAATTATTGTATCATTAGTTTCGGAAGTTAATTTTGGATTTGCCGAATAAAAAATATCGATGAGAGTAACATCGGTTTGAGGCAGCCTGTCACTTAATATTTTATAATCATATAGTCTCTTCCAGTGTGCAAATGAAAAAACATTTGCGATCCCCGGATCTTCGGAAGTTTCAAATGTAATGTTACCGAAATCAGCTTTATAAGAATGGAAATGCATAAGCTCAATCGTATCCAATTGAAACTTATTTATTATTATCGAAGATTTTAATAACTTTATAAAGGCAGACTTGAAATTCTTTATTAATTCAGTTAAGAAAATATTTTCCCTGGGAATATCGGATAAAGGAATCGTATTGCTTTGCCATTGAATTTTATAATTGTCTGAATCAAATTTTTCGGGTACTTCAATTTTCAAATCATAAAACCGGTTGGATTCTATACTAAATTCTCCGTCGAAATTGAAAAAGCCTTCATCATCTTGTTTTAACTCTATGCCGTCTATTGACAATTTATCTGCAAATACTTTATTCCCATCTTCAATTCTGAATTTAAATATTTCAGATGCCGTGAAAAGAATTTTTGCATCTATATTATCTTTACCCGCGATATTGGTAAATGATAATTCTGTATCCTGAAGTTTTATTATCTTTTCTTTTACTCCGGTTTTCCCGAGCAAAGTATTCGCCAGCAATCCTGCTATTTCCGGTTCTAACTGGAGAGACTCTCCTATCCTTTGTTCAATAAATTTGTCTTTAAGTACGTCTTTCATAATCGGTAAATAATTTGTCAGAAAGTAACTGTACTTGGTCATTACTTTCACTTCATCTTTACTCAGCGCCTTATCTACTTTTTTGTAAATAGAAGTATTTATTAAGTTATCAATTGCATCCTCATAATTTGTTTTGCTGTTAATGTTCTCCAGAAATGAAAAGGTATTTTTTATGAAATCTGTTTGAGAATTGTAAAATTCATCGACTGCACTTTCAAAATCCGATGAAAACAATTTTATCTCCTGCGATTCAGCTCGGGTAATGCTTCCTTTTATTGTCAGTGCCCCTGTTCCTTTGTCATAAGAAACAATATTTTTATACATGTTACTTACAGTTACTTCTAAATCTTTAGCAATAATTTTAGTGAAGTTGTAATTACCTGAAATAAATGAGTCCAATTGTTCCGCAATCGTTAAATCAAAGATCAAAGACAATTCATTTTTTAATAAATCCGAATCTATCTGATCTTGAGTAAAAGTATGCTCAGAATCTATTCGTGTTAATTCATCTCTAACTACTTTTGAAAGTGAAAGAATATTTTCATCCTGAGGCGAAAGATCACGTTCCGCGTCTATAATATTTTCAAGAATGTAATTCAATTCCGTCAGAGTGAACCCTGCTTTTTTTATTTTTGCTGCATCATCGAGAAATTTCATCGCTTCATCGGGATTTAAGAAAGGATTTATTTCCGATAGGCTCTTTATACTTATAAAATCTTTCACTGTCAGACGAAGATTTTTAGCAAGCAGGCTGTATCTGTAAAGAATGCTTAAGTTCAAAATGTTAAGCCTTGTTGCTTGTTTGGGAAGAGGAGGTTCAATTGGAGTGGGAGTAGGTGTTGGTTTAGGTGTTGGAACAGGTACTGGAATGGGAGTAGGCAGAGGAGAATCCAGACCGGCAAGAACCGGTTCTATCTCTTTATCTTTCCAGCCAAGATCTGATTTTATAAATTCATAATCTTCGTATGAAAGTTGCAGTGCAGATAATACTGCAGGCAGATGGTCAGCAGTATTTCCAGTGGTATCGTGAAGCAATACATTCGTCTTCGTTAATATTTCGCCAAAATCATCCGGTTCAAATATTGTATCGAGCTCGAGAATTGTTCTACCGAGGAATAGCTTTTTATAAAGTGAAGAATCACCGTAAGTATCAATATAGGACCAAAGACAAAGCAGTTTTACAAGTGGCAGCTTTGTTCTGTTTTTTAATTGCTGTAAAACCCGTATGTAGTGTAAGACTTCATCATCTATATTTGCATCTTGCGGATTAGCTCTTCCTAAGAGTTTATTAATCGCTATCAATGCGGCATCCACTTCGTGGACACTCCAGCCAAGTTTTTTCCACAATCGTAGAAACCTATGAATCTTTGAGAATGTACCATCACTAATCGAAAAATCTCCGGTTGATTCATTATAGGAGGCAATTGTTTTTAGCTGAGTCTTCGTTAGGTCACATTCAGAATCCTTGGAATAAAGTGTAATTACTTTCTGGAGCTGAGAGAAATTTTCTTTTATCCAGACTCCTAAGTTATCAGGAGTCAATGCTTGAAAGTAATTCAATAACTGTCTAACTATAGGATTTAAATCAAATTTGTCACCCAGTCCCGGATCTACTACTTTTTTCAATATATCGTAACTGAAAGTATATTCAGGTTCTAAGGGATTTTCCAGATGATATTTATTTAATGCCAAATTGTAATCATTTATCTGGTCAAGAATTTCCTGGTATGGGTTTATAAATTGAGTTTTTATGATTTCTATGAGGTCATTGTAATTAATTCCGGTTCTTCTTAGAAATTCATAAATCCCGTCGACAAATGAAGGATCACCTGTCAACTTTTTTTTCCAATCTGAATCTTCTTTCTCTCCATATCCAAAATATCTCTGAACGCTTAATGTTTCAGGAGGAACGCCGGGGTCAAATAGTTTTGATGTCAGTATTACATATTCATTTTCTGATAATCCAATAAATTCAGCATCTAAGCTTCTTCGGGTTATTCCATCGGTAAGTTCAAATTCGGGTTTGTTTATATCAGTACGAAAAGTTTTCATTAATTCATACCGGCTGCTCTTCGACGCATCGCTCTTCAGATAAGTTCGTATGACATCGAGTGGTTGATTGTAAGGTAGATTAAATGGATAAACAGCATCATATAGTTTTTCGTAAGCATTCTTAATAATATACTGCGGAGAAGCGAGTAATTCCTTCGTAGTCACATCTCCCGTATCACGTGCTGCATTTTTATCCAGCTCACCATTTGCTACATAATATTCCATTATCTCATTGACAAGATCGATATAAGGAATTATTGTATTTGTATTTTCACAGGTGAGATATATGTTTCCAATGTCAGGTCTTCGTTTGAATAAAATATTGAGAGGAGGCTCATGACTGATATTGTGAGCACCGTTTTTAAGGTACATCAGCAAGTCAACAAGATATGAGGCAGCGCTTGTTACAGAATTACAATGACTGCATTCGCAAAATGCAGTATCACCGAACAGGTTTGCAAGATTAGGGGCAGCAGATGAAATCTCTTCTATCAATTTTTCTAGTTGGCCTGTTGATATATACATAGGACCCGACTTAAAGGTATCTAATCTAACACCTCCTTTTATTTCTCCAATTTCTGTTTCAGGTTTAGCAGAAATTTTTGCCTCCACAGAACCATTAGAAGGAGCAAATTTATTATATTGAACTATAGACAAATAAACTTGTGTAGAAATTGTGTTTACCATCGAAGCTCTTGAGTAAACTTTATATGAGTTAGCAGCTCCGCCTAATTCGGCACTATATTTATTAACAAATACACTTCGAGACATCTGAATAATGGTATATGCAGATGTAAGTTCAAGTTCGACCAGCTTTGACATTAATTCCGTGCTTGGACTCAACAAATAAACTCTCTGCAGAATTTTCAGATTACTAATTGTTCCATCAGAGAGTTCCGGAAATTCATCCGAATCGGAATTATCACGGAGATACACCTGAATACTTTGTGATCGGATATCATAATCCTTCGCATATTCGAAGAAATTTTCTACTTCCTTTTTAATTTGGTCTGTTGGGAATTTATAATCGTCATCGTAGATTTTTTTCGCTATTACCTGAGTTGGAAATGATTTTTCAATATCTTTAAAAATAGTCTTTGCATAATTTTTCTGTCTTTCTTCTGCTGAATCACCTTTTACAGGTGAGGGAATAGTGCCGGATTTCTTAATTTCATCGAGCCAGTTTTCATAGTTCATATTCAAAGCAACTTCTTTCATAGATTTATACTTTTTATCACCTTGTATATTCTTTATTAAAGATACATTTCCCTGTGTCAGACCGTTGAGCTGGTTGCTTAATTGAATAGCCTGAATTATTTCATCGCGGTTTTTAAGCGCGGCAAAAGACGGATCATTTGGTAAAGTTGTTTTCCAGAAATCTTCAGGCTTACCTTCGTAATTACTTTGAGCATTAAGATATGCAATCTGAAGGATTTCTCCCTGAGGCATGGAGATATTTAGAAAATCGCTTAGTGTAAAATCAGATTCGCCCGACAGTTTTGTCTTCAATAATCTTTTATTCGAGTCTTCCTTTGCTTTTTTTATGAACTCGTTTATTTTTTCATTACTGTATTCTTTCACATAATTCTTTTCGGCAGATTTTTTGATCGAACTTTGGATTGTAGAATTTTTGCTTCTCGAGATTGAGTTCTCATTAATGCTGGTATTTTGTTTACCCAAACCGTAAAGTAATTCAGAGTTTAGAGACTCATTAGCTATATTCTTTTTGAATTTCTCCGATGCGACAAGTATACTTATATTTTCAACAGTAAATCCTGTTTTTTCAGAGAGATATTTTATTTGCCCTTCATTCAATTCTGAAAGCAATAATCCATCGAGCTTGCTGTTCACAGATTCAGTGAGCATTGAATATTCGGACTTCCCTCTAATCTTACTGTCAGTGATTTTAAAATCAATGGTTACGTCGCCGATAATATCATTGAAGGTTTCGGAGGAGATAATCTCATCTGATGAGTCACTATTAAAAATTTTGACTGTTAGATCGAATCCGGGTTCTTTATCTTTGGAATATTCAATTGAATAATTTCCTGCGTTATCTGATGAAGCGTTGCCGATTTCTTTTTCTTTACCTGCTTCTTTTATGTTATATGACTTTTTATCATAAGCTTTTACATTAATGTCTGCAACCGGTCTGTCATTTCTATCCGTAACTTTTCCTTTAATTGAAATTTTTCCTGCCGATGAATTCGGCATTGTGAGCATCATCACTTCACTCTGATTCTTGACATTCCATTTTACACCATACATTGTATCAAAAATTGTTTCCTTATCTCGTAATACACGGAAAAAAATATCCGGCTTCCTGCCCAGAATGATTTCGGGGTAATACTTATTGTCGAGGATAATAGTGAAGGTACCCTGTGAGTCAGTAACCGAACTCCCGAGCACATCTTTTATAAGAAGGTCACTATCCCATGCCTGTATATTAACACCTTCCATTGGCTTCATATTACTATCAACAAGCTTACCCGATATTTTGAATTGTTTTTTTTCCATGAGAGGTAAAATTTAAGTTTTTATGAATAAGATGTTTCTCCTGGTTACGCTTTCAATTCCGTTAAGACGTTGCGTTCCCAAGCTGGTAGATTGGGAACGAAGGCTTTTAATACCTCCTGATTCGTAACGGTTCATATTGTTGTAAATCTCCGACTTCATTTTCCGATGCCACTGCTTCTCCTGTGTTTCTAAACTTTCTATCGATTGATCTAATAAGAGCATCAGGAGTAGAAACAGCGGTTAATGTTGCACTTAAATAAGCGGCTGTGTCACCCTCAATTCCATAATAGTTTAAAACAACTAGTGCTCGCATTCCATATTCCTGAGAAATAACACCAACGCCAAAATATGAATCTAGGGCCCTTCCTGCTTCTAAACTACCTCTGGCAACATCTAATAGATCTCCTACTATTGGAACATTACCAAACTCGTCTAATGCCGCTCCCTCCAAATCCCCTTGGCTAGCAGAATATGCCGCGCTTGAATGTGATATAGCCCATCCTGATACGAATACGGCTGATGCGAATAATCGTCCGCTCTTGAGCATCCTTGATCTTGCCAATTTCTCTCCTGCTTCTTCAGCAGATCCTCCTGGCTTCATTTCTGCTCTTGCTCGTGCTTCTGGTAAATTTACTGGTCCTGTGCCATGAGCTTCAGCGTGAGCAGCAAGTGTTTCTCTGTTAGAAAAACCCCAATAAGAAATCTCAGGTTGCAATCCTCTTGGTAGCGTAGTCCCTCCTTTATCACCTGTCACTGTTACCTGACCTCCCTTTTGAATTGCTTGTGAAACGCCCTCCTGTGAGGCACGTAACTTTGTAATACTCCCTTTCTTATTCTCCTCAAAGACGGCCGTCTCTCGTGTTTCTCTTAGTTGAACATTACCGCTTTCATCACCTTCCCATGTTATTTCTCCTTCCAATTTATATGTTAAATCAGATCTCGTTTCATGAGTCTCTCCTGTCACTGGATCAGTTACTATAATTCGAAGCTCGCTCCCATACTTTAGTCCACGTGTTTCTAATTGAATCATTCTAGCTTGGCGAACAACTTCTTCGGAATCTTCTGGGCTCAGACCATTATTATCAAAAAACATTATTGGATTATTAAAACAGTACGTGTAGAACCCGTACTGAATTCCAAAAAGCCATTTCGGATCACACGCCGTCCACCTCGCCAGCCACGGCGCATAATGTCTCGCTCCATGATAATACAACCCGCTCTCTTCATCACGCTCTTTACCAGTGTATCTGTATCTCTTTGCCGGAACTTCAGTATCACTTCGTGTCACCTGATAAGCAGTACTTCCAAACGGATAATATTCTTCATAACTGATGATTTCCGCTTTATCATCCACTTCCACACAAGCAGTTCCGAGATGATTGTCAAGCTGATAACGAATCAAAGTTTCTTCAGCAACATCATCATCATTTGTTTTTGTATCAACCATTGCAATTTTTTTCTTATCATCCATCACATGAAGCGTCTCTCTCTTTATTAATGTAGAAACACTTGTTTTCTTTGTATAATATTCCAAAGTGCCGAGATAAATTCTATCTTCAGTTACTCCGTTTCCATGAGTGATTACTTTACGGACTCTGTTTCCGCCGCCATCATAGACATAATATGCAGTATTGAAATCAGTATTGGTATTTGAAGTTGCTTTGACTATTGAAGAAAGCTGGTCAAACAAATTCCAGGTGAGTGATTCGAGATGAGGCATCGATGTCATATTTCCGTGTATATCAAAACCATAAGTAAGTGGAAGAAGATCGCTTCCCGTTTGTGTAGTCTTCAGACGGTTATTATTATTTTCATACAAAAACTCTCTTGTCCATTGATTTGTAAAGACTCCCTTACCGGCTGAATGAATCATCTTCTTCATATTCCCAACTTCATCGTATTCATAATACTGTCTGTAATTCTGCATAGCATTACCGTCACCGGGAAGAATATTGAATTTTCTAAAGTTGTCATACTCATCAACGGGTAAATTACCGCCTACATTTTCTCGACCTTCAGCTTTGATCAGTCTATATATTGCATCATAAGTATAATCTCCGTTTGCTTTTACTACTGAGTTGTTGAAATAAATTGTGTCCTGCGCTTTGTCAATGATTCTCGTGATATTGCCAACCGGATCATAAGTGTAATTTAAATCCTGTAGCGTATCAGTTCCGTTTCGCTTTGTCAGAATCTGTTTTATGCGAAATGTCTTTTCATCATATTCATAAGAAGTAATTACATTATTACCATATTCAATTTGTGTCCTCTGTCCCTTCTCATTATAGTTAATATTCTTTACAAACCCGTGATCCGTTGCACCGCGAATCTTTACATTCACACTTTCGAGCATGGATGCCTGATTATATAAAGGAGTAAATACACTATCATCCGGTGAGATCATTTTTACTGGACGATTCAAAGCATCAAATTCGGTTGAAGTTTCAAAATCCTTAATGTTATTAAACTCATCCTTAATAAGCTCTACATCGTCAATTATTGTCCAATCAATCATTTGCTTATACTCTTCACATAACTGTCTTTTCACATTCAAAGGATTTCCTTTAAAATCATATTTTTCATTTATGATTATTCCTGCTGTATCATAGGTTCTGTAAACTTTGCCTCTCATGTAATCCATGCCTGCTATAGATTCACCATATTCAATCAGAGATGAAACAATTGCAACTTTGTCTTTTTCAGTCACTTCAACTTTAACAGGACGATGTATATCATCATAAGAAAATTTAAATACGGTTTCTTTGCTGTCCCATTTGTAAAATGGTTTTTGCATGCAGTCATTGAACATCCATCTTTCACCGGCATCCATACTCTTCTGATATGCAAGCTTTCCGAGCATGTCATATTTGTATTCCATTACAAAAACATCTTCCAATTCTAAGTCAATTCGTTTTGCATCTCTCAACTTTCTTTGATTCCCTTCGATATCGAGTGTAATGAGTGAAGGATAATATTGTTCTATTCTCACTCCGGTTGTTCTGTCGTTGAAAACATTATGGGCAACATTACAAATATTTCTGCCTAGAGAATCAAGATAATCGGTTGAATGTGTTTCAGCATGAATTGCAGCTTTTTCTGCAGCTTCTTTTTCATCATCACCCATTCCACCGTTAATTCTGTCCAGATACCATTTTGTATGCTCCAGTTCAATTCCATTCTCATCAATCGTTTTCATTAACACAGTATCATTCGCATCATAAGTCTTTGTATGCCATTGATCAAACTCAACTTTCGAAAATGTTCCGTCCGGCATTTCGGTTTTGATTAATCTTCCGAGAGGATCATAATACATCACCGGTGTTACGCCAATTTGTACAAGTTTATCTTCATCTTCATATTTGTGATCTGTGCTAAAGTATGGTTCGAATTGTTTAACAGGTTTACCTTTGTTGTTGAAAATCGTCCTTCCGTTACCAACCCACCGGGGATTGGCTACGACTTCTTCGACAGTACAATCCACCTCATTAAACTTTTTTGCTAGTCCCGGTTCTGCCTGAACTTTTTTCATTACAACTTTTCCGAATCCATCCGAATACTCAAAACCCATCTGAACCTTATTGTCATCATTTTTTACTAAATTACCATCAACTAATTTATACGAGTGAGTTTCTCGCGTTATCGTTGAGACAACAGAGGTTAATGTATTCGTTCGTGTAAAGTCATAAATAAAACGGGAAGTTGCATTCCCAAGTAAATCAAAAGCAGAATCTACAGGATCGTCGAAAAAATTTCTAATTTCGTCTTGTGAAAGATCGGCATTGAATAAATCGAGATTGTCTCCTTCACCATGCTTTCCTCTGATGCACATACCAACCGGAAGGCCGAGAATGTCAAATGCTAATTCGGATATGACATCGTTCATATCAATCATCTTCTGAGGAGAAAGAGTTCTGAAATCAAATGATTCAACCTGAGTTATATTATGGACAGCGTCTTCGGTCTTATTAATAAACAAATTATAATCATCATAGTAAAAAACATTAGTCTCACTTCCAAGAGGATCAATATATTTTTCCGGCAAATAAAAATTATCTTCAGGAGGAGTTTTGTAAACAACTGTTCCTGAACGAATCCACCATTCATCAGATTTATCTAAATTTTTATAACCCGCCTCAGAAATCATCGTACCGTCAACTCTCGTTACGAAAAGATCTGCAATCAAACTATTTGTAAACGCCAGTTGATAAGACTCATACACAAGTCCGAGAGAATCAATTTCTTTTGCGGGAAGCTGAGTAACTGTATCATTCTTTAAATATAAAATCCGTTGATGTTCAATTTTTCTCTTCTGAATATCAGACCGGTTTAAAGAACTTTCATAAGGAATCTCTTCGATAATTGCAGCAAGATAGTTCGAAACATCTTCAAATGTAAAAAAGGACCACAATGGTACATCGTTTGGAAGGTACAGCTCATAAGTAATATTTTCATATGGCATTCTTAACCTGTATGAGTTATCGTCATTAATGTCATTTGTATAAACATTAACACTATAGATGATATTTATTTTTTCCTGCTCGGTCTTAACTTCAGTTTTCACCTTATTATAAATTGAATCGTCTTCTATTCTCCTGCCATAAACGATTGCAACAGACTTCAAAATATTTCCAAGCTCATCAATCTCAATATTCATGGTGTGTGAAATCCGCGGGTCGGAAATATTTCTTTCAAAACTATATGAAACAGCTTCACTCTCCTGAACTGTAAAGACTGCATGTTTATTTTTTTCTGTAGGCTGGAACATCTGAATGTTGCAGTTATGTTCAGCCACCGAATAAGGTATTCCAGCCTTATCTGAATTATCATATGAATAGACTTCCTGTCTTAAAACCATTCCTTTACATGCACGCAATGCTTCACGCCATTCCTGCGCAGACCAATTGTCATCTAAAACAGGCGATGGAAGTTTATTTCTGTTATCAAACTTAAAATATTCATCCACATCCTCCTCAAACTGCGTCAGGATTTTCTCTCTATTCAGAAATGCACCGGTGTGAAACCATGTCTTTGTTACTACAGGAGGTTGGTTGAGATCAGCTTTACCATCACATGAATATTCATCAAACACCTCCGTATCAGTCTGTTCCACTCTTCCAAAACCTCTGAATTCTCTTTCGGTATAATCATAATAACCGTGATGGTAAGAATATTCATTCGTAAATCTCATACCCGTAATTTCATCCTCGACTACAAGCTTGCTTACACACTGAACAGGGAATGGAAGTTTAGTAATCCAGGGATTACCGCTTGCTTTATCTTCAAGATAGTACTGAGTAGAACTTGTATATTCGACTGAAGTGATTTTACCCATTCCATTCTTATAATTGCAAAGTATATATGGTTTTTTTCCTCCCATCAAATCTATGTAACGCATAGGCATTTCTTTATTTGAAGGAAGAGGAGAAGACCAGGCAATACATCCAGTTCCGTTACCAAGCAGATCAACTACACTTAAGTCATTCGGCTTTTCTAATGTCGGGAAATTTGAAATTTCGTATCCTTCACTCCAGCTGTTTCCACTCAGATTGATCCATGCTTGTAATTTATTTTTTCCCGCATAAACAATATCAGTTGAGCCTGTTCCGCTAATATCAAATAGATAAAGATACTCCGGATTGAAATCTTCATCTGAATCAAACACGGGAGAATAATTCATTGTAATCTTAGGACTGAATTTCCCATAGCCCATATTAGCCCAGTAAGAAATATTTCTGTTGCGAATTCGGGCAATGTCTGTCATTCCGTCACCGTTCAGGTCTGCTAGAAAAATACTTTGTTCGGAATCTGAAAAGATAATTCTCGGACCTTCTTCATCATCAAACGGTTTATGAAATAATTCCGGTGAATCATAACCGGCAGTTCCAAGTGAAGGATACCATACAAACACATTGTCTTCATCCACAACCAGCTCTGCTTTACCATCGCCGTTCAAATCTATGAATTTTGTTTTCGGTTCTCTGATATTCACATTTGGGACATTGTCAAAATGTTTGAAAGGTTTCCAATTACTTTCTTCATCTTCATCCATTTCGAAGTAACCCTGAATGCCAGGCTGATTGCTTACAACAAATTTTCGACCGTCCGCATCAAGGTCCTGCATTTGAAGAGATCCATTTGACATACCATTGAAGGAAGGCTTTGTTGAAATTTTTTCTGCAGAAGAAAAATTTCCGTTGCCGAGATTAGATTTATAAAACCAGCCGTCAGCTTGTTCGGTAAATATTCCTGAAATTCCCTCACCATAAAAATCCATCCATTGGTATCCGCTTGTAATACCTGCAGGAGCGTTAACGATATTTTCAGATGAAATATTTTTTACCTCATTGTTCCAGATTAATTCATGATAAGTAAATTCAATTTTTGGTAAGCTTTTCTTTTCATAAACTCCTGACAAGTTTTTCTTATAACTAACAGATTCAACAGATTGAAGAAGCTCAACTTCCGCATTTCGAATATCAGGCGGAGAATCCGATTCATTTTCAAAATACTTGTAATGAAGGTCGAGAGATTTTACTAAATAAGGTGCCGGAGAAATTTCATCATTAAGCTCTTTGAAAGTATGAAACAAAAGTACTCTTTTGCAAAGTCGGTAGGTTCTGATTTCAAAGCACGAGTGATAGTCGGAGAATGCATCATAGCGGCAGTCCCAGTTGCTAACTGCATCATATGGACTGGTATCATGTGTATGTTCTCCGTAGTCAAATACAACCTCGAAAAAATATTCGGGATTATCCGGAAGATCCGGAGACAAGGGTTTAGACTTATTATAATATGGATTCTTATTTCCGTACTTTACTTTTTTTAGATAAACATTTGTGAAGGAAGCCAGATTGTTCAAATGATTTCTCTCATTCACTTCATTTTGTATGTTTACAGCGTCTTCATTTTTATATTCATATTGAAAGCAGTTTCCTTTATTGTCATAGCTTAATTCTGGAAACCATTTGAAAATTTTTTCTTTGTCATCCGGATCCATTAGGCGAGCATTATCAGTTAATCCAAAGAATGTAACTGTATTATTTCGAGAAGTAACTTTCCAGTAGAAAGTATTTTGGTTGACAGGTTTTATTCTTTCAATCTTATGAAAGCTGCCTTCAATCCTTGGGATATATTGTTTAATCTCGAAACCGTCTTTAACTTTAAGTACTTCTTCCCACTTATCATTTTCTTTATTTAGTTTCGGAACTAAGTCCTCAACACCGCTGAACATAAATGTATCACTTTCATCTGCATCCAGATATTTTGGTAATTGCTTATCAGTTTTTCTCTGAATCGAAGACAGGGCGAGACTCCATCCCAGACCGAATTCACTATTTCCTGCACCCGAGTTATATGACAGCCCGAGTGATGGCATAAAGTCACTTCGAGACTTTGACATTGGGATAGGAATTGAAAATGATGAAGTGCCGTTTGCTGAATTGACTTCGAACTTCTCGTCAATGTTTTTTAAAGCACCGCCCCCCTTTGGTAAAGAAATTTGAGGAACCTGTATCTGATTGGATTTTGAAGCAGCACTGTCCGAAGAAGGAGAAATTCCATTCGCTCTGCCACTATTATTTGGATTATCAGATAAATTTGGAATACCCATAACCAAAATTAAATTTTATAGACTATTTACCGGAAAAGAAGACAGATAGCTTCTTGAGCATTTGGTTAAATAAGTAATCCGGTTTAATGAACGATTAGAATACTATAGTTTAGATTACTATAGTAAAGTATGCTAGTTTTATTGTATCAACTCCAGTGGGATTATTTGTTCAATTCCTTGGATCATATTTGTAGAATCAGTCTTTAATTTCTAAATGAAGTTAGAAGGTTTTTAATTACAAAAACAGGTACAAAATTTTCTCACATTCCATCCTATAAGGAAAAGCCTTAGCTAAAAACTTTCCGTTGATTCAAAGTATAAAGTTTCTAGTGGTATTCCAATTAAATATCCTAATATTAAAAGAAATACTCAAGTTTGCAGTTACTCTAGGTACTCCAAAAAAATCCAAAAAAATTTTTCACGCAATAAAATTATGGTGCTATATGATTTACTGTGGGTAATTAATTTATTAAAATTGTTGATATAAAACTTGACTTCAAAAATGTGTAGTCGTTTTGAACAAACAGTATTTGTCATTCCCGCATGCTTTTGGCGGGAATCCAATCAAGAAGTCAAGTAAATTTGTAAGTAATTCAAAAATCTTTTAAATACAATAACTTGAATAAGAAAATAGCTTAAAAGTTTTATTTTAACTTTCTTTTCCCATAAAAAATTTTGCAAGAGTTTTTTTCAGCAAAATTATTTATTATTGGATTCCCGCCAAAAGCATGCGGGAATGACAAATGTGTTGGTTTATTAACATGTAATCCACAGTATTTCATATAGAACCAAAATTATTTCTTAAATTATTCTAATTTACTATATTGCAAAAGTTCTTTCAAAAGAATTACACTTTGAAAATCTGAACATACTACTCATTATACTGCTCAATGGCATGTTCAGATAAATAATCAGAGTTCTTTTCAAAGGGTTTTTTATTAAAGAAATTTTTTGCTGAAATGCTTGCAAAGTATTGTCCACAAAGAGTTTGCTACAACAGTGGAATTCATAAAATATTTTTTGCACACAAAAAATTTCCCGGACTTGCAACGGCCTGAAAAGCCGTGTGTCGCCGGTTCAATTCCGGCCCTGTCCACAAATACAATTATCAATTTTCAATGATCAATGTTCAATTAGCGGAGATAGAGCTTCGCTATTTTTATTTAAACCAATTGCTGATCTTCTTTATTGGATTTTGATCACGAATGTTACATTCTTCTTCAGAATGAAAGGCTCTTTTTGACAAGTATACGAAGACCTTCACTTCCATTGTCTCAGACACACTTACTTTTCGAATCTGTCGCGTCTGAACAACGGAAATCTATCTGCATATTTCCCATCAGGACCTGAACAACTTTGTGTCAGGATTTAAATATTAATAAAACACAAGAATAAGATTTTAGCTTTGGTTTATACCCTATCGGGTATAAACTAATCTTAGAATCCACATTTATACCCGATAATGTATAAACAACGTAAATTTTTCATTTGCTGATACGAAATATTTTTTCTTCACGGTATTTCGACGAGTGAGAGTGAAAAATATTCTTTGCAAAATAATTTTACTTATTACTATTATCAATTTTTACTAACACTATTGATATATCGTTTCATAAAAGTTTTTTTATGAGGGAATCAATTCGCACTGATTCGCACTCACTTCAAAAAAGTCTTTGATATTTTAAGAAAATTTTACTATGTTTAGTACAAATAAAAAGAGGAATAATTATGAAAGCCCCTCACAAGGCATTCCATATAATTATAATAAAGTATTCGAACAAAAAAATTAAACTCCGGCGAAATAAATCCCCGTTTCACTTTCATTCAATTATGCATTAACTTTCAACCTTTAAACTATCAAATTTAAACTTTTAACCTTAATTAATTCATTATGAAAATTCTGAATCTAGTTTTTTTCGTGATATTCATTTCATTAGGTACAATAAACTTGACAGTGCCTGAAATAAGCAAAAAGCATGTCAAGCCTGAGATAAACAGATTTAATATTAGTGAAGCAGGATCAGTTGTCGAGGATGTTAATAATGACGGTGTAGTTGACTCGGATGATATCGCTATCAGTATTGTGGAGTCGGCAAGTTTTTGTGAATCAAACTGCCTGGCCGATGTAAACGGTGACGGATTTACTAATGTGACGGACACTAGTATAATTTACAATTATATATGCGAGCACCTGAATCAATAATAAAAGAATTTTAAAATCATTTATTTAAAAGAATTATGAAAAAAAATGTTTTATATACTATACTTATTTGTTTAAACTTAATTTTTTCATCTCGAACCTTTTCTTATGAATTAAGGGCTAAAAATTTTAATTACGTTGCACCTAACATTCTTGAGTTTGAGATTTTTGTTAAAGGTCCTGCTCCGCAATATTACTGGATCGGGCAATATGTATTTAATTTCAATCCCGGGTTTGCAAACAATGGTGTTCTAAGCTCCTCACTAAGAAGTTCTTTTTCAGATTTACCTTCGGGTAACAGACCCAATTGCTCCGGGATTTACAACGATCAATTAAGACTTTCCCCAAATGTGGTCCCGGACTACCATCCATATCCGTTGGAGGACTTTATTATTTCAACTTCAGGTGATGGCTCAAAAGTTATCAGGGTAAGATTACAAACTACCGCATGCTCTTTTTCGGGAAATTTAAATCTAACTTGGCGAACTGCAATTGATGGAGGATATTATACAAAATTTTATGATGGTACTTTGACATGGGTCAACCCCGGGGATGAAACTGAAGGTTATTACACTGCCAGTCTCACGAATATAGCAAATCCGGCAAATCATTTTATTGTATCCCCGCCACCTCCTATTATTGCTAACGTCCTGGTAAACCCGGGATGCGGACTTTTTCCAAGTCTCAAAGATGCATTCAGTGCGATCAATTCAAACGCAGGCGGAATATATACAAACCAAAATGTTACTGTTGATATTTTAAATAACATAACCGAAACTTCTTCAGCTATTTTAAATCAGACAGCATTCACAAGCTGTTTAGTAAGACCTTCTAATAATTCCATTATCGTAACTGCAGGTCCAGGCGTTCAGGAGCTTGTAGTTCTAAACGGAGCTGATAATGTTACCATCGACGGGAGAGTCGGAGCAGCCGGCTCTATTCAGCTTACACTGGACGGTAACAATACAGCACAAAACTGTATCAAGCTGTCTAATGCAGCAGTAAATAACAGAGTTAAGTTTGTAAACAGCATCAGGGCTGTTGATAAAAATATTCTTCTCGGAGAAACATACACCACCGGAAATGACAATAACACATTCGAAAATAATATTATTGAAAACGGAACCAGAGGAATTAGTTTATCCGGCTCTTCCGAAAGTTCGGAAAGCATTTTGAATTCTGGTAATGTGATTCTTTCCAATGAAATAAAGAACGTTACGGATATGGGAATTTATACTTCACGAAACACACAGAATACAACGATTGAAGGAAATGATATACACAATACAAATGTGATTACCGGTTCGGCTTTCTACGGGATTAATATAAAAGGACGCGGAACTACTAATGTTTTGAGAAACAAAATACATAATCTTGCCGGGACAAATGCCAACACTCCTTTTATCGGAATCAGCTCGATTCCTGTCGGTACACTTTCATTTACTGTAAACACCACTATTAATATCATAAATAATTTTATCTCAATAGTTGATGACGATCCGTTTTACATTTACGGAATTTATCTGGGTTCCGCAAATAATCTGGGATATGTTAAACAAACTACAAATGTAAATCATAACACATTTTATCTCGGAAAGGAAATAGCAAATAGTAATACTTCTTCAGTCGGCATCGGGATGTACATTACAGGCCAGGCGGGAAATCAATGTATTTATAATCAATATAATAACTTATCGGTTAACGAACAAAATTTAGTACAGGGTCAGCATGCATTTGAAATTCAACTAAACTCCGGAGTCGTGAGAAATATTGATTATAATTGTTATTGGAGTATTGACAAGATTGTTACCTGGGACGGAGTTAATTACAATAATCTTGCTGCATATAAATCCGCTGCCTTCCCGAATGAACAGAATTCTATTTTTAAGAATGCAGTCTTTGCAGATAAAATAACCGGTGATTTACACCTATCAGGAACATCTGTAAGCGATTTTGATTTAGCCGGCGTGGCTGGTACCGGTGTTACAACTGATTATGATAATGAATTAAGAAGCACAGTTTATCCATATAAAGGAGCAGATGAATCGACGATAATGGGCGGAACTACCGCACTGACTCTAAAATTCTATCCGGAAGGTTTTTATTACCCTGCATCGGATCAGATGATAAAATCAATTCCGGTAAATGTATATTTAAAAAGCTCGGTCTTTCCATACGGCACTATTTCAAGTAATAACACTACACTTGATGTGAATGGTAATTCACCTTCACTCAATTTTATCATTCCTGCAACCGGTTTGTATTATATCGTTGTGAATAATTGGAACATGCTTGCAACGTGGAATTCTGTGCCTCAGCAATTTACAATTAACGGTATTACGAATTTTGATTTCTCAACATCAAACAGTCAGGCATTTGGAAATAATATGAAACAGATAGATGATTCACCGCAAAGATGGGGCATGTATTTAGGTGATGTTAATCAGGATGAAATAATTAATAACACCGATGTAACCCAAATCCATAACGCTTCACTTATTTACACAATAGGAAATGTAGTAACCGACTTAAATGGAGATGAAGTTATTGATGCTGACGATCTTGCTATCGCACGAAACAATGAAGCTAATTCGGTTTTGGTTTCAAAACCCCAATAAAACATTTTTGAATTCTTAAATTAAAGTTATGAAAAAAATTATAATAGTTTTATCATTATTACTAACTCACAACTTTGCATATTCTGTTGACCCGGTTTATACACTAAAAATCCATCCGGTAAGCATTGGTTCTGGTTATACTGAGTTTGACATATTTCTGAAACACGAAAATCCTGCACAAACAACATTTTACTACTCAATGGGTCAATATGTAATTGAATTTGACCCGGTACTCTTAAATACAGGTACATTCACTTATGAGTTTTCTCAAAGTTCAGTTTCGGATTTACCTGTTGCTCAACGGCCACTCAATCCAACTATAGCAGGAAACGAATTGAGATTAGCATCAAATATTCCACCTCAAGTCGGTACAGAATATGTAATTTCATCGACCGGCGCAGGTACCAGAATTGCAAGGATGAGATTTAGCACATCATCTAACAATTTCAGATATCATAACTATGCTTTGTTCTGGAAGAATGTAAATCACGGAGGTTTTTATACTAAAATCTTTGCTTACTCCCCGGCAGAAAATCTTCTGAAAAACATTACTAGTTCTTCTTGGAATAAAAATTTTCCAGTGGAAGATGCGATTGGTGTTATAACGGGTAATATATTTGTTGACTTTAATTATAGTAATGTGCGTGATTGGGATGAACCTCCATACCGAGCTATTCTTGGGTATAATCCAGGACCTTACGTTTCTAGCGACTACTTTGGATATTTTGTTAGATATATAACAAGCCCTGGAACAACAATTGTTTCCATTGCTCGCGGAGTGCCTTCATATTTCAGTACTCAAACTTTTGCTGTAACGTATCCTGGATCAAGTTCTCATACTTTTTTATTTATGCCATTGCAGGCAATTTCAAGTATAGATGATATGCAAATTTTTGCTTATGGTGGTCCTTCAAGACCAGGATTTGAGAAGAACATAGGCTTAACTATTATTAATAATAGTACAACAAATAAATCAGGAACAGTTGAATTTATTCACGATGCTAATTATAGTTATATTAACTCTTATCCGACACATGCGTCTTACAATTCGACAACAAAAACAATTACATGGAATTACATAGATCTTAATCCAAGTGGATATAGTTCAATCTCTATAAGGTTAATGCTGAGCAATGTTATGATTGGTACTCCTTTGCAATCAACTGCAAAGGTGTTTCCGGTATCAGGGGATATATCACCATTGAACAATATATTTCTAAAGAACGAGATTGCGGGAGGATCTTTTGATCCCAATGATAAAACGGTTGAACCAGCGGGGAAGATTACAAATGAAGATGTAATCAATGAGGATTCACTTACATATACTATCCGGTTTCAGAACACAGGAACCGACACAGCCTTCACCGTAAGAATTCTTGATACTTTAAGTTCAATGCTTAATCTCGAAACTATTGAATTGCTTGGTTCCAGCCACGAGTTTTCTTTTTCTATGGATGAAAATGGAATTGCAGAATGGATTTTTGACAACATACTTCTTCCTGACAGTACTACAAATGAACCGCTGAGTCACGGATTCTTAAGCTATAGAGTAAAACCTAAAACTACTCTCGTCGTCGGAGATTCAATAAAAAATACAGCTCATATTTACTTTGACTTTAACGAGCCGGTTGCAACAAACACAGTTGTCACAGCTGTAGTAGAACAAAACAACATTCTTGATTTAACATGGCGTCTTGAAGCACTGTATCCGGTTCCTGATTTTGTTACGGTTCAGTTGAGAAATTCAACTTCGCCTTATGATCTTGTGGATTCTGCAAATGTATTTGGAGACATTGCAGGACCGGCTTACCATGCGGTTATGGAGTTTGCAGGTCTTGAATCCGGAAGTGATTACTATGTTGTGGTCAGACACAGAAACTCACTCGAAACATGGTCAGCTTCTCCTGTTACCTTCAATACCGATACAATGGCTTATGATTTTACAACGTCATTAACTCAAGCATTTGGAAATAATATGATCATAGTCGACAACACTGCTTCTTTCTACAGCGGAGATGTAAATCAGGACGGTACGATAGAGCTGTCGGATGTTCTGTTAATCTTCAATGACGTCAGCAATTTTACAACCGGTATTACTGACTTGAATGGAAACGGCAGTACAGATTTATCTGATTTACTGATTGCATATAATAATTCGAAAAATTTTGTCCATGTAATAAGTCCTTAGTTCATTCAAATTTTTTAAATATACCAGATGCTTTCATAAACTTAAAATAAATTTCATTAATATTATTTCCCAACAATTATGAAAAACAAACACCATCTTCTAATTCATACTTTATCAGTTATTTGCTTTTTCTTTATCACAGGAAAATCATATCCCAACTGGATTAAGAATCAAAATGCAAATTCATTAGTCAAAGAAGTTAATTATTCTGGCACCGGTGAGTCATTAACGAATAAAAATGATTCACTTCCTGCCGGCTTTACAAATGATATGCTGAAAGAACTTCGTGATGAGAAAGGAAATAAAATTTATGAAAGAATTCAAACAAGTGATCCCGGAGATGAAGGAGATGCAATGCAGCAAAGGGTATTCAATGGATTTAATACAGGTGATAAATTCGGAACGTCGGTTGCATCTGCGGGCGATGTTAACGGAGACGGGTTTGATGATATCATAATCGGAGCTACGGATTTCGACGACTTTGCTGCAAATATAGGAAGAGTCTACATTTATCACGGAGGATTGAACATAAATACCGAGCCGGATATAATTCTGACGGGAGAGAATGTTAGTTTTTTATTTGGTAGTTCGGTATCCACAGCCGGTGATGTCAACGGTGATGGTTACGATGATGTCGTCATCGGAGCACCGGGAGCCTCAAGCAATTCAGGGAAAGCATATATTTACTTTGGAGGAATCGCAATGAATAATGTTGCCGATGTGGTGCTTCCGCAATCAAATTCATATTTTGCAGGGGGAGGGGGGAAATCAGTTTCAACCGCGGGTGATTTTAATGGGGACGGATATTCTGATGTAATAGTTGGAGAATACCGATACGCTTCTTTTTCAGATCAGGGGAGAGCTTTTATTTATTATGGCGGAGCTGTAATGGATAATACTCCGGATGTTACGTTTACAGGAGAAGCAGTCAATAATTATTTCGGATACTCTGTCTGCTCGGCAGGGAACGTGAACGGAGATGAGTATGATGACATAATTATCGGAGCATTCCGGAATGGCAATAATTATACAGGGAAAGCTTACATATTTTTCGGAAACGGAAACGATGACAATACCGCAGACGTTACATTTACCGGTTTAGAAGTTCAAAATAATTTCGGAGCTTCGGTTTCAACTGCCGGAGATGTGAACGGAGACGGATTCTCTGATGTAATAATAGGAGCTTATGGTTACAACAATTCAAGAGGCAGAGCTGAAATTTATTTTGGTGGAGAATCAATGGATAATGTAGCCGATGTATTTATGAATGGAGAAGTTACCGGTATAAATTCCGCAATTCAGGTATCAGGATTAGGAGACGTAAATGGTGACGGATATTCCGATGTCGTAGTAGGTTCTGATTTTGGAAATAATACCGGCAGAGCAAATATATTCTATGGCGGTCTTCAAATGGATAATGTTGCGGATCAGGTTTTAAACGGTGAAAACACTTCTGATTATTTCGGTGAAGCGGCAACGAGTGCCGGTGATGTTAACGGAGACGGGTATTCGGATATTATAATTGGAGCGAAGGGTTATGGTTCAAACAAGGGGAGAGCTTATCTATACACAAATACGATGAGCGGTGATGATATTGCAGATCTTAGTTTTACCGGTCAATCAAGTATTAACTTTGGTGTTTCTGTTTCAACCGCTGGTGATGTTAATGGAGATGGATATTCTGATATAATAGTAGGAGCAACAGAAGGATTCGGAGCGAACTCAAAAGCATTTATTTTCTATGGTGGATTAATTATGGATAATTCAGCTGATGTAACTTTGAACGGACCAGTTTCAGGATTTGGATACTCAGTTTCTACCGCAGGAGATGTTAATGCTGACGGATATTCAGACGTTATTGTCGGTTCGACTGGCGCCGCTCTGGGTAATGCTTTTATATATTATGGAGGTGTGTCAATGAATACTGGGATCGATATTACTCTTTATACCGGAATATCCTACGATCAATTTGGACAATCAGTCTCCGATGCAGGTGACATCGATGGTGACGGATATGCTGAGGTGATCATAGGAGCTCCGGGTCATAGCTCTAATACAGGCAGGGCTTACATATACTCCGCTCATGTTGGGTATATTGCGGTGCTTCAGGGAGAATCGTCAGATCACAATTTTGGTATTTCTATTTCCGGGGCTGGAGATGTCAATGGTGACGGATATTCAGACGTTATTGTTGGAGAAAAGTATCCTTTTACAGGTCCTCAAAATGGTGTACATGGAAGGGCTTTCATATTTTATGGAGGTAATGGAATGGATGTTTCCGCAGACGTCACTATGACCGGTGAAGGGGATAATAATACTTTTGGACAGTCAGTTTCAGATGCCGGTGATGTAAACGGTGATGGATATTCCGACGTAATTGTGGGTGAATTTCAAATTCGTACTCCAGGCTCTGCAGGATACTATGGCAGAGCTTTTATTTTTAATGGCGGAGCTGTAATGGATAATTACCCTGATGCAACAATGAACGGAATAGGATATAATAACGATTTCGGTATTTCGGTTTCAGGAGCGGGTGACGTGAATAATGACGGTTACTCCGATGTGATTGTAGGGCAAAAATATTCAGATAACATTAATAAAGGAAAAGCCTTTATATATTTTGGTTCAGTGGGATCGTATATCTCACCAAATATAACAATGACTGATGGCGATTTCTTTGGCGATTTTTTTGGGAATTCAGTCTCATCAGCAGGAGATGTAAATGCTGACGGACTTTCCGATGTGGTTGCAGGCGATAACTTTGGAGCCGGAAAGACACTATTATTTCGCTCTTCTGCTCCTGCTGTTAATCCAAATTTTATCTATGTAAAAGATGTTCCTAACGACCAGGGAGGAAAGGTCCATCTCAAGTGGGCAAGAAGCGGATATGATACTCCCGGTTTTGCTGTTGTAATTGATTACTTCATTCAAAGAAGTTATCCTCCCATTGGCGGAAACTTTTCATGGGAAACGATATTTGCAATTCCTGCCACAAACGAACCATTCTACACTTATACTGCCAATACCCCTTACGATTTATCTTCGGGGACAAGCGGAGTATTTTATTACAGGATTTCCGCGAGATCATCAATTGCAAATAAATACTGGCGTTCGGAAATTTTGTCAGGGCACAGTATAGATAACATTGCTCCGGATGCCGTAAACTCTCCCGTTGCAATGTCGGTTTCAAATAACGTAGTTCTAAGCTGGGAAAAAAACCTTGCACCTGATTTGCTTAATTACATTATTTACAGAAGTTATAATGATAGTATCGATCCGGGAACCGAGACACCTTTTGCACATTCCACTGATTCTACATTTACAGATTCTTTGCCGGGAGGCGATTACAATTATTTCATTGCCGCGCAGGACATACATAATAATAAGAGTCCTGTAACAAAAGCTTCACGTCAGGAAAGTATAATATTGAATTTGAAAATGTATATGGAAGGATTTTATAACAACGTTTCTAATCAGCAGATAAGTGATACAATTAGTGTATCTTTAAGAAGCAATATTACTCCATATAATATCATTGATGCATCAACGTCTGTTGTTTCATCAACCGGTGATGCAGTTTTTGCATTTGATAATGCTCCAGATGGAAGTTACTATGTTACCATTACTCACAGAAACGCTCTCGAAACATGGAGCTCATCAAGTATTACTTTGACAACCGGAAGCAGTTTTAATTATGATTTCTCAAATCAATCATCGAAAGCGTATGGAAACAATATTAAACAAATAGATAATTCACCTGTAAGATTCGGGATCTTCAGCGGGAATGTAAATCAGGATCAAAGCATAGACTTAACCGATATATTACTTACATACAATGATGCAGCAACTTTCGTCACAGGTTACAAATCAACTGATGCTAATGGAGATAATGTAACTGATCTGATTGATATAATAATTACATATAACAATTCTGCAAATTTTGTAGCTGTGATTAAACCGTGAAGGAGTGAGGGCCAGGAAGGTTTTGCCGGAATGAATGGATTTATGTTTCTTTTATAGATGAAAATGTTCAAGACCTGCACTTCATAGTCTTAGGCATACTTACTTTTCGAATCTGTCACGCCTGAACGTTCCGGTAAATTATATTAAAGAGCTCGCAGGTCATTCATCGATAAAGACAACGGAAATCTATCTGCATAACTTCCGGCAAGATCTTAATAACTTTGTGTCGGGATTTAAATATTGAATATTAATAACTTTCGGTTTATACTATTTATATGGAGAAAATAATAAAACATAATGGCAAGACATATTATCACGCTTCGAAATACAGGGAAGAAAAAAAGATTTCTTATCAGCAGATGAATAATCTGCTTCATTGTAAGAAGTACAAGAAAAGATATGTGAAGAAAGCGAAAGATGATTCTTCATCCCCTGGGAAAAATAAAGTTGAATACAACTATATTGCAGCTCCTAAGTTTAGAAAGGGACTGAATATATTGTTAGAGGGGGGTTCATTTACATTGCGGAGGATTTGTTTTCCTAAAAGTGATAGTTAGAAGATGTAAATGATCACTGAGGCTTTTACCTACTATCATCATTCTATTTCTAAATCCAGCCACATGAAACCATAAGGTCGCATACCAGTTGGGATATGTTGTTGAAGTCAAACCTTTGATGTGTTTCGCGGTAGAATGTGAACTTAACAAATAAGGGCAGAGGTTTCTTTGCAGCTGCTCTTAGGAATCTGTTTCTGGGGGCTTCAAACTGACATTGCGCCTGTCGCTTGTAACGATAAACTCTGCCGCTGCTTACAAGCAGTTTACCCATCCACACCTTTGAATTTTTTGGATGATGGTACATTACCATAAATGAATATTCCCTCTTTCATTAGTGAAGTGATTGATTTAAGTAATCTGTTTAATTTCATCGGGATCCGGTAGATTACTTTTGATCTGTTCATCAATCAAAGCCGCCACTTCCACCGGCAGGGATCTGTTCACGAAGAGCTTGCGGATTTTTTTGTCAGACATAAAAATTAACCTTTGAATTAAATTTAATTAGATGTAGTTTGCATGCAGTAATATAATCTATGAGTAAATTATTAGTAATTTTACATTTATTTCAAGTTACTATAAGTATATTGCTCCTAAACTAACACAAACCACTTAACCTAAAAACTATGAATAAGATATCGGAAAGAATTATTAAATTGATGAAAGACTTCGGATTTACTGAGTACCGCCTTACACAGAAGGCAAACATAACAACCGGCACATTAAACAGGACTTTAAAAGCCGAAAACGCATGGAAGCAAGCCGAACAGCTCTTCAAGATCTCAAAGATATTCGATGTAAGCATGGACTACCTGATCACCGGAAACAAAACCATCCAGGATGAAAATCAGCGAGTAATAAAACTCCAGCAGGCAAACATCAAACTAAGCCAAGATTACGAAAAGCTCAAAGAAAGAAACAAAGCTCTCGAGAAAGCATTGAAGGCTTTTGTGGCTGGAGATAAGGAGATTCCATAAGTGTGAAGTTTAAATTTTTGTTGAATATTTTTATTTCTTACATTGATAATGAACAATGTAGCTGATGTAATATTAACAGGAGAAGAAACTGGTAGCCATTTTGGAATCTCAGTATCAAATCTCTCATTGGTGTTGTGATTCGTGTTCCATCTTCTGCAAACCACCATAATTATAAAACTTGATACATATTTACCCCTTTATAATTCCAATCTATATCACATAAGCTCCACTTTCACAATCAAATATTCTAATTCTTTCCTTTTTATTATTTTAGGTTTTTTTGCAAGTAGCAGATTCATTAAAAGTAAATCCATTTTTATTAAAAGAAAAAGTCTCTACCTGAAATTTCGTACCCAGTCGGGGGGTGTGTTACAAAATTTAGATGCTATTCTTGCGTCTGCACGGTCAGCAGAGTATTCTCTCCAAGTTGAACTTGTATTAGTATTGGCATACCAATAATAACTTATCAGAAAATATGTTTCGGAGGCATAAGGTCTATTATCCTCCCAATTTTGATCCTGTCTTTCGTTACAGCTATGACCTTCTTTTATCCCATAATGGTGCGCTTCGTGTAGAATCACCGCTGCCCTTGAAATAGCATGAATCTTATAAATCATTCTCCAGTAGTATTCAATACGATCATTTACCCAAAAACCATAACGAGTCATTGCCAACCAATTTTCATTCCGGCATTTACAGCGTAGATCATCTAAATCATCATACACTGTTCCTGAATAAGGATAAGCCCATTTGACTGCGGATCCACTCCAATCATTTAAGCTGGTTGCTTTGGGAGAAAA
This sequence comes from uncultured Ignavibacteriaceae bacterium, assembly GCA_964391015.1. Classification (GTDB taxonomy): domain Bacteria; phylum Bacteroidota; class Ignavibacteria; order Ignavibacteriales; family Ignavibacteriaceae; genus XYD12-FULL-36-8. The sequence goes on from CAYMKU010000009.1 coordinate 99,908, forward strand.
GGAGTTTTCAAGGAGATAAAGTGTTCCAAAAATTCGACCTAGTGGTTTTTGCCAGTTACAACAGTCTTCATAACCCATACCATCATCCCAGTAACTCTTTGAAAAACCAAAAGTATACCAATATTTGTCTATAGTTGATTGGACACAAATTCTTGAAACAAAATATTGGTCAATGGCCCGCAGTTCGGCAGATAAATTCCATGGATCATAATAGCAAGTTTCAGATTTGCTCTTAACGTTAACTAAAAGTGTAAAGGATATCAGCAATAAATTTATATTGACAAGAGATTTGAAATAATTTGGATTCATTGTCATTTTCTTAATTGAAAAGTTTTATGAATATACTAATTTCCCTTTATCTTGGGCGCTGTTGTGGGGGTAGATGGACGATCAACATCTTCTTTCTTTGTGTTTTCATCTGAAAGTTTTTTGGTTCCTTCCATTTTTTTGATAAACTCCTCTGGTTCCGTAGTTGATACAGTTATAATACCGAAAAGACTCTTATCTAACCTGGATTTAAGAAGTTGGACACGCTCATCAGTGTTTCTTCCACCCCGCAGATATGCTTTTATAGACCGGAGTCGAAGCGCCGAGTTTTTAATCGTAGAATCAAGTGCCAGTTGTAATAAAATTCTGGTTGCCGTACTGTCTCCTCTTTTTGACAACATACCAAGTCCCTCAATTGCCCGAATACGAATGATAACTTCTTCTTCCTGTGTTGAAAAATGATGCAAATCCATACTTGTCTCCGGAGGGATTTCTGAAAAAATAATATCGGAAAGTGGTTTAATAGTCTGAATACTTTCTAAATCCCCAAGAGTTTTTACGATTGCCCATCTATTAAAATAATGCTTTACTTCGGTTTTTTTATATGCTTTATTCAGAAGAACCACCACCTCAACAGGGTTTTTCTTAAGCTCTGATAAAGATGCATTATATTTAGCATCGGCTTCCTCCATTGTCTCTGCCGGAAGAGCCAGTATCATCATATGATTACTTAATTGGATGCCAATTGGTGTATTCGGAAATACATTGATATCATTTGGCTGCGAATCATTACTTATCGCTGAGTCTTCTATAAGAGCAACGCGTTCTTCTTCACTAAGTTTTTCTTGAGATCCTTTTTCTTTAATAAAAAACCAATAAATCAGAAAAATCAGAAGAAGTAAAATGATTATTGGAATACCATATTTTTTCATGCCATTTATTTTTAAAATAAAATCATATCACTTTAATAAAATGTAATTCAAAATAATAAATACAGATTTATTCATTCTCGATTTTAATCAAGCATTAAATTTCCACCTAATATTTTATTGTCGGTAGCTCAATACATTACAGTTTACATTTCCTGAAAGTATTCTTTCCTTCATATCATCTTTTCCTTATGACCTTTTCTACACTATTCCTTATAACATTGTTTTGTCAATCTGTGAAGCTTGTTAAACTCAATAATGTCTACAATACTATCCTGGACATACATTCTACCAAATTGACGTAGAATCCCTGCGCGACGGTCAAATTCATCATCCTTAGTGCTAGGCTTTTGAAGATTGGTAAAATCAGATGCCGTCAATACTCTTTCAAAGTCAACATTCAATAATTCTGTTGTAACACCAATTGTTGATTCGAACAATGCAACATCTGATTTATCCATTAGTGCGTGACTATATAAAAATTTCCTGTTTTTCCCTTTATTGCCAAAAACATCCGTTTGCTCTACACTTATTTCTAATTCATAAATAGAAAGTGATGTGTCCTTAGGAAATGTTATAATAAGAAGCGGTAGATTTGAATTTCTTTCCAGGATTTGAACCGAAATCTTGGATTTATTTATTCTACCCTGTGATATTTTTATATTCTTTCCTGTAATAATATTTTTTGCTTTAAAAGAGAATTTGGATTTTATTACATCAACTGTACCAAACATATTTCTAATTTCTTCCTTTGGACCCAACAATGTATTATTCATGGTATCTGTAATGGGGCTAGCCTCTTCTAATGCGGGTCTTCCTTCTTTAATAAAGACATATTTGGGTTCAATTTTAAGTGAGACCTGATTTAGTTTCTTAAATGTATTTTTAAACTCATCTAAGTTTGATTCTTTTCTAAAAGATTTAAGATATCCATTCCATGTTTTTTGATCATCTTCAAATTGTTTAGAAGTAATATTTGTAAATGAAGGAGTTAACCCGATTTCTGGAAGTACGAAACCAACTTTTCCACTATCTGTTTCTATCTGAATTGTCCCACCATCAAACAGTCCAATATTCTTTATTGAACCAATTATCTTTGAGTTTTGAGAATTTTCTTGAACAAATTCCTTCTCCAATTGACCTGTGGAATTATTGAAAAATGCTTTCTTTATTCTTAATGAACTAATTGTATCTGAATATAATTGTAAATCACTTGAAAGATTCCTTAAACTTTCAGGAACAACTTTAATCGATTGAGGAAGGCGTCTGACCTGTATCTGTGCACTCTTAGGACTTGGATAATGTTGCACGTAAGCGGTTGGAGCGTTATTATTTTGTGACTTCTGAACCAATAATAAGAGTATGCCTTCATCACCTCTATCTCCGAATCCAATCATACTAGTAAATGTTATGAAACCACGCAGCAATGTGTTTTCTTCATTTCTGGAAATTTGTTCAAAACCTATTCCTAAATCCTCGTCAATTGGAAATGGAGAAAAACTTCTTTCATTAACTGTAAGCACTACCCTACCATCGTATTCAATAGAGTGGCTAACTCCATCATCTACATCTCTAAGCAAGGGTTCATCGCTATCAATTTTCACTTTCCACCAAATTAGTGGGAAGACATCATAATTGTAAACTATGAAAGGATTAGAAATGTCTATTTCAAAAGCAATTCTAAATTTTCCTGCCCTAGGAGATTTTGACCATGGATGCTCTATAGTGCCAGTGAAATCCTCCTCCCTGTCAAACCTATTAGAATCATCTTGAATCAACATTAAGTAATAATCATCTTCCCCTGTGTAACTATTTTCATCTCGCCACCATATCATCTCTGTTGGGTGAATTTCAGGTCTGCATCCATGTCCGCAATCCACCACCCAAGGTCCATAGACACCAATTTTTTTACCTGCTAAAGGAGAATCTCCAGTGCTTTTGGGAAACCATGGCATTTCGTAAAAGTGTTCATCAGGAGTAATTTCACATTCCAAACAATTATGATTACCAGAACCACAATCTATAAATTTATCCAAATCCACATATTCTTCATTTACAACTTCATCAATTATATATCTGAATTCATCATCCGGGATTATGACATTATTTATATCACAAGCATCTCCATCTTCATCAAAATATTCAAATTTATCTAGTGTTCCAACTAATATTCTTTTGTAACGAGAGAGAGGTGACCATCTTGGCCAAGGCTCCCAACCCCCCCTAAACACAACTTCATGAGATGCATTGTCCCCTATGTAATGACCAACAGGATCTACAACGTCAACACCTAATTGATTGTTGATGACATTACCTAATTGAACAAGTTCAAATACTGAAGAGACATTGGTATTTGAGTTTGAGATCTTGTAATTTTCGGTACTCACACATTGAAAGTTCCATAATGGGAGTAAGCAAACTAACAAGAATAAGAATGCTTTCATAATTAACAGACTTGAGTTTGATGATAGTACAATTAGAATTTTCGATTAAAAGACATTATAAATTTGTCCGAGTTATACATTAGAATAAATTCCAGCTTTGTTTTCCAAGTTATGAGACAAAGAATCCTAAAATGATTTTTACTGCAAAACAATTAAGAGAAACTATCCTCAAGTTGACAAAACCCAATTAAGTTACTGATTACATTAATCCGGGTATTAAATATTTTATATGATCATATGAATCATTAGATTGAAGATCAAATTAGTTTCCAATGCTGAACCCGGGATTAACAACAAATCCTGTATTATGAACTGTTTTTGCTCTGTTTCGTGCTAAATCTCTCATTGCTGATGTCGTTCGTGTTCCATCTTCTGCAAACCACCATAAATATAAAACTTGAAACATATTTGCTCCCTGATATTCCCAATCGGAATCGCATGACCTCCCTCGAGGACAATCAGGATCTCCATTATGCCCCTTTTCATAATGCCTGCATTCGTGAACGATTGTCCCGGCTCTTTCAGAAACACTCAAATCGTAGAAAAAGTCAAGATAGAATTCAGTGCGTTCATCTCCTCCCGTCATCGTTGCTGCTAGAGTGTTTGATTCTTCCCCGTAACATGCAGCATCAAACTCTTCAACAACAGTAGCACAATAGGGGAAAGCCCATCTTAAAGCATTTCCACTATAATCGTCTGTACTTTCGGCGTAGTCTTGAGCCGAATAAGCAAGTAACAACAATGCATTGTAAGTTCTAGCTAATGGCAAATTTATATTACATTGATCTTCATATCCAAAACCATCGTCCCAGTCTTCTTCATCAAAGTCAAAAACATCCCAGAAAAAGTCCATGTAAACATCATTACATACATGTTCGCCGTAGAAGTCATCTCCACTCATTTGATTATCATGAGATGGGATCGTGCAAAATTGGTATGAAGGAGGACCCCAAGAAACAATCGAAAGTTTGCAAAGAGCTAAAAAGATAAGAGTAGAAATTATTTTATTTTTCATTTTGACTCCATTATTAGAATTTAGGTATACTCTTGTTTTTTAATTTTCCACTTTTAAAGCTGAGTGTATCAAGATATTTTGGATAAGGAACACTTTTTATATCTGTTTCTTTATATGTTACCATCCAATGTAACTCATTAGGAACTTTCTTCTTAATCAATTCAATATTCTCGTTTATTTGTTCCGAACTTACTAATGTATCTGCTTTTAGGGATTTTAAGTATCCTCTTATAGCTATCTGCTTCAAAGTCATATCATCCACATCAATCAATTTGAAAAGCAATTGTTGTGCTTTTATGTTTTGATTCATGGCAAGAGAGGTAAGTCCCTCTATTGCACAAAGGCGAATGATTATCTCTTCTTCTTTAGTTGAATACTCAGTGTCTTTCGATTTTTCGTCCGGTATTTTGCTAACGGCAATTTCATTTAACATATTCAAAGAGGTATTAAACTTTAGCTCCTTTAAAGTCTCAATTAGCAACATCCTTAACATGTATTTTTCCTCACTTACATTTTTATAAATTTCATAGATTAGCTTATTAACATTAGTATCCTCTTTCAATTTACTTAATGACGACTGGTACTTCATTTCCGCATCTTTTCCAACCCCACTGATTGTATAAATGTGTTTCTTCAGAGTTTGCCCTTCTAATGTATTTGGAAATTCTGGCAGTGTATCAATTGAACTAGTTGTAGATTCGAGTTTTTTATTTCTTGTGCAACTACTAATAAGAATAATACAAGTAATTACTAAAAATGAATATATCATTCTTACATTATTGTGATAAAAAGAGCTAAGATTTCCCATGAAAATTAAAAATTTAAGTTTTTCTATTTCAGCAGTTTTCCTTAACTAAATCATATTGCTTGAATTAATTTTTAAATTATCAAATAAGTCGGACGCAAGATTAACTGATCCATTTTGTAAATTTGCTTTAGCCATAAACTTTAAATCAAATTTTTACAAAACTGATTGCGGGGAAGAAAAGGCAGTTTAATTCTTGAGCTAAGAAACAAGAATTCCGCTTTTAATAAACAATAAGGATTAATTATAACATCATAATAGATGACAAGATATCAACTCTGGGGATTATTATGACTTTCAGTTCATATTTGTAAGATCTCCTTATTTAAATGTAAAAATTTATCCATATTAGAAATAGGTATAAAATTATCCCCATTCATTCACGCATTTAATCAAATTAAATGTAACCCAGCGATGATAAAGATATAGGTCGTTTACTCATATT
>CAYMKU010000010.1:0-102993 GCA_964391015.1 uncultured Ignavibacteriaceae bacterium
ATGCAAAGAAAATTGAATGAAAACTAATGAAACCAACAAAAGAAAAATTGCTATGAACTTGTTTACTGCGGCTTTGTGCTGAGGGAGTGTGCGAGATATTGTATATGTGTTGTTCATCAATGAATCCCTTTTTATTAATGATGATTATTTGTGAAACAAACTTAGGTAAATGAATTATCCAAATAAATAGGTGTAAAAAATAATTATTGTAAGAGAAATGTTGCCTTCTCAAAACTATACTGCTCGAGTTTCCCCCTTAATCATTTGCCAAATCGTGAGGAAAATGATTTGAATATCTAACCAAATTGACCAATTCTCAATGTACCAAATGTCATATTCAATTCTTTTTCTTGCTCTCTTTTCATTTTCAATTGGATTTGGAGAATCGCCTCTCAATCCATGAACTTGAGCCCAGCCAGTCAAGCCAGGTCTTACTCTGCTTCTTAGCTTGATTTCTTCTACAATTTCGGAGTAGACTTCATTGTAGGGTGTGAAGTGTGGTCTCGGTCCAACAACTGCCATGTCTCCTTTAAGGATATTAAAAAATTGAGGAAGCTCATCAAGATTAGTTCTTCGTAGAAAACGTCCAATATTTGTAATTCTTGAGTCACCTTCAATAACCGGTGTAAATAAATCTTTGTTGGATTCGGTGGTTGGTATTAATGTTCTAAACTTATAGAACTTGAATGTTTTATTTTTCATCCCTATTCTTTTCTGAGCAAAAAATACAGAACCACGAGAAAATATTTTAACAAGAATAATAAGTATCGGAATGAGCCAGCTTAAAAACAAAACTATAATCAATAATGAAAATATCATATCAAATGACCGCTTTATGAATCGCCATTGTGCTTCGGCTAATGGTTCATTTCGAACTGTGATTATTGGAAAATTACCAAATAAAGTAACCTGGAATTTCTTTGATACAAATCTGAAGTAATCGGGGATAATGTGTACTTTAACAGCATGCTTGTCACAGAATTTTAATATTTGGTCAGTTAAATGACGTGAGGTTTCCGATAAAGCGATCACAGCTTCGTCTATTGATAGAGTCTTTAACTTTTTTTCAAGTTGTTTATTGAAAAAATCCGGGGATGAAACAACTTTCTCTTCAATTATTTCCTTTAGATTGTAGCCAAAGTCAGGGTTCCCCAATATTAATTGCTTGAAATTCTGAGCAAGCGTTCCGTCACCTATGATTAATAGATTTCTTATGTTCTTTCCCTTGTTTCTTAGATACTTCAAAAATTTTCTTGAAATAATCAGTCTAAGACAAACAAGTAATATTAATAAGGCAGAATAATAAATGATAAAATATCTTGTAAATAAATTTTCCTTCCACAAGAAAATAAAAAGTACGGTAGCGGCAGTCTGAAATACAGTTTTCTTTAACAGATTTGCGAATTGACTTGGGAAATTCCTTGAAAACAATTCATCGTAAAAGTTAAAATAGTTTGCTGTCATCACCCAGAGGATATTCAATCCGATGAGAAGAAAAAACATGTAATATCTCTCAAAGAGTATATTCCATGATTGCGCGAAAGCAGCAGCTAGGATGAAGGAAACATTTATTAAAATTAAATCGCTTACAAGTCTTAATAAAAATATTGATCTTCTATTAACAATCATGTGTAAAGGTTTTATACTTTTTATAATCCAAAATTTTTTATTTCGCCGATAACTTTCTCGGGAGTAATTCTTTTCATGCACTCGCCGCTTCTATCTTTGCAATTATATTCAAACCCGAGATTCAAGCAAGGTGCTTCAGGATAATCACTTTGAATAATTTTTGCATTTCGATTCAATGGCCCCCACCTATTTGGATTTGTTGGGCCATGTAATGCAATAAGGTTACAGTTTAAGACCGAAGCAAGATGCATAATTCCCGTGTTAACACTTAAAACCACTTGCGAACTCTTAAGTAAAATTACAATTTCTTTTAAAGAGTATTTACCTGCAACATTATGGAGTCTCTCATTGTTTGTATAATTTTTTAATAAAGGTTCAATATATTCATAATCGGATGTTGAACCGGTGAAATATATCTCGCATTGAATTTCCAGCAAGTAATCAATTACTTTTTTCCAGTGTGTCTCAGGCCATCTTTTTAACTCAGACAAGTATCCGCTTGGCATTGTGTGAATAACAATTTGCCTACTCTTAACCTTAATGATATCTTGAAAGCCAATTTGGGGAAACCCATCGAGTTTTATCTCATCGGTGAACGCTAGTTTTTTATAATTATATAATTCATGGATAGCATTTGAATGCTCGGCTGCAAAATCAAAAATTAAATGCTTACACTGTCCCTTAGTTTTAAAACCTACTCTGTACTTAGATTTTGAGAAGAATGTTAAAATCGCATTTAACCTTGCCCATTGGGAAGCATCAATAAAAACATCCACAGGCCTGGAGCACAGAATTTTAATTGTGCTTAAAGGATTAAATAAATTAATGATTATTAATTCATCGTATGAACCCATAATCTCTGCAATTTCTCTTATTTCTTCTGAAACAAAGAGAATAATTTTTATGTTCTGATTGAATTTTTTTATGTCTCTTAAAAAACCATTTAGCAGAACTATATCACCAATTGCAGGTACTGTGAGAATCCCAATAGAGTTGAATTCCTTCGGCAATTCTCTTTTTTTGCCAAATAGCTTTAGTAAAAAAAGTATGGGGATTCCAATGTATTTATCGAGCAATTTGAAAATTATTTTCCCGCGAGAAGTCATCAGTAAGAGCAACCTTAGTGTTACGAATTAATATTTATTATGTTATCTAATGATTTTTGAAACTTATCATTGAATATTTCTTCTGAAAATCTATCAAGATTTTTTCTTCCATTCTCAATAAGTTTATTTACTAATCCTTTGTCTGATAAAATCATTCTTATGCTTTTGTAAATGCTTTCATAGTTGTTAGGATCGAAATATAGTGCTGCATCATTGCAAACTTCGGGCAAAGAAGCGGTATTTGATACTACAACAGGGCAGTTTGATGCCATTGCTTCAAGGGGCGGTAATCCAAATCCCTCATACAATGATGGAAAAACTAATACGGACGCTCCTTTGTAAATAAAAGGCATGTCTTCGTGTTCAATGTAACCAGTGAAAATCATTCTACTTTTTAGTTTTTCATTCTGTCTCATCAGGTCGAATACCTCAGAATCTTTATGTAATTCTGATTCGGCTATTCCTACAACTGCAAGGATTTTATCCGGCATGTCCTTTAATAAAAGCTCAAATGCTTTAACTGCTGTCCCAAAATTTTTGTGTGGTTTAATGCTGCCAACATATAAAAGATATTCATCGGATAAATTGTATCTATTCTTTATCCGGATAAGTTCATTTGAAATGAGATTTTCAGTGAAAGTAAACTTTGGTATGTATGGATATATTACTTCAATATTTTTCTCAGTCAGTCCAGTATATTTTATAATTTCAGCTCTTGAAAATTCCGAGACAGTAAGGATTGTATCTGAATATTTTTGAGCAGCTTTTAACATAACATTTGCGTATATTTTTTGTGAAACCGTAAGTCGCTCTTGAAAAATTAAATGATTCACGTCGTGAATAATTACTATCCTTTTTTTTGCTCTGATAGGCAATAAAGGAATGTTATAATGCGGAGAGATGAAAATGTCGCAAGAAGAAATTATAAATGGTAAAATGATTTGTTCATTTACAGAGTAAATTGGCACAGAGCATTCTTTAATTATTATATTCTTACTCCAATTGAGACGTTCGATCTTATTTTTTTCGCCTATTAGTTCGACGTAATAGTTATCAGCTAAAATTGGAATCATGTTTTTGATATACGTTCCTATACCGGAATGATTAATCATTCTAGCATCGACAACTATTTTTAATTTCGTGGCGCTCAATTTGCTAAGAATACTCTCGCCTCATTTTTTAGCTTTGTAGCGCAAGTTAATCATACTTTTAAAGACCATCATCAAAATTTTTATGCTTGTATCGTTAAAAGTAATTAATGAAAGAAATAAAAATTTTACGAAAAGATAAATCTTTATAGATATATTCTGTATTAGCCCGTTATGTATTTGGTAATAAAGCAACTGAGATTCTTTTGCGTAATAATATGTACTTTTCCTAAAATCTTGCTTTACATTTTCACCCTTAAAGTGGATGATCTTAGCAAAAGGATAATAGAATACCTTTAATCCCCTGTCAGAAATTCTTCTACAAATATCTGCATCCTCCATATAAAGAAAATATCTCTTATCAAATCCACCAATCAAGTTAAATGTTTCTTTCATTATCAAGATGGCAGCCCCACTTACCCAATTAACGGTTCGTATTTCGGAATAATTCTTTTCGATTTTAGAAAGCTCAACATGGTCTTTTATCCGGTTTATACTTTCAAGTTTTTTATTTTTTATTTCATTTATGATTGAGATATGATGACCAAAAGATACTTGAAAAGTATTGTCATTATTTAGTAATCTAAAGCCAACAACGCCAAATTTTTTTTCTCTGAAATATTCTATTGTATTACCAAGAAAATCGTTTTGTATAATGGTGTCCGGGTTAAGAAAGAATAAATACTCGCCATTAGCATGCTCTGCTCCCAGATTATTTGCTTGTGAGAATCCTTTGTTTTCATTCATCAATAGTCTTACTTCGAATTTATTCACGATGTTGCTTAAGTCTTCCTCACTTGAATTATTCACAATTACAACTTCAAAAGGACACGATTTGATTTTATCAAAGATCGATTCGACACATTTTAGTAGAAAGTCTTTTTGCTTATAATTAATTATTATGATTGAAACCATTTAATGCTCTAAATATTTTCCATTACTGAAATTCTTGCCAGGCGACAATAAAGCAAAGAAAAAAAGTTAACTAGTCTTTCAAAAGAGTTCTCCCCGTTGAATATTTTTCCGCTTAATAATTTTAGAACTTCAGCTTCGTTGATTTTTTTGATTCTCTTAAGATCGGTTCTCCATATTTTAATTTTCCCATAATTAGTTATAAACCAGATGTATGATCTAATCAGCCCACGAATTGAATATTTTTTGATAAAAAATGATGCGAAGAACTTCAGAAAAAAATTGAAGGCGAGTAAAGCAAGATATTTTAATAAAAAACTTTTAGAAAACAACAATAAAAAATTAAGCAGTCTATTTCTTTCCTGGTAATAGAACATCAATGACGATTTTTGTTTATTGAATGTTGCATTACCTTTGTGATGAACTAAAGACTTAGATGTGTGCATGATTTTTTTCCCATAAAACTTTGCCTTAAGACAAAGATAAGTATCTTCCGCATAAGCGAAATATTCGTCTAAGAATAAACCACCAAGATAATCAATGAGGCATCTTTTAATGATTAATGAACAACCTGTCGCTTGAAATATTTCACCGATCCCATTCTCATTTATTGGGAAAATTCCCATTATATTATGTCCGAGCAAATTAACCGTGCCGTTTTTCAAATAATATTTTGATGGGATCCCCTCGGTGATTACAAGTGATTGAGCAATTCCGATTTCTTCATCTGAAATTATTAATTCATATAGATGCTTTAGCCAATCTTTATCGACAACAGTGTCATTGTTCAGTAAAACGATGAAATCTCCAGCAGCATGTTTTACCCCCAAGTTGTTTCCTCCTGTAAAGCCAAGGTTCTTTTCAGCAACGACTATTTTTATTTTCGGATCGGAGAAGTTGTTCTTCACAAAATCTACGCTATCATCAAAAGAATTGTTATCTACAAACACTATCTCGAAATCAGTATATGATTGCAATAGAACAGAGTTAAGACATTCTTCCAAAAACCTTTTGCCGTTAAAATTTAAAATTATTATAGATATCAAATTGCTATGCAGATTTACTTTATGGTGAAGATTATTTTTAATAAAGACATTTAGTAGAACATATTCTCTATATACTCGGATGTTACTTTTATTTGCTTTTGGATATTGCCGCGCTTGGCTAATGATTTGGGAATTTCTATTAAGCCCCATAGATAACCCCGAACTGCGCTCAAAAAAACCTTGAAAGAATGATCTCTTATGAAAAGAAAGTACCTTTGTATTCTTCTCGCAATAAAAAATGGGATCCACCTAAACAATATGTTGAAGGGATAGTTTTTTAACCTCACCGCAATAAGATTTTTTTCACAAAGCATGGTTTCGAAACCAGTTTTGGATTTTGAGGTTGAACCACGTTTATGGTAACAAATAGCTCGGGGATTGTAATAACATTTGTATCCAGCAAGCTGCATCCTGAAGTTAAAATCCACGTCTTCATAGTAAGCAAAGAAGTCTTCATCAAAAAAGCCAACTCTCTCAAACATTTCTCTTTTATAAATCGCAGCACCGGCGCAAGCACCCCAAATAAGCTCTGCTTTGTTGAATTGACCATTATCCTTTTCGGCATGACCGCGAGCAAAAGGGGATCCCCTTTTTTTAATAAAATCGCCGGCGTTATCTATAATTGTTCTGTCAAAATAGTTCAGCATTTTACAAGCACCGCTGCCAACATCACCCGAAATGAAGCAATTACTAAGTTCGTTTATAAAGTTTTTATCGCACTCTACATCGTTGTTTAAAAGAACAATGTAATCAACTTCAGCATCCTTAAGAGAGTGTTTTATACCGATATTAACTGCCTGTGCAAATCCTTTGTTGGAATCTAATTTAAATATTTCAACTTCTGGAAAATTATTTTGTATGAATTCGATAGAACTATCAGAGGAGTTATTGTCGACAAGGTAGGTTTTAAAATCCTTTTTAGTCTGTCTTCTCAAAGATTCAAAACAAGTTTTAAGGTGCTGGACGCCATTTAAATTTGGAATTATAACTGAGATCATATCTTATAGGTATCGTTCCTTAAACTCTTTCAAGAAAAATTTGTGTTTTTTTAATCTGTATTCGTCCTCCGCTCTAAAAATTTTTTTGATTTGTTCGACAAGAATAATAAACAAGGAATTTTTTATAGTTAGCACCTTTAAAATAAAAGCTTGCATCCAATTGTAGTTTTTATCAAAAAAATGATTCATGCTCATAATAAATCTGCCATACATCCACCAATTATTTTCATTCCCAAAGCTCACACCGCCAAGATGTGTTACTCTTAATGAAGTATCAATTGCAAGTTTATATTTTTTCCCAATCTGAAAGCTCAGGTCAACATCTTCAAAAAATAGAATATAGTTTTCATCCATTTTACCGACCTGTTCAAAAATATTTCGAGTTGTAAGGAAAAAAGCGCAAGGTATTTGCTCTACGAATTCAATTCTTTTTGAATTTGGGTTAATATCTTGATTTTTTAAATATCGATTTATCAGCTTAGGAAAATTAGAGAAAGTATTTGCCATAAATGAATAAAAATATATGAATTGGCGAATTGTTGGATAACGTTGAAAATAATTTCGCTGAAAATTTCCATCATTTCCTATTAGCAACGGACATATCGCACCAATATTGGTATTATTTGCGAGGCTATTTATCAATCTACTTAAGATACTTTCAGTAAAAATAATATCTGGATTCATTATCAGAATATATTCACCAGATGACAAACTAATCCCTCTATTGTTTGCTGTCGAAAATCCCAAATTATCAGTTAAGTAAAAATTTTTGAAGTTATTTTTCTCTATTGATAGTATTTCAATTATTCGTTTTGAATCATCGGTTGAATTATTATCTACGACTATTACTTCAAAGTCTGTACTTTTTTCATGTACATAAATTGATTTTATGCACTCTTGCAAAATTCTGCCAGTGTTATGATTTACTATGATTATGGAGACCATTTTATGCTTATCTACTTGGTTATTTATTTGCTAGTTCAATAGTCTTGGTGACATATCTTTTTAAACTGAGCAAGGTTTTTACTTTTAACTTAAATTCATACCAAAAACTGTTGCCCATGTAATGATCTTTCATTTTTTGGTTGAAGACTTGCATATAATTCTTATTATGAAAATGGCCCGTAGCATGATAAACTTTTATTCCCTTAAGGATTCCAACTTTTAAACCTTTATTAATTGTTCTATTTGTATAGTCCATATCTTCGTTAAAGAATATTCTTTTGGGCGATTGATGAAATTTTCCGACTTTATTATAAACCTCTCGGGAAATCATAAAACACCAACCTCCGGTAGGACCTACTAGAAGCTTAATATTGCTGTTGTCATATTCAAGCTCACTATACGCTTGGTCGGGATGTTTTGCGCCGTCGGTTGTTTCGTCTTGAATAACATCAGAGGAAAGGTATCCTATATACGGAATATTTTTATAAGCATATATCATTTCTTGTAACCAATTTTCTGGGAACTCTATCACATCGTCATCTAATCCAATTATGAAATCGCCCTTGGTAAGCTCAATTGCTTTTCCTTTTGCGTTAGTACCAATGTTTTGGTTGTGCAAAATGATTTTAATTCTTTGATTGTGTTGAAGCTGCCTCAGAAATTGTGCAGTGCCGTCTTGTGAATTGTTATCCCAAACAAATAGTTCATAGTTTATATTTTCTAATGTTGGAAGAAGCGACGTTAAATTTTTCTTTAAAAAGTCTAACCTATTGTGAGTCACAATAATAAGACTAACAAGTTCATTATCATATTGCTTTGATTTATAATCTATTGGAAAAGGTCTTAGGAATAATTCAAGTGGAAGAACCTTAGTAATAATTTTAGCAAGCACAATATTGTCCCGTTGTTTTGTGTAGTTTGAGTTTAACAACCAAAAAAAGTAAATAAATAAAAATACTGCCCCATTAATTCCCAACGAAGCAATACCTGATGATCTGCCACCGATCTTGAATATGTAATTATTTGTCAGATAAGAACATATTAATGTAATAACAATAGACACCCCCCCTGCAATAAGAGGCGTTAGATATTTTTCGATAAACAGCAAGAAAATATTTTTTCCGAAGAACTTAGTAGAAACGATTAAAATATAAGTTGAGGAAATTATAGTTGCAGTTGTGTTACCTGCTGCGGCACCAAGAATTCCAAAATTTTTTATCAAGATATAGCTTAAGAGCAAATTTATAATGAGACTAATTATACCCTCATACATCTGAAATTTGGGAACACCTAAGTTTGGAGTTATGGAGTTTCCTGGTGCTGAAAAAATCAGATTAACTAATTGTCCTAAAGTCAAAATCCTGAGGATGTGTACTGAGATATAATAATCATGACTTCCCATCCATGTAAATATTATTGTGTCGGCGAAGACAAATAGAAAAATAAATATAGGTACGGAAATAATCGTTAAATATTTGGTGGCGTCGTCATATAGTTGATTTATTTTTTCTTTTTCCTCCTTCGCATTTAGTTCAGCGGCTATGGGTGCCACCTGAGGAATTAATTGAAAAGGCAAGAACCGCCCTAAACGAGAGACCCGACTGCCAAGATTAAAATATGTAACATTTGATAAGACCGAGAAATAAGCTAGCAGTAACTCATCGTACTTTTCTGATGCAAAGGAAGCAACTTTTGAAGTCTGCATCTGAATTCCGAAGCTCGACATTTTCTTTAATGAGTGAAGGTTTAGATTTTTGAAGCCCAAAGACATCTCCGGTAAATTTTTTTTAGCCAGGAACACAGTAAATGCTCCACTTATAATTGTTGTTAGTAATTGGCTGTAGAGAAGTCCTTTCAACCCATACCCAAGTGTTAATAGAAAATAAATACTGATGAAATTCAGGAAGCTGATGGCAATGCCAACCAAGCTGTTAATGTACATTTTCTGCAAGCTGATCAGTATCGAAAGGAATATTGTGGTTGAGTTGGCAATAAAAAATATTAATAAGCTGATGTGTAACGTAAATATCCCGACAGCTATAAGATTTGATGGGACCTTTATCAGCGCAACAAATTGATTAGAAAAGATGTAGCCTATAACACAAACGACTAAAGAAAAAATAAGATAAAATATAAATCCTGTACCAATTGTGTCGTTCAGCTCATTACATTCCTTTTTGTTATAGTGTTCTGAGATAAATTTTATAAAGGACGAAGAGATGCTTAAATCAAATAGTCCGAAGGTGCCTATAAAACCCATTGCAATAGCATAAAGTCCAAACTCAACCGCACCTATTTTTGAAATTATTATTGGTGTTAAAATAAAAGGGAATAAAAAACCGATAATTTGCGAAAGCAGATGATAAAAAGTGTTCTTTATTACTTTATCAGTTAGTGACATTTTTCATTTTTGATAATGATACAATGACAAAGCGTAAGTAAAGTATTGGAAGCAATATTATGGCTGATAAACCGTAATAATTTTTGTAGTACAAAAAAATATCCTTATACATTATTTTTCTTACAGCTGGATTTGCTCGCTTGGTTGAAAAACTCCCGTGGTGTATTGCTTCTGCTGTGTGAAGAAAAAATATTTTGCTTCCGGTGTTCCAAATCTTTTTGCATAGATCTACATCGTTATATAAAATTCTATACTGTTCATCAAAATAATTTATTTGTTTTAAGATTTCATTCCTTGCCATTAAAAAAGTTGTTGCTATCTGGTCTACTTTAATTGTCTTATCATAGTTAAACCAAAGCATATCATAATCATTGTTTAAATAGTTTAATGAAAGATAGGTTAAAACACCATTTTTTAAGGTTGGAAATTTTTTACAATTTCCTTGAGCACGCCCATTGGGGAAAACTAGCTTGCAGCCAACTGCCCCACATTCTGAATTCTTTTCTAAAAATTCTAAACATTGAGTTAAGCTGTTATCTTTTATTATTGTATCGCTTCCAAGGAGCAAAACATATTTTCCCAACGAA
This sequence comes from uncultured Ignavibacteriaceae bacterium, assembly GCA_964391015.1. GTDB lineage: Bacteria > Bacteroidota > Ignavibacteria > Ignavibacteriales > Ignavibacteriaceae > XYD12-FULL-36-8. The sequence goes on from CAYMKU010000010.1 coordinate 10,773, forward strand.
GCCCTCATCCCTTGATTGCACGCAGGGGCATAGCCTATGTTTTCATTGTTAATAATTAATTTTATAGAGGGAAATAGTTTTTTGATTTGTAAAGAAGTATCATCAGAGGAGTTATTATCTATGACTATTAATTCCAGTGTTCCCTGGAACTGTTGATAATCTTTGGAATTAATGATTGAATCGAGGCACTCAATAGTTTTAGATTTCGTATTCCAGGTAACAATAACGATGCTTAGTAAAATATCATTTTTCATAAAACTTTGTAAATTTATAAAGAATAAAATTAAAATTGAGTAAAAAGGTAGATAGTTTTGAAAATCTCCTCCATAAGTGTAGCTAAGAACGAAGAATTGAACATCAAAAAATGCATCGAGAGCTTGCTTACTTGTATTGATGAAGTCATTGTTTTGGTTGACGAAGAATCGTCTGATAAAACGTTTGAGATTATCAAATCTCATACTAAGGTGAAGTGTAAAGAGGTAAAATGGGTGGGTTATGCTAAAACAAAGCAGTATGCAATCTCTCTCACCTCAAACGATTGGATTTTATGGCTTGATGCCGACGAAGTCGTCTCAAAGGAATTGTCAAAAGAAATAATTGATTTTAAATCTACAGTTCCAAGCTTTAATGCTTATTCAATTTCAAGAAAAGCTTTTTTTCTAGGCAGATGGATTAAACATAGCGGTTGGTATCCAGGGAAAGCAACTCGGCTTTTTAATAAGCACAAAGTTAGATTCAGTGAGAATGAAGTGCATGAATATCTTTTGGTCGGAGGTGAAATAGGTGAACTGAAATCAGATATTGAACATTACACCGATCCGGATATACATCATTATTTCAAAAAGTTTAACCGCTACACAACTCTTGCTGCCGTGGAATTGGCAAAGCAAGGCAAATCTTTTTCAATTTTTGATATTTTGTTGCGACCAATAGGAATTTTTATAAAGATGTATTTTTTAAAACTTGGCTTCCTGGATGGAATTAGAGGATTTATTCTTGCGATATTTTCCTCGGCTTATGTTTTTACAAAATATTGTAAATTTTGGGAGTTGAAAAATAAAGGTTAATAAAATGGAAAAAGATTCTTCGCACGGATTTTTATTTATGCAATTAGTTCTTCAAAATCAGCAATTGGCAATGATGTCGATGGGAAAGCTCACAAACCCAGTTAGCGATAAAATTGAACGCAACCTTGAGTTTGCCAAAATGTCGATTGATACACTCGATATGCTTGCAGAAAAAACGAAGGGAAATCTTTCCGAGTATGAGAAAAAATTTTTAACCGAAGTCATTAAAGATTTAAAGCTGAACTATGTTGATGAAGCGAATAAGGAACAGAAAACAGAAGATAATGCTGAAACAACTCAGAGCAAATAGTGTGAGATAATAGACCGAAACAGTTCGAGCTAATATGAAAACGAAATCTCAATATAAAACTATCGGTATAATTGCTAACACAACCAAGGAAAATGTAAATCTTGTTGTTTCAGAGCTGATTAAAAAACTTCGGGCAAACAATTTTGATTTTCTCTTAAGCAATACTCTCACAAAACAAAAGGGATTAATTACTCAGGATATTAAAAAAAGTATTTTTGCTGCTGAAGATAAGCTTTGTAAAAACAGTGATATGATAATTTCCATTGGTGGCGATGGCACAATGCTGACTACTGCTTACAAGGCACAGTTTTATGACAGGCCAGTTTTGGGAATTAATTTCGGGAAGCTTGGGTTTCTTTCGGAAGCAACCATAAATCAAATAGATGTGCTGATTGAGGAAATAAAACGCAACTCAATAAAAATAGAAGAACGAATTTTAATTACCGGTGAAGTAATCGGTCATAAAGTTGAACGTCTTTTTGCTATAAATGACATTGTTATTGACAAAGGCGGCTGGCCAAAGATGATAGAGCTTGAGCTGATGGTCAATAATGAATATGTCACGACTTTTTCTGCAGATGGAATTGTAATTGCCACTCCAACAGGTTCTACGGGCTATTCGTTGTCAATTGGCGGGCCAATTGTTAGCCCACTAACCGATGCAATAACATTAAGTCCGATTTCTCCCCACAGTTTAACTGTTCGTCCGATAGTTTTACCGAGTTGCCAAGAAATATTTATAAAAGCAACCTCGCTGCATAAGGAAATATTAGTTAACTGCGATGGTCAACGCGTATTTGCTGTTCCCCCGCCTCTGAGGATGAAGGTATCAAAAAGCAAAAGATCATTAAAGCTTGTTAGGACTTCGCTCACAAGCTATTTCGAAACTCTGAGAAACAAATTGCTTTGGGGAGTTGATTTAAGAAAAAGATCGGGAAACAATTAGAATTTGAAATGAAGTATATCCTTTTCTTTTTTGTTTTTGTCCCAATCCTGCTTTATGCTCAAAGCACTCACAAAACTGAATTGGACCCCAAGACATCTAAACCGATGCTTGTTGGATTATGTGAGCGAGATGTATTCACCGATACCTGCTTCTCATCATGGTTTAACAGTGAATATGAAAATTATAGTGTTGATACTTCCACAATGAAATTAGTTGCCAAGGATATTCAAACAATCAATCTAACGATAGCTTTCGGAACTTGGTGCAGTGACAGCAGAGAGCAAATACCTCGCCTTCTTAAAATTTTAGAATACCTTGATTTTCCTTTAAGTAAAATTAAGATGCTTGCTGTAGATCGAAATAAAAAAGCAGGCGAGTATGATATCGACAATTTAAAGATAGAACTTGTACCAACAATCGTTTTATATAAAGATGATGTTGAATTTGGAAGAATAGTCGAAACTCCTCATATGAGTTTGGAAGAAGATTTAGTTGATATGATCTTTTCTTCTAAATAAGAAAACTTATACAACAAATTGTTTAAAACTCAAACGCCCCAATTAAGGGGCGTTTTCGTTAATTCTCAACCTCTTCTAAAATGGGAAGTTTAACATTCACTCTTAATGGTATTTTCACCTTTGATTTATCATTCTTTCCGTTCCCATGTACCTTTTCTGATTTGCCGTTTTTCTTTACAGGATTATTTTTATCCTTATAATTTTTATATGCATAGACTTTGTTCTGATAATTTCTCAAAACAATTTTATCTTCATCATGATGAAGAACATAATTCGGGAGGATTGGAATCTTACCACCGCCTCCGGGTGCATCAATAACAAAATGAGGAATTGCCAAACCACTTGTGTGTCCGCGAAGGTTTTCAACAATGTTCAAACCTGTTTCAATTGAAGTTCGGAAATGATTTGCACCTTTTGTCTCATCTGCCATGTACATGTAGTATGGACGAACTCTGATTCGTAAGAGTTTCTGCATAAGTTCCTTAACTGTCTCCGGATTATCATTAACACCTTTCATCAGCACCATTTGGTTGCCAACCGGAATACCAGCATTAGCCAGCATTTCACACGCCTTTGAACTTTCTGGAGTAATTTCCCATGGATGATTGAAATGAGTGTTAATATAAATCGGGTGATATTTTTTTAGCATTGAACACAATCTATCTGTGATTCGATGTGGAAGAACGCATGGCATTTTTGTTCCAATTCGAATGATTTCGATGTGGGGCATGCTTCTAATCCGCTGAAGAATCTTTTCGAGCATAGCGTCTGTCAGCATCAATGGGTCGCCGCCAGAAAGAATGACATCTCTAATTTCTTTATGCTGTTCTAAATAAGAGAAAGCACTTTCAAGTCCTTTCATTGAAATTTTCTCATAGTCACCCACTTTACGTTTTCGTGTGCAGAAGCGGCAGTAAAGACCGCATTGACTTGTTACCAAAAATAAAGCTCGATCGGGATATCTATGAGTAATATTAGGAACAGGACTCATAGCGTCTTCCATCAAGGGATCTTCGGCTGCATCAAAGTCTTCGAGTTCTGCTTTATCGGGAACACATTGAAGCCAGATCGGATCTCCTGGATATTTAATTAAGCTAAGGTAATATGGATTAATTCGGGCTTGAAAAAATTCATCAAGAGCTTCAGCGGCACTTCTGTCAATATTAAATTTATCTACAAGCTGATCAACAGTGTGAACGCTGTCTCTTATCATTCGCTGCCACAGTTCCATGACATTCCTTTATGATTGTTTTACTTGCTGAAATATTTACCAAACACCATTAGATTATCGCCGACCTCATAAAAGTTGTTTATTTCGGCGATGATCGAATAGTGATTCCTCAGATAAAAATTTCTAGCTGCCGCATAACTTTCTTTAGATGAAGTTTCTGCTAACAGCCAGCGTGCATTTTTTGAAAGAACAAATTTTTCTGCATGTGTCAGAAGACTTTTCCCTATACCCTTTTTTGGATGATCGGGGTTTGTTACGATCCAGTAAAGATCATAGACAGCATCGGTTAAAGGTCGTTTGCCAGTGCAGTAATATCCTAATATTTTTTTACTGTCTTCGTAAACAAAAACATTATAATCGGTTTGCTCAGGATTATTGGCGGCAATATTCACTAATTCCATTGCTACATCAACTTCACTTTTGGAAAAAGCTTTTACTTTTCCAAGAAACTTTTCAATAATAAGAACATCAGCTTGCTTTAATTTGCGTATCATGTATTTTTCGGTTCAAAGCAAATTTTGTAATTGTAAAAAGTAATTCATGATGGCTTAAACCATCGGCTTTTGCTGCTCTTGCGAATCCGGAGTCGCTCGAAATGTCGGGATTCGGATTAACTTCGATAACAAATGGTATGCCATTTTTGTCTAATCTTATGTCAACACGTGCATAATCTCTGCATCCTAATGTGTCGAATGCTTTGAGTGCAACATCTTCAATTCTTTTTTTTGTTCGAACATCTAAATCTGCAGGACATTTTGGTTTTGTGTTTTCATAGTAAACGCTGTCAGCGATCCACTTACCATCGTATGTTACTATCTTGGGCAATTCTTCCGGCAAGCCATCAAATTTAATTTCTGATATTGGCAAAACTCGTTTGCCCAAAATTGCAACATTCAACTCTCTTCCGTCAATATATTCTTCAGCAATAATGTCTTGCTTGTATGTTTTAACTAAAAAATTAATATGATTCATCAGCTCATCAAAATTTTTTACAACCGAATATTCTGATATTCCGATACTTGCATCCTCAGTTAAAAGTTTTGCTATCACTGGAAATTTAAGTATGAAGTCTTTTCTTTCAATGACCCCTGGCTTATTGATCACTAATGCCCTGGGTGTATTGATATGATTCGCTTTTAAAATATCCTTTGTTCTCCATTTGTTCAGGCAATTGCCAAGGCATTGAGGCTGATTACCTGTAAATTCTACTTTTAAAAGTTCAAAAAGACCTGCCATGCAATACTCATAAGTAGAAATTCCATTAACAGATTCAATGAAGTTTAAAATTATATCAGGAGAGTAATGATTTATTTTAGCGATGCTTCTCTCAACATTACTATCGACAGCAAAAGTTCTTACTTCGGCATAATACTCTTGTAAGGATTTCTTGATTGAATTTATTTCTTTACTAAAAGCGGTTTCAGAAAGATCATTTACATCAGAGTGTTTTTCAGAAGGTTTACCATTGTAAATTGGAAAAACACTTACTGGTGAGTTATAGCAAATCAATATTTTAGAAATGTCGTTCATGTCAAGCTATATCTCTTTGCGGCAACGTAAAGAACTTTATTGATCATTTCATTATAACTTAATCCGGATGTTCGTGCTGCTTTGGGAAAACAAGAATTATCTTCGGGGTTTGGAAGAATTCCTGGGAGGGGATTTACTTCAATAATATTTGGGATATTATTTTTATCAAGACGTAAATCAATTCGTGACCAGTCTCTGCATCTAAGAATCTTGTACGTTTTTAATACCGTCTCTTTAATTCTGTTTTCAAGTTTTGTATCGAGTTCAGCAGGACAGCTAAAAACATTTAATGGTTTTTCGCGGGTATCCAAAATCCATTTCGCTTCATAAGAATAAATTGGAATAAAATTATCGGGGAAATCTTTGTAAGCAATTTCAACAATTGGAAGAATTTCTGCATCACCATCATTTCCAATGACTGCTGCCGTAAACTCTCTACCCGGTAAAAATTCTTCGACTAGAACAGGCTGGCTATATTCATTTAAAATTCTTTCTACTTCATAATATAAATCTTTTTCGGTTTGCACGAATGAAGAAGAATAAATTCCTTTACTTGATCCTTCACCAACTGGTTTTGCCATAAGCGGGAAATCTAAGCTTATGTTTTTTAATTGTTCTATCTGGTCAATAACTATAAAACCTGCATTTGGAATTTTGTAGTGGGATAAAATTTCTTTTGTGCGTGACTTATCCAAACAAATTGAAAGTGTTAAAGGGTCAGAACCACTGTAAGGAATATTTAGCATATCAAGAATCGCAGGAATTTGTGCTTCTCGACTGATTCCATTAAAACCTTCGGCAATATTAAATACAATATCACATTTCGAGTTTTTTAATTTTTCGTATGCATTGTCATCAGCTTCGATTAATTCGACAGTATGGAATGTTTCTATTGCGTCTTTTACTGTGTTGATGGTTTCCCAAGTATCCCATTCTGCAAATGTGTCGGTTGGTTTTTGAAGTTGTGCGTTGGAATTGTTTTGGAGAACAGACACTTCTTCGGTGAAAGTACCGCTTTCTGGTTTGACATTGAATGTAAGAGCGACGTTCAGTCGAGCATCACCGAAAAAAGATAAAATAAAAATTCTCCTTCAAAATTTTTCTTGCAAATATAACTATTAAAAAAAAAATTACAATAAATTTTAAGAACGAAGTCGCGAATAGAATCGTTGAAAAAATTTTCGCTAAAGAAAAATTTTATTGTCTATCTAAATTTCATTTAAAAAATATTTATAAGCAACAAAAATATTTTGCTTGTGATGATGAAAATATTTTTAAGGAGAGAGAAATATTTTTAAATGATTAAGCGATGCTTGCGTACTTTAGATTTTTATGATAATGCCGCAGCAAATTATTTCTAATAATTAAGTTGGAATTTTGTTCGAGACGCGGGTCATTTTCTATAATGTGGAAAGCAGATTTTTTCGCATCGAGTAAAATCTCTGTATCTTGAATAATGTTAATATGTCTCAATTCAGGGAAACCGCTTTGCTTTGGTCCGAAAATATCTCCAGGACCCCTCAGTTTCAAATCAATCTCTGCAATTTTAAATCCGTCGAGATGTTTAGTCATTGCTTGAAGTCTAACAATCGCTTTAAATTTATCAAGCTGTGCTGGTGACAGATAATCAGTTTCTAATTTTAATTTTTGGTTTACAGTTGCAAGTTCATCTTTTGTAGTTAAGATGCAGTAAGCTTGCTTATTTCCTCTGCCGACTCTGCCTCGCAACTGGTGGAGCTGTGATAATCCGAACCGATGAGCATCATTAATCAAAATTATATTTGCATCAGGAACATCAATGCCAACCTCGATAACAGTTGTGGAAACAAGGACATCAATTTTTTTTTCAAGAAATTGAAACATCACTTCTTCTTTTTCCTGCCAACTCATTCTGCCATGAATTAATCCGATATTTAAGTCGGGAAGAAAGTCATTTTGTAATTTATCGAAATAAGTTTCTGCGGCTTTCAACTCAAGCTTTTCAGATTCTCCAACAAGAGGATAAACAATAAAAGATTGATAACCATACTTTTTCTTTTCATAAATAAATTTGTAAATGTCTTTAAGTTTGCTATCTCCTCGTAAAAATGTTTTTATAGGAATTCTATTCTTTGGCATTTCATCAATAATAGAATTATCAAGGTCACCGTAAACCGTCATAGATAATGTGCGAGGAATCGGAGTTGCGCTCATAATTAAAACATGAGGCGTTTTTCCTTTTGCAAGCAATCTTCCCCTTTGAGCAACCCCAAAGCGATGTTGCTCATCAATCACTGCTAATCCTAAATTTCTTAAGTTTACTTTTTCTTCGAATAAGGCATGAGTCCCAACGATAATATCAGCCTCTTGAAGCTCAATGCTTTCAAGTTTTTGTTCTCTAATGGATTTATTTTGCCCGCCGATAAGCAAAGTAACTTTTATTTCTTTATTTGGATAAACTTCATTAAACTTCTTCATCATACGAGAAATAGTTTTTGCATGCTGATCTGCTAAAATTTCTGTGGGAACCATCAAAACAGCTTGGTAACCATTGTCGACAGCAATAAGCATTGCAATTAGCGCAACAATTGTCTTTCCACTTCCAACATCACCTTGCAGAAGACGGTTCATAGGAAAGGGTTGCATCAAATCATTTTTTATTTCGCCCAGAACTCTCAACTGTGCATCAGTAAGTTTAAATGGTAAGGTTTTTAAGAAGTCTGTAATCAAATTTGTTCTTGTACTAAATGGATATCCTTCAAATTTTCTTTTATAATTTTGTTTTCGCAAAGCGACAAGGGTTTCAAGATAAAAAGCCTCCTCGAATTTAAATCGCTTTGAAGCAAAAAATAATTTTTCTTTATCTTCTGGGAAATGAAAATTTCTGACAGCATCAATTATTCCTAAAAGATTGTAAGTTTCTAAAAGTTTTGGAGGAATGGTTTCGCTTAGCAGTTCAACATAATTTTCTACGGCATTGTTTAGAATTTTCCTTAAGCTTAAATCACCGAGGTTTGTTATTCTTAATTCTTTTGGGATTCTATAGAACGGAATAATTTTTCCCGTATTAAGAAAACTAAAGGATTCATCTTCTGTAATCCTGTCGAAGTCGGGGTGGGTGAATTGAAGATTGCCATATTTAGATAGCGATGCTTTACCGGAAATGGCGAAGGTGTTCCCAACATTAAAGATTTCGGAAAAATATTTTATACCCTGAAACCAGACACATTCAAAATATCCTGATGCATCGCGGAATTGTACTTTTAATATTTCTTTACGATGAAAATATCTTTTCTCTTTATCTTCGACTTTTCCAATGATTGTAAGTTCACCTTCATATCCATTAATTAAATATCCATAAGCTTTTACAGCCGAGAGAGTTGTTGTTCGATCAAGGTGACGCGAGGGGAAATAGAAAAGTAGATCTCGAATAGTCTCGATTTGAATCTTTCTAAACGATTCGGCTCTCTTAGGTCCAATCGATTTGAGGTATTGAATAGATTGATTTAGGGGGTTACTTTTTTCTTGTGTTGCCATAGCTAAAAATAAATCAAGGAAAAAGTAATTACAATGATTATGAAAAAAATTGATAAAAATTTAAATTACTCTAAGTATATATGAATTGAAATTTCGGTCGGGAGGACAAATGAGGCGCGTAATAGTTGTTTTATTCCATCTTCATATCGCGAGTCATCAAATCGTTTGTTGCCTTGACAGGATCCTTGTCTTCAAATAAAATTTTATAAACTTCAGTTGTAATAGGGGTTTCTACATTATTTTTTTTCGCTAACTGAGAAGCTGAGCGTGATGTTTCAACTCCCTCGGCAACCATATCCATAGATTTTAAAACCTCTTTCAATTTTTTACCGGCGCCAATTTGTTCGCCAACATATCTATTCCGACTATGTTTGCTCATGCATGTAACAATTAAATCTCCCATACCTGATAAGCCAGCGAAAGTTTCTGGTTCTGCACCCATTGCGATACCGAGACGAGAAATTTCTGCAATTCCTCGCGTCATTATTGCCGCTTTTGTGTTATCGCCAAACTTAGCTCCATCAATAATTCCTGCGCCGATTGCAATTACATTTTTGAAAGCTCCACCTAACTCGACACCAAGTATGTCTTTAGATGAATAAACTCTAAAATAAGATGTAATAAATGATGATTGTATAGTTCTGGATGTATCAATATCTTTTGATGCGGCAACAACTGCAGTAGGAATTCGTTTGCTCACTTCTTCTGCATGACTTGGACCAGATAAAACCCCAATTTGGGAATCATCTAATTCAGGAAAAACGTCCTTTAACATTTGAGACATTGTCATCAAAGATTTTATTTCAATACCTTTTGCAACACTAACAAGAATGGAATTTTTTAGATCCGAATAGTCTGCTTTTTTTATTACGCTTCTTAAAAATTGTGAAGGAACCGCAAGAATGATTAAGTTCATCTTCGCAGTGGATTCTTTAAAGTAGTGTGTAATTGTAATTTCTTCGGGAATCTTTATGCCTGGGAGATAAATTTCATTTTCTCGTTTTTTGTTTAAAAGCTTTGCATAATCTTTTTTATATTCCCAGAGGGTAACTTTGTGGCCATTGTAGTGCAGAATTATCGCAAGGGTTGTTCCCCAGCCGCCTGCGCCGAGCACAGAAATGTTCATCAGATAATAGTTTTATTTCTTTTTAGAAAAACTGATTTTGCTTTCACTGCCGTTTAATAAACGAATTACATTTTTTCTGTGAGTATAGATTACTAAAAAGGCAGTGAAAATTACGAATGGTAGCAGTGTATTATAATTTGGAATATCAACGTTAAAAACGTTTTCACGAACAATTAAGGTGAGAGGAACTGCAACAGCCCCTGCAAGTGAACCAAGTGAAACATATCGTGATAAAGTAACAACAACAATAAAAACGCCAATTGCGACAAGCATATCAACCGTGACAATCATTAAAAGCATTCCAAGCGCAGTTGCAATTCCTTTGCCGCCCTTGAAATCGGCAAACACTGTCCAGATATGTCCGATTACAGCAGAAATTCCCGCGATAATTTGAACAAGAGTAAAATCATCAAAAGGAGTGGCATTTTCAAAAGGCATTGAACCATAATGTAATCTTGCAACAACAACAACCGCAAGAACTCCTTTTAGTGCATCGAGTAAAATAACCAGCACACCGTGTTTCCATCCGAGAACACGCATAACATTTGTTCCACCCGCATTGCCGCTTCCGTGCTCGCGAATATCTATACCTTTAGCTACCTTGCTTATAATTATGCTTGTTGGTATTGAGCCGATTAGGTATGAAAGAATTATTATGGTTGTTAAAAGATACATCTATTTTGAAATCAATAATTTTGTTGCGACAAAGTAAAAAGATTAAATTAAAAACACAATTAAAATCTTAATAAAATTAGTGCCAAAAGTCATTTATTTAGATGCCAAAATTGAATTTAAGATTCTATTGACTGAACTCAGAACAATTTTCGCAATAAACTAACATCATCTACAGTTGTAATTTTAAGATTTTTTGTTGATCCTTCAACAATGGTAATCTTTATTCCTAAATTTTTTATAAGCATTGATTCATCTGTTGCATAAAAATTTGAGACATATGCTATTTTCATTGCTTTCATCAAATCCTTGTACCTAAAAACCTGGGGAGTCTGGACATAATAAACATTTTCTCGAGCGATGTATGATTCAACAATATCTGTGCCCGTAATTAGAGTATCTTTTGCTTTGATGCAAACAAGTGCATTTCCTTTTTTACCTGCAGTTATGATTGAGTTCGTAAGTATTTTTTGCGTGAGTAGCGGTCGAGCAGCATCATGAACTGCCACCAAATCATTTTTATCAGCATCAATGGCATGTAATGCATTATAAACTGAATCCTGTCTCTCTTTACCACCATTAACAATCTGGCTAATCTTAGTCAGCTTATATTTTTTTTTGATTTTTTTTAATAAATCAAAGTAGTCTGAATGTGCGGCAATAATTATTTCATCAATTAACTTATTTTTTTGAAATACATCCAGAGTATGGGCAATCAGTTCTTTACCATTAAACTTTAGGTATTGCTTGGGTACCGAAAACCCGCTACGGTTACCTTTTCCTGCTGCAGGGATTATAGCAAAAGTTCTCATAGAATTAGCATTGCATCGCCATAGCTTAGAAGCTTGTAGTTTTCTTTCAATGCACGTTTATAAGCTCGCATAGTTAAATCTAAACCTGTGAATGCCGAAATAAGCATAAGCAAAGTAGATTCGGGATAATGAAAATTGGTTATTAATTTATCAACAACTTTAAAATCGTATGGCGGATAAATAAATTTATCTGTCCATCCGCGGTTTGGTTTTACTAATCCATCCGCCGTTACACTTGTTTCAAGTGCCCTGGCCGTACTTGTTCCTATAACAAAAACATTGTGCTTGTTCAGAATAGATTTATTAATTATCTCAGCAGACTTTAAAGAAATTTCATAGAATTCAGAATCCATTTTGTGTTTTGTCAAATCTTCAACTTCGACAGGTCTAAATGATCCTAGTCCTATGTGAAGAACAACAGGGACAATTTGAATTCCCTTCTTTTCAATTTTGCTTAGAAGTTTTGTAGTGAAATGTAAACCCGCAGTCGGTGCGGCAACAGCGCCATCAATTTTTGCAAAAACAGTTTGATAATCTTCTTTGTCAGATTTTTCAGGTTCTCGCTTTATGTAGGGAGGGAGCGGTGTTACTCCAATTTTTTCAACTGCCCTGTAAATGTTTCCAGGTTGATTGAATCGAACCGTTCTTCCACGAGAGGTCGTGTTATCAATTACTTCACACCAGAGTTTGTCGTTAAAATAAATTTTATTACCAATACGGACTTTTCTTGCTGGGTCAACAATTACATCCCAAATGTATTCGTCGGCATTTAATTCTCTCAGAAGAAAGACCTCTATCTTTGCATTTGTCTTTTCCTTTTTACCGAATAGTCTTGCCTGGAACACTCTTGTTTCGTTTACAACCATAACATCGCCCTTTTGCATATAGTCAACCACATCGCTAAATCTTTTCGATTCGATTTCCTCATTTGCCCGGTTAATTACCATCAGCTTTGCTTTGTCTCTTGGAGATGCTGGATATTTAGCTATTTGGTTTTTTGGCAGATTGTACTTGAAATCTGATAATTTCATTTGCAGATACCTCTAATTAAATTATAAAATTTTCTAAGAGCCATTTTACAGTAAATATAGATGTCATGCTGGCTTGTCCCATTATAGCAGGACAGGCTAAACGTGAATCATTTTTTAATAGTCAGTCTTCGACAGGCTCAAACTGACCGTTCGATTCTGCAATTTGGCTCTTTAATTACTTCTTTCTTTTAATTGATTTATTTTTCTTGGCGTCCATTTCTTTAACGGTTGCTCTTGCCGCAGCTAGTCGTGCGATCGGAACTCGAAATGGAGAACAGCTTACGTAATTCAACCCAATTTGATGACAAAATTCAACTGAAGCAGGTTCGCCACCATGCTCCCCGCAAATTCCTATCTTCAAGTCTGAACGAGTTGCCCTTCCTTTCTGAACAGCAGTTATCATTAATTGACCGATTCCTTCAACATCTATCGATTGGAAGGGATCAACAGAAAGAATTTTCTTCTCTAGATAATCAGTTAGAAATGCACCAATATCGTCACGTGAAAAACCAAATCCCATTTGTGTTAAGTCATTAGTGCCAAATGAGAAGAATTGGGCATACTCGGCAATTTTATCTGCTGTTAAGCAAGCACGGGGAATCTCAATCATTGTTCCGGTGAGATGAGGAATTTTTTTCAATCCGAATTTAGCACAAACTTCTCCATGAACTTTATCAACTATCGTAAATTGATGTTTTAGCTCATTCACATGACTCAAAACCGGGATCATGATTTCTGCGAATGGTTTCTTGCCTTCCTTCGACAATTCAGCGGAAGCTTCAAAGATCGCTCTAACCTGCATTTCAGTTACCTCGGGATATGTAATTCCAAGACGTACACCGCGATGTCCCATCATTGGGTTATTTTCATGCAATGCTTCTGCCCTCTCGTTCAATTCTTTAAGAGTGATGCCTAAGCTTGATGCAAGCTTTTCTCTCTCGTCCTCTCCGTTAGGTACAAATTCGTGCAATGGTGGATCGAGTGTTCTAATTGTAACAGGAAATCCGTCCATGGCTTCCAGCGTTCCCTTGATGTCAGATTTTACATGTGTGAAAAGTTCATCAAGAGCACTTCTTCTCTCGGCTTCGTTTTTAGAAACAATCATCCTACGAAGTTTGAATAAAGGATCTTCACTTCCCTTTCCGTAAAACATATGTTCGGTTCTAAATAATCCGATCCCTTCAGCTCCAAATGCTCTTGCTCTTGCGGCATCTTCAGGTGTATCAGCGTTTGTTCTGACTTTAAGTTTTTTAATTTGATCGCACAGTTTCATAAAGGTAACAAAGTCTGGATTTTCTTCCGCGGCTTTTTTCATTGGAAGTTCGCCAAGATAAATAGCGCCCTTTGTTCCATTCAATGTGACCCAATCGCCCTCTTTAGCAACTATATCCCCAACAGTAAACTGCTTAGCACTATGGCTGATTTTTAATGAACCGGCACCAACGATACAACACTTTCCCCAGCCGCGAGCAACAAGAGCAGCATGAGATGTCATTCCGCCTCGTCCAGTAAGAATCGCTTGAGCGGCTCTCATTCCCTCGATATCTTCAGGATTTGTTTCCTCCCGAACAAGAATAACTTTCTTTCCATTCTTTGCCCATGCAACGGCATCGCCAGCTGAGAAAACAACTTGTCCGGTTGCACCGCCAGGTCCTGCCGGCAATCCTTTTGCAATAACTTTCGTGTTTGCCTCTATCTTTGGATCAACAATAGGATGAAGGAGTTCATCAAGTTGTTCTGGTTTTACACGCATTACAGCTTCTTCTTTAGAAATTAGTTTGTCCTTATGCATGTCAATTGCCATCTTAAGAGCAGCAGGTCCATTTCTCTTTCCTACACGGCATTGAAGCATGTATAGCTTGCCATCTTGAATTGTAAATTCGATATCAAGCATATCATGATAATGCTTTTCCAAGTTACGCTCTATCTTGTAAAGCTGCTTATAAGTATCTGGCATTGCTTCTTCAAGTGAACGGAGATGCTCAGTGTGCTCACTCTTACCGACTATATTAATTGGATTTGGAGTTCTTATCCCAGCAACAACATCTTCGCCTTGTGCATTTGTTAACCACTCACCATAAAAATGATTTTCGCCAGTAGCAGGATTACGTGTAAATGCAACTCCTGTTGCTGATGTGTCTCCCATGTTTCCAAACACCATTGATTGGACGTTTACTGCTGTTCCCCAATCGTCTGGTATTCCTTCAATTCTTCTGTAAGAGATTGCGCGTTTACCCATCCAACTTTGGAAAACAGCTGAGACAGCACCCCAAAGTTGTTGCATTGGATCTTCAGGAAATGGTTTGCCAAGAACTTCCTGAACTTTAGCTTTATAAATTTTAACAAGCTCTTTTAAATCTTTTGCAGTTAAATCGGTATCACTATGATAACCTTTTGATTCTTTCATTTTATGCAATTCTTTTTCAAGCTGTTGACGAACTCCCCTACCTTCTTCTGGTTCGATGCCAGCAGCTTTTTCCATAACGACATCGGAATACATTTGAATTAATCTTCGATGTGAATCGTAAACAAATCGTGGATTGCCGGTTTTTGCAATCAGTGCTTCACGAGTTACGTTGTTCAAACCAACATTTAAAATCGTTTCCATCATTCCTGGCATTGATGCTCTGGCACCGGAACGTACCGAAAGTAACAGTGGATTAACCTTGTCACCAAACTTTGCATACATTTCTTTTTCAACTTTTTCAAGAGAATCTTTCATTTGCTTCTCAAGTTCTTTGGGATATTTCTTTTTGTTTTGATAGTAATGAGTACAAACTTCAGTTGTAATTGTGAATCCGGCTGGAACTGGTAAACCTAAATTAACCATCTCTGCAAGGTTAGCTCCTTTTCCTCCAAGAAGCGCTTTCATTTCTGCTTTTCCCTCAGCTTTCTCGCCTCCGAAAAAATAAACATACTTTTTACTTTTAGCCATTATATTAGATCCTCCGTATAATTTAATCTGTATTTAACAGTAGTGTGTTTTTAGTTTTTGATTTTATTTAATATAAATTCTTTAAATAATAGGAAATCATCTACCATCAATTCAATTTTTAGGTAGAAGGTATCTATATCATCTAACTCATTATGATATTCAAAAAATTTGACAGCATCCTTTTGTGTTGTAACTACTGAATGGGAATTAGTTGAATAGAACATCTTTCTAATTTTTTGAATTTCCTTGTTAGTGTAATGCTTGTGATCGCGAAATATCAAATAGTTTTCTGTATCTACACTTGTTTGTTTTAGAGCCGTGAAAAATGAATATGGATTTGCAATTCCGCAAACAACCAAACCTTTCTGTCCCTCAAACTCGCTTAGGTTGTATTCTGTCTTTCGTTTAATATCAACGAACCCTTTTGCGGCATAGTATGCATTAAAAATTTTTTTATTAGCGAAATATTTGTTTACGTTCTCAGGAATTTCTCTTAACTGTGAAAATTTTCTATTTATAATTATTGCATCTGCCCGTTCGATTGAACCAAATGGTTCTCTCATCGATCCAGCAGGCAAAAGAAGATGATCAAATGGCTCGGGGCTAATAAGAAACCTTTGTTCGCAAACAAGCAAATCAGCATCACGTTTAATCCATCGGTGCTGGAATGCATCATCGAGAACTATTGTATCTACACCCTGATCTGAAATTAATTTATCTGCCCCATCAATTCTTCTTTCTGAAACTGCACATGGAACAGAACATTCTTGTGCTGTCAATATCATTTCATCACCGCAAGATTCAGAGGTAGTTAAAACTTCATTTCCATCAGATACTAAAATATATCCCGCAGACTTTCGTCCATAACCACGACTTAAAACACCGACTCTCCGTCCTTCATTCTTTAACATATTTGTTAAAAAAATAACTAATGGTGTCTTTCCAGAGCCGCCAACATTTATATTCCCGACAGAGATAATTTTGGCATTAACCGCACTAACTCTAAAAACTCCCCAATTAAACAATTTATTTCTGAGCATAATCAGAAATGCAAAAACCGGAACAAACGGGACTAAAATAAATCGTAAAATATTCATTTATTTCCTAAGCACAGGCACTAAATAAATTTAGTTGCATCTTGTTGAAGTTTACGTAAATGCAATTCACAGTTCTCAATCATTTTTGATGTATCATTATAACTTAAATTATTGCTAATTAGGATCGGCTCGGAAAAAAACACGTTTGCTTTAGTAAAAAATAAAGGAACTTGAAACGAATCCCAGCTGTTTAACAATTTTTTGTTCTTATAACCAACGCCTAAAAGTACAAGTGGTAAACCGCTTTTTTTTGCTGTTACAACTGCACCAGCTTTTAATTTCAACACCGGCCCCTTTGGTCCATCAGGGGTAATCGCAATTGAATTATTATTCTTAGCAAAGTCAACCATAATACCTAAAGCGATGTCACCACCAACACTGCTTGAGCCCCTGATTATGTTATAATTCCAACGCCTTAAAATCTTACTCAAAAGTTCTCCATCTTTGCTCATGCTTACTATGGCAGCAAATTTTTTGTTCCGATTTAAATACCAGGGGAGTAACATTGTGCCATGCCAGAATGCCAAAATGTAATTTTGTTTGTTTCCCTCCAGCTTATCAATTGCAGCTCTGTTAACAAACGAAATTCTTAAAGTTTTACAAAGAACATTAACCGCATAATAAAGAATATAATTCCCGACAAATCTTAAAATATCGTGCTTAATCTTTTTGGGTGTCATTCATCAAATCAAAAATTATTTGAGCTGCCTTTTTAGATGCTCCATTTTCACCGAGCTTTTCTTTTACAACTCCAAGTTTTTGCTTGATTGAGTTATAAAGTTCGGAGTTGGATAATATTTCCTTTCCTTTTTCATAAATTACTGTATGTGATACATCGTTCTGAATAAGTTCAGGAACAACTCGTTCGTCTAAGATGATATTTGCCATCCCGATGCTCTTAACTTTTATGAGCTGTTTCATTATAAAGTAAGTTAAACGACTCGTTCGGTAAACAATTACCATCGGCAGTTGAAAAATTGCTGCTTCTAATGTTGAAGTGCCAGATTTTATTATTCCAAATTTAGAGTGTTTTAATAAATCATAATTACGATCCTTAATTACTTTAAAGTTCTTATTCTTTGCAATTCGGAACAAATAATCTTCGCTTATATTTTGAGATGCACTTACAATAATCTGCATGTTAAAAGTTTTTGCTAAACCCTCAGCAGCTTTAATACATTCGGGGAATATTTTTTCAACTTCATGTTGCCTACTGCCTGGCATAATCAATAGAATCTCTTGTGTAGGATTTAGTTGATACTCTTTTAACAGATCATCCCTGCTAAAATATTTGTAATTATTTATCATCTCTATTAAAGGATGACCAACATATTTTACATCAACATTAGCACTCTTGTAAATTTTTTCTTCAAAGGGAAAGACCACAATCATCTTGTCGATCAATTGTTTGATTTTATAAATACGATTTTTCCCCCAAGCCCAAATTTGAGGAGAAATGTAATATATTATTTTAACTCGTAGCCTGTTAAGCTTTTTCGCTAAGTTAAGATTGAATCCCGGGTAATCAATTAAAACAATAGTATCAACATTTTCTCTTTTTATTACTTTAATCAATTCAGACTGCACTTTTTTTATGAACGGGATATGTTTTACAACTTCTACAAAACCTAAAAATGCCATCTGATTAATGTGATAATATAAATATGCTCCTTCGTTTTTCATCAGATTACCGCCGATACCAAATATTTTAATATCGTTATCAAGTTTTTTTAATTCATGAATTAATGCAGCACCATGCATATCTCCCGAAACTTCTCCAGCGATAATCATCACATTTTTTCTATAAACCATTTAAATCGCTTTTTAATTATCGTTACAATCTTCGCAGGAACCAAAGCAGAACTATTGTAATTGTGACGAATGCAAATGCCTGCAAACTTCTCTTCTCAGAGATTATTCCCTTTTTCAAAAAATATTCAGGTTGAGCTAATGTTTCAACCTTATATATTTTTAACTTAGGAAAAAACATGGGAACATGATGACGATAGTTCTCAAAGTCGCTCCCGAAAGTTTTTTCAAGATATGCTTCTTCCTGTTTAACTATGATTTTGTATTGAAAATAAAAAAAGAGGAGTCCTAAAACTTGTAAGTATGGAAACAATGCAAACGACATTATTCCCAAACCTGTGTACATCAATATGTTTCCTACATAAAGCGGATTACGAACATGTGCGAATGGTCCGCTAATCACTAAGAAAGTTCCTCCAATTCCACCGGTTGTTCTTGTTTCGCTTCCTGCCCAGCTTACTCCCCAAATTCTAATTGCTTCCCCAGTTAGTGCAATTACAAAACCAACAATTATACTCCAAATATTTGGGTTTGCATAAAAAAACATTATAAGTAAAAATGGAATGGGGGAGTAGCTTCTGTATTTAAATATTTTTGAGGATAAATCGGACATATTATTCTTGCAAATAAATTTCGTTTCTCTTTAATTCGACCTGGTGTCTCTTTTTTAATCTTTTTTTAGTGTTAAGTGATTTAATCCTTGTAATTATGTCTTCAAAATTGATAAAAGGGAAGTATGTAATTCTCTGTTTCTCACAGTGTTTAAGCAAGTCATCTTTAGCAAAGATAAAATCACAGAACTCGGTTGAATATTTATCTGAATTTCCATCACCAATATAAATAGTGAATTCTCCATCACCGCTATTGTTTAGAATGTGATTTCTTTTGCAATTAGCTGAAGTTTGACATTCAATATCAAAATATGGAAACGAAGGAACAAACTCATTCGCATCGTTTATTAATAGATTATTTGCAAATAGCTTAATGTGATTGAGATTTTCTCGGTTAAAAATTCTATTTATGTAATAATCAAACCCATCACTTAACACGAACAATTCAATTCCATTTTTAAAACAGTATTCATGAAACAGATGAAATGTTGGGTCTATTTTCATCTGATCTATAAATTGGTCAAGCTTTTGAGCATCAATTGTTTTTATTGTGGCAAATAATAATTCCCAACATTGACGAGCTGTTATTCTATCGTTTAATAAATCATCAACAATTTTGTTTGTTTCGCTTGGGTTCCCAAACTCTCTGAAGATTGCTTCTCCCACATCTTGTTTTGTAATTGTTCCATCGAAATCAACGAACACTTTGAATTTATGCAAAACCATTTAATCAACCACCATCTTTTTTACCTCTACAAAATCTCTTGTGTAGAATCGAAAAAAATATATGCCTGGGTGAAGTTCTGGAGCGCAAAAGGTTACACTATTTTCTCCAGCAGGAAAAGATTTCTCCTTCAATTCGCCAATTTTTTCCGCATGTCCGTTAAAAAATTCAAATCCAACCGAGGATGAAACTGGTAAATAAAAGCTGATTGTAGTCGAATCTCGAAACGGATTTGGATTATTTTGTGCAACAATAATTTTGGATACAGCTTCAAGATAATCAATCCTGGATATGTTGGATATAAATTCCTTTGATGCGTTTTTTAATATGGTTCTGTAGTAGAGAGTTCCAAATTCTGTTGGACAATCGATGAACTCATATTCAGAATTAATGACCGACGAGGAAATATCTATTGTCCCGACAAACTCCCAAAGATTTGCTGAAGTATCCGTATGTGCAAGTCTCTCTATAACAAGCACCCTTTTTTCGTCCTTAATATTTGTGTTTAATTTTAGCTTTACAGAGTTTCCATATAGTTCTGTGCTTAAGTTTACAAAATCATTTCCTAGCACTTTATATTCTTTTGTTTTCGAAATCAGAATTTCGTTTAGAGAATTTTTATACACAAGAGTAGTTTGGTTATTAAGACTCGGGAAAACAGATAAATATGTGTTTTCACAAATAGCGCTAAAATCGTCGTCAGTTTTTAGGGAATCCCATAAAATATTTCCCTTGTTGCTAATTCTTTGAGCATTAACTTTACATCTGTTTGTTTTGGGATTTGCGGAAAGCCACGAAATGTAAATTCCATTGTTGTTATCACTGCATATCGAGTGATTTAAAATTTTATAATTGCTGGTTGTAACATAAGCCCCGTTTTTTCCCCAAATTTCTTTTCCATTCATTTTGAATCTTTGTACTATCAAGTGTTGATTTTGTTCAAATTCATTTAACCAACTTAAAGTAATTAATGAATCTTGTCGAAATGTCTGAGGAAATTGGTTGTTACCTTTATTTAAGGATGCTTCGATGCCTCCGACTGACCAAATAGCTTTCCCCTTATTATTAATAAGCTGATGATAAATGTTTTTTGAGTCAGTTTCCCAAGCAATGTAGAGAAGAGAGTTGTTGATTGTACTAGTGCAAAAATTGATTGTATTATGGAGTGCTCCGGAGATTTTGATTGGCTTTTTTCCCAAAATAGATTTGCCCGAAGGATCAACTTTTTTAATGAGCAAAGATTCGTTATTATTTATTTTTTCAGTCCAAAGTATAAATGCCCCGCCATTGTTATCGTGAATGATCCTGAGATTATTCTTTTTCCTCGCAGAGTTTTCAATTTGGATAGGTTTGTTTTTATAAGTCAAACTTCCATCAGATAATATTCTTTGATAACAAATTAGGTAATCATTTGCGGGGTATTCGTTACGGGTTGTGTAAGCTATAAATATATTTCCCGCAATATCTGAACATAGCGAGCAATCAAAAATTGGCTCCTGTGAAGCAGTGATTCGAATACCATTTTCTCCCCAAAGAAGTTCATTCTTAGAGATTCTCTGCACAAAAATATCGCCGCTAAATTGGTTAGAATAATCCTTCCAAGTTAAGATTGCATCATTTGAAATATAGGAAACCGCTAATGGGTTCTTTTGAATAAAACTTAGATTGGATATTTTTTTTCCGAATAATTCTACAGAATGTTCTTGGTTTAAATTGGTATGAGCAAAGAATACTCTGCTCTCAATTGGGGAAGCACTTTCTCTCCAAAATACATACAGCCCACCCGCACCATCAGAAATTGATGAAATATCTATCGGATTTGTTGCTTTAATTTTGTGTGTCTTATCCCCAAAATTAAATTTTATTTGGCTAAGCGTCCTTGCGAATGGAAAAGCTGAAAAAAAAAGAATGAACAAGAGCAGCGAAAAACCAAAGCTTATGCTATTTGATCTATATGAGGAAGAAATCAAGAAAAAGATTGTTATACTAAGAGGCAAAATTCAATTCCTCATTAAATCTTACACTGACTAATTTTGATATTCCTTCTTCCTGCATAGTAACGCCATAAAGAGTGCTGGCCGCTTCCATCGTTCTTTTATTATGAGTTACTACAATAAATTGTGTGTTTTTGCTGAAGTCATCTAGTATTTTTGTGAAGCGATCTATGTTTGCATCATCAAGCGGTGCGTCAATTTCATCCAAAATACAGAATGGACTTGGCTTAACAAGATAAATGGCAAACAGAAGAGCAATTGCGGTTAAGGTTTTTTCACCACCAGATAAAAGCTCAATGGAAGTTGGACGCTTTCCTTTAGGTTTAGCAATAATCTCAATTTTTGCCTCTAAAGGATCGGTATTTTCGCCTAATCGTAAATCCGCCTCGTCGCCAGGATTAAATAAATTCCTGAATATTTTTATGAAATTTTCTTTTATCTTTTCAAACGTTTCCATGAACAAAGCTTGTGCGGTTACATTGATTTCTTCGATTGTTTTGACAATGTCGCGCTCAGATTCAAGAAGATCATCCCGTTGCTTTTTTAAGAATTCAAATCTTTCTTTTTCTTCTTCATATTCTGAATAAGCAAGCACATTTATTGGGCCCAAGTTTTTTATTTGTTGTTTGAGTGTATGGACTTCATCAGTACGCTCAGCAAAATTAAATTCCGAAAGGTTTTCAAAGTCCTTCTTTTCTAAATGGATGGAATAATTTTCGAGAATTATATTCTTCAAGTTTGAGATGTTAATATCAATCTCATTAATTTTGATATCTAAGGCATGTATTTCATCTGTAAGTTGCTCTTTTTGTTTTCTGAGATTTGTAAGGGTTGTCTCAATCCTAGTTATTTCATTTCTAATTTCTTTGTATTGAACTTCAATCTCATTTTCTTCATTTAATAAAACCGATTTCGAATTCTCAAGTTCTTTTAAAACAGGAACCTTTTGAGCAATTAGGTGTTCAAGAGAAATTAATTCATTATCCAGATTAGAAAGATCACTCTGACGTTTTACCTGAGACTTATTAACCAGCTCAATCGATTCTCTGGCTCTTTCAATCAAGCTCTCAATATTTTTCTTCTCGCCAATTAGTCTTTCAAGTTCAAGGTTTAATCTATTTTGATTGGCCAGGGCATTATTGTGATTATCTTCAGTATGCTTAAAATCAACTTCAAGCTTTACAAATTCTTCATCTGCTTTTCTTTTCTCATCGTTATGCATTGTGAGAATCATAGTCAAATTTGTGCGCTCCTTGTCAAGCCGATTTGACTCTAAAGCTATATCTTTTATTTCTTCCCTTGCTTTTTCAATCTCGTCATCTGTTTTCTTTTTCTCAAATTCAAACTGCGCAATTTGTTTTTCTATGTTAGTAATGTCGTTCTGGAGCATTCGCCCTTGTTCCGATAGAACTTTTAGATCGATTGAAGATAAGGCTTTTTCGCGCTCTTCGATTTCATCTTTTAGAATTAAAAGTTCAGATTCTCTACTGGAAAAATCCTCGCGCAGATTTTTTAATGATTGCTTTCTCCCGAAAACAGAATCGTCAAGCTTAGGAATTGCACCGCCCTCAACAATTCCATATCGGTCAAGGTAATCTCCATCTGGGGTGACGAAATTGAAATCTGCATATTTTCTTGAAAGAGATAATGCAGTTTCAACCGAATTCACAACAACTGTTTTACCTAAATATTTATCAAAAAATATTTTCCATTTATCTTCTGTTTGAATAAGATCTTTCGTCCACGCAACAACCCCCTTTTCTTTTCGGAGTTTCTGGAATTTTCTGCTTATGAACAAATTACCAATCCACCGGGAAAGGCTAATATTCTTCTTGGTGTTCTGCTGAACAACATAAAAAGCCGCCTTGCCCATATCGTTTTTCTTTAAATGCTCAATACCTTTTTGCAAATCCCCCATGGATTCAATCAAAATAGTATTGAGGTTATTTTTTAATGATGCTTCAACAGCTATGCGGTAGTTTTCTGATGTGTTGCCGATATGGGCGAGTAACGACTTGTCTCCATCGTTCCAGCTGTTATTTTCAAGAAGCGCTTTTGCACCTTTGGAAACTCCTTCGAGGTTATCTATTAATGTTTGGATAAAATGAATTCGGTCTTTAATTCCATTAAGCAAGCTTCTTTCCTCAAGTTCTTTTCCCTTTAACAAGTTAAGCTGCCTCTCCAAATCCTCTTTTTCTCTTTGCTTTTGATTGTAAGCAGATTCTGCCTTTTGAAATTTTAAATTTGCTTCCGATTTCTCTTCTTCAAGCTTTTCAATATATCCAACAGTTTTAGCAATGTTGCCTGTAAGTGTCTGAATTTTATGATTAAGTTTTTCTGATAAAGTAATTTTACCTTCGATTAGCTTATCTAAACTTGATAGTTCATTTTCTTTATTAGCAATCTCTTTAACTTTTTCTAAAAGAAGGTCTGTTTGTAACCTTAGTAATTGTCTTCGTTCGTCGAGTTCATTTTTTAACTTATCTAAATCCGAATGAATAAAAGACTTTTCACTTTCTTTCTCGGAAATTCTAAAGGAAATATCTTCAAGAAAGATTTGGTTTTCGTTGATGAGTTTTTCGGTGTTTGTTAGCTGTTCCCCAAGTTCATTTAATTCGAGTTTACAATTCTTGGAATTGCTGGTAACGGATTTTTTCCTTTCATCAGTTATAGAAAGCTGATTTTGCAGATTGTGAATTTTTTCAGTTTGAAGCTGTACAGCCGAACGTTTTTCTTTTAAAACAGATTCTATATCGTTCAACTTTTGCTTTATGTTATTCAAAGCTTCTTCTTGTTTGCCAGCATCGGAGTCCAAGTTCAACCGACTTTCAAAGAACTCATTTTTTCTTAAACGGTGCTCGTCTCTTTGAATGTGGAATAAAGCAAACTCACGATCAGCAAGGTCAAGTTCAAGTTCACGAAGTTTAGTTGATATTTTATTATACTTTTCTGCTCTTTTTGCCTGGCGCTCAAGATAATTTACTTTTTTCTCAACTTCGGCAACTATGTCATTCACTCTTGTTAAATCTGCTTTAACATCATCAAGCTTTCTAAGTGCTAATCGTCTTCTGAGTTTGTACTTATTTACACCAGCGGCTTCTTCGAACATCGTGCGTCGTTCATCTGCCTTATCATTCAGGATTGTCTCAACCATTTTTAATTCTATCACCGAATATGCATTGGCACCGATACCTGTATCCATAAAAAGATTTGTGATGTCTTTTAGGCGACAAAGGTTTTTGTTTAACAGATACTCGCTTTCACCGGAGCGAAAAATTCTTCGAGTGATAGTTACATCAGTATATTCGGTAGGTAAAATCCCCTTTGTATTATGAATAACCAACGAAACTTCAGCCATTCCCATCGGCTTTTTATTACTTGTGCCATTGAAGATTACATTTTCCATTTTGTCGCTTCGTAATGTCCCGCTTTTTTGCTCGCCGAGACACCATCTTATTGCATCAACAATGTTTGTTTTACCACAGCCGTTAGGACCAACAATTGAGGTAATTCCCTCGTTAAAGTTTATTACCGTTTTTTGTGCGAAGGATTTAAATCCAAAGATTTCAAGCTTAGATAAATACAATCTCTATCCTAAAAATTTATAACCTTTTAATGAATGTAAGATATATGTAAATGTAGAATTGGTTAGCTGAAAGTAAATTACAAACGATGCTGCAATAATAAAAAGGATGATTAAGCTATATAGATAAACATTGGTCGGGTTAGTATCATAAATCACATAAATTCCTCTCATCAGGCGATAAAGTATCCACATCGTAAATGCAATCATACCCATAAACATGTAAAAGTTAATAGTGTTTGCACTAAGTACACGGTATAAAATTATTCCTACTGGAACTAAAATTACTAATGGCAAAAATGACCAGATAACAGTATGGTAAATGCTGCTGAAAGCCACTCGTGTTTTGACAAAAAAAGAAGCAGCTTTAACAATTACAATTAATGAAAGTAAAACAAGTATGGTTAATATTGCTAACCACCAGGCCGACGCAAGCGGATTCCATGCGAGATAACTTACATTTTGTAAAAGATTTGTGCTCCCGAAACTCAAAAGTGTTTTTTCGAAACGAATATCCTGTTTTAAGTAGAAAAGAATGTTGCTGAGAAGCAATCCTGAAGTTAACGCGATGATAAAAACTAAAATAAGGGTATGTGTCCAGGAGATAAGCCGTTGATCTCGAACATCTGCAAAAAAATTGTAAGGTCTGAGCAATGCTCGTGAAGAGTCTTCTCTGAATTTCTTACCTGAATTGATCATAATTCCCATGCTGATTGCGATGATAATGCCAGTTATGATGAACAACATAGGAGAGTCATCTTTTTTACTTCCAATTGGAATCGTGACCTTTTCAGCATTGTTAAGTTTTGCATAAATAACTTTATAGCTCATTCTATCTGTATTTCGGTTTTCATCGGCAAGCCCCACTCGAAGCAAGTTTTCTTCATTATAACCTGCAACAATAGAAGGATAATCACTCCGATAATCAAACATGCTATTCAAGAAAAAGCCAGAAAGTGATTTTTGATTTGAATAATCTATAATTTCCTCAAAATATTTTGCTTGAGCTTCAAATGAATTATCATTTAAATAACCATCGGAAGTACCTTTATTCACAAGATAAGTTGCTTCGCTAATAAATAACTTATTAGAATTGAATTCTTCATCAGATAAAATTCGGTTTAACTTGGTTGCTGTCACTGAGTTGTTTATAAGCTCAACGCCATAAAGATCTAAATTTTTTATTTCTTTTATTGCTCCATCTACAAATGAAGCATAAGTGATTGCGTGGGAGTTTCTTTTGATCAATCCAGCAATATTTTCAATGAAATTAATGTCTATTTCGGAATCGCCTGAAAAAGACCCCCCCAAACCAATCACTACTATTGTATAATTCTTAAATCCGCGTAAGAAATAGTTAACATAATTGGACACTCTATCACTAAATTCCTTTTTATCAAGAATAGATTCGGGAATAGAATTAATGGGAAGCTCAATAAAGGGAAGCAAACCATATCGCTGGCAAAGTAAGAGAAGATAAGGATGTGGAATTTTTTTTGCAAATCTAATTGCATTAAAACCTGTCGAACGAATAAGTTTAATATCTTTTTCCATTCGTTCATAGCTAATCAATCCGTCATTATCTTTAACTACAGGATAGTAGGTCACTCCTTTGATTTTGAAAGTTTGATTGTTAAGAATAATAGAATCACCATTTATTCGAATGTCATCAACAGCTAAGTAACGGGCAGATCGATCAACTAAACTTGAATTTCGAAAAACCTCGGCAGTTAACATAATGACCTTTGGATCTGACGGGCTCCAAAGCATTGGTGTCGCTAATTCGAAAGTCTGGGCCAAATATGTTGTCTTATTTTTACCTAACTGAAAACTTATTTCGCCTGACCTATAAATTGTTCCTTCATTAGGTAAACTGAGATTCAGAAGCAATGAAAATGATTCGGATATCCCGGTTGTATCTTTCAGTGAACTTAATTCTTTATTCTCAAGTTTTATCTTAGTAGTTAAAAAATATTTTTTTGATTTTGTATCGAACGTAACATTTGAATTAATGTCTGAGACAAAAATATTCGGAGTGAAGTGAATATAAACATCACGAAAAATCCCACCCAAGCTTTTGGGGAAATGAAATCTTTGTTTTACAGGTATAGTGTTTTTTGAATCAAATTTATTCGATAATCTAACGGTTAATAGATTTGCCTTATCTGAGTTAAGAATATCTTTGGGCAGATCTAAAGAAAATGGGAATTCTCCACCTGTATGCCGATAGATACTTATATTATTTAAATATATATCTGCCGAGTAATTAAGTCCTAAAAAATAAAGTTTCAGTTTGTAGTTTGAAATATCCGATTGGCTAAGTGGGAAACTTCTTTCAAAAATTAGTTCTGACTCTCCTTCAAAAACAGAGGGAATATCAACGCCAACTTTTTCAATTTCATTGGAATTTGCGGGATAAACATTCCATTTTCCGTTTAAGGAAAGCATTTTTCTTGTTTTACTTATATCAAAAAAGGTGGAGTCGCGAAGCGATAAATCTTTCTGTGGTAAATTTTTAAAGATTATCTGTCCCAAAAGGGGAGAGATAACTAAAATAGAAGTGAGTATTATTAATAGATAGATATACTTCAGGAAGATCATCCAAAATGTTGGAAAAAAGAATTAAAAAACGTGCAAATATACTAAGGAATGCATGCGAAATCAATGAATTAACCCATAAAACACACTATTTTCAAAGACTTGTGGTCATTATTTACAGTTTTGCTTAAATCAGGCAGACTTTATTATGTCTAAGAATGAATCTGCTTTAAGGCAAGCACCACCTACTAATGCGCCATCTATATTTTTTCGTGATAATAATTCATGTGAGTTTTCGGGTTTTACGCTTCCCCCATAAAGGATTCTCAAATTATCAGCAAATCCTGTCGAGAAGTTTTTAGATAATAATTTTCTAATGAAAATATGTACTTCTTCAGCTTGTTGCGGAGTAGCAGTTTTTCCGGTACCAATTGCCCAAACGGGTTCGTAAGCAATAATTAAATATTTCAAATCTTCAGCAGAAAAGCTTGCCAACCCTTTCAATACTTGTGATTCGATGACTTGTTCGGTAATACTCTTTTCTCTTTCCTCAAGTAACTCACCCACGCAAAAAATAGGTTTCAGATTATTTCTTATTGCTCTTAGAATTTTTTTGTTTATTACCTCATCGGTTTCTTTAAAAATAGTTCTCCGTTCAGAATGACCAATTATAACGAACTCGCAGCCCGCACTTAGCAGCATTTTTGCCGATACTTCACCGGTAAAAGCTCCATTTTCTTCTTCGTGAACATTTTGTGCGCCCAATTTTATCTTACTGTTTTTAATCATTCCAGAAGCTTCGGAGAGTGATATAAATGGAGGACAAATTATAACTTCACTGTTTGAATCTATATTTGATAACCCTGTTAATAATTTAGAAATTAAATTCTTTGATTCAGTTATGTCGTTATTCATTTTCCAGTTACCTGCAATTACTTTGATGCGCATTTTTTCCTCTGGTGTTTGGTTGTATAAATATTAGATATATTTAAACAAAAATAATTAACATAATTAATCCTAGCAATTCGTCAATTATTTTTTGGGCGACATTTATTTCTATGTAAGTTGACGATTATTTATTTTTGTCAAAAAAATGAGCAAGAATTTCATTTGAAACTGATGGGTAAAGCAATTGTAGCAGTGAGTGGCGGAATGGATAGTTGTGTAACCGCTGCTGTTGCCAAGAAAGATTTCGAATTGGCGTTTCTTCATGTTAACTATGGACAACGAACAGAAAAGCGTGAGCTTAAAGCATTTAATGATATTGCAAATTTTTATAACGTTACAAGCAGATTAGTTGCAGACTTAAGACATTTATCGTTTATTGGCGGTTCTTCTTTGACAGATATGAATATTGAAGTAAGCAAAGCGGATTTATCAAGTAGAGAAATTCCCACTTCTTATGTGCCGTTCCGGAATGCAAATATTCTTTCTGCTTGTGTAAGTTGGGCCGAAGTCATACATGCAGATGCGGTTTTTATTGGAGCTGTTTGGGAAGATTCTTCTGGGTATCCTGATTGCAGACCTGAATTTTTTAAAGCATTTGAAAAAGTTGTTGAGTTAGGAACAAAACCAACTACTAAAATAAAAATTATCACACCTTTAATTAATCTCTCTAAAACAGATATTGTGGAGAGAGGATTAGAACTAAATGCACCGTTACATCTAACATGGTCATGTTATCAGGAAGAAGAAGAGGCGTGTGGAGTTTGTGATAGCTGCGCATTGAGATTGAGAGGTTTTCAAAGAACGGGGGTTAAGGATCCAATTAAATACAAAGTCTATCCTATAAAAAGTAAAAATATTTCATAACAAAAATTAAACGATTTGTTTTCATGAAAAAAAAACTAGAATTGCTCGAAGTATTTGATAATCAATATCCAAATAGGGATTATACAGTTACTCATTTTGCGCCAGAGTTTACTTCTTTGTGCCCGAAAACAGGGTATCCTGATTTTGCACAAATTACACTTGAGTATGTTCCAGATAAGCTTTGTGTTGAACTTAAATCGCTAAAGATGTATCTCAATTTGTATCGAAACGATGGTATCTTTTATGAAAGCGTAACAAATAAAATATTAGATGATTTGGTTACTGTTTGTAAACCACGTTATATGAAAATTATTGCAGAGTTCAATGCAAGGGGTGGAATATCTTCTACCGTTGTTGTAGAATTTACAAAAGCACACACGAATAAAAAACTCTAGAGAAAAATATCTAATCTATGCCTGCTGATATCTCAAATAAAAATCATTTTAATTTGTTAAGAGAAGAATTCTTCCAGAGAGATTTTGTTAAAAAGAATGCTTTGAGAGCAAGTATGGAGTTTAGTTTATTTGTGGAGGAACAAATCTATAAGTTAGCAAGCAGTAAAAAATTTAATTTTGCTCTGGTTTCTGCAGGAAGTTTTAGTCGCCGTGAACTTTCGCCTTATTCTGACATTGATTTAATGTTCATAGTTCACTCTGTATATGAAGTAAAGAAAGATATAAGCGAATTAATTCAGAATTTCTGGGATTATGGAATTGATGTCTCACATACAGTGAGAGAGTTTTCAGACATTCAAAAATTTCTTAAAACGGATCTTCACACCTTCACTCAATTTTTTGAAACAAGATTGCTTCTCGGCTCAGATAAAATTTATAATGAATGGAATGAAATTTTATTTTCAACCCTGACAGACGAAAATCAAAAAAAAATAATAACTGAATTAATTAAAGATATTGAAGATAGGTATCAAAAATATGGTGATTCTGGAAAATCATTAGAGCCGAATGTTAAATTATCCCCTGGCGGCCTCAGGGATTTTCAATCCGTTGAGTGGATGTTTATTGTCTTTAACAAGATCTTGCTTAACAAGCAAGCTGAGGTAACTCAGGCTGAGTCTTTCCTTGAATTAATCAAAAATAATGATCTTATTTCTTATACAGAAGCGAGACTTTTATTAGATAGCTATAATCAAATACTCTATGCACGGAATTTAATCCATCTTTTTTCGCTTCAGAAAAATGATCGATTTGAATTCATTTCACAAAAGAAAACAGCTAATCTTAACAGCAACGAAATAAATGCTCTGACTTTGTATATGAAGGAATATTTTTCTGCTGCAAATGCTATACAAAGGTTTTCAAACACAATGGTAAGATACTTTGAAGAAATAGTATGTCCACAAAGCCAGAGTAATTTAACAATTGATCTTGATGATGATTTTAATTTGGTTGGTAAAAAAATATTTTTAAGACACACACTCAAACTAGATCTCTCAGATATTTTGCGAGCTTTTTACTATACAGGATATCATGATGCTTATTTTGATGAACAGTTAAGAAGACTAATATTAGAATATGTTGAGGGTAATTCAATTCAGGACAGCTTTGAAGCAGAATCTTCGGTATTCTTTAGAGAAATTTTAAAGCTCGAATATAATGTTGGGAAAACGCTTTCACTGTTGAATCAATATGGTGTGTTGGGGTTATTTCTTCCTGCATTTAAGGATTTAGTCGGCTATGTTCAGCATGGTGTGTATCACTGCTTTACAACAGACGAACATACGCTTCTTACGATTAAGAATATTGAAATGCTTGGAAGAGATTCTTCGATACTCGGGAAGATTTTTGGAAGCATTAAAAATAAAGAGATTTTATACCTCGGGTTGCTGTTTCATGATATAGCAAAGCCAATTAACGTAGCAGGCCATGAAATTTTAGGTGTAGAGATAGCCGCTTCTATACTTTACAAACTTGGTTATAGCGAGCTGGAAATTGATCGCATCACAATGTTGGTTCGCAACCATTTACTGATGGAACAAATTGCTTTTAGAAGAAATCTCAACGATGCTGAAACTTTGAACAATTTTACCTCAAAGTTTAAATCAGTTGAAGATTTAGATTTACTTTATCTTGTAACATATGCAGACCTTTCAGCAGTTAATCCTGCTGTGTGGACTTCGTGGAAAAGCGAATTGCTTGCTGAACTATATAGAAAATCACGCTCAATGCTTGAAGATCAAATCTCCGGTGAGGAACTTCTCATGTCTGGGGCTTATTTTGTGCCTGGGGAAATCAGCAAACATTCCGACTTGATTTCTGATAAGCATGTTCAAGAGCATATGGATGCGATTACGGACTCATCTTATATTTATCAGTTTTCAGAAAAAGAAATTGCTGGTCATATTGAAGAAATTCAAAAAGGTGTAATTGTATCAACTTTGTTTAAAGAACTTGAAAACTTTACAAATGTTACCGTTATAACAATGGACTTTCCGTCTCTGCTTTCCAAAATATGCGGAGTATTATCCATCAACGATGCAAATATTCACGATGCAAAAATATTTACTCGAAGGGATGGAGTTGTCATCGATACTTTTAATGTTACAGATTTTAGAGCACATAAAAAAATAGATTCATCTCGATATGAAAAAATCAGCAAAGATATGGATTCGGTAATATCAGGTGTGTTAAAGCTGAATGTTGAATTTGCACGAATGAAATCTCGATGGAGAAGAATAGAAAGTAAGTTGTTTAAAAGAGTTGGAAAAATTAAAATACTTTTTGAAGAGCATGAAAAATATACTATCATTGATATATTCTCGCCTGATAAGCTAGGTTTTCTTTACCAGGTCACATCCAAAATGAATGAATTGGGTTTAGTAATTTACTTTGCAAAAATTTCTACTAGAGAAGATGACATTGTAGATTCATTCTATGTGCTTGATCGGAACGGAAAAAAAATTCCTTCGTATGATCAAGAATTTGTTAAATATGAATTAACCCGAACAATAAACCAAATGATATAGGGACCAAATTTGAACATCTCTCACAAAGAAAAACCGATTGGAGTTTTTGATTCTGGAATAGGCGGCTTAACAGTGGTCAAGCATCTTTCAACAGTTTTGCCTAATGAACACTTAGTATATTTTGGTGACACAGCCCGCGTTCCTTATGGATCAAAATCAAATTCGACAGTAACAGAGTATTCCATTCAGGATACGAATTTTCTTTTACACAAAAAAGTAAAATTTGTTGTAGTTGCTTGCAACACAGCATCTTCAATTGCACTACCGGAATTGCAGAAAAAATTCTATGTTCCTGTAATTGGTGTAATCCTTCCCGGCGCACATATGGCTGTTAGTGAAACTAAAAATGGAAAAATAGGTGTGATTGGTACGCGTGCAACAATTAATAACCAAGCATATTCAAAGTCTATAAAAAAAATAAATAGTAAAATTGAAGTATTTGAAAAAGCATGTCCTTTATTCGTTCCATTGGCAGAGGAAGGATGGACACACCATCGCGCAACTTATGAAATTACAAATGAATATTTAAAGGAGCTAAAAAAACATCATGTAGACACACTTGTACTTGGATGCACACACTATCCCATTCTTGCGGACGTAATTCAAGAAGTAGTCGGAGACAAAGTAAAACTTATTGATTCTGGTGTTGCCACCGCAGAAGCCGTGAAGAATGAGATTCACAAGTTACAATTAGAAACTAATCATAAGGACCATCCCAATCTTGATTTGTTTGTTAGTGATATTCCCACCAAATTTCAAGAAGTAGCTGAGTTATTCTTGGGAAGGAAAGTTAATAAAGCAATAAAAGTTGATCTTGAAGAGCTGATAACTGTTTAATCTTTTTATTTTAATGGTGTTTTTACGATTCTGTACTTTTCGTAACCATAAGTTGCTAAAGTTGTTAAAGCTAAAACCACAAGAAACCATCCCAATAATTCAGCAGCACCTTGAGTTTTATAGACCAAGGTGGCTATGTTGCCAATAATCAGCCATTGGAATACATAAACTACAGTTACATTTCTTCCTAACCATTTGAAATAAGTCAGGAAGCTGGTTTTTTTATAGAATTTTTCTATTGTGTCGAAACCATATCCTAAAAAAATTATAAACTGGATATTCCATAAAACATACAGCCAATCGTGGTGATAGTAAGTCTTCAGATCAGACGCAATATCTATTCCATATCTGAAAGTAACAAATGTTATTACAAAGGTAACCAATACGAGCAGCTTTTTTACTCCATCGTCTGGTTTAAAATGTTGGTATATCAATCCATATAAAAAACCAATAAGTGGGTAGCTTGCCCACAGTAAAAGGGGGAAATAAGACCAATCTAGTTTTCCGTAGAAAAATGCTTGTAAATAAATTAAGGATTTGCTTGTAGCAATATGATCTTGTGTGATGCTGTGCAGGATTAGGATGAAGATCAAGAAAAAGAAAACGAGAATCGAACTTGTGTAGAAATTATTTTTGGCAACTTTTTTTATAAATGAAATTAAAATAATGCTAAAACCCGCAAGTGGCAAAATATCTGCACCGAAGATGTATTTTAGCGGATCGAGTTGAACTTTATTAAGTGATATTAGTATTAGAAGATGTAAATTCAATCCGATGTTTAATAAAATTCCTCCGAATATCAGAATAAATCCGCGACTGAGACTTTGCGAAAGCCTTTTTTTTGATTGGGCTAAGAAATAACCCATCACAACCATAAAAACAGGTGCAGCAGGAGGACCACCAAGAAACAAGGAAACTTTTCCGACTATACTTTGGGATATTCTTGGTTCTGCAAATAACTCCATCAAATGAACCTGTATCATCATCAACACAGCGAAACCTTTTAACAAATCAAAAGTTTGGTCCCTATTGAGTGAATATTCTTGATTAAATTTGTTTAAAATCATTTTTCTATTAGAAAAGCTCCTTTAATACCTATTACCAGGTAATTAACCTTAAAATCTGAAAACTTGGTTTGCTGATAACCCAAAATGAATTTAAACTGCTCGATAGGAGAATATTCAACCTGCCCAAAGACCTGATATTTCTGAATAGAGTTCTGGTTAAAAAAGGTAAGGAGATCGGTATCAAAATAAAATTCACGTTCTCCGATAAACCCGCCTACTTTAAAAAGTAAATTTGTGACTAGCGCATAGTGTAACTTTGCAGAAACCGAGGAGATATTTTTTTCATCATTTAAGTGCGTATAAGTTGGTCTTATCGAAACGAAAAATTCGTTTGATAGAATTCTCTCTAATCTCAGAGTAACTTGATTAGAAATTGCTTCGGCAAAACCAATTTGGTTTATGTGAGTATATGCAGCACCCAAATAAAACCAGTCGACATAGTAAACTAAGTCAATGTTATAAAGATTAGTGTAATCACTATACTTAAATTCAAAGGGCTTATAGCCATAGTCTCCTTTATAGTGCGAGTAATTCAACTTTATGTAATATGGAAAAAGATCAACAAAACCACCCACCAAAAATGTTTGTTGAGTATACTTATAATCATTATGATCGATAAAAAGATGATCGTAATGATTAATCAAATAAAATTCTTTTACTAACTGGACCGTATTATATAATGCAATAGAATTTGAATTTACATTAGTAGAGTAATTTCCTTTTGTATAATAAAGAGACGGGCTAAGGTAAAGTTTATCTTGTTCAAATTGGGCAAACGCTGAAGATGAAGTCAGAAATAATAAGAAAGAGAGCGTTTTCATCGTATGAGCTTCAATCCTTCTTCAGCAAGTGAATCTCCTTCATTTAACATAAGGGTTTGAGTAAAAAGCATTTTTGCCTTGTCCTTGGCTCCGAGATAATAATATGTCCATCCCAGAGAAAGATTCGGCTCATAGTAACTGGGGAAAGAGTTATAGGCAATTTCAAGATGCTTTTTTGCATTATCATAATCAGAGTTCTGGAGAAAAATCTGACCGAGTCGAAGATTTGCACTATAGTCCATATCATTTATCTTGAGAATATCGAGATATTGTTCTTTAACTTTATCCCATTCATTTTTGGCTGATAGCGGCAGTGTCAGCCCTAGCTTTGCTTCAATGCTTTTAGGATTAATTTTTATAGCTTCAGAATAGTACTCACTTGATTTAGAATAATCTTTTTTTTGATAATACAGCCACCCCAGACGAAGGTTAAGCAAGTAATTATTTTTATTTGAAGTGTAAATTGATTTCAGAGATTCAATAGCTTTGTCTAAGCTACCATTTTTCTCAAATTTGATTGATTCGTTAAACGGCTTCACTTTTTCATCAGATGTACTAGAGTTCAGCTTTATTGCAAAGAACAATAATATCATGGTTATAAAAACCACGCTTGTAATCACAAATTTTTTCATGTCACTTTCCTTCATTTTAATTTTCTTGCTTTAAATGAGAAATTATTATTTCCAGTTATTTCAAACTCTTTAATTCCGTCGCTCTCATCAACTGTAATGCGTCCGTTAAATTGTTTTTTATAAAATAAGAAGAATCCTTTTCCTTCAATATTAATTTCAGACTTTATATAATGATTTTTCGAATCATCATCAAATTCAAAAGTGAATTCCCCATTTGATTCCAGCATACATCTATAAAACAAAAAAAACTCTGCGAGAAATCTGATTGGTCCAATCGGTAAAAGTGAGATTGAATAAGTATCGCTCCAATTTAGTTCTTCCTGAAAGCATAAGGGGACCTGTGATGCGACTAAAGAAAAATAATATAATGCTGTCTTTTTTTCGCCAATATATGATGTAACATAAAAAATTTTATCTGTCAAATAAATCTCTGCTTTAGCTCCAGTCGATGATTCAATATAAAGTTGATTGTAAATATCAGCCTTTACTTCCCACGATTCTTCATGTTCTTGATCTTCCACGTAATATTTAAAGTTCAGCTTATCACCGAGCACAAGATTGAAGGAATCTTTAATTGTTTTATGAATCTCTATGTTTTGAACAATTGAATTTTCTCCTGGATGCGTAAATGTTTTTAGAAATGTTTTACCACTTTTCTGCTCTATGAAATGTGAAATTGGAAAAAGATGAGTTGCTTCTCCAATCTTATCATTAAGCTGAAATTGAAAATGCAAATGAGGGTACGGGGAGCGTCCACTATTACCGCAATTGCCAATAATTTCACCCCTCTTAATTTTATTACCTTCTTTAACTTTGATTGAGTCAGGTTTAAGATGAGATATCGAACTGAATAGGCCGTATTGATGTGAGATGACAATCGTATTTCCAAAATTTTGTTGAAGGTTGACATCTCCGGGTGCATTATCACGAACAGTTGATAGAGTCTTAACAATTTCACCATCAAGTGGAGCTGTAATAGGCAAATTATAGCAATAATAATCTTCTAACTCGGTTCCATCGTTTGAATACTGGGAATCCTCTTTATCGACAACCACAAAGTCCCATGCATATTTCCAATTACCTTTATGAGTGTGTTCGCCATTAAATCCTTGCGAGACTTTCCATTCACCAAAAAATGGTAATTCTGGGAAAAGGTATTTGAAGTTCTCAAATCTTGATTTTCTTCTTTTGTGATAATAGTAATTTTCTTCTGGTGAGCCTGGTTTAAAATACAGTAATACAAGTTCGCTTTGTTCTTTTCTGAATTTAAGACTGTAAATTGTAGACAGCACAATAATATTAAAGGGAAGAGTCAATAGGGGAAACCAATTTCCACCAAGTAACCGGAAAAAAAATCCCGTGAAAATTACAACCATCAGTGGAGATATTAGAACGAGTACTAAACTTTTCCGAGAAGGTATAATTAAGCTGCCTCCAAGAGCAAATGCAGTTAGTATTGAATTGAATCCTGCTAAGATTAGGAAATTGTTGTATTGGTCAGAGAGAATTAGGTTCAGAAAAAAAAGATTAAGAAAAAATGCAACAATGCTTAACACAAATAAAACGCGAGAGAACACAATTAACGCAATGGCGACAATGATTCCAGCAGTAATTTCCGGCTGAAAGATAATAAGTGCTAAAGTTTTGAAATAAAGTTTACCAAGCTGAGAAAGAGATGTAATTGTACCATTAACTTCGCCCGAATGTGTATTTGTTTTAATGAAACTGTAGTTAGCTAAGAAGACAATAAAAATGTAAATACTGATAATAAATGGTATGCTTAGCCCCGGCAAGTTAAAAACATGTTCCAAATGATGTTCGAGTACTACCGAAATTAAGAATGTTATAATTATAAAAATTGGAATTAAGAACAGTAAAAAATTATTTAGCTCAAAATAATAAGCAGTAGAAGCACCAAAGAGTATTCCATTAAATCCATAAAAACCGCTTCTGATTTTTTCTGTATCAAATTTTAGAGAGTGGGCAGCAAGATTTGAAATCAAAGCTCCAAGCAGGGCTAACAGTCCAAGAAAAGGAGATGAAAAGGAGGCAACGAGTATAGCTGCTCCGAACCATTTTCTGTTTGAAAAGAAAATTTGTGCGTAGGAGTATAGAGTCGCGTCTAAAAGAAATCTCATCAGAACATTATCTTAATTTCAGTTGTTTTGGCAGCACTTCTCTGTCGAGGATGTAATTTATATCTTCAGTTTTTCTTATTAGTTCAACAGATCCATCCTGCATAACCATAACAACATTGGGGCGCATAGTTATAAACTGCATCCATTGAGTCATATCGTAAGCACCGACATCTTCAATTATTAAACGCTCTCCCTTTTTAACAGCGGGTAATAAAATGCTTTCGCGAATAAGGTCTATATTCATACAGAGAGGTCCATAAAGTGAAGAATCCTCAAAATGAATTCCGCTTTCTTGTGCGGGGGATATTTTGTGCTTGTACCAGAAACTAGTAAAGAGGAGATTCACTCCAGCATCAATTATTACGGCTCTTTTTCCATTTGATAGTCGCTTGTTAGCAAGAACAGTTGTTATCAAGTATCCGGAACTATCCACCAAAGCACGTCCTGTTTCAAGGATAAGAGTAGGGAAATCATTACCTGCTACATTCATTTCAAACAAGCCGGATGAAATTGCATCTGCGTATTGTTCCATTGATGGAATAATTTGTTCGGCGGGCAGATATTGACCGATTAAAGTATTGTTAGAAGCGAATCCCCCGCCCATATCAATATAGTCAAGTTTCAAATCGAATTCGTGATGAATACTAGTTGCAAGCGAGGCAAGTTTTGATGCGGCAATTCGATATGCTTCTGCAGTCATCATGTAGGTGCCGATATGTGTATGAAGCCCCATTAGATTAAGTTTTTTTTCAATCATTATTCTTTTAATAGCTTGCCAGGCTTCCCCATTTTCAAAATTAAAACCGAATCTATCCCAAAGAGGATATACACCCACATCCATGTTAATTCGAATCGCAACATTTGCTTTTAAATTTTCTAAATTGCAAAGATCAATGATTTCATATAGTTCGTCAAAATGATCTATGTGAATCTTTACTTTATCTATTATTGCTTTCTGAAGAGCGCTCCTACTTTTATCTGGTCCGTTAAAAATTATATTCGGTCCTTTTATTCCAAGTAATTTTGCTTTATCATATTCAAACTCTGAAACAACTTCTGCCCACGAACCTTCCTGGTGAAAAACCGAGCATACTGCATTTAAGTAATTTGTTTTATATGACCAGGCAAATTGAACTTTTGGGTAGCGGGTTTTAAAGATTCTTAAAGCGTTACGCTGATTATCTCTTAATTGACGTTCGCTAATCACAAATAATGGTGAGCCAAAGTCATCTACCAACTTTGATATTGCAACCCCATCAATTAAAGGCTTGGCTTTAACCGCTGGGCCGCTGCCAAACTTATTCATTAAACCAGATTGGTATTTGGTTATTATTGGTCTTTCATATCTTTTTTTTATGCTCATACAGATATTTCTCCAAGTGCTGCAATTTGTTCAAATATTTTTATATCTGTTATCAAATCCCACGAACTTCTTACAAAAATCTTTCCAACATCATATGAAGAAAATGTCTCGACTGGTTCACCAATGGCAAGTTTAACAAGTGCATGAGGAAGATTTTGTCCCGCTGAAGGTGCAAGATAAACCCACGCAGGGAACCTAGGGTTGATTTCTAATAGATAATATTCTCCGGTATCGGATGATTTTATAAACTCAAGTTCTAATCCGCTTTTCCATTTA
Organism: uncultured Ignavibacteriaceae bacterium; assembly: GCA_964391015.1. Lineage (GTDB taxonomy): Bacteria > Bacteroidota > Ignavibacteria > Ignavibacteriales > Ignavibacteriaceae > XYD12-FULL-36-8. The sequence continues at coordinate 50,752 of CAYMKU010000010.1, forward strand.
GTTCTTTCAATAATTCTTTTCGATAAATCTATTATTGTTTTATCGTCAATTGTAATTCCTGCCCAGCCCTTTCCTTTATCTGTTATATATAACTTCCTCATTGAAACCACACCAACGGTTCTACCAGTTCCATCTCCTAACCCAACAACATTAAATTCATCTCCCTTCACGTATTCCTGAATTATGATAGGATATCCCCATTTAGCGTTTAACTTGTTGAAAGAATGAACTGTTTCCTCAAAATTATTAACGATATAAGCATCGTAAAAAATACCCTTAACCACTGCGGGATATTTTATTTTTGATGATTGTGAATAAAGATCATGCAGTGAGCCAATTAGTAAATTTCTAGGGACCCTTATTTGATTATTTTCGCAGAATTTGAAGAGATTATCTTTGGAACGAATATTTAATTGTTCAATTGTGGGGAGAAATAATTTTATTCCCATCTGGTTCAGTTTTGGCTGAAGCTTTACAAATCCATAAAGTTCAGAATCAAGTGTTGGTATTATAAGATCAAGTTTTTCTTTTTGATGAATTTGTTCAATTCTTGCAAGCAATGGTTCAAGCCCCCCAGAGGGGTAGGGGATCATGTATGATTTTTCAACCAATCCCTTCATGTAAATTCCAGGATCAAGCGAATCGTAAATTAAACCAATTAAACTCCCATTAAATTCTTTAGACTCTTTTATACTTCTAACTACCGGAACACCTGGTCCCGGATTATCGGTTGCATTTAAACCTGTAACGGCTATTTTCATTCTTTTTTGAGTATTGAATAATGTTTTAGTTGTGTAATGAAGTCAGCAAAATCTTTGCTGGCGGTTGTCTTGTCTATTTCGTAATCATTTACAATTGAATTAATTATATCTTCCTCGGAAGATTTGAATCGGACAAGATTAAATATCTCTTTGCCAATTTGATTAAGGGTAAATGTTTCTCCTGTTCCAGCAAGAAATAAAAAACCGGATTCGCTTATTGCAATATTCTCTGGAATAATAAAATTGTTCATAGTATATATTAAAACTTATTTTAATAAAATCATTTTACGGCATTCGCTGGCAGTGTTAGAGTTTACTTGATAAACATAAACTCCGCTTGGCTGTTTATTTCCATTATTGTTTGTCCCGTCCCATACAATTTCATTTTTACCAGTATGATTTGACTCTCGGGTTATAGTTTTAATCAACTCACCCTTAACATCATATATTTTTATTTGAACAGCGCTTTCAACAGGGAGATCGAATTTTATTGTTGTATTTGGATTAAATGGATTGGGGAAATTCTGATACAGGTGGAAATTTTCTGGGGAGGAAAATTCTTCAATTCCCATTGAGGTGGTAGAGTAAACTTCATAACTAAATCCATTAAAAAGGGGATAATCATATTTATAAATAATGAGTTCATTCAACCCATCACTGTTTACATCTTGGAGGAATGGATATGAAAAATAAAAACCAATTTGATTTCTATCTAAAATCACTTCATTCGTTGAAATATCAAATATCTTTACGGATTGTCTGTATGGTGAAGTGCCATAATAAGCAAGCACGTAAAAGTCCATAACTCCGTTACCGTTCAAATCTCCGCCAATATTATAGAGGTTTAATCCTGCAAGTATTTCATTTTGGTTGAATGTGTATGTGTATTGCGGTGTGAGTGAAAAACCATCTCCCATGATACGGAAAGATGTTGAATCTAGCTGATAAATCCTTTGCTTCCATGAATTGCCAACCTTTTCAAAGTCGACCCAGCCTGATAATGTATTGTAATTCATTTGTGATGAGTTCCAAATTAAATTAATCTGTGAAAAGGTCAATCTGGATGTGAATAATATGAAAATAAAAACGTAGCGGTGCATAAAAATTTCGATTAATGTTAGTTATGAGACAATAATTACTTTGGTTGAGTTTAAAAAATAAACGAATAATTCTATTCAGAACCTTCAAAATACTCATATAAAACAAAATCAAAAAATGTCATAATGTTCAATTCTAACTTCTTTTATCAACTTCGGCAAAAAACTCCGTATGGCAAGTTCAATCTATAGTTATCCATATCACAAAATTCCTTTGATACTAGTAGTCATGTTTTCTATCTTTCTCTATTCTCGTACGACTCAACTGCAGGAGATGTAAATAATTTTTCATTCACTAATTAAGGAGCTACTCAAATGCGTTTTAAACAGGTTCTTTGTTTGTACTCGGGGGCAATATTATTTTGTGCTTCACAATTTTCATTTGCACAAGAAGAAAAGAAAGATCAGCTTTTTGTAATACATGAAGAGATTGCAAAAGTTGATATGCTTGATCAATATGAAAAGACTTCGCTTGAGTGGGTTAAAATGATGCACGATGCAGGGTTAGATATAACCCAAATTCATGCTTCACAATCAAATGATTTTCATTATTATTACCTTATTCCAATTTCGAACTATGCTGAAATTGATGGTATCTTTCCCAAATTCCAAGAAGCAACAAGTAAGATAGATAAAGAAAAGTGGAGTAAGTTTTCGCAGGAAAACGATAGGACAATTGAGAGTCATAAAGAATTTGTTGCAAGGTGGTCGGCAAACTTATCCTATGAACCCCAAGAGCCCAGGCTTAAACAAGATGAAGCCAAGTTTATCCATTGGATATTTTTCCATTACAAATTAGAAAAACGTAAAGAGGTTATGGAAGTTCTTAAAGAATGGAAAAAGTTGTATGAAGATAAAAATATTACTCATGGATATGATATTTGGTTAATGGACATGGGTATGGATAATAATTTGATGGTACTAACCGAACAAGCAAAAGATGGCAAGGACTTCTACCAAGCTATGGATGATATTGATAAAAAGGTTCAGCAGGAAGAACAAAAATTGTGGGCGAAGTTTTCTCCTCTTGTAACTAGTATCGAGCAAAAGTTTGGAAAAATAAGACCAGATCTTAGCTATTACAAAAAGTAAAGCTTATCCTATTATTTATTTGAATTGAGTTTATGTTCGATATTCTGTAATTAATTTTATAAAAAATATCGGATATCGAACTATGAACTGTAGTGTTCTAAATACTTAAAGTCTATTGATTATAATGATTCAAGTTTTGCGTTTAGTTTATCTAAGTCAAAACTTTCATAATTCCAATCGCCAATAACGTTTCCGTAGTTCATAAGCACGACTCTCGGTGGATGGTTATTGATTAGTGGGAAAAAAGTCTGTGCCGATATAATTTTATATGGAAATGTCGTTTCGGCGGCTTCAAAAAATCCCTTTATCTGCTCGTCTTTTCCAAGAAATAAAACATAAATCGGTGGAAAATTCTTCCAATCTTTTTTTGCTTGCCCTAGCTTATGTGCAGTTTCCATACAGTCTTCACAATCTAAACTGAATAGGCAAACAAGTTTTATCCCCTCATCAAGATTAACCGTTTGGTTGCTGCCGAAATCTTTGAACGGTGCAAAAACGGAAACAGATTTTGTTTTAGTCTTATCATCCTTTGTTACAGCCAAAGTTTCTTTTTTGTTTTGTGTAGTATCTCGCTCGTTTACTATTTCTGAATGAGAGGTTGTTATCGCCGAATCCAGAGTTAATGAGGATTCTTCATTTTTCTGCGGAATTTTATATGGCTTAATTTGGAATATTAAAAAGATTCCCGCAAACACAATTGAAAATATTCCAAAGGGCAAAGAGAAGTTCAGTTTTTTATCGTAAGTAAAATATTTTTTAATGAGGAACAATAGAAAAATCAAAATTATATTTTTTATTAGAGCTTCGAGAGAGGACATAGGTATGAACTCACCAAAACAGCCGCAGTTTTTGCTGCCACTTCCAGATGCGATAATAAAAATCAGTTGAATACAGAAAACAAAAAGCAATAAAAATGAGAAAGGAATTGCTATCTTTTTTACAAAAACCGAAATGAAAAAACTAAAACCTAAAAAGAGTTCAATGCTGATAATGAATCTTGAAAGATAAGGCGCTACACTCCAATCTGTTATTTCCTGATTAACTATTGTTAAGTCAAATGCTTCAATTGGAAATAATTTTGACACTGCTGAGACAATAAAAAGAGAACCAAGAATAAATCTCAGTAGCCAAATTAATTTATTGCTCATCTGCTTTGTGCTTAAATCCTTTTATCATCCAATTCTTTGCGAGAACTAACCCAATGGGGCTTATGATTGCAATGAAACCATAAATTAACCACATAGTTTGCGTGTTCATTTCTGAAGACGGAACACCTTCCGGACAATAGTGCATTAAGAACCAACCTGAGTAAAGAGAGGTCACAACTTTTGTTAAGAACCATGGAAATTGTCCAATTCCCATGTAAATCCCCGTCATTCCTTTTGGAGCTATTTCCGCAACCCACTGTAGAAATCTTGGCTGCCACATTGCTTCACCAATGGTCATGATAATCAAATAACCAAAAACTGCTGGAAGTGTTGGGCCAGTAGCGAGTATGAAAGTGGGGGATGCCATCACAAAAGTTCCCGCGATCATCATTTTGTATGCATTCTTTTTGGCTGTTAAAGCTGCAACCATTGGAGTTAGAATGAATATTAAAATCGGATTGAAATTAACAAAGAATTCAAAGTTATCTTGAACTACTCCAGTAAATGCTCTGCTGAAGTAAATCGGAAGAGTCAACCAATTATGGGCAAATAATGTTTGTACAGGAATCAAAATGAAAATGAAAAACATGAATCTAAAATCTTTAATCGGAAAGTTTTTCAGATAGAACATTATTTTTTCTTTTGCCGATTTTTCCTCCTCCGCTTTTTTATCAGCTTCAATTTTTTCCTTAGTTTCATTGCTCGATTCATTAATTGCATTTTCAACAGTTTTTTTAGTGAGAAAAACTGCGACCACAATTATACCAGCAACTGTTAAAGCAAAGTAAACCCAAAAGACGGCTAAAATTCCCTGACCATTTGTATCAAAAGCTTTTCGAACTGGCGGACCAATTAATCCTGGCAAGAATCCGCCTAAATTCATCAAAGCGTACAACATGGCATAGCCCATTGCAGAAGTTTTTTCATTTGTAAATTGCTTTACTGCTGCATAACAAGCTGGTTGATAAATTCCATACCCTAAAATGATTCCCAATATTCCCAGCATTGCAACAAGGTGAGCTGACGACCACAATCCCACATTGGAGGTAATATTCGGACCAATTGTTAAAAATAATCTTCCAATTAACATGAAACCCAAAGCATAAAGAAGCGATTTTCTAACCCCAATCCAATCTACGGTTGCACCAAGAAAAAGCATCGCGAGAGTAATACCTGCAGTTTGTATTCCAACCATCTGTCCTGCACTTATGTCATCAAGCTTTATATAATTATTGAAATAGATCACAAGATAGCCAACAATCCCAAAGTATGTTATCCCTTCGAGCAGATAAGAAAGATTGATTCCCCACAATGCACGGGATGCTTTAAATAGATCCTTGAACGGTTGTGTTACTTCTCGAATAGTTTTTTGGATGACACCTTCTTCAGGTAAATTGTTTGTTGTGTTTGTATCAGCCATAGTATCCTCAGAAAATTTTTAGATTAATTTTAAAGTCAATGTAGTTTTACCATTATCAAACATAAACAGGCGGCGAGTAATTAGACAAATTGTAAAGTGCAATATGGATATTTCTACTAGTTACAGAATTTTTACTAAAACCTTGGCAAAGTTAAGTAAAAAACAAATCTTATTTGAAGGACAAGCTCTAATTTTATTTGATAAGTAGTGAAGAATCCCTATGGCTTAGTCCGACTGAGTTTATTTTTCAAAAAACAGTTTATCCATAATTATTTTTTTGTGAGAATTAATCCTTTGTAAAGCAATGACAATTGGTTTTAGTCAGAGTGTTTTAAAAGAAAATGGTTGTATTAATTTGTATTTGATTTGAGAATAATTTAAGATTATTTTCGTATTAAAGACTTTGAAGCAGCTAAATGGAAAGTTTTCTATACTATTTTAAAAAATAAAAACGAGATTATGATTACAGAAACCAAATATTTTACTCCTCCTGAAGCGGTTAGAACTCTTCCACTTGTTAAAAAAATAGTTGAAGACATTTTAAATGTAACAAAAGAAGTGCGCTTGTATGCCGAAGATGTAAACGGTAAAATTGAAGATGACCCATACATTAAAAAAATGACAGAATATATTGAGGGGTTTATTAAGGAGCTTGAAGAGATTGGTTGTTTTTACAAGGATTGGAATTTCACAATTGGATTAGTGGACTTTCCTGCAATTATAGACGGAGAAGAAGTTTTTCTCTGCTGGCGCAGCGATGAGGAATCCATTAGATTTTATCACGGCTTGGATACTGGTTTTGCTGGAAGGAAAAAAATTCCCGAAGAATATTTGTAGGTTCAAAATTTAGTGTGATGCAAATAAAAACCACTGCCGAGCAGTGGTTTTTATATTTTGAAGAGTTGTTTATTTTTTATTCATCTTCAAGAACAAACTCAGCGGATGAGGTTGCTGTCTGCTGAGTGTTCATGTCTTTCACATTAAAGATTACTCTATAATTCCCTTCGGCATAAGTTGAATCTAGATCGAACTGGGTTTCCAAATCAACGTCCATCATATTTTCGTTTTTCATTTTGTCTTCTGTTCGGCTAATCATAGACTTTATGGTATCTCCGGCAGGAGTAACGAGATCGATCTCGTAAGATAGCAAAGCGGTAAAAGTCCCACCCTCTTCTTTTTGGAAAAATCCTTTTACTCTTGTGGTTGCGTTAACTTCCCAGCTTTCTCCAAGATCATAAGCGAATGCTTCGGCATTGTATGCTTCGAGTTTTGTTTGTTCATCTTTTCCGCAGCCTGCTAGAATGAAAACATAAGTAAAAAATGCCAATAGGAAATATTTCATGATATCCTCAAATAATATTTTCTAAATAATTATCCGTTCTTCTTTTGGAAATCTTTCATAAAGCTGACCAAATCTTCAACGCCTTTTTTAGGGAAAGCATTGTAAATTGATGCACGTAATCCGCCGACTGAGCGATGACCCTTCAAGCCGTCAAATCCGGCAGCAGTTGCTTCAGAGACTAATTTCTTTTCTAAGTCTTCAGTTGCAAGGTTGAACGTTATATTCATTAACGAACGGCTATCATTATCAGCGTGACCTTTGTAGAATCCACCGCTTTCATCAATACATTTGTAAAGAATATCAGCTTTTTCTTTGTTGATTTTATGCATACCATCTAATCCTCCTAATCCTTTTAACCATCTGGTAACTAATGCGATGATATAAATTCCAAAAGTGTTAGGAGTGTTGTACAAAGAATTGTTCTCAACGTGAATTTTGTAGTTAAGCATTGTGTGAAGCGAGTCAGAGCTTCTTTCGAGCATATCTTTTCGAATAATAACAAAAGTAACTCCCGATGGCCCTATATTTTTCTGAGCACCGGCATATATCAAAGCGTACTTATTCACATCAATTTTTTTGTGGAGGATGTCTGATGAGGCATCGCAAACCAAAGGAACATTTCCAATTTCTGGTTCTTTATGCCATTCAGTTCCGAAGATTGTATTGTTGGAAGTGTAGTGAACATAATCGGCATGAGGATCGAGCTTCAACTCTTCCTGTTTAGGAATCCGCTTAAAGTTTCCATCTTCAGTTGATGCGGCAATGTTGACAGTTCCAACTCTCTTTGCTTCTTTGACCGCCTTCTTCGACCAGCTTCCTGTTACAATGTAATCGGCTTTTTTATTTTTTACCATCAAGTTTAATGGTACCATTGAGAACTGCAGGCTTGCTCCTCCTTGCAGAAAGAGGAGTTCGTAATTATCGCCAATGCCTAGCAGTGATTTTAATCCATCTTTTGCTTCAGCAATAATTTTGTCAAATGTTTTGGAACGGTGGCTTATTTCCAGAATTGACATTCCAACTCCTGGAAGTGCCCACAATTGTTCTTGTGCTTCTTTTAGTACTGGTTCTGGTAAAATAGCTGGACCAGCGGCAAAGTTATAAATTCTTTTTTCCATTAAAGTTTTCCTTTTATTTTGTGATTAACTCTGTGTCTCTGTTTCGCTGTGGTTAATGTTTTCTTGCCACAGTTACTCAGAGAAACGGAGAATTAAATTAAGTGTACTAATAGTCCATCTCTAAGTTTGGGTTCAAACCATGTTGATTTGGGCGGCATTACCTCACCCGCATCCGCAATACTCATCAAATCATCAACCGAAACAGGATACATTGAGAATGCTACAGCTGCTTTCCCTGAATTCACTAATTTTTCAAGTTCAGCAGTACCTCGAATCCCTCCAATGAAATCAATATTTTTATTTGTGCGGGGGTCATCAATTCCAAGAATCGGATTCAGCAAAAAGTCCTGAAGTATGCTTACATCCAAAGTTTCAGCAACCGATTTTGCAAGGTTGATACTTGCAATGACAGAATCTTTTGGCTTGAGCAAATACCATTCACCGCTTAAATACATGCAGATATTTCTAGGTGAAGCCGGTTCTTTAACATTTGTTTTATCATAAATAAATTTATCGCTGATCTTGTTTAAAAACTCCTTTTTAGAATTTCCGTTGAGGTTTAAGACAACGCGATTGTACGGCATTATGTGAAGTTGCTCTGCGGGAAATAAAACTCCAATAAAATAATTATATTCTTCATCACCTGTATGATTTGAGTTCGCTTCTTTTTTTACTTTTTGAGTGCGGCTCGCACTTGCTGCGCGGTGATGTCCATCGGCTATATACAAATTCCAAACTTTGCCAATTTCATCTATAATTGTACTGTTGTGCTCTTCAAGAACCTGCCAAATGGTGTGTCGTATTCCATCCGAAGATGTAAAGAAAAATAATGGCTCAGTTTCCAGCACCTTATTAACTATTTTGTTGATACTTTCCACTCCTTTGTAAGTTAAAAAAACTGGTCCTGTCTGTGCTTCTGTTGTAATGATATGATTCGTACGATCATCTTCTTTTTCTTTTCTGGTTTTTTCATGCTTAAGAATAATATTGCCGTCATACTCGTCAACAGAAAAAGTTCCAACAATGCCGACTTGAGTCCTTCCCGCCATTAGAAGCCGATAAAGATAAAAATGCGGTGTCGAGTCTTGAACCAATATTTTTTCTTTTTTGAATTGCTCTAATGTTTCCTTTGCCTTCTTATAAACTTCTTGCGAATATGCATTTACTTTGTCATCGAGATCAATTTCGGATCGAGTTACCCGCATAAAGCTTAACTTATTTTCTTTTGCTTGTGCTTTTGCTTCTTCACGGTTAACAACATCATAAGGTACACTCGAAACCAGATGTGCATTATCCTTTGTGGGCTTTAGTGCTTTGAAAGGTCTAATTACAGCCATACAATCATTCTCCTGAAAAATTTGTATTGTAAAAATCCATAAAATTAAAACAATAATCCATGCCCCAATGAAGAATGTTAAGTCGGGAAATGTGAAATGTAAGACGTGAAAAGACAGTAACAATAAAGCAATTTGACAGTAAAACAATCAATGTTACAAATATGCTAATAATAATTACCGCCACCTTTCCCTTTCTGATTTAATCAGATAGTAATTCTTTTGCATTCTTTTTGCTTAACAAGTATCTTTGACGCCCAAATAGAAGTGTGTATTTAATTATAAGAATTAGAAATTGAAACCTTCAGGAAGACAAAAATCTGCTAGTAGCAAACCGAAAATCGTTGGAAAGGTTGAATACCATCGCAAGTTTTATTCGAAGGCATTGAATAATAATCGTGATATTATTGTATGGCTGCCGCCAAGCTATAAGAAAGAAACTCAGCGAAGATTTCCTGTTCTTTATATGCAGGACGGACAAAATATTATGGATCCCAAAACTGCATATATCGGTGTTGATTGGCAGGTTGATGAAACAGTGACACGATTAATTAAAACAGGGGCACTCCAAGAAATAATTATTGTCAGCATTTATAACACTCCTGAACGATTGGAAGAATATAGTGATTCGCCGAAGGGTAGAAGCTATATGAAATTCATGGTTGAGCAGTTAAAACCGTTTATTGATAAATACTATCGTACACTTCCTGATAAAGAATATACCGCTGTTATGGGTTCCTCGATGGGGGGGCTGATTTCATTTCTGCTTGCATGGAATTATCCAAACATTTTTGGGAAAGCGGCTTGTATGTCAAGTTCATTTTACTATGACGATGACAAAGCAATAAACATGGTTAAAAACTATACCGGGGAAAAGAAGAAAATGAAAATTTATATTGATCATGGAGAAGATGGACTGCCGCGCGGGCAGAGAATGTTTTGTGAACTTACCCAAAAAGGATATTTAATCGGAACCGACATTGATTATTACTACGCACCTGGAGCAGATCATACTGAATCTGAATGGGCTAAAAGAATTGGAAGACCATTGCTTTTTTTCTTCGGAACTAGAATTGATTATAAATAAATTTTGATCATGAAATCATCTAAGCTTATTCTTACTCTTTCTCTTATTCTAACTTCATGTTCTCCCACTTTAATTAATCTTGATACTGCAAAAAATAAAATTGCCGAGTACTACGAATCGGGACAGTACGAAAAAGAGCTGAATGAAATTGTTGAAAAAGCAAAGAAGGAATTTTCAAATATCAAGGTTGAATCGAGCTCGGCAGTTGTATTTGATATTGATGAGACTGCTCTCAATAACTACAAAGCAGTTAAGCAAATTGGATACGGGTATGAAAAGAAATACTGGGATGAGTGGCTTGAAAAGGCAGAAGCTCCAGCAATTCCACAGGTTAAAGATCTATATGATTTTCTGCTGCAAAAGAAATTTAAGATTGTTTTTGTTACAGGGAAGAAAGATTATCAATACAATGCCACTTTGAAAAACTTGAAGTCGGTTGGCTATACTGATTTTGATACTTTGATTACCCGAAGCAAGGAAGAGTACAAATTAAAATCCGCACTGTACAAATCTCAAAAAAGAAAAGAATTGACCAAAAAAGGATATGTGATTGTCGGTTGTGTTGGCGACCAATTAAGCGATTGCGAGGGAGAGAATTGCGGTATAGTGGTTAAGCTGCCAAACTATCTTTACCTGGTTGAGTGACGCCTAATTTCATTTTTAAGCTACTATACATCCACATTCCCATGTCATCACAATTATATTGTCTTGTGAGAAATAATACAAAATTAATCTCTGAAGACTTTTAATTATTAATCTTTTTCGTAAATTTCATAAAAAAAGGAGGCGTTTTATGAAAAAAATTTTCGCACTACTCTTTGTTCTTACTTTTATTTTCAGTTTTACTTCTCACGCTCAATTTCTTTTCCAGGAAGATTTTAATTATCCTGCAGGAGATTCATTGACATCTCACGGCTGGACAGCACACAGCGGCGGTACTACCAATGCTCAAACAATTGTTTCACCTGGCTTGATTTATTCAGGCTACATCGGTTCAGGTATCGGCAATGCTGCAACTTTAACTACCACGGGGCAGGATGTAAACAAACAATTTAGTGATTCTGTGATAACAGGATCAGTTTATGCATCCTTTATGGTAAAAGTTTCAAGTGGCCAAGCACCCGGCGATTACTTCTTCCATCTAGGTCCCAAAACATTGGGCGTTACTTTTATGGGCAGAGTATATGTTAAACTTGCTGTCAATGGCAACTTGGCCTTTGGGCTTTCAAAAACTTCAACAAGCGCAACGGTTCTTCCAGTTTACAGCGATTCAATTTATGTAGTTGGTGCAACCTATCTTTTAGTTCTCAAGTATCAATTCAATGCTGGTGCAAATGATGATACCGTGAGACTGTTTATTAACCCAGCACTCACAGGAGTAGAACCTGCTCCTGCATTAACTCATGGAACATCAACAGCAAATGATCCTGCCAGCATCGGAACAGTTGCACTTAGACAGGGAACAGCTACGAACGCTCCAGGTATAGTTGTGGATGGAATTCGAGTTACAACTTCATGGAGCAATATAGTTCCTGTAGAATTGGTTTCATTCAACGCTTCGGTAAATGGTTCTGAGGTTAATTTATCATGGATAACCGCAACCGAAACCAACAACAATGGTTTTTCAGTTGAAAGAAAAACAAGCACAAGCGATTGGCAGTCAATTGGATTTGTAAAAGGCAATGGAACGACCACTCAAGTTAGCAATTATGCTTTCACCGACAGAAATATAACATCATACACAGCATATTCTTATCGGCTTAAGCAAATGGATTTTGATGGATCATCCACTTATTCAAAAGTTGTTATGGTAAATACAAACTTAATCAGCACATTTGAGCTGAAACAGAATTATCCCAATCCATTCAATCCTTCAACACAAATTACTTTTTCGTTAGCAAAAGACGGATTTGTAAAATTGGCAGTTTATAATTTACTAGGACAGGAAGTTAGAACTTTAATAAATAGGAATATTGAAGCCGGTTCGCACAGCATTACTTTTGATGCGACTGGCTTGCAGAGCGGAGTTTATATCTACAAGCTTGATGCTGGTTCAACCTTAACGAAGAAAATGATGTTAGTGAAGTAATCAGATTAACTAATACACATTTGAAACGCTCCTCTACGGAGCGTTTTTTATTTATATACCAACAATTTTTAGGATAGAAAAAAGTCAAGCTATTTGTGTAGCTGTTGAAAAATTAATTCTTTATGTTTGAAGCAAATTTAAATATGATAGACGTGAGAGCTTTTAAAATCCTCTTCACCTTTATGATAATATCGGTTTCTGTTTATGCGCAGGAAACCGTTGATAGTTTATTCTCGCACCAAAGATCGCTCGATCTCAACAAAAAACTTTATTCAGCCCTTGATGAGTTAGATTTCTATTTAGAATTAAAAAACTTAGACAAATCTTTAATTCTCAACAATGATCCCAATCTAAAATGGTTATGGACTTCATATGCTATTTCAAATTCGGGGCAAGAGTCTGTCTTTGCCGAATCAAATTTCGATAATATTACACTGCCTCTGTACCAGAAATTTTTGGCGGATTCAAGGATTGACCCAATTAGATATGTTCTCGGAGTAGCTGAAGTTGGTGCCGTTGGTTATCTCGCATATCGGCATATAAAAAAATATGGGTTTTTAAAATAGAGAATAATCGTGGCTGCTTAGTTTTTACGAACCGCCATTTCTTTTTAAAATCAGCAAATTAATTTTCAGATTCAACTTTGGCTTACCTTATCCCAATTTATTGAAAAAAGACTGAAGGAGAGGAAGAATGTGGGGTCGGGTTTATTACCCAAGAAATTTATAATTTTAGGTTAGGATTATTTTACCTTGAAATGAGTAATGCAATACAAACTTTTTGAACCTGGCGATTTTTTGACTATAAGGGAAGCAAGTGATTGGGCTTCGCAATACCTTGGAAAAAATGTAACCAGTTCAAACATTGCTTATTTAATTAACTACGGCAGAATCCATAAATATGGTGAAAATGGGGATACGTTTATTTCAAGGAACGAGCTGATAAATTATTACAACTCTTTTAATGGTAAGCGAGAGGTTCATTATAAAAGTAAAATTGGAGACGATTTAAATTGGGCTTTATCTTTTGATCAATACAAAGAAGCCGAAACAACAAAACATGTTCACCGGCTTCATCCTTATAAAGGTAAATTCATTCCGCAACTGGTTGAATACTTCCTTGATGATCATACTGACGATTTCAAAAAAGAAGTTTATTTTAAAAAGGGTGATATTGTACTTGATCCATTCTGCGGATGCGGAACGACATTAGTTCAAGCAAATGAGTTGGGAATGCATGCAATTGGGATCGACATTTCATATTTCAATTCCTTCATTTCTAACTGTAAAATAGATGAATATAATATTGAAGAGATTACTGAACATTCAAACAAAATTACAATTGCCTTAAAAAGATTTTTACAACAACATTCTACTCTCGAGTTTGAGGATGCGCTTCTAAAAGAATTGAACACTTTCAATAACAAGTATTTTCCAAGTCCCGAATACAGATACAAATTGAGTCGTGGACAAGTTGATGAAGAAAAGTATGCGAAAGAAAAAGAGAAACAATTCCTTCCGATATTTAATGAGTTAGTAAAGAAATTTGATATTGTGCTAGAGATAGATAAAGTAAACTCATTTCTTGATAAATGGTATTCTAAGCATGTTAGAGATGAACTAGAATTCGTTTATTATAAAATCAAAACTTTAAGAAACACTAATACAAAAGATATTCTCAAACTTATTCTTAGTAGAACTATTCGTTCATGTAGAGCAACAACACATGCTGATTTGGCCACACTTGTTGAACCGATAAGTGCGACCTACTATTGCCACAAGCATGGCAAAATTTGCAAACCGCTTTTTTCAATCTTGAGATGGTGGGAAACATATACCAAAGATACTATTGAGCGTATATCGGAGTTCAATCAAATAAGAACTGATACAAAGCAAATTTGCTTAACGGGCGACAGCAGAGAAATTGATTTGATGGAAGAATTGAAAAGGGTTGATAAAAAATTGGCAAACTTGGCGAAGAAGCAAAAAATAAAGGGAATCTTTTCAAGTCCGCCATATGTCGGATTAATTGACTACCACGAACAGCATGCTTATGCTTACGATTTATTTAGTTTCAAAAGAAGAGATGATTTAGAGATTGGTTCTTTATATAAAGGCAAAGGAAAAGAAGCAAGAGATTCTTATATTGAAGGAATCTCAAAGGTTTTGCTGAATATGAAAAAGTACTTTCTTGAGGACTACAGCGTTTTTCTTGTAGCCAATGACAAAAATAATTTATACCCAATCATTGCAGAGAAAGCAGGGATGAAAATAATAAATCAGTTCAAACGTCCTGTACTAAATAGAACCGAAAAAGATAAGGGAGCTTATTCAGAAATAATATTCCATTTGAAAGGTAACAAAGATGAAAAAATCTGAAGAATTTAAAAAGGTACATCTTGACAATTTATTTTTAGACCCTAATAATTATAGATTAAGGACATATCCGAATTATCAACCTGTAAATAAAGGATCTGAAACAAAAACATCGATTCAGCAAAGAACCTATAATATGCTTGCTGGAGAAAATAATTTTGAGATACTTGATCTTATAGAAAGCTTCAAATCAAACGGCTTTTTAAGGGTTGATCATATTCTAGTAAGGAGACATGATGAGTTAGAAGCAAAGAAAAAAAGCGAAGATGAGAAAACAAACTATATCATAATTGAGGGTAATCGACGATTAGCCACACTAAAATTTTTATACGAACAGTATAAAAAGGATTTTGATATAGGGAATATAGATATAAAAATATTTAATGATGGAGTTGATGTAATAGTACACGAATACCCTAATGAAACTGATTATCTTATTCTAATGGGCCTAAGACATGTAAGTGGGAATAAAAAATGGGATGTCTATAATCAGGCTAAATTAGTATTTGAATTGAGTAAAAAAGAGTATAGCAATTTAGAGATTTCAAAAAAAATTGGGATCAAGCCCAAATCAAAAGTAGAAGAATTACTTAGAGGATATTTTGCCATACAGGATTTCATAAAATATGTTAAAGAAGAAAATCTTGAAAGTTTTGTAAATCCACACGATAAATTTATGATGTTTGTTGAATTGACGAATCAGATAAATCTTAGAAAATGGGTAGGATGGGATGATAATAATTTTAAAATAACAAACGAAGAAAATAAAAGAAGATTTTTTAATTGGATCCAACCTATTCCCACAGGCGAAATTGAGGAGGATAATTATACACCAGATGATCCATACATTAAAAATCACAAGCAAATTCGTGATTTAAATGAATTGATATTTGATGAAGAATTTCTCACAAAAATGGAAGAATATGGAAGTTTTGATTCGGCCAAATATGAGAATCCAACTTACAAGAACAAGGAGTTTTCTGAAATTCTAAAAAGTATGGAAAAGCAATTCGGAACTTTCACTTATGGTTTTATTTCTACATTAAATGACGAAAATAGAGGCATATTGAATAGGATAAAAAACATTATAGAAGATTTTCTAAAAAAATCAAGAAATGAAAATTGAAGAGTTAAGAAACCATTCATTAAAAATAATCTCGGATAGAAAGTTAAGGGTTGAACTTTCAGATTACTCTGACATTTTCGTTTCACCAAATGATGTTACTGAAATATGTGCATTTATTGATGATTACACTGGCAAGTATTATATCGATGTATTTCTAACTGATAGATACAATGGCTTTATTGAAAAGTCACATAAATATATTCCAGAATTATTAAATTTAATTAGAAATTTATCAAACGATGAATTTGAAAAATTTTCTGCTCTTGTGTGCAAATGTTTAGGGTATACAAATTTTTTTGCGACTAAGACTACTAATGATCAAGGAATTGATTTTATAGCGTATAGTTCTTATTCTGAATTAAATATTGATTATAAGCAGCACATTTTAGGACAATGTAAACACTTCGAAGAGAGACTGGTGGATACTAGGGATATTAGGGAGTTAGCAGGTTCTGTTATATTATTCTCTAGAAAAGAATTTGCCACCACTTCTGATCCATATTCAAAGTTTACTCTTGGTTCTTTTTCACCAATTAACGTCTTCTTTTTATCAAATTATTTTTTCTCGAGTGATGCATTAGAGCTTTGCAGAAAAACCAGCATTGTTCCATTGGATATTATTGATATCACCTGTATAACGTATAAAGGAATAATAAATAAGATTTTAGATTGGTTGGTTGATAAAGAAATTGACTCTGATAAAATAATAAAAGACTTGGGTGAAGTTGAGATAACAAAGTGAAAAAATTATTTGCAATCAGTTACAAGCTTAGATATGGTGAGACCAGCAACTGGGGAGCTGAGTACATAAAGGCGAATAATAAAACAGAAGCACTCAATAAATTTGCAAAGCAAAGAAAAATTTCTACAAATATGTTCAAAAGTATTAATGAATGGTTTTGGGAAGAAGGCATTTGGTCAGCAGAATTCGGGAATATCAAACACGTCAAAGAAATGCCTTGTTCGCATTGTAAAGGAGAAGGGGTAATTAAGAATTAGGATATTTATGACACTAACTAAACAACAGAGAGAACATATTCAAGAAGTTATTAAAAGTTGCCTTCGAAATAAATTTCAGAATTACACGCCAGAATCTAACAATATGCCATTTCATTTTCGTTTGTTGGGTACGGATAGAATGGCATTATATTCTTTTATCCAGTCACTTAACACTACTTTTGGTACTTCTATCTTTGAGCCCGTAGCTGTTGCATTAGCTAAAAACCGGTTTAAAAAAGCAGTTTCACAATTTGTTGTTGGTAATAAAATTAGTGAGGGGTGTCAAAATAAAATCCAAATGATCATGAATGAACTTACGATGGGAAATAATCCCAACAAAAAAAGAGAGATTGCAGAGATCAGAAAAGCTATCAAGAATGGTAATGTTAATGAACTTAGAACAGTGAAGGTAGATTTGTTTCTAGAGAGTCATGACGACGAAACATTTCTTTTTGATTTGAAAACAGCCAAACCGAATATAAGTAACTTTAAAGATTTTAAACGTACGCTATTGGAATGGACGGGCATTGTATTAACTCAAACTCCGCAAGCTAAAATAAATACGTTAATTGCTATCCCATATAACCCGTATGAACCTAAACCATATGAAAGATGGACTCTGAAGGGAATGCTTGATTTAGAAAAAGAGCTTAAAGTCGCTGAAGAATTCTGGGATTTCCTTGGCGGCGAAGGTGCTTATGAAGACTTACTTGATTGTTTCGAGCAAGTTGGAATTGAAATGCGATATGAGATTGACGAATATTTCTCAAGATTCAAATAGAAATATTTTTCCTCACTGGATGAGAACGTCATGTGTTTGTCCCTCAAGTAAGGATAGGTTCATTTTTGCATGCTGTGAGAAGGATTGCTCAAACGAAAAGAGAAAGAAAACAATACAAGTTTAAGATTGAGGAAACTTAAATAATAACGAATAATATGTCGGTGACTCCAAAAATTTTTTATCAAAAAAAACAAGCTTATTGTATTCAAATAACTAATAAATTAAAAATTATTCTTAAGGAAACGTTATGAGCGAACAACAGATTACTATAACTCCTCTTCAAAATATGATGAATTTTTTGTTGAAGCCAATCGCCACATTTAGAAGAAATTTTTCAAATGGAGATCAACTTTATCAATATTTATATTACCAGCGAAGCGGGTTAGAAGGTCGTATTTTAAAGGCAATCAATAATGGCTCGAATGTGACTGTTATCGGGAATCCTGGGCATGGAAAAACAAGTTTAATGAATTATGTTTGGATAGAAATTAAAAAAAACGAAAAAATATTTCCGATATTTATAGATTATAGTGCAATGGAACCACGGGAACCTGAAACTCTCCTTGTGGAGTTCATCGTTAATATGAGGGATTATTTTTTTCATCTAGGAATCCCAGATGGTATTCATGCTGAAACTACCTTCTCAAATGCAAAGGATCATTTAAGAAAAGTTACAAGTTTATTGCATACTACGACTAAGGATAAGCTATCAAAAAAATTGGTGATTTATCTTGACGACTTAGATTATGCAGAGGATTGCTATTTTACGATATTAAATAAGTATTTCTTGAGTTACGCCGCATCTGATAAGGCAGTGGTAATCCTTTCTTGCAGGGCACCACTTTATAATGATATAAAAAAACATGACTCCCTCAGACAATACTATCATATACAACCAGTTGAGATAAAAATCCCAGATGATGATATTCAGCAATTGATTACACATAGATTGAAAACGCTCATGAAAGATGTTGAGGAAGAGAGTGTTATCTCTCGTATACTCAAGGTTTTTAAGAAAAAAGCTACCGATGACCAGTTATTAGAAATTGCTAAAACGCAAGGTATATCGTATAATGATCCAGACGAATTAATCATCAACAAGTTGCCATTTGGCGATGACTTTTATTCATATTTGGGCGAAATTACATTTTGGAATTTTAGAAATGTTGAAGAATTATTTCCCATTTTTTTTGACTACGAGATAAAGGGGGAAAAACCCAGTTTCAATGAAAATTTCATTGAAGCATATATTCAAAACACTTATTCTAAAGAACATATTTTATTGGATTTAGTGAAAGAGAAAACAACTGGGACAAAATACAGAGAAAAGGATAATTCAATACTCCAGATAGTCTTAGAATATTTTTATTTTAATCAGGTTAAAGACGAAAATTTCTATAGAAACTTGACTGATTACGGAATAAAACAAGATTTAGCTGATAAAGCACTCGATAAACTGATCAAGACGCCATTTAATCTTCTTGAGCCAGAATGTTGTCTTGATGGTCTGAAATCACAACTAATTCACGAACGTTACGAGATAAATAGAAAAGGGATCATCTATGTTGAAGAAATACTTAGAAATCCAATTTACTATCAAAAGAAGAGTTTATTAAAATCAGCAAGATCTTATTTTGAAGAGAGGAACAAACTTTCAAATAGAAAAAAATAATTGTGAATGATATAATTATTCGTGATATTCTCTTAATGCTTAATAATGTTTTCTCAGGGAAAAATACTAGAGAATATTATATTCGTACAAGTAAATTTTATAGAAATTTTATTGGTGAATATCCATTAAAATATCAAAGAAATGATAAAATAATTTTTAACCAACATCATTTATTAGTATTAATTAGAGAAATGAACATTTGTTCTAATTTTAAATTCAGAAAAAAGAACCCTAAAAGATATAAGTTCCTAAAATATAAGGTAATAAATTATGGTAAAGATTAAATCAGATTGCGTATTTAAATCAAGTGAGAATGGAAAAATCAAAAAAAATTGCCCCAAATTAATAAAATGGTGTTTACTTTGCTCCACATATATACCCAATAAAGGGAATATTGAGAATGACTTTAAGTATTTTGATTTTGCCATTCGACTTAGACAAAGTCGTTACACATTATTCATAAGTATATTATCACTTCTTATATCTATCACAGCATTAGTGATTACAATTTTCAAATTTTTAATAGGTTTGAAAGATCAACCATAAATATTTTAATATTCCAAAATCACATTATATTGGCACTTTATAAATTCCAGTCTTTTAAAGACTAATATTATATTTGTAAACGCTAACTTTTAAATCAAATTCACCTTGCTCTCACATTTATCGTTTGATTGAACAAATTAGATCCTACTTCCCCATTTTTCCTTATATTTGCACCTCACAGAGATAAATTACGGTTACAATGACGACTAATATTTACCAAAGGCATGGATTCCCACAAGAACTGCCCAAAGCATACAACCCCGCAGACGTTGAGGAAAAGTGGTACAGCTACTGGCTTAAGCATAACATTTTTCACTCGGAGATAGATAAAAGCAAAAAGCCGTACACAATTGTTATTCCTCCGCCGAACATTACCGGCAGCTTAACAATGGGACACATCCTCAACAACACTATTCAGGATATTTTTATCCGCACAAAACGGATGCAAGGATTTAATGCATGCTGGGTTCCGGGAACAGATCACGCTTCGATTGCAACAGAATCTAAAGTTGTGCACATGCTTAAGGAAAAGAAAATTAATAAATATGAAATCGGGCGCGAGGAATTTCTAAAGCATTGCTGGGAATGGAAAGAAAAGTACGGCGGCATAATTATTCAGCAGCTTAAAAAGCTTGGCGTTAGCTGCGACTGGCAGAGAGAACGCTTCACAATGGATGATCATTACTACAAAAAAGTTATTGAAGCATTTGTTCAGCTTTACAAAGACGGCAAAATATACCGCGGCTTCAGAATGGTGAATTGGGATCCCGCAAACAAATCTGCAATCTCTGATGAAGAAGTTATTTATAAAACTGTAAACGGAAAGCTTTGGTATTTCAAGTATCCGGTTAAAGACAGCAATGAGTTTATTACGGTTGCAACTACTCGTCCCGAAACAATGCTTGGCGATACGGGAGTTGCAGTAAATCCAAATGATGAGAGATTTAAAAAGTTCATCGGAAAAAAAGTTGTGCTTCCAATTGTCGGAAGGGAAATTCCGGTCTTTGCTGATGAATATGTTGATATGGAATTTGGAACCGGCGCAGTAAAGGTTACTCCCGCTCACGATGTGAATGATTATGATATGGGGCAGCGGCAAAAACTTGAAATTGTGAACATTCTAAATGATGAAGCAAGCTTGAATGAGAATGCCCCGAAAGAATTTGTTGGATTAGATCGTTTCGAAGCGAGAAAGAAAGTGGTTGAAAAAATTGAACGGCTTGGTTTGCTTGCAAAGGTTGAAGATTATCAAAACAAAGTCGGTTATTCCGAAAGAGGTAACGTGCCGATTGAACCGTACCTTTCAGAACAATGGTTCATGAGCATGCAAGAGTTTGCAGAACCTGCGCTTCAAGTGGTTAAAGATGGAAAAGTAAATTATCATCCTGATCATTGGGTGAAAACTTACGAACATTGGATGAGTAACATTAAAGACTGGTGCATCTCGCGCCAGCTTTGGTGGGGGCATAGAATTCCGGTTTGGTATTGTGTCGGTGACGATCATTGCAAACTTGAGTGTAAAGAACCGATTGTATCAGTTGAGCCACCGGAAAAATGTCCGCATTGCGGCTCAAAAAATCTTAGGCAAGATGAAGATGTTCTCGATACCTGGGCATCAAGCTGGCTTTGGGCGCATGATGTTTTTGTGAGTGAAGAAGAACAAAATTATTACTATCCAACTGATCTTCTTGTAACAGCGCCGGATATAATTTTCTTTTGGGTTGCAAGAATGATTATGGCGGGAATGTACTTCAAGAAAGATATTCCTTTCAAAGATGTTTATTTCACGAGTGTGATTCGCGATGTTCAGGGAAGAAAGATGAGCAAGTCGCTCGGCAACTCTCCCGATCCTCTTGATGTAATTCGTGATTATGGTGCGGATGCTTTAAGATTTACAGTAATTTACCTTGCGCCTCTTGGACAAGATGTTCTCTTTAGCGCAGATAAGTGTGAATTCGGCAGAAACTTTTCCAATAAAATTTGGAACGCTGGAAGATTCCTTCTGATGAATGCTCAAACAATTCCAATTAATGAAAAGCTGATTGAAAAGCACATAGATTTTTCAGATAAGTGGATCAACTCCCGTTTTCATCAAACACTTTCCGAGCTTAACAAGGCGATGGATAAGTTTGAAGTGAATAATGCCTCGAAGATTATATATTCTTTTGTGTGGAATGACTTCTGCGATTGGTACATCGAGCTTGCAAAGAATAGATTGTATTCATCAGAAGATGAAATTAAGTCTGCCGTTCTAACCCGTGCAATTAAAATGTTTGAAAATCTTTTAAAGATTGTTCATCCTTTCATGCCTTTCATAACCGAAGAGCTGTGGCAGAAAATCTATGAACGAAAGAATAATGAAAGTATCTCAACTTCTGAATATCCAAAGTTAGATGATGCAAAGATTACAGTTGAAGCAGAAAAAGAAATGGAGTTTGTGCAGGATATCATCACTGCAATTCGTAACATTCGCGGTGAGATGAATATTCCGCCATCGAAATCTGTGAAAGCGCTTATCAAATCGGCATCAGTAAAAAACTATCAGCTTGATTACATAAAAAAATTAGCGAGAGTTGAAGAAATTCAAGTTTCCGAAACAATAACAAAACCAAAAGCAAGTGCTTCAACCATAATTAAAAATTGTGAAATTTATATTCCTCTCGAAGGATTAATAGATTTAGATGTTGAGAAGAATCGTTTGCAGAAAGAAATTTTCCACCTTGAAGGAGTGTTATTGGGAATTGACAAGAAATTATCCAACGAAAAATTTGTAAGCAATGCTGTTACAGAAGTCGTTGAGAAGGAAAGAGAGAAGAAAAAAGATGTTGCGGCAAATCTGCTGAAAGTGAGAGAGATATTTGATAATCTTAAATAAAGTCAGTCAGTCTTAGTCAAGCTCTGACTGATGACAAAATTTTGTCACACTTCGACGAGCTCAGTGTGACGATTCCATGTGCAATTTTAAATGTCATGCTGAGCTTGTTGAAGCATGACTGATCCATAAGAAAGGATTTCATCATGTACTACAAATTATCAGATTTCATTTCAGATTGGAATTACGAATCTGAGTCAACAATCAAAATTTTTTCAAACCTCACCGATGAGTCACTGAACAAGAAAATTCACGAAAAAGTTAGAACTGCCGGAAGGCTTGCTTGGCATATTACAACATCGCTTGGAGAAATGGCTCATAGAACCGGATTGACATTTGAAACCGTTGATGATCATGCTCCTATTCCCACAACTGCAACAGAAATTGTTGAGATATACAAGAAAGCATCTAACAATATGATTGCTGAAATTAAAGAAAAATGGAATGATGGTACATTGATGCAAGAGGATGATATGTATGGCGAAATGTGGGCGAAAGGAAAAACATTGGGAGTTTTAGTAACTCATCAAATTCATCATCGTGCGCAGCTAATAATCATTATGAGATTATTAGGATTAAAAGTTCCCGGAATTTACGGTCCGTCCAATGAAGAATGGGCTGCGTATGGTATGCCTGCACAGGAGTGAGAAAGCAAATGTATAGGTAACATTGATGACGTATCTAAAATTTATACTAATATACTTGTCAGTGCGCACTTGATTCTGTTTGTGGATATTTCATTTACAATATTTCTTTATATCTGCATAAGCATTAAAGAAACCAAGCTCACCTGCTTTCTTCAAGTCAGTACAGGCATCTTTCCTTTTTTTAAGCTTTAACTTTGCAAGCCCGCGCGAATGATAAGCTTTACCATCTTTTGGGTTTATCTTTATCATTTCTGAAAAATCTTTTATGCTTGCATCAAACTTACCGGAGTTAAAAAATATTTTTCCACGATAAAAATATGCTTCGCTCCATTTGGGATTGAGTTTAATTACTTGGGAGTAATCTTCAATCGCCTCATTGAATCTTTCAAGTTTTGCTTTGATCTCTCCTCGCAGCATTAGGAGATCAACATTATTTGGATTATGCTCTAATGCTTTTGTGTAATCTTGAATAGCTCCATCATAATCTTCAATTAAAACACTTTCGTTGGCTCTATTCAAATATGCTTCGATGTTGGTAGAATCCAACCCCACAGCTTTGGTAAAATCCTCAATTGCACTTTTATGGATGTTAAGGTGTCCCTTAACATTTCCTCTATTAACATATGTTTTGGGATCATTAGGGTTAAGTTTGATCGCTTCATTGTAATCGAGAAGCGCCCCATCATAATCATTCAATTCTGCTTTTAAATATGCGCGATTAAAAAATGCAACATAATTTTGACTGTTTAACTCTATAGAAGTATTTAAATCAGTGATAGATTTATGATTTTCTCCCAACTGTAAATAAATGATTGCTCTGTTCAAGTATGCGTTTGCGTTATTGGGATTAAGTTCAATAGCTTTTGTGAAATCATCTAAAGCCAAATGGTTTAGTAGCAGCTTGCTGTGGGTTCTTCCTAAATTGTAGTATGCTTGTTCAGCAGAAGAATCTTCTGTAATTGCAAGTAAAAATTTTTCTTCTGCAGCTTTATAATACGTTGAATCATACAAAGAAAGTCCTTCAAGAACATACTTGTCTGCAAGGGATGAGCAGCCATTCAGATAGGCGAGGAGCAGAATTGGACTAAGATAAAAATTAAGAAGACTAATAAAATGTTTTTTCATTATATAAAATTTTGCACTTATGTTTTTGATTTAGCTTGTGGTAATCCCTTAGATGCAAGATAATCAAAAATTAAATTGGGAAGTAATTTCAAAATTTTAGCACCAAGCACCGTACCGACAGGAAATTCAATTATATTTTTCTCTGTTTTTATTCCGTTGATAATTATTTCAGCAGCTTTTGTAACATTCATTAAGAAAGGCATTTTGAAATTATTTTGAGATGTCATTGGGGTAATTATAAAGCCTGGTCTGACGGTTATAACTTTAATATTCTTAGCTTTTAATTCTATCCTCAGGCTTTCAAGAAAAGTGGAAACAGCTGCTTTACTTGAGCCGTAAAGTCCGCTTTTGGGGAAACCTCTTACATCTGCAATGCTTGAAACCCCGACAATTGTTCCGCTTTTTCTTGGTAAAAAATCTTTAAGGAGTTCTTCAATACAGTATATCATTCCTAGAACATTAACTTGAAAAGTTTCATCGGCTAATTCTGAATTAAAACTTTCAGTACTCATTCTATTATTTACTGCTGAATTCAGTATACCTATATCTACATAGTTTAATTTTTTTCTTAGATCGTCAAATGTGTTTCTAACCCCACTCTTATTTTTAATGTCACATTTGTATGTAAAAACAGAGTTACTCTCAGTTTTAATTTCCTGAGCAAGGGAGTCAAGTATTTCTTTTCTTCTTGCTAGTAAGATGAGATTGCAATTTTCTTTGGCAAGCTGTTTTGCAAGCTCACAGCCGATGCCACTTGATGCACCAGTGATGAGAATAGTTTTGCCAGCTAAATTCATATTGGTTACATCACCAGCGCCATAATTGCTTTTTGGACATGCAAGCGATTTTCTGCTTCGTCAAAAATTACTGAGTTGGGAGAATCTGCGACCTCATTCACAACTTCATCGCCACGATGTGCTGGAAGACAGTGCATGAATAGATAATCATCTTTCGCATTCTTCACTAACCTTGGGTTAACTTGATACTTCATGAATTTCTTTTTTCTTTCAATAGCTTCGGATTCTTGTCCCATGCTTGCCCAAACATCGGTGTAAACAATATCGGCATTTTTAACTGCTCTAACTGGATTATCAAGAATTTCAACTTTGCTGCCCATGTACTTCGCATTTTTCTTTGCATTGTTCACAATGTCCGCATTGGGTTTGTAACCCGATGGTGAAGCAATTGAAATGTGCATCCCAACCTTTGAACAGCCATTGAGAAGACTATGAGCCATGTTGTTTCCATCACCAATGTAAGCCAGTTTTAATCCATTTAGTTTCCCCTTTTTCTCAAGGATTGTGAACAGGTCAGCTAAAACCTGACAAGGATGAAGGAGATCTGTTAATCCATTTATTACAGGAATTGATGCACCTTCAGCAAGATCAATCACATCTTGATGCGCAAAAGTGCGAATCATAATTCCATCTAAGTAACGTGAAAGTACTTTTGCTGTATCTGAAATTGATTCACTTCTTCCGAGCTGAAGGTCGTTTGGACCAAAGTACATTCCAATTCCGCCGAGTTGATATATTCCTGTTTCAAATGAAATCCTTGTGCGAGTGGATGGCTTTGTAAAAATCATTCCTAAAGTTTTACCTTCGAGAACCCGGTGAGGTTCACCTATCAATTGCTTTTGTTTAAGTGCTTTACTTACTTCAAAAATTTCATTCACCTCTTCAAGGGTAAGACTGTGAATAGAAATTAAATCCTTACCTTTCATATTAATTGCCATTTTTGGTCTCCTATTGAATTAAAATTAATTGTAAATCTCAGAAAAATAATCAGTACACATGATATCGATTAGCAAATCAACACTATTAGGACTTTAAGATAATCTATAGTATCTGTGCCATCTTTGTACTATTGTTTCATTTCCTAATTACCGTTCCACATCTTGGGTTGTTCAGCTCAGATGCTTCAGTAATTATGCTTTCCTTTCCGCCATTGCTTAAAAAGCTAATTGCGGCTGATATTTTTGGCCCCATGCTGCCAGCAGAAAATTGCCCATCTTCATAATATTTCTTTGCCTCATCAACTGTTAGTGTATCAAGCGCTTTTTGGCTTGGCTGATGAAAATTTATATAAACTTTTGGCACATCTGTTAGAATATAGAACAATTCCGCACCAATTTCTGTTGCAAGGAGTGACGATGCTAAATCTTTGTCAATTACTGCTTCTATCCCCTGAAGATTTTTATTCTGATCTAAATAAACTGGTACGCCACCGCCGCCCGCTGCAATTACGACGTTACCTTTGCTGACTAAATCTTTTATGATTTTTTTATTTAAAATATCAATTGGCTTTGGCGAAGCCACTATCCTGCGCCACCCTCTTTTTCTTGGATCTTCTTTAAATATCCAGTTATTTGCTTTTGCGAGGAGGTCGGATTCTTCTTTGAGATAAAATTTCCCAACGGGTTTGGTGGGCTCTTTAAATGCAGCGTCGTTAATATTTACAAGAACCTCGGTAACTATTGTAATTACGTTTTTTCTAATTTTATTTTCACGCAAAATATTTATCATCTGACGTTCGATCATGTAACCTATACCGCCTTGTGAATCAGCAACGCAAATGTCAATTGGCATTTTGGGAATCTTAAAAGTTTCATAACCAGCTTCATTTCTCATGAGTATATTTCCAATCTGCGGACCATTACCATGAGAGATAACTAAACCGTAATCTTTAGTAATTATATTGACCAGATTTTTCAAAGTGTCGTAAGTATTTTTTTCTTGTTGCTGAATTGTACCAGCCTCACTTCCACGAAGGAGGGCATTTCCTCCTAATGCAACAACGGCTATCTTTTTCATTTAGTAATCATGCTTTCGAATTTGATTTTGAAGGACAAGATTGTTGGTACATTTATTCTGAAACCAAGTAAAAGTTGAAAAAAGCAATTTTTGAGTAGGTAAATTTGTCAAAGTTCAACCAATAATGAAAGTAAAAATATATGTTGGTAATGTCGAACTTAAAAAAGTTGATAGCGATTTTCTTTTAAGAAAGCTAGTTTATCTTTTGATTTCTTGCTGATTTTGTTAATTTTCAACAAAAATTATTCCAATGTATAGAAATTATAATATTGCCGTAAAAAACGTAATTTTAAGGTGGGAAGTAATTGACACGAAATTTGCTTGTGATTTGGAGAAGTGTAAAGGCGCATGTTGTACTTTAGAAAGCGAATATGGCGCTCCTCTCTTAGATGATGAGATAAGTCAAATTCAGGATTCGTTAAATGCCGCTAAGGATTATTTATCAGAAAATCACGTTAAAAAACTTGAGAATGATGGATTTTTTGAGAAGAGAAATGGTGAATTATTAATCAGCAGTATAGATAGCAAAGCATGTATTTTCACTTTTTTTGAAAATGGTATAGCAAAATGTTCTCTGGAAAAAGCTTACATTGACGGCAAAACAAAATTTCGAAAACCAATTTCCTGTCATTTGTTTCCCATCCGGGTATCGCAATTTGGAGGAGATGTTTTACGATATGACGAATTTTCAGAATGTTCACATGCTCTTGATAGAGGGAAGAAAGAAAATATTAGTCTGATTGATTTTTGTAAAGAAGCACTAATCAGAAATTATAATAAAAATTGGTACTCACAATTAAAGGAAATAATCGGAAAGTAGAATGCTAACATTAAGCCAAAAACTCTCACAGCAGCAAAAGCTGTCACCTCAGCAAATTCAGTATCAAAAATTGTTGCAGTTAAATACTCTTGCTCTTGAACAGAGAATTAAAACTGAGTTGGAGGTTAATCCAATTCTTGAGGAACTTACAGATAGTGATTCGGATGTACAAGAACAAGAAACTGAAAGTTCTGAAGAAACAACTGACGAATTTGCCGATTATGATAAAGAAGAATTTGAACTTGAAGACTTCATGAATGATTATGAGCATGATACTGATAGAATAAATAGAAGTAACGATGAAGAAGTATTCCATCCGATAGCACAGCAAAAAGAATCACTTAGTGAACACCTGATTCAGCAGCTTCAGATGCTTAATCTTGATGAAAATATATACCGGCTCGGTGAAGAAATCATTGGCAATCTTGATGAAGATGGATATCTGAAAAGAGATCTCGATAGTATATTAAAAGAATTAAATTTATTTGAGCATATTAACATTTCTTTTAATGATGCTGAAGATCTTTTAAAGAAAATGCAAAAGTTCGATCCTATCGGCGTTGCATCAAGAAATCTGCAAGAATGTTTGTTGGTCCAGCTTCGTAATTCAGATTTTGATCCCTACTATAAATATTTGGCTGATGAACTGCTTGCAAACTTCTTTGATGATTTTACAAAAAGAAGATTTGAGATTATCAAACAGAAAATGAATCTGACTGACGAGAGTTTGAGAGAAACGTTTAATTTGATTCATAAACTTAATCCCAAACCTGGCGAAGGAAACATTGATTCAGTTGAAATGAATCAAATATCTCCTGATTTTATAATTGAAAAAGTCGAAGATAGTTTTGTAATAACTTTAAATGATAGAAGCTTGCCTTCTGTTACTATTAGTAAAACATATCTTGAAATGTTTAAGAATAATAAAAAGGGCAAAAAGAATTCGCGCGACAAGAACACTTACAAATTTTTACGCGAAAAGTTTGAATCTGCGAAATGGTTTATCGCATGTATTCAACAAAGACGTGATACACTGATGAGAATTATGCAGGCAATAGTTGAAAAGCAATACGAGTTTTTTGAAAAAGGTCCAAAATTGCTTAAACCTATGATTTACAAAGATATTGCTGAAGAAATCCAGATGGATATTTCAACCATTAGTCGTGTAGTGAATGGAAAATATGTCCAAAGCCCAATGGGAATTCATGAATTAAAATACTTCTTCAGTGAAGGTTTGACAACAGATTCTGGGGAAGAGGTTTCAAACAAACATATTAAAGAGCGTCTAAAGGAGTTAATGGAAACCGAAGATAAATCTGCACCACACAGTGATGATAGATTAGCTGAGATTTTGAATGAGGAAGGAATTCATATTGCTCGCCGAACCGTTGCAAAATATAGGGAACAGTTGAAACTTCCAATTGCCCGATTGCGTAAACAATTAACATGAATTTTGCTATTGATGTTATTGTAACAATTATACTAACATCCGCCTTTTGTGTTCTACATTCTGTCCTTGCTTCAAATAAAGTAAAAAGAGCGTTTCAGAATAGATTTGGAAATCTAATTGCATTTTATCGTATTGGTTATAATATTATTTCTGCAATTTTGCTGCTGGTAATATACTTAGCGCTCCCAGAGATAGATATTAATATTTATGACTTACCAAATCCATACGATTTAATTATTCTTTTTTTACAACTTTTAAGTTTGATTGGTTTGATGTGGTCCGCAAAATACTTTAGTTCGGGAGAATTCTTAGGACTTAATCAAATCAAGCAATTTAGAGAAGGGGATTATAATTTTTCTGATCTTGATGAGATTTCTTCACTTAGAATTGAGGGGCCCTACAGGTTTTCTAGACATCCGGTCTATTTTTTCTCAATCATGTTTTTGTTGTTGCGGCCAGTAATGGAACTAACATACTTAATAATAGTTGTTATTTTTGTTGTGTACTTTTATATCGGTTCTATATTCGAAGAAAATAGATTGATTGAGAAATTTGGAGAAGGATACGCTGCATATCAAAAATCTGTTCCGAGAATATTTCCGTTAAAAATATTTCGTGCTTAAGTTTATTTTTCACTAAGTCATCTTTAAATGAAATTTTTTCACTTTGTAATTTTCTTAATCCTAATTTCGCCGGCCGCTAAAATATTTGCTTTTGATGATAGTCTTTTAGTGAAGATTGGGAACTCTGGTATAACCACAGATGAATTTCAGCAAAGGTTTGAGCTTATTCCACAAGTACCTGGTCGTGTGAAAAAAAATCTTGAGCAAAAGAAAGTTGACCTACTTTACTCACTGATTGCAGAAAAACTTTGGACAAATGAAGCCGAAGCGCTTCATCTTGACACTTCAGATATAATGCAAATAACTTTCAAAACAATTGAAAAAATGTTTGTTAGAGATGCACTTTACAAAATTGAAATTACGGATAAGATAAAAATAACTGATGAAGAAAAGATTGAAGGACTGAAAAGGATTAACTCAAACCTAAATTTTGATGTATTAAAATTTCCTGATTCCGTTTCGGCCTGGAATATTTATGGTCAATTAAAAAATAGAATCCCGTTTGACTCTGTAAAAATCATTATGCACGCCGATTTACCGATTATCAAAATAAAATATGGCGAGTTTGCAGAGTATGTTGAAGATATGCTTTATAAGTTGAGAGAAAAAGAATATACAGAACCAGTGAAGTCAACCACAGGTTGGCTGATATTTAAATTATTAAATAAAGGACATGTTAGCTTTTCTAAACGTGATCAAGCTCTAATGAATGTCGAAGAAATAATTAAACAAAGGAAAACTGACAAATATTACAATGAGTTTTGGACAAAGTTTTTTGGCGGTAGAAAAGTTGAAACAGATGGGAAATTATTCTGGAGTATAGCAGATAAAATCAGTTTGGTCCTAAACGAAAAGAAAAAATTAAACTCAATCCCAGACAGTGAAAATATTTATATAGACGCTTCCGATTTACTTAGGATTGAAAGTGAGCTCGGAAAGGATACTCTTAATCTTACATTTATAAAGTTTGATGAATCACCTGTTACCGTAAAACAATTTTTACGCAATTTTGTTTTTGAGGGTTTTTATTCTGCTGATGTTGACCCAAAAATAATTTCTGCAAAACTAAACTCAAGAGTTAAATTGTTTATTGAGCAAGAATTGCTATCACGTGAAGGATATCGCAGAGGGCTTCAAAACTTACCAGAAGTTAAAAGTTCAATTTCGATGTGGAAGGATAACTATCTTGCAAAGATTCTTAAAAATATGCTTCTTGATTCAATAAAAGTTACTGATAATGAGATAACGCAATATTTTGCAAACAAGAATCACCTTAAAGATAGTTCATTAGTTGAAGTAAATATTCTCGAAATATTAACTGATAGTCTTGAAGTAATTGGATCCGTTTTACGAGAACTTGAGAAAGGCGTAGACTTTCGCCAGCTTGCGATACAACATACAAAAAGGGTTTGGACAAGAAAAAGCGGGGGGGAGTTTGGCTTCTTCCCAGTAACAATGTATGGCGATATAGGTAGAATTTCTGCGACGATGGATATCGGAGAAATTTACGGACCCATTAAACTTCCCGAAGGGTATTCTGTATTTAAGTTGACTGATAAAAAAGAAAGAAAAATCGATTCGACTTTGTCCTTTGAAGAATCCAAGGACGAAATAAGGAAGAGTTTAACTTATAAAAAATCAGCTGAATTTTTTATAGATTATACTGTAAAGCTTGCTAATAAATTTGGTGTAACGATTAATGAACAGTTTTTAAAATCAATAAAAGTTCTCGATATGAATTTATTAATTTATCGTTATATGGGTTTTGGCGGGAGAATAAATGCCGTTCCCATGGTGCTTCCATTTACCGAGTGGGTTTTACCATGGAAGGAAACTAAAAAAATAATGCCATAATTATTGTGTATGTTATAACCGTTTTGTACAAATTTGAGTCGTTTCTAGACGGTAGAGATTAAATCATAAAAAACGATTTGAGGATTCAATAATATGTCAAAAAAACTTAGAGCAACAACAATTTTAGGATTGATCCATAATGGCAGAGCCGCACTTGGTGGAGATGGACAAGTTTCACTTGGTAACACGGTTATGAAACATAACGCAATGAAGATAAGAAAAATTGCTGACGGAAAAGTTCTTTGCGGATTTGCAGGTGCTTCGGCAGATGCCTTCACTTTAATGGAAAGGTTTGAAGATAAGCTTGAGCAATATCGTGGGAATGTTCATCGTTCTGCTGTTGAGCTCGCAAAAGATTGGAGGACAGATAAGTACCTTCGCAGACTTGAAGCAATGCTTGCAGTAATTTCGGACGATAAAGCGCTTGTAATTTCAGGTAACGGCGATGTAATTGAACCTGATGATCAAATAGTTGCAATTGGCTCCGGAGGAATGTATGCTCTTGCGGCCGCAAGGATGTTAAAAAAATACAGCAATCTTTCGGCAAAAGAAATAGTTATCGAAGCTTTAAAAACAGCTTCTGATATTTGTATATACACAAATGATAAAATTAATGTCGAAGAAATCAACGAGTAAAAACATAGGTAATAATTTGAATAATGAACTCACCCCTTCTCAAATAGTTGAGAACTTAAATAAATATATTATTGGGCAGAACGAAGCAAAAAGAGCAG
This sequence comes from uncultured Ignavibacteriaceae bacterium, assembly GCA_964391015.1. Taxonomy (GTDB): domain Bacteria; phylum Bacteroidota; class Ignavibacteria; order Ignavibacteriales; family Ignavibacteriaceae; genus XYD12-FULL-36-8. The sequence continues at coordinate 83,677 of CAYMKU010000010.1, forward strand.
TTGCAATTGCTCTAAGAAACCGCTGGAGACGACAGCAAATTAAAGATACTATGCGAGAAGAAATTCTTCCTAACAACATCATTTTAATTGGACCAACAGGTGTTGGCAAAACCGAGATTGCACGACGCTTGGCAAAATTATCAAATGCTCCATTCTTGAAAATTGAGGCATCAAAGTTCACAGAAGTCGGTTACGTTGGAAGAGATGTTGAATCAATGATCAGGGATTTAACAGATATAGCTGTCAATATGGTTAAGTCGGAAAAAACTGCCGAGGTACAATCCAAAGCAGAACAGCTTGCCGAAGAGAGAATCTTGGATATTTTAATTCCGCCGGTCAAGAAAGCAGGCTCATCTGAAGCTGATGCAGATCCGAATTCCGAGGCGTTTCAAAATCAAAAAACCCGTGAGTGGATGCGTGAGAAATTGAAAAAAGGTGAGATGGATGATAAGCTAATTGAATTTGATGCTGCTGCTCAAACTGCAATCGGTATGCAGGTGCTTGGTCCGTTTGGAATGGATGATATGGGAATTAACATCCAGGAAATTATGGGGAATATAATGCCGAAGAAAAAGAAAAAGAGAAAAACTCCAATTAAAGAAGCTCGTGTTGTTATGACTCAGGAAGAAGCTCAAAAACTGATTGACATGGAAGCAGTTCAGAAGGAAGCGATCCAACGTGCGGAAAATTCGGGAATAGTTTTTCTAGATGAAATAGATAAAATAGCAGGAAGCGGAGGAAAATCTCATGGTCCGGATGTTTCGCGCGAGGGAGTCCAAAGAGATTTGCTGCCGATTGTTGAAGGTTCAAATGTAAATACAAAATACGGAGTTGTTCGAACTGATCATATTTTATTTATTGCATCGGGTGCATTTCATATCGCTAAGCCGTCAGATTTAATTCCCGAACTTCAGGGAAGATTTCCAATTAGGGTTGAACTGAAAAGTTTAACGGAGGATGATTTTATTAAAATTCTTACAACCACCGAAAACGCTTTGCTTAAACAGTACAATGCTCTTCTCGAAACAGAAGGTGTAAAACTAGATTTTACCGATGACGGTATCAGAGAAATCGCAAAGATTGCCACTGAAGTAAATGAACAGGTGGAAAACATAGGCGCAAGACGTCTGCATACAATATTAACGACCTTGCTGGATGATATTTTATTTGATGTTCCCGATAAAACACCTTCCGAAACTGTTAAAATTACCGCCAAATTTGTAAAAGGTAAATTGGACTCAATAGTGAAAAATAGAGACTTAAGTAAATTTATACTCTAATAGCACCTATTCTTTCTTAAGTATCTCTGATAATTTATCAGCTTGAGTGTAGCTTGATTTTTATTATGTTTTTGAAAAAACTTAAACAAATACTTATACAGCTAAAAAAAATAGAAATTTTGTACAAATATTTCTGCTAATGTTTGTTTTCCCCGAGAAAGTTCGTTAGATTTCCTTTCAGAAGGTTTTATTTCATCAGATTTTGAAGGGCAATCCAAATGAAGAAATTTTATACTACTCTACTATTCTGCATTTTATTTTCACTTTTCTTATCAAGTTTAGCATTTTCACAGCAATGTGATATTGTTGTGCAGGGTACACCAACAATTTCTCCCGATCCAGTTACTTCAGGTAATAATATAACTGTAAGTTATATTATTCATAATAATGGACCAGGGAATGCTGGGACATCACAGACAAAAGTCCAGATTAAGAATTCATCAGGTACAACCATTACACAACCGACATTCTCAGCGCCAGCAATAAATGCAAATTCTAACTCACCCACACAACAGAATAATATAGCTATTCCATCTGGCACACCTGCTGGAACTTATACTGCATATGTTATCCTTGATAACCTTAGTCAGCTCAATCAAAGTAATATTGGTAATGATTATACGCCAGGTGTTAATTTTACTGTGCAGTCAGCAGTCCAGCAATGTGATATTGTTGTGCAGGGTACACCAACAATTTCTCCCGATCCAGTTACTTCAGGTAATAATATAACTGTAAGTTATATTATTCATAATAATGGACCAGGGAATGCTGGGACATCACAGACAAAAGTCCAGATTAAGAATTCATCAGGTACAACCATTACACAACCGACATTCTCAGCGCCAGCAATAAATGCAAATTCTAACTCACCCACACAACAGAATAATATAGCTATTCCATCTGGCACACCTGCTGGAACTTATACTGCATATGTTATCCTTGATAACCTTAGTCAGCTCAATCAAAGTAATATTGGTAATGATTATACGCCAGGTGTTAATTTTACTGTACAATCAGTTCAGCAACCTGATATTAATGTAACACCAACTTCTTTAACAATTCATCAAGGTTCATCGAAGGATGAAAAAAAAATAAAACAAGACACCATCATATCTGATTTCGAAAAATCGTTGCGTATTCCACCAATTAATAATGAACAAATTGAAAGTATATATTTAAGCAAAAATGGCAATAAAATTATTAAAGTAATTATGCCTGGTACCCCCCCAAAAAATTATAAGGCACCTGTTGTTTATCCAACCGAATCATCTATTCTCATTCCTGATGTCCCAGCTTACGAGTGGTCATTCGGGTGTACTGCAACTTCAGCAGCAATGATTGCAGGATACTACGATCGGAATGGGTTCCAAAATATTTATAGTGGCCCAACAAATAATGGCGTAATGCCACTAGATAATAGTGTATGGGGTAGCATCACAATTAATGGTGAAATAAGAAAACAGTGCCCATTAAGTGTATCTAGAAATGGACTTGATGGACGTACGAGCAGAGGACATGTTGACGATTATTGGATTCAAACTGGGAATGCGGGCCCCGATCCATTTATTATTAATTCATGGCCTGAGCACGTTTTTGGAGATTGTCTTGGCGATTATATGAGAACAAATCAATCCTCTTTTAATAATTCAGATGGAGCAACCATTTTATATTCGTATGTTAATGGTCTTCCATATTCATCACAGAATGATACAGATGGTACTTATGGAATGAAATTATTTTTTGAGGCACGCAGCTATTCTGTGGTGGAATATTATAATCAATTAATTTATGGATATAATGGAAATCAACTTGGTTTTACATTTAATCAATTCAAACAGGAGATTGATAATGGAAATCCGGTCTTAATTCATGTCGAAGGGCATAGCATGTTAGGTTATGGATATGATAATATTTCAAATACTATATACCTGCACGATACTTGGGACTATGAGAACCACACTATGACCTGGGGTGGGCAATATGGCACTTTGCAGCATTGGGGTGTTTCGGTAATTCATCTTTCGGGTGCGAATTCAAATAGTTTTGAAATAGCTAATGTTGGTAATGGTATTCTTTCAATAACAAATATTTCAGATAATAAAGATTGGTTATCCACTACAGGATATCCAAGTTTACCTTTTAACATATCATCTACTCCTCAAACTGTGACTGTAAATATTGATTGGAATTTGTTAAGCGGAACTCAATCAGGAATCATAACAATTTCTTCCAACGACCCTGATGAGCCAACTGTAAATGTTGAAGTAACTGCTATTGGAGTGACAGATGTAACCCAACAAGATAATCCAGCCCCGAGCAATTATTTCATTGAGCAAAATTTCCCCAATCCGTTTAACCCAGATACCAAGATTAAATATTCAATTCCACAAGTGAGTCATGTTGAACTAAGAGTATTTGATATACTTGGCAACGAAATAGCAACACTTGTAAATGAAGAAAAAGGTATTGGAGTATATGAAGTAGATTTCAACGCTTCTTCACTTTCAAGTGGAATATATATTTACAATTTGAAAGCCGGAGAATTTGTCTCAACAAAGAAAATGATGGTTGTGAAATAAATAGTGGGCTTTTGAATAACTTGCATCAGTAATTTTGAGCGTGATTAAAGTTCCGTGTGAGTTAATTTTTAAAAAAATTTATCTTCTAAATCCGATGCTCAAATTTACTATCTCCGATTTACTTCCAAGTCGAACAAGTGGATTCCCAGTTTCCTACTCCACTTGACACATAGTAATGAGTATTTCTTTTCCTTTTGTGATCCCAGCCTACTTCATAAATCATTTTTATTAACCGCCGTTCATTTTTAATCACACCTCAAATAATTTTCATCAACACATCAATATAGATTTAATAAAGTTGTATTGTGAATTAATGATCTTAGATGAAGCGACTACTATGCATGACAACTGGCTATAATTCAAATTTGTATAATAAATTGAACTTACTTTTATAATAAAAAATACAATAGACAATGGAAAAATTGTTTTTCTTAACAGTAACGAACTTACTTTTTGGCATTGTGCTTGATACGGCATGAGTAGTTTAAAATAATTTGACTATTAAATATAGGAGGTTACTATGCAAACTATAAAATTACATTTCATACTTATCATAATTTTCAGTCTAAGTATTTATTCATATGCTCAGGATGAAAAAGAATGTGGTTCTGATTCATCAAACTCATTTGATTTTGGTTGGGGAGGGGAAACAATGGAATTTGGATTGAAGGGATCGCCAACTATTGCGTTGAATTATGGGCTATCAAGAGTAAATCTTGAAAACTTCAGCGGAGACATTTCAAATTCCAATTATCCGGAACTTAAGTTAGGATATACAGACATACGTTACTCAAAATATTCTGACGACCTACTTCGCTACAGATTTAATCATATATTTCTTGGCAACTTCTTCACAAGAGTGAAAAATGAAAACTCGGCAAATCAAAATATTCGTACTGATATGTGGCGTTTTGGATTTGGCTGGGCATCAGGTTATGGATATGATTTGGGAAAATCGTCTATCATTCCTTACCATTCAACTTCAATGGCTTGGTCGCGGGTAAAATTTAAAGATGTGCCATTAAACCAAACCGATGTACTTTTCGCAGAACGCTTTGATGACGCATTTAGATTTGGCAGCGGAGCCGAAGCTGGAATTAGATTTAAAATAATTCCTTTGATTAGTTTTGATCTTAGCTATGAACGATCAATTATTTTTGAGCGGCATTTATTCTGGAAGTGGGCTGGTAGTGGAATAATTGAAATGGCTACGCAGGGAATGCTTGATCATTTTATCGGGAAGATTGGTAAATCGTCCCCTCTGGCATTACCAATTGTGAGCGTGATCTTAAAGAGTGCTTTATCATATGGAATTTATGAACTTCGCCAGGAAAGGATGAATTGGCCATTTAAAAGCGCTGCACCGCTTTCGTATGATCAGTTCAAAGTTGGGATGACATTTAATTTCTAATTGACAGATTAACAAACCCAATTTCTCCGAAGTTAAATAAGCTAAGAGGAATTGGGTTTGTAGTTAGTGTTCAATTAAACTTTATCTTCAAATTCACTATTTCAGATTCACTTCCGAGCCGTACGGGCGGACCCCAAGTGCCAACTCCACAAGATACATAATAGTTGGTAGTACTTTTCTTTTTATAACCCCAACTAACTTCATAAATAAGCTTTGTAATAAAGTTAAGCGGAAACATTTGTCCGTGGTGTGTATGGCCTGACAATTGTAAATCAATTCCATTAGCTTCCGCTTCTTCAAGTTTAAAAGGTGTGTGGTCTAACAAAATAATTGGATAATTCTTATCAACAGTATATAAGATTTCTTTCAGAGATGTCCTTGGTTCGCGGGTGAAGTTAGGTTTGCTTGAATCTTCTCTGCCAACAAGAACAAAGTTTTCAGCGATAAGAATCGAGGAATCTCGTATCAATGTTATTCCATTTTCCGTTATGAAGTGGCTTGTGCTGTTAATTCCATTTATAAATTCATGGTTGCCTGTTGATGCAAAAATTCCGTATTTAGTTTTGATGCCAGATAAGGATTTTCCAATTCCTTCCATTCGAAGAGTTTTTGCTCTGTCGTCGACAATATCACCGGGAATGAAAACCACATCGGGTTCTAAAGAATTAATTTTCTCAACGATTTTTGATAGCAAGCTTTCCCCATTTATAGTTGAGAGATGAATATCTGATAACATCACTGCGTTAAGTTCAGTTAACTTGCCTTGTCTTTTGGGAAGCTCGAGCGATAGAGATTTAATTGAAATTTTTCTTGTGTTCAGGTAACCAATGAAAATTATTATACTAGAAATAAGAATAACTGCTGTGAGCAAATATTTCTTAATGCTCTCATAGTTATCATGTAAGAACTGAGGGTAAAAATGAAATGCCCAATTTAGCAAACGGATAATATCAAGCAACATAATTGATAGAAAGAAATAAAGCATGAATGCAAGCCAGAATGAGCCAACCCAGATCATTGCGTCGTAAATCAAATGAGGAATTTTCCCATCAAAAAGTTTTGCGAGGATGTAAGATGCTGCCACGATTATGAAAATTATAGCATAAAATGGCTTGAGATGAGGTGTGGATGAAAGTGCCTGCCAGCCACGGACGAAGATGTAGTAGTTAATTGTGGCATAGACTGTAAAGAAAATTGTAAAAAACAACGTCATGAGGTTTACTTTTTCGCAAGTGGATGTGTCTTATTCAAAGGAACTAATAATTATACTTAAACCACTTTACAACTTCTGACCATTTAGGTTTCTTTCCAGTTATAAGAATTCCAACTCTATAAATCTTTCCAGCAAGAATGAAAATTATAATCATCGTAGCAATATTTAGTATGATAGATAGGATTAGTTGAATTAGAGAAATGTCAACCAGAGTTATTCTTGCTGGCATAACAATTAGCGATGCAAATGGAACAAAAGAAGCAATTCTTGCAATTTGATTTTCAGGATTGGTTTGCATTCCAATCGCAATAAAGAAGGGGATCATAACCAACATCATTATTGGCCAAACACCCGATTGTGCATCTTGTGGGTTATCGAAGATGGAACCCACTGTTGCGAACAATCCGAGAAAGGTTATGAGGGCAATAAAATAGTTAAAGAGGAAAAAAAACAAATGCCACATGCTTAATTTTAATGTGAATTCGGGTGGGAGAACAAACCATGTTGTTGAGATCAAAACTATTAATGGAGAAAGCCAGATTGCCATTTGGACAAGTCCTGTAATTGAAGTACCAATAATTTTTCCGGTCATCAATTCTCGGCTGCTTACGGAAGATAAGAGCACTTCAACTATTTTATTACTCTTTTCCTCTATGACAGAAGCCATGGTCATTTGCCCAGTGAATAACAAACTCATATAAAGTAAAAACGTGAAAAGAAATGAGAGAATTGTATTACCCACACCTTCTTCTTTAATTTCTTTGTCTGCAGATATTCTGAAGCCGTTGAAATCAACGTTGTTTTTGGCGAATTCAAGTTCTTCGTTAGATAATTTCCTTCCTATAAAGTAAAGGTCGGTTAATACTTTATTGATTGGCTGCTTTACTTTGTTCAGGAGCAAATTATTATTAGGATTTTTTGAATAGTACTCTACTTTTTTATTCTTCAATGCTTGATCGGGGATATAAATCAAGCCAGTAATTTTTTCTTCCAAAATTTCATTACGGACATTGTTCAGCCGGGTTTCAAGTTTTGTTTTATTTAATTGTTCAAACATGAACTCAATTTTGCCATCTTGATTTTTGGGGAGGCGAGAAAGTTCAGCTTCAACGCTATTAAGTATTTGCTGAGATTCAGAAGCAATAATTAAAAAAGCATTTTCCGAACCGGAATACTGAAAGAGAAAAGTTTGTAATGCTAATATTCCAAACATAAATACAGGTATAAGAAGGGTCATTATAATAAAAGTTTTGCTGAACAATCTAACTTTTAATTCTCGTTTAATAATGGACATTGTTCTTTTAGTTAACATTGTTCGAGTCCTTTCCAGCCAGTGCAACAAAAATTTCATGAAGTGAAATTTCGTTGGCTGCAAACTTATTTACTTTTACATTATTCTGAATTAATAGCTTGAGCAGTTCTTGTGTTTGTGATACATCTTTAACTTTTATCCCAATTGTGTTGCCAAAATTTTCAATTTTTTCAATTATTGGGGATTTATCAAGAAATGAAAATTCGCCCTCTGCTTCGAGAGTAACATTTCTTTGAGCGAATTGGGATTTTATCTCGCCGAGTGAACCCTTGAGAATTATTTTTCCATGATCAATCATTGCAATATGATCGCTAAGCTTTTCAGCAAAATCCATTAAATGCGTTGAAAAAATTATAACCTTTCCTTCTTCTTTTTTTTCTAAAATAATATTTTTAAGAAGATCGGTGTTGATTGGATCAAGACCTGAAAAGGGTTCATCGAAAATTAAAAACTCAGGATCGTGAAGAATTGCCGCAATGAATTGAATTTTTTGCTGATTACCTTTTGAAAGATCTTCAAGCTTTGAGTTTTTTCTATCAATAAGTTCAAATCGCTTTAAATAGTCAAGGGCTTTTCGTTCAACTATTTTACCTGTTTTTCCCTTTAATTCTGCAAGAAAGAGAAGCGTATCGAGGACCTTCATTTTTTTATAGAGTCCTCTTTCTTCGGGCAAGTAACCGACCTTATCTTTGAATTCTTGACCAATCTTTGTTCCTCTTAAAATTACTTCACCGGAATCAGGAACGTAGATGTTCATCATCATTCTAATGGTTGTGGTTTTACCAGCGCCGTTTCGCCCAATTAATCCAAAGACCGAACCTTCAGGTACGGTAAACGAGACATCATCTACAGCTTTTAAACTGTTGAAACTTTTTGAAAGGTTTTTTACTTCGAGTGCATGCATTTTAAAATTTGAGTTTTACTGAAGAAAAATTTTTATGATTAGAAAAAGATAGGTCGAAATTAGGACAATTCTTAGTTAAAAAGAATTATAAGTTTTGATATGTTGAAATACTTCCAAGACCAAGCGCCACCCACAACCTTCCCAGCGTATCTCTGTCGCCACTAACAATATTTTCACGGGTAATTCTTTGCGGTATGGTGGATAGAGTAGATATTTTGTCATAGATTTTTTCGCGTGATTCTTGATCGAGGTATTTGAGCAAATGGAATAATGTAATTAAATCTTTTGTACGTGCTTCGGAAAGCAGAACACTTAATTCCTTTTCATTATTCCCGACAAAATCCAAATTATATAATGACTCTTTAAATAGTGATGACGCATCGTTTGAGTGAGGAGTTCCAAGTCCAACTAAAGCTTGAGCTAAACAACTAGCATCTTGGGGTACTAACGATTTTTTGTTGTTTTGTTCAACTAGCACCCAACCCGACTTGACGATTACAGATGTAGTCTTATTTTCATCGACGGATAAATAATATGCACAGCCGAGATCAATAATATGTGCGGAAGGAGTTTTAATTGAAAATAATTTTGGTGTTACCCATGTTCTTGTACTTATTTTTCCTTTGTTAAGCATTAAGCTATGTTCTGATAAAGGAGTTTCTTCAATTTGGATCATAGATTCTGGCTCGATATCTATTTCTCCGATGTTGCCTATTTTCAACTGTGCTCTTGATTGTGAATCAGTAAATAGCTTTTCTCCTACTTTTAATATTCCTTGACTTGTTAAAATTTTAGATTCTATTGTTGGATAGCCAGAAATTTTTTCAACAATCCAATATGTGGCAGGAGTATTGTCGAAGATTAAGAAAGCTAGGATTATTCCCAGAGCAATTGCGGAAACAATTCCTGCGCTTACAAACAACTTTTGATTATCATTTTCGTTTGCCTGTAATAAAAAATTATTTGTCTTGTCGTCAGATTCAGAGTCTAAGGACGAAACCGAAGGAAAAATTTTGGGAATTATTCTTTTTGAGTTTTTATTCCCTTCAACATTTTTGTGAATTTTTACCCGAGTTTTTTGTGTAGATAATATGGTTCTGCTTTTTAACCCCGGTTTTGATCCTAAGGAAATTATTTCATCAAATGCCTTGGCACAGCTATTACAGCAGTTGAGGTGTTCATGAATTTCAGTACGCAGTTCATCGAGAAGAATTCCTCGCGAATAGTCATACAGATAATATTTTACTTCGAAGCAATTCATTCAGTAAAAAGGTGCTCTTCTCTAATTTTGATCATCTAGAATGCGTTTAATGAGATAGTTCAGCTCAATTCGCTGTTCATCTGTCATCAATTCAAATTCTTTCTCATGATCAAATGCTGTATGAAGGAAGAATTTCCTTTTTAATTCACTTTCGGAATTTCCTATTGCGATAAAACGGCAAGAATCAAAACCCAAGTCTTTACATTTAAGTTCATATAGTATCATCTGTACCCTCTGCAAAATGAAGTTACCGTGAGAAAAAGAAATAATTAATTTTAGATAACGCTATTAATACTGCAATTATTATGCACATTTAAATGCAGATAAAATGTGCAAAATTGTCTCTTTCTGATGTGTTGGTATTGGAATTTGTAAAATAACGAGGCAATTCACTTGAAAAGTATTTCAATAATATTTAATTATGAAAAGAACTTCGAAAGGATTATTAATGGAAAGTAAGAAAACTCAAAAAATTGCTGCTGCATTTCTGCTTGGAACAGTTGTAGGCGGTGTTCTGGCTTTACTGTATGCTCCGCAAAGTGGGAAGGAGACAAGGCAAGACATTGCAGATGAAGTAAATAATTATATGAAAAAAGCATCTGATGTAAAAAATAAGATAATAGAAAAAGCAAAAAAACTTTCTAATGATATGGTGGGTCAGTCCGAAAAGATATATTCGGATATTAAAAATTTTAAAGAGGGAAAATATGCCGGAACTGCAGAAAAAATAGAGAGTGAGATTACCAGGTTACGTACTGCAATTAAAGCGGCTGTTGATTCTTATAAGGATACTAAAAAAGTTAGAAGAATTTTTCCTAATGAAGATAAATATTATTTCACCGATTTTAATGATTATCTCTTTCAAGATGACGATGATGAATCGATGCCAAAATTTGAAAGCATGAAAAAGCGAAGTAACTAATTACCCCATATATATAGTTATAGAAATTCATCACATCAGTTTTACTGCATTCCGAATGAAATATATAAATCTTGGCAGCAAAGGTCCAAAGGTTTCGACCATTAGTTTTGGTGCGTGGGGAATCAGCGGAAGAGACTGGGGACATACTGATGATGAAGTTTCCAAAAAAGCAATTCATACCGCGTTAGATAACGGTGTTAACTTAATTGATACTGCCGATGTTTATGGCTTCGGTCACTCCGAAGAATTAATTTCTCAAGTTCTTAATGAGAGGAGTGAAAAAGATAAAATAATCATCGCAACCAAAGCCGGAAATAATTTTTATCCATCTATTAACCAAACATACAATACAACACCTGCCAATCCTGATTATTCAAAGAAACATTTAATATTTGCCGCGGAGCAAAGTCTAAAAAGATTAAACCGGGATTACCTTGATATTCTTCAACTTCATAGTCCTTCAACAGATTTGTTAGTGAGAGACGACCCCTGGGAAGCACTATTAAAACTTAAGGAACAGGGAAAAATAAAACAAGCCGGACTAAGTGTTCAATCGTATAAAGAAACAGAGCAAGCTTTTATACTTGATGAGCATCATGATCTTTTGGATGTACTTCAAGTGCGATATAATTTGCTAGAAAGAGAAGCTGAAAAGAAACTTTTCCCCAAAGCATTGAAATACAATACTGGGGTTATTGTTAGAATTCCGTTGTTGTTTGGGTTGCTTGCTGGAAAGTTTAATGCCTCAAGCACTTTTAATGAAAATGATCATAGAAAAAGTAATCTGTCTTCTGAAAAGCTTTCTATTTATTTGGACCAATTTGAAAAAATAAAACCATTCTTTGAAAAACATTCACAAAATTCTATGGCTCAACTCAGTATAAGATTCTGTATCTCTCATCCTGCATGTCATACAACAATTCCCGGGGCAAAGACTTCAGAGCAGGTAGTTGAAAATGTAAGCGCTTCTGATTTAGAATTTATTAGTCATGATGAATTCCCTGAGTTAAATTAAAAATGTGGGAATTGAAGTATATATCAGTCACCCTTTCTAAATTTAATTAGAAATTCTGTTCCTGCTCCTCTCTTTAAACTTATTTCTCCATCTAATTGTTTGACTAATGAAATAACTAACTGAAGACCTAATGATTCAGTGTTTTTGTAATCAATATTTTCAGGAAAACCACAGCCGTTATCACGAATTAGAATTAAGTATCCATCACCTGAGTCCCGATAAAAGCCAATTAATATTTCTTTTTGCTGTCCCTCTTTATTATCGTGGGGAACATCTTTAAACGCATGTTTTAATGAATTTGAGACCAGCTCGTTGACTATAAGTCCGAGATATACGGCTTGATCGGCATTTAAATTTATGTTTTGAATGCATAAATCTAATTTAATTGCAGAGGGTTCGATACCATAAGAACTGAAAAGATTTTTCGTTAGTTCATCAATAAATTCATGAATATCTAAACTTGAAAAATTTTTGCTCTGATAAAGTTTCTCATGAATAAGCGCCATCGATTTGACTCGGTTTTTGCTTTCTTCAAGGATTTCATTGTTTCGTGTATCTGCCGTAAACCCAGCTTGAAGATTTAGAAGACTTGATATTATTTGAAGGTTGTTTTTTACACGATGATGAATTTCACGGAGTAGAACTTCCTTCTCTCTGAGAGAAGATTCAATCTGATCCGATACTTTTTTCCGCTCGGTAATATTAGTAAATGTTACAACCGTTCCGGTTATAAAACCATTCTCGATAATTGGATGAGAAGAATATTCAACAGGGAAAATTGTATTGTCTTTACGTTCAAATACAGCTTCAGACGCATTGACAGCTTCGCCATTTTTTACGGCATTTGTCAATGGACAATTTTCAATACTGTAAATTTCATTACTATCCTTTTTACATTGGACGAATTTATTCATATGATTATTAAGACATTCTCCCAGATTATACCCTAGCATATTGAGTGCTGAACTATTTATAAAAGTGCATTTCAAAGAATTATCAACACCATAAATACCTTCTCCTGTTGATTCTAAAAGCTCAGAGAGTTTTTTGCTTGTCTTCCTTGAATTAATAAAAGAAATTGTCACTAAAGAAAAAAGTAAGCTTATTAGTATGCCTGATAAAAGCAGAATAGTTGGTTTTTCAGATTTAAATGAATCAATAAATTCAGGAAGTGCGGTGTATTTAATTGTCCAAATTTTACCATATAGATTTAGGATGCCTGTTCCCATAAGCGAAGTAGTAGAACTGTGCAAGGAATCGCTGCTGTACATTAAATTTTTTCGAAGAGTGTCAACTCCGTCGAAGATTTGAACATTAATATGAGATAACTCATTTCCTAGTGTAGCTTTAATGAGGTCTCTCATCTTGAATGGGCTGTAAACGTAACCTTTGAAAACATTCCTTCGCTGTTCTACGTTGGGCATCTGCAGGTTCTTGGTATAATATGGGATGAAGATCAAAAATCCAGCCTGGAGGTTATATTCAGTTTCTCTGAATAAACTAATCTTGCCGGTAATTGTAGTTTGACCATTATCTCTTGCTTCAAGCATAGCAGATTTACGAAGTGGTTCATAAAGTAAATCATAACCGAATGCTCGTTGGTTTCGTTCATTAAATGGCTCGATGTAGATAACGGGTGAATATTCATCTCGAACTCCCTCTGGCCAAATTTTAAAGTTTCTGAATCCATCGCTCTGTACTAATCTGACAATTTTTAAGGAATCATTATGGCGAAAGTTGTGTGAATAACCGATGCCTAAAATTCCAGGAAAGTTTTTATCAATACGAAGATTATTAACATACATGCTCCACTCTTGATGAGTAACTGTATCCGAAGAAGCAAGCAAACCAATTCCACCCAATAACACTTGTTCATAAGCCTGCATTCTTTTCAATATTGTTTGATTTGTCTGTCTTATTTTAAAATCAAGACTGCGGCGAGCAACATCCACAGTTTCTGCCTCTGCATTTCTCCATGCTAAGTATGTTAGAAATAAAGGTATAATTAACGCAAGCCACGCAAACGTGTTGCTTTTATTTGAATAAATATTCGTCAGAGGTCTTACGGAATTTGAATTAAATATGTCTTTAAACTTTGTCACTTTATCTTTGCAAAATTCTATTTAATTAAAATCAAATTGCTTAAAGTTAAGAATAATACTTTCTTAACTTAAAATAATAATTTGAATTTTAATAATTAACTGATGTCAAACCATAACTTGTGCAACTATTAGTCATGTTGTTATAAGAAATATTATGAAGAAAGAATTTTTTGTAAAGAATAATTTTAATCAAGATTTAAGTATTTTTATTATACCAAAAATCTTTTTGGATAACTTCTGAAGGAGCATTTCATGAAAAGTATTTCTCACCATTTGTTAAAGTATCAATTTATTCTTGGTATTGTATTTATAATTGTTAACCAACCTATAAAATCTCAGATTGTCTTAGACACAGTTCAGCACAAACAGGTTGGACCCGGAATGTTTTATTCAAAATATATTGTTCATTCTATTCCATGGAGTATCGATGTTTTTGAAGCAGACATGACGAACCAATACTTCGCCGTTGAAACAGCAAAAGCATTTGAGCTGCTTGCCGGCGGCAGAGAGAAAACAAGCTCAATGTCCAGCAGAAGAAGTTATGTCGGTCATTGGTCTGTTGGAGCCATAAATGGTGATTTTTTTGATCTTACTTCTGGTATGCCAACAAATATTCAAGTTGAAAATGGTGAAGTGCTTAGGAACGAAAGAGCTGATTATCCCACTGTCGGGTTTAATGCAGATGATAAAGTTTCAATTTCTAAACCATACTTAACGGGAAGTTTAATCTTGAGTGATTCCTCTCTTACACTAAACGGCATTAATGTTGCGAGAGATGACAACAAGCTTATTTTTTATAATCAATTCTTTGGTGCTTCGACAAATACAACTAATGCTGGGTTTGAAGCAATTGTATCACCAATAAATTCCTGGCTTGCAAACGATATTGTTTATTGTGTTGTTAACTCAATCAGTACAACAGGTAAAAACACAACTATTCCCGATGGCAAAATGGTGATTTCTGCCAGTGGCACAGCTTCAAATTATTTAGGTGCTCATTTGCTAGTTAATGACACAATTAAAATATTGCTTAATGTTCTTCCGTCTGTACCTAAACTAAAAGAAATGATGGGTGGGCATCCGATTATTGTGAGTGACGGTTCAACTGCATCAATGGATCCGAATGATCCTTTTGTTTACAACAGGCATCCAAGAACTGCTGTTGGAGTAAACCATGACACAACAAAATTATTTTTAGTTACTGTTGATGGAAGACAGGCAACAAGCTTAGGAATGAATCTTTATGAACTTGCCGATTTGATGCTTCAACTGGGAACATATCAAGGAATAAATCTTGACGGCGGCGGCTCGACGACAATGGTAGTCCGAAACGAAGTTATGAATTCTCCTTCGGATGCTTCAGGTGAAAGACCTGTATCCAATGCTCTTATAGTTGTTTCAAAAGCACCGCTTGATACCTTGAGTGTTATTCAAATATCACCCAAATATTCTAAAGTGTTTATCGGCAAGCAGCTTCAATTTTCTGTTTCAGGAAGCGATAGATTTTACAACCCGGTTTATGTAAATCCGGCTTTATTAAAATATCACTTAAGCGATTCAACAAAAGGAACAATTACTCCTTCCGGTTTATTCACTGCAAATTTAAATCCCGGAGAATGCAAAGTTAAAGCATCTTATGGAACAATATCGGATTCTGCAATTGTAATTGTGAAAGGTGTTAATAGATTAGAGCTAACCCCGGAACAAGCTGTAACCGATAAGAACAGAATTGTAACCTTCACAGCAAAAATTTTTGATACAGACAGTATCGAGCAAGAGGTCCTGCCGCAAAACATAAGCTGGGTTTGCACAGATACAACTGTGGGTACCATTGATCTTGTTGGGCAATTCAAAGGAAGACAAACAGGTACCGCAAAAATTATTGCTTCGTATTTTGGAAAATCCGACACATCGCTTGTTAAAGTTGAAATTGGTTACGGACATATGATAATTGATTCTATCGAAACACTTGCGGATTGGTATTTAACCGGTGAAAATATTGATACAAGCTTAACAAATATAAGTCTTGCTGCATTTCCGGTTTCTATTGGTTCATCTTCAATGAAGCTGGATTATTCCTTCACATATCAAACATCGTTGTATAACTGGGCGTATTTAAATACTGATAATCCAATTTACGGTGTCCCGGATTCAATCATGATTGATGTTTACTCTAACGGAGCTTTGCACAGGATTTTTTTTGATGTAGTTGATAATGAAAATAAGCCGTTCAGAATTTCTTCGCACAAGCTTGCAAACAATGCAAATGTTTATGAAACGATTCGAGGAAGAATCGTAAGCGCCTCAAATGTGTTTTTTCCTTTAACTCTTAAAAAAATTTCTGTTGTCTTAGGAAGCACACAAGTTGCCGGGCAAATTTATTCCGGAACAATTTATTTTGATAATCTGCGGGTAAAATATCCCCAGTCAGCAACTTTAGTGGAAGATGAAATTGCTGGACCAACTTCGTTTTGTCTTTATCAAAACTATCCCAACCCATTTAATCCGAGTACAAAAATAAAATACACAATACCAGCCCTCACCTCATTCCTCTCCCAGGGGGAGAGGATGTCCGAAGGACAGGTGAGGGTTATATTAAAAATTTATGACATACTCGGCAGAGAAGTAGCGACATTAGTAAATGAAGAAAAACCAGCTGGAAGTTATGAGGTTGAGTTTCAGTCTTCAGCAAGTAATAAGCAGTTAGCAAGTGGGATTTATTTTTACCAGCTTAAGTCTGGAAATTATGTTGCCACAAAGAAGATGATATTACTAAGATGATCAACCCCACCCCGTCCCACCCCTTTAGCCAAAGGGGAGGGTGAGGGAAGGGTTCGCACAACTACATAAACATCTTCTTTACCTCTTTATCCTAAACCAGATTATTCATCCAAACTGCCAAAACTCCAAATTACTTTCGCTTCCTCACAACTTACTATTACATCATTCATAAGTACAAATGCTTGTCCTCATATTTATTAAGCTGGCTGTCTAAGCGCAATTGCTCAATATTGTTATTCTTTTGCTAAATGTTCGGAAGATTTACCTCGACCTGCATTTACACAACTAAACTATCACTCTGCAATGTGCAGCCATAGGTGAAAGCTTGTGACTGAAAACATATAGTTAGCAATTGTAATTCTATTGTCTGTGACTGAAAACATATAGTTAGCGACTGTAACTCTATAGTCTGTGACTGTAAACATATAGTTGGCAATTGCAACTCTATAGTCTGTGAGTGTAAACATATAGTTAGCGACTGTAACTCTATAGTTTGTGACTTTAAACATATAGTTAGCGATTGCAACTCTATAGTTTGCGATTGTAAACCGAGAGGAAGCGATTGTAAGCTAAAAACGCATAAAAATAAACCGAGGATGTGACTGTGTTAACAACCAACCTCACCCTGTTTCCCTCTCCTTACTAATGCCAAAGGCATCCCCTTGAGAGGAGAGGGACGAAGGGAGAGGTCTTTATCTGGTATCAGGCATCCGGAATCCAGTATCGAGAAACCAGTATCCAGTATAAGCATCCAGTTGACTCGTTGATTTTAGCCCTATCAAATTGTAAGTTACTAATGATAAATACAATACGTTCCGATAAATATCCTCAGCGGGCACTGTGATTGGGCTAAACAGATTCGATAAGAAAGACTACGAAAAAGTATTATCTGGAGTAGCAAAGTTGGCTGGATATCATTCTTTAATAGCTGGAATGATAGCCCGATTCATTGCGGGTTAACTAATAGTTATACCGTTTACCAAATTAATAATATTATGGTTAATCCAGAGAAAAAATTAAAAGAATATCTGTGGAAATTAATTGAACGTTATGCAATAATTAATCTCTATAAAAAGCAATTAGATATTCTCAATGAATGGAAGGGTCCTCATGGAATAGATACCTTAAATAAGGGAGCTACTTTTTTTAAACTTGTAACTGCGAGCTTTACCAGAACTATGTTAGTGGAATTATGTTTATTTGTATCTGAGAAGGAGCAATTCAACATTTATAAATGGTTGGAAAAAGCAAAAACACACTCAAACTCACTTAAGCCAACAAAATCAAATAAAGATAATTCTTCAAAGAAAGAACGACTTGAAGTTAAAAACAAAGAATATGTAAATATTATCGATGACCATCTTTCAAAACTATCAAGTCATAAAAAGGCAATTAAAAATCTTACAAATCTTCGTGAAAAAATATTTACACATTATGATTCATCATATTTTAATAATCCAAAAAATATTTATGAAAAATACCCCATAGATAATTTTGAATTAGATGATTTAATGAAAACAATTGAAATAATATTAAGTAAACATCATTCATATCTTTTTGCTTCTTCTCTTACAAGTTTTAATGTTGCAAGTTATTCTAATGTTGATATGATATTATTATATACACGTGCTTTTATGAGAATTCGTAAAGATGAAAATCTAATAATTAAGAAAGGTTTTAAACCCGTAGATTACTTAAAAGAAATATTTCCAAACAAATAAATTTGTTTATGGTTAATCAAATTGAAGATCTCAAAAAATTAAAAGAAATAATAAATGATAGAAGGGTTTCAACCATTTCGGATAGTGATATAAGAACTTGGTATAATAATTTGTCAGATAAAATTGAGCCGCTTTGCAGAAGATATAGAATTTTTTCGATTGGTTCCTTCAATCGTTATCTAATTTTGGTTTTATTGATAATTCTCCTTAATGTTTTTCTTAACTCCTTCGGTTTTTATAGTTCTGCTTTATCAATTATTATTTCGCTATGCCTTTGGGGTGGGATTATACTGCTCTATCTTTATTTAAGCGAGTATTTTGATTTTGTATCAGAGATTATAGAACGAGAAAAGAAAACTATGAGGAAAGAATTAATTTCCTTGCTCTTTGCACAAGAAGAATTATTCAAAGAAGCATTAGAGAGAAAATTGTTTGAACCTTTTATTAAAGAATATCAAAAAAACTCAATTCGTTATCAAAAACTTTTAAACAAACTCCTTAAAGATGATATACCTTTATACAATTAAAAAACGGCATAACAAGCGGTTCAAGCTGTCTGCTTCTTTCGCATTCGGCTTTTTAGAAATTTTAGAGTTTAGTGCTCCGTTTCGGCAGTCTTGTTCAAAGTAGTTCTAATAAACAAATTTATTTATAATCATCGGCAGTTGTGTTCTAAGCTAAATTCTTGTTCGTGGCAGCAGCTTAACCGCAACGGCGTTATGTTCAACCCTTTTTACTATAAAGAGAATAATTTTACTGCACTAAAATCTGGTAAACATTTTTAACTCAATACCGCTGAATTCAGGCTCATATCTG
>CAYMKU010000011.1:0-100126 GCA_964391015.1 uncultured Ignavibacteriaceae bacterium
ATTACTCACTTTTTGTCCGCCCTAAAGTTTTGCAGCTTTTTGAAGATGAGTTAAAGCAATATGAAACTTCAAAATCTGCGGTAAGAATCCCATTGGATCAGCCAGTACCAGTTCGGCTTGTAACAAAGATTGTGAGGTCTGCCGTAAAAGAAAACATATTACATGCACAATTAAAATCAAAAAAGTAAATAATTGACAGATTGTTTCTCAATCTTTACTCTGAAGAACTAATCATAATCTTAATCTTTGTCTTAATCTTTCTTTCTCTCTCGCCTTGAACTCCTCCCAAAATTTATTTATGTTATGAGCGAGGAGATGACGGGGTCCTGCAAACGATGTTTACCAGCCGACTGACTTTTTTCAAATTATAATTGTTTTTTGTGAGTGGCGTACCAAAGGTGTGACATTTTATGACTGAAGTCAAAACCGAAACCGGATTCTATCAGAAAGTTCGTGAGGAGTTACGACTCAGAAACTACAGTTACAAAACCATAAAATCTTATTTAAGCTGTCTTCGAACATTTGTTAATCATTTCAAACCGGTGCATCCAAGAAATATCTCGAACGATGACATTAGAAAATATTTGCTTTATTTGATGGATGAGAAGAAGTGGCAAGCATCAACGATAAACCAAATATTTAATGCCTTAAGATTTTTATACGTTGAATTATATAAAACTCCTTTTATTATTGGAACGATTCCTCGACCACAAAAAGAAAGTAAACTCCCAGATGTTTTAAGTGAGCAAGAAGTTATAAAAATTTTTAGAGCCGTGAACAACTTAAAACACAGAACAATGATTATGTTGGCATATGCAAGCGGTTTGCGTGTGGGTGAATTAGTAAGATTAAAGATAGAAGATATGGATGGTAACAGAGGATTAATACATATTCGAAATGCAAAAGGAAAAAGGGATCGTTATACAATTTTTCCGATATCTTTGCGAGAACAGTTGATTACGTATTGGAAAATTTATAGACTTGGAACAAGCGGCTGGATGTTCCCTGGTGATAGATCAAGCAAGCATTTAGCTGAGCGAAGTATTCAAGCAGTTTTACAAAGAGCAGTAAAGGAAAGTGGAATAACGAAAAAAATATCCATGCATACGCTGCGACATTCATTTGCAACACACTTACTTGAACATGGAACTGATTTGAAATACATACAAGAACTCTTAGGACATAGAAGTGTGAAAACCACTGAATTATACACTCATTTGACATCAAAAAGTTTTGCAAAGATTACAAGTCCTCTTGATTTTGTTTTAAGGAAAGACGAACATATTTTAGAAAATAAAAACCTAAAACAGTTAGAATCGTTCAAAAAAGAATGAAAATAAAAAACGTAATAACGCAATATTGCGTTGTTACAAACGTTAAGCGCAATGCCCATTTCCAATTTTCACAAAAGAACTTTTAGGAGAATCCATGTCCGAAAATGAAATTGCCAACACTTCTAACATTGTGAGCAGACTAGAGAGACTTCCAATCTCACGTCTACATTACAAGCTACTCAGTATTCACGGATTTGGATGGCTATTCGACGCAATGGATGTTGGTATCGTAACCTTCATAATGGTCGCACTTGCTAAGGATTGGGGATTACCTCCGAGCCAACTCGGTCTGATCGGAAGCGCTGGCCTAGCAGGAATGTTTTTTGGAGCGATTGTATCTGGAATTGTAGCTGACTACTGGGGAAGGAAAACTGTTTTCCAAATCACCTTGCTGATTTTTTCAATCGCCTCCCTTTTGTGTGCTTTTGCTTGGGATGTCACATCTCTAGTTGCATTCCGATTCCTTGTTGGCATGGGCTTGGGAGGTGAGCTACCGGTCGTTTCATCATTGCTTAGCGAATTCATTCCCGTGAAACATCGTGGAAGATTCATAGTTTTGCTTGAAAGCTTTTGGGCATATGGGTGGCTTATTGCTGCAATAGTTGCATTCCTTGTGATCCCAAAATTCGGTTGGAGAGTTCCCTTTGTAATTGGAGCTGTTCCTGCATTTTACATCTGGATAATCCGACGGAAGCTTCCAGAGTCGCCACGTTGGTTGGCTACCAAGGGCTACGTCGACAAAGCAGAGTCGGTGATGAAAGCAATGGAAGTTGAAACAGAGAGATTGACCCAAGCACCGTTGCCAGCAATACAACAGCATCACATGGATCAAAAGGAGAATGGAAACCGATTCAGTTTTGTTGAACTTTGGACTTCACAGTACCGCAAACGAACAATCACACTCTGGATACTCTGGTTTGGGCTCGTGTTTGGGTACTATGGCATTTTTGTTTGGCTGCCTACTCTACTTGTGAAAGCTGGATATTCTATGGTGAATTCTTTCCTTTATGTCATCATTATCACCTTGGCACAGATCCCTGGTTACTTCAGTGCTGCATTTCTCGTTGATCGAATCGGACGAAAGGCAGTCATCACTATCTACCTATTGATGTCCGCTGTTGCAGCATATCTTTTTGGTCAAGCATCTGATACTACAACTATTCTTATATGGGCATCGGTAATGTCCTTCTTCAATCTGGGAGCGTGGGGTGCGGTTTATACTTACACGCCCGAACTCTATCCTACCCGGGCAAGAGCAACTGGCGCAGGTGCTGCAGCGGCTTGCGGACGTGTCGGTGGGTTTCTAGCCCCGCTCATTGTTGGTTATTTCTTACCTACAATTGGTAGCGCTGGTGTACTAATGATGAATGCTTCCTTCCTAGCTCTAGCAGCGTTAGCAGTTGCCATTCTTGGTAAGGAAACAAAAGGAATCGTGCTTGACTAGATATTACAGAAATCGAGGACTATAATATGGGACAAACCAACCCAAGTAATCAAACAATGAATATGATTTTGCAGATAGGCGGCGTGTTGGCTGCGATTTACTACGCCATCGGTGTCTTCCTGTATGTCCAAAAAGGAATCTCTCTATTTGGCTCGTATCCACATGCGATGCTCGTAACTGGGCTAGTCATTTTACTTATATCACTGATCATTGGAATTTATTTGTTGCATCGAGCAAGACAAAACATGACTGTAGCTCCGTCATCTATACTACTTAAAAAAGGATTTTTGATTCCTTTTGTCATTCTCTCCATCCTCAACATAGGATTTACCTTTTATCTTGTCGGGAAAAAGAGCGCCAACGATCTACCTGTCGGGCTACCTCCTGTCGAGCATCCCGTTGGCAAAACTCGAATTGTACTGCTTCTCCCCCTGAATGAGTTTCTAAAGCCCGCCTATGAAGATGGTATACGTCAAGTGATAGGGTTTGCTGAATTCCTCAAAGACAAGCCTGAATGTACGAAAGGATTTGAGTTTGCATTATACGACCATTCAATGAAAATTGAGGCGGCTGAAAGTATTATCAAACAAGAGCTCGCAGAAGGTACACAGTACTTTGTCTGTACAATGAGTAAGGTTTGCCTGCCCTTGTCCAAAACCTTTCCGAGTCTCGTCGATTCCTTCTGCCACGACAAGACCAAAAAGCCCAAGTTAATCTGCGCAGTCACATCAGCACCCACGGTAAATATCACTGATGGAATGATCTACAGGTTTTACATTCGAAGCCAAGAAGAAGCTAGAGTGCTTGCCAAGTTGGCTTCCGAAAAAGGATTGAATACAACAACCTGCATTGCAGTCGAGGATGATTATGGACACGGAGCAGTTGATGAGTTCAAGAAAAAGTGGAAGGGTCAATCGTTTACAGAAGGTATTTTTGTTCCTCCAGCTGCTACCTTGACTGAGATTGAGTATCAAATCAAACAGAAGATCAAAACTATTCCTCTAACCAAAAGGGCTAGCATCTTTATTTGCCACTACGGCGCTGGGATAGACAATATCATTACTGCACTGAACAACACAGGCATTAAAGCCACAATCCTTGCGACCTCTACAATCAGCATCTATGACTGGCAAAAGCCAATCAAAACAATTCTAGACAAGACTGAATGGTACACCTGCATTCCCGATTACAACTCTCAACTAATGACCCAAAATGATGTGATAAAGAATTTTACAACGTACGCTCTAAAGCGCCTCGTGGAAGCAATTTCGAATCACGATAGCCTCACAGACTTTGATAAGAGTTGGCAAACTGCAAGATACCCAGAGAATCTTGAAATAAGTTGGGACGGCTTGGATGCCATTATTCCTATGAAAGCTGTTTATAAAACTGAAGTGAATCACCCACCGTTTGAATAAAGTAGATATGACTGTAATAAAAAAAGCATTGGTCGTAATTGATGTCCAGAAAGATTTTTGTGAAGGAGGTGTTCTCCCCGCAAAGAACACGCTCAGCTTGATTCAACCCCTCAATGAGATTATTGCGTCATCAATCAACCGTGGCGTTGTCACCGTATTCACCCGTGATTGGCATCCACACGATCACTGTTCTTTCATCACGCAAGGTGGCCCGTGGCCTCCTCATTGTGTTCAAGGCACATCTGGTGCAGAATTTGCTGAAGGACTTCTTGTCCCAAGTTCCTCGCTTGTCATTGATATCGAAAAAGATTCGGGCAAAGCCAACATGAGCTATTCGGCTTTTGAGAATACAAATCTCAAACAAGAGTTGCACAAAAGGGGCATTACTCAACTTGCCGCCTGTGGTATCGCAACAGACTACTGTGTTAGGGCGACGGCCCTAGACGCTTTACGGTGCGGTTTCCAAGTTGTCGTCCTTACGGATCTAATTAGACCCATTGATGTCAGTCCAAACGATTCAATCAATGCACTCAAAGAAATGCAAGACGCAGGAGCAACTCTTTCTTCTGGTGATGTATGGGCAGATCAATCCTAACAAGAAATGGGCACTGCGCTTAACAGCAGGCATTACGATGCTCACTCTTTTTCAAAATGAAAATATTGTGTTCGCTCCATTTGTTTTGCCGCAGAACAATTGGTCGTTCGATAGCGGCAAAACAAACGGCGTAATGCCTGCAGACGTTAGCTGCAATTGGCTCCAAACAATATTACTAGACGGATCACGGCATGGACAATAATAGCGTTACAAATGTTCTCCTGACGTTCTACAAGGAAATAGCAGCACACATGCGTGCTACAGATGATAAGCGAGATCGCATTCTCAGAATGTATTTCACAATTGTTCTAGCCGCCAATTCCGGTCTCATTCTTATGAGGCTCAATCCAAACTCTAAGAGTCCAGATGTAGTAGCCCTCTCCCTAATCCTCTTGCTCAGTCTATTTCTTCTTGGAGAAGTTGTGACACTTGCAACGATCAGTTCTCGCAAATGGCACGCAGAGTACATGAATTGCTTCATCATGCTTCAGGCAATGGTTACGTCGACAAATTATTTGCCTAGCTCTCAGCTTGTCCCCGATACAAGCCGTCATCCATACATTGGAAACTTTTTCACAAGTTGGAGTTTCGTTCTAGTCCAAAACGGTTTGTTGATAACCATCCTTTTGACGGCCAATGTATTGGTTGAGAATTTTGGCGGCAACAATGTCTATCTCTTTGGGGCAGTAACTGCCCTTCTTGTCATTGCGTCCAATGCTCTGGTCTCCCAACGACTCTTGGCTCGGTCAGAGCGGACATTCTGGGCTAACCCAACTTCAAGTTGGTGTCTTTCGTGCCTCAACTTTCCAGAAAAACAAAGGAGTTCAAAGAAATGAGCACAATGAAACTCATCCCTCTCGGCGTGAATGGATTCATACCTTCGTATGGCAGAAACACAATGTCTTACCTTGTTCTCACGGAAAATCACGCAATTGTCCTCGACGCTGGGACCGGCTTAGGTCGTCTGATAGAACCAAAGTTGAAGGAACTCCTGAAGCCGTACTCAAGTCTTAACATTGTTCTATCACATTACCATCTGGACCACGTTGTGGGCCTTTCTTATCTTCCTGGAGTTTGGTCTGATAGAAGTGTCAAAATATTTGCCCCATCGGCTCCACTAGTTGAAGTAGATGCCACATCGGCTATCGATCGCTTGTTGCATCCGCCACTCTTCTCCTTGCGCATTGCAGAATTTCCAAGCAAGATCGAACTTGTGCCCATAACAACGCAGCAGTTCTCTCTTGGTAGTCTAACAATCTCGATTCGCAAGCAGAAACATCCCGGTGGTTCAATTGCGATCAGGATCAATGATTCGCTAGCCTACCTGACTGATACCATTGTTGACTCTCAGTCTGCTGCCTTCGCACAAGGAGTCAAGTTCCTACTGCACGAGCTTTGGCTCACTGATGAGGAAGCAAAGTACGATACTGCTGAAGCGGCAAGGCACTCCTATTCTAGCGGTGTAAGAGAAATTGCCATCAAGGCTAATGTAAAGTACCTTATGCCAGTTCACCTTCATCCGAAGCATACCGAAGCAAAACTGAACGAAATTGGAGCTCAACTCGAATCTCCCGGTATCAATATTGTCGTTCCAAGGGAGGGTCACACCTATGAGATTGTCTAACTGCGTGTGGTAGCCAACGGCAGCTAACACGCCGCACCACGTCGCGCACTCATTTGGTAAAGCAAGCTTGAAACAATATCTGGCGTGATAAGTTGTGTGCGCTCAACTGCTAGCACATTTGATAGAAAAGCGTAGTGCTCGCCGCTGCGTGGTGCGGCGAGACGTTAGCTGCAAGCACGCAAACCATTGATATGTATTATGACCGACCATGAATCCTGAATTCTCAGTAATAATCGTTACTTACAACTCTGCAGAAGACATTAACGTGTGCGTTAATTCAATACAGAAATTTTCAGATGGTAAGCGAATAGAGATAATCATTGTGGATAACAACTCCAAAGACCAATCATATGCAATAGCCAACTCATTTAAGAATGATTCAATAAGAATAATCCGAAACAATCGAAATATTGGTTTTGGTGCAGCGTGCAATATCGCTGCAAGAACCAGCTTAGCACCTTATCTGTTCTTCTGTAATCCCGACACTGTTACGCTAAATAATGTTTTTGATAATGCACTTAGATTACTTTCCGATCGAACGATAGGATGTGTAGGAACTCGTCTCATCTCGGAGAGCGGAGGTCATTCCACTTTTGCTTTGAAATTTCCCCATACTCCCTTCTCATTGTTCCGTTCTTTTCTTAGGAACATTGCCAAACGCAGTAACACGCAAATTTTAGAAATTCAACCCCTCGATGGTGAATCAACGCTCGAATGCGATTGGGTTTTGGGCGCAAGCATGTTCATTCCAAGAGATATTTTCTTCTCCGTTGGTGGTTTTGATGAGAGCTTTTTTTTGTATTTCGAGGACATCGATATTTGCAAGAGAATCAAAGAAGCTGGATATAGAATTATCGCTGATCGTTCATCAATCCTTGTTCATAAAAAACATGGTAGTAGCAAAAGTCTATCTAGCAAACAGTATATCAAAATCCGCACTCAGAGCGAGTATCTCTATTATAAGAAGCATCATGGAGAATTAAGTTCTTTATTAACAAAGTATTTTGATACTAATGCTACACTATTTAGATCGTGAGTTCCAATAATGCCATTTTCAGACGATAGCCACAACCACCTTCCAGAACTACGTCAGCGATGGAATAAACTCAAGCTTTCAGAGCTTGAGATAAAAGAAATGGTTATTAGTTCCATTAAGTCTGGTGAAGTGGAAGCTCTAAAGGATAATCTGCAAAAACTCGGGCTGCAAAAGGTAGTTGATTTCACAGGAAACATAGACTTGCGAGGAATAGACTTAAGCGAGGTATCACTCGACAACGCTTGCCTAGACAACTTCAACCTCAACGGTGCCATTCTAGATCATTCAACTCTGTTAAGGACATCTTTCAGAAATACATTACTCGAGAAATCATCGCTTGTTAATTGTAAGCTGCAAGAGGCTGACTTCAGCGAAGCCCAACTCTCGTTTGCTGATTTCTCAAAATCAGATCTTTGGAATGCAAAATTGTACAACTCTCGGTTGTGGGGTACAAACTTCGATGAGTGTCATCTTTCGAATGCGAAGCTCACTCACACTTATATTCTTTTCGCACGAATCGATAAGGCACAGATAGACAACCGCACTGAGTTTGGTAGCAGATTCATATATGAAGAGGAAGGGGATTATGTTAAAGCAAGCGAGGCATACCTTAAAATCAAAAATGTTCTCCGAAGTCGAGGTTATTATAAAGAGTCCGCCTTATACTATTACCGAGAGATGTATTGTGCAAAAAAATCAGCCCAAGGAAATCGAAAAGTATGGCTATCATTTTTTGATCTTTTATGTGGATTTGGTGAGAAGCCACTACGAACTGTTTTTTTTGCAACAGCACTGATCATATTTTTTGCATTCCTTTACACGGTCACCGGATTTGTTTATCGTGGCATCCCTGTAAACTTTGGATTTGCTAATTCCAACACTGGAGCCTTAGTGAATAGCCAAATGAATCTATTAGATGGATTTCTTCATGCCTGCTACTTTAGTGCTGTAACCTTCTCAACCCTTGGCTATGGTGATTGTTATGCACTTGGTTATGGGGAAGCTTTGTCGGCAATTGAATCTATTCTAGGCATATTCTTCACTTCGCTCTCTATTGTTGTCTTCACTAGAAAGATGATAAGAGACTAGAACACCATAATGTTCTATCAACGCAATAAATATTGTTTTGTCCTGAAATCAAGAAGAAGTAAACCATTCTTTTCATTCATTACCGTTGTTTACCGTGAGGACATTTTCAACAGATGCCTCTTAATGTCTGTACTTCCGCTGATTGAAGAGAACGGTGAACTAATCGTAGTCGATAATCCCGGACGGAAGTACTCAGCATCAGAGGCTATTAATCACGCTTTACCACTTGTTAATGGACACTACACCGTATTTGTTCACTCCGATATTGTGTTACCATCTGATTTCCTCAATTGCATTCTGTCGGCTGTAGTCAATTTGAAAACTTCTCACATTGGGGTAATTGGAGTTGCTGGTATGGATTGGTTCGGGACTCCAGTGGGAATGAGCTTTCAAAGCTATCAGGGATTTCGCAAAGACAAACTTTTTGGCTCTCCTTCCAAAAAACCAGTTCTTGCCCAGATCCTTGACGAACAGGTTTTGATTATCCCATCATATCTACTGAAGAGTAAAGTCTTGGTCTTTGATCAAAACTATCGGGGATTTCACTTGTACGGTGCAGATCTCTGTATTCAAGCAATACAACATAATCTTTATTGCTATGCGATCACATCTGAAGTGATTCATATTATGTATGAATCGGGTGCTCATGCAAAACATCTAATTAACAAGGACGATTACTTTCACCATTTGTGCTATTTTAGGAATAAGTGGGCAAAGATAAATTATCCAATATTTTCTACAATTGGAATCATTCGGGGCAAGGAGACGCTCGGTGAGAGTAATCTTATTCATTTAATTCGCACCAATCCAATATATAAGCCACATGATCGCATTGTATTTAACTCCTTGGCAAAGCAGACTGTGTACAGCACGATGCAGCGAGTTTTCGAGCAAAATGAACTATAAAATAAATGGTTTGCGTGCCAACAGCTAACAGCAGTAACAACGACACTCGATTTTATTCATATGGATTATTGTACTCGTTCAATGTTTCCGCTCACAAATAATTTGTCTATTGATAGTTCGCTCCAACACTGCGTTGCTACTGCACACGTTATGTGAAAATGGCGGCACTTCGCATTTAATTCAACTTAAACAAATGAGAATTACAACAATCCTAAGCTTGGTTTTTCTCTGTTGCAGCA
Organism: uncultured Ignavibacteriaceae bacterium; assembly: GCA_964391015.1. GTDB lineage: Bacteria > Bacteroidota > Ignavibacteria > Ignavibacteriales > Ignavibacteriaceae > XYD12-FULL-36-8. The sequence continues at coordinate 9,686 of CAYMKU010000011.1, forward strand.
TTCTTTTCCCGCAAAAGTTACACGTTCACCTTTATTTAGCCCCAGCAATAGATACTTCCAATACTGACATCGCTCATGTGATTCAACTCTGGAGTAATTACCTCAACTCAAATCCTGACAGTCTGTACGACAATCCCCACTGGCTCACCTATGAAAAACTGAAGTACAAGAAGTATGATTTTCTAAATAGCGTTTATTTCAGTCCCAGCTTGTACTATCTTACAGCTAATTACAAACCAACGGTGATGAGTGTTTTGAAAGCTGATAGCGGATTAATTATCCGTACTTTATTTGCTTCACAAGCTGATTCTGGTTTTTCTCGACCGTTTTGTATCACCCGGATTATGGCAAAGAAACAAGGAGACGAATTTCGACTCTGCAACATCCTCCCTGTCAACACCAAATCCTGGCAAAGAGAAACTGTTGGAAGCATTACATTCATATTTCCCCCAAATCATCAGTTCAATAGCCAACTGGCGCAGCGCATGAATTCATTCGTGGATTCGCTTACTGCTATTTGGAACATCAAATCATTTCCCACTGAATTTTATATTGCTAATGATCTGAGCGAAATAATGCAAATACGAGGATTCGACTTTTACGTGGGCGAGAGCTACAATCGAGGCACTGGAGGTTTAACAGATGTTGCCAATCGTATCGTCTTTGGAGGTGGCCAGGATGAATGGTATCCACACGAGTTCGTTCACGTTTATATCAATCCACTGTTCCCGAATGCACACCATTATTTTCTGGAAGGTTATGCCGCTTTACTTGGCGGGTCAAAGGGTCACGATCTCCCTTGGCATATGAAAAGGATGAGGTACTATCTTGAAGATCATCGGGATCTGGATTTGAACAATCTTTTGGCATTCTGGCATCTTGATTCCTACACCGATCCTCAATATGTTTTCGGTGGTTTGCTCTGCAAGCTGGCTTTAGAGAAAGGTGGCATGCCAGTTCTCAAGCAATTATTCTCCTTCGGCACTGAGGAAAAAGATTTTTATAACGCTGTTGAAACTATATTTGGGATAAAGCAGAAGCAACTCAACCAATTCATCAGAATAAAGTTGGCCGAACAAGCTGCAAGATAAATTTTTAGAAACGCGTACCCTTACTTCACATAACAGCAGCTATTCGGTAAGCAAATGAAACTCCCCCTCTCTATTGTTGCCATCCTTCCAGTTTACCTCAATTTGTTCATACATCACACTTAAGTTTCATCTCACAAATTTAGTTTGACTTTATTACTCTAAAGAGATACGTTTTTATCAAGTAACTATTTTGATTATCGCTATTATTTTCAAGAAAGGAATAAAACATGAATACCCCAGTTGCAGTTGCTAATTTTGAATCGAGGTCTCACACTTCACCCGATGAAGTCCGTACACCGGATAAGACTCGTGTCGAAATTGTTCGATTCAAAGATTTTACTTTTGGCCGCTTCACTTTTCAACCAGGATGGCGCTGGTCCAATTGTATTAAACCGGTCGTCAAGACTGATGAGTGCCAATTATCTCATGTGGGATACGCTGTTTCAGGACGTTTGACTGTCCGTCTTAAAGATGGAACACTTAAAAGCATTGTTGGAGGAGAATCATACACAATACCACCAGGGCATGATGCTTGGGTCGAAGGAAATGAAACTTTCGTAGGAATTGAAGTGATGAGCGCTGAGCAGTACGCCAAACAATAGTTGTAAAATGGAAGCTAACAACTACATAAAAAATTTTCAAAGTGTAATGCGCAATTCTCCATAACAGAAGGATTTCAACTGCTCATGAACGAGTACATATTCTTTATCCGTAAGCAGAGTAATAGCGCTGAAACACTAACACACGGCCAGCATCAAGAATTTTTGAAAGCTTGTGAAAGTTACATAGGTAAGCTGAAGAAGGAGGGAAAACTCATGTCAGCACAGCCGATAGAATGGATGGGTAAAATTATTTCTAAAGCTGACAAAGAATGGATGGATGTGGCTTTCAATGAATCAAAAGAAATTATTGGCGGTTATTATCACATTTATGCGAATGATTTGGAAGAAGCAATTTCCATCGCAAAAGCAAATCCAGAATTTACCTACAATCCAAACACACGAATTGAAGTGCGCCCTATCAAAATGAAAGAAGAAAGTACTGGCTTTGTTTATCCTAATGCATGATAAAAAGACATTACAACGATTAAAGCTTCAACCAAAAATAAAGAAGCAAAAATAGCTTTTGAAATGCTTCTTCCCTTGCAATTTTTTTTATAACTCTTGACCTCCTCAAATAAATTACATAAGTTTTGAATGAGGAGATAATGGGGATTTAAATACTATAACCACCAACCGATTAAATGATTATAACGGGCAAAATAATTACGCGTCCCCACCTAACCTGTCAACTGAGAGGCATGTTGGATGATATAAACATATATGCAAACTTACAATAGTTGCTGTAAAATGAATCGAGAAATTCTCCATGTACGGTTTTAATTCCTTAAAACCCAAAATTTTTATTTCGGGAGATGAAGTTGAGTGTCCTGTCAAAGATTGCACCTTCAAAGTGAAACGCCAAAGAAATGTTTTTAAGAACGATCCATTATTTAAGTGCTCAATCCATTCAATTTATATTTCTCCATCAACCTTTGAGTATGAGACTGAATACGGAAATTTGCTTTGGGGCGATTATTCCGATAGGGAACTATTTGAACAAATAAAAACTGTCAAACGAGAAAGTAGGATTGCCCGCGAAAATAGCGAGGATGCAGTTACGTTTAATGTGTTTCGATATTTACAAAGAAACGATTTGTTAGATTCATTTCTAAGTGATTTTTGCAAAGAGAAAGTTTCTAATTCAGAACTGATTCTTTGGAGTTATTCGGAAACAGAAAAAGGAATTTATTCCTTGCTAAATGCAGCCAGAACTGAATTCGGCGAAGCTACAAATCGTGGTTCAGAACCAGATATTATTATTCAAACCGATAAAGCACTGTTCTTTATCGAAGCAAAAGTATTGGCTTTCAATGAAACAATGCCTAGTAATCTCGTAAACACAAAGAAATATTTAACTGGGGGCAACAATTGGTTTAATAAAGTCTTCAGAAATGAATACAACACAATTGCTATTGAGCAAGAAAAATATGAACTACTTAGGTTTTGGTTACTGGGAACTTGGATGGCAAAGAAAATCGGTTTAAAGTTTTCACTTATAAGCTTGGTTTTAGGAAGTCGTGAGTTAGATATTGAAGAAACCTTTGATAAGATGATCATTGAAAACCAAGATAATCAATTTGATAGAATTACTTGGGAGGACATTTATCAATTCATTGTAAAAAACAAAATCGATTCAAAAGATTTTTTAATAATCACTGATTACTACAAGAACAAATGCCTTGGTTACAATAGTAATCAATCTTTAATCAAAACTTTTTCAATTTGATTGAGCTACTATGAACAAAAACAATATTCTCAAAGACGAAAAGTTTTGGACAATTCTTCTTGGTTGTATTGGGTGTATTGCTCTAATTTGGAATCTCATTAATAATCCAAGCGACTGGCCAAATATTCTTGTCAACTTTGCTCAAATAGGTGTAGCCGTAATTGTTTTTATAGTTGCAATTTCTACACGTGAAAGAGCAACAAGTTTTGTTCAGCTTTCAAAAGAAGCACTAGAAAAGCTATCAAAGAAATACAATGATTTTATTCTACCTCCGAGATATAATCGTGATAATTACGATCCCGAAAAAGGTGCTGGACTTCAGTATTTATTTATTACAAATGCTGATAAGAATTCTACTCGCCGAGTTAAGTTTATTCCAATAGATCCGATTTCGCAAGGTATTGTTACAATCTACATCCAAAAAGGAACCTTGGTTTATGGATTAAATTACAAATCTGAAGAAGCTACTCCAGAAGAAATAAAACGAATCCAACAAATCGTTTATGAAGCGGTTAATAATTCTATTAAAAATAAATATGAGGGATTATATGAACTCATTGCGACTTCACGAGACGATACGGCAATAATTATCGATTTCTATGAAGAGAAAATGAAGAAACGAAAATTTGTACAGGCAGTTAATGATGTTTCTGAAATAGCCATTGATACATTACATAAATTGAGAAAAAATCTTGGAACCATACGTTAAAATTCTTATTGTTTTGTTAATTGCTAATATTATAGTAACCACCATTTTAGGCGGAACTAAAAAATTCGTTTTCTATTTCGATTTCAAAGATCTTTTTATTTCTTTCTTGGCTTGGATAATTTTATTTATTGGTTTTATGCTTTCCGCATATCTTGATTTTAAAGAAATAATCCCGATTGCTGTAGTTATTTCTATAATTATTAGTCTGTATTCATTATTTCTTGCGATAAAATATAATCGTATGAACATATTTGTTGGTATTCCAATCGGCATATCAAAAATCATTTTAGGCGGTTTGTTTGTTCTAAAACTGGTTGACTTGATTAGCCCAAGTGGCAAGACGATTGGTAAAAGACGTGAAAATAGAATTACATCTGGAATTATTCTTTTTCTACTATCAATCGTTTTCAAGTTTCTGATTAATGGTGAAGAAGTTTATAAAAGAAAAGGTTGGAGCTAACAAATTAAAAGTGTAATTATTAATAGAAGCATTTCGAAAACCAATTTATTGTCATTGATTAAATTATTGCTTATTAAGCATTCTACTAATTATGAAAAATTCAATTCATTTACCAAAAGATGTAAAGATTGCTATTGAGGACCTAAAAAATAGAACAGGCATTAACATTGAAAAATACAAAACTCCACAATTAGCTGCGTCTATATCCAACATTGTCACTTTTCCTGCAAAAAGCTTTCTCAAAATATTTCTTTTCCCTTTATTATTCTCAGCGATTATTTTTTTTATTTCAATAGTGTTAATTTTCTTAAGCAAGGGAATCTTAACTATTATCATTTTTTTTGTTGTTGGAATTTTATTAGCAATTGTAAATGGATTTATACTTGGCTTACAAAATTTATTTAAATCGTTTTATAATGATACATCTTCTATTTTATTTCTATCCTTGGAACAAACCAAAATGTTTCTCACTGATTTAAAGAAAAATGTAATTGCCCCAGTAGAATTACCAAGGCTCTCTGATTTAATTAAAATTTTCCTCTATGCTGTTGTTCTCCCTTGTTTATTTGAAATCGTACAAAATCGCGTTAAAATAATTAACAAGTTATTAATAAAATTTATTAACCGTACTTTTAATATAATAATACCTCAAATTTTGAGTTTTATAGAAAAACAAGAACAAGCATTTACTTTAAAATCGGTATCTCCAAAAGTTGCTTCCCAAAACTTGATACAAAATACTGATTCTATATTAAAGAGATCTATAATGGTTATTGATAAAACAAATGAATTACTTAATTCAAAGCTATCACATTATAGATCAATGGTGCTTAATCCTATTAAAAATTTTTTAATTGTGTCATCGTCATTAAGCTTAATTATCTTACTACTAATTTTATTTTAATCAGAACTATACGGTACAATAATATCTTTTTAGAAGGAAGGGTGATAAGTATTGAAGCGTAACTGGATTATTGGATTTTTTGTTTTAATATTAGTGACATCTTGTACTGATAATGGTCAGACAAATGAAAAAATTACCAAAAGCGTTGAGAATAATAAAATTAATAATTTAAGTAATTATTTGGGGGAATGGCTTTATGTTTCAGGAGATGGAAAGACACTTAAAAACGGTTCTGGTTTGATAATTTCAAAAATAGGGGCAGATTATATTATAGGTTCTTGCACATCAGTTCAATCACCACCAGCATGCAGAGTTGCAACTATTTATATTAATGGAAAACTGAATAAAGATAAATATGAGTTTACTTATGCTAGTGATGGTTTTACTAAGAATGGTAGTGGTTATGGATATATCAAATTAATGAAAAATTATATCATAGTTAAACTTAATACAAAAGTTAGTGATGACAATATGACTGGATGGAATATTGGCAGTGGTATATTTAAGTATGTACGAAACAAATAATCATCATCGATCCTGCTAAAATGAGAGCAATACAAAAGAATCGACCTTGAAAAGGACGGAATGTTATATCCCATTGAGTGTTTTAATATAAAACAATTCAATTCACTTCCTGTATCCTGCAAATTGCCTTAAAGTTACAGTACTGACAAACTTTGCTTTCTCTATCCTCAAGTGTTGATAAGTGAAACTTACCTTCTTGGATTGCAGTAACGTATTTGTCAACAGTGTTAAGACAAACTTTAATTAACTCTTCGTTCAATTCGACATCTTCTTCAATAGTAGTTTTTTTTCTGGAAAGCTTAATTAATTTCCTGCCAAAGTCTTCATCCCTAAATTTGAGAGAGTAAATCTCAGAACCAGCTGGTTCATAATCCTTTTTTAGCTGCACCTGAATTAATTTCTTTGCAGCATACATGTAAAGCGGTAACTGAAGAGACAATCCTTTATACAAATCTTCCGAAGTCGGCTTTTTACCTCCGAGCTTATAGTCTATTACTCTAAACTTTTTTCCTTGGTGGTCAACATCAACTCTATCAATCTTCCCGTGAAATTTTGTTCTGCCAATCTCAAATTGCTCACCGCTTTTGTTTATTCTTCCAAAGCTTAGTTCAAAATATTCGGGAACATAACCCTCCTCATTATTTCTTTCTTCTTCTAAAAACTTGTAGAGAATTGAGTTCTTCCGATTCGAATTTATTCCCAATATTTTTTCGATTTCAAAAAATGATAAGACAGTGTTAAAGTTTGCGGCATCTACTTTCTCTTTGGCAATACTAAAAATCAAATCTTCCGCCGCTTGAAACTGACGAGCGCTTGCTTGATTCAGTATAATATTTTTCTTTTTTAACTGAGTATAAAACTCATACAAAATTGAATGAAGCAGACTCCCCATTTCCAACGCTTCAATTTCTTCACTTGGTTCTTCAAGAGGTTCAAGATTCAAAATTCTTTCTGCAAAATATTTATACGGACAGGTGGCGTATGTTTCAAGCTGTGAGATTGAATATTCTTTGTCATTAAGTTTTTGCAAATTGTCTTTGATAGCTGGAGAAATTTTTTTAGAAATAAATCCCGTGTATTCAGACTCAATAAACGGATTGTCGCTTCTCAGATTATCAATTTCAATCGCATTTCTAATCATTTCTACATCAATTTTCAAATTTTTGATTTCAGCATCGTTTGCAAATTGTTCAACTCCAATTTGTCCGATATGCTTTAATAGTTCTTCCTTGTTGTATATCTTATCATCATAATCAGCAGGCGATTTTTCTGTAACTGAAAAGTGGGCGAGAAATTCATCCAGAAAATTTGACGGCACCAACTCTCTTCTTTCTTCTTTTTTAGGATAAGTCAGGTACAATTGTTTATTCCATGAGCAAAGTGATTGGTAAAAATGATAACGCTCTTCGGTTTGGTGGTTTTTTTCGTTCTTAACAAAGGAACCTGAAAAGAAGATTTCCGGAGTATAACGGGTTGGAAAATCGCCATCACACAAACCAGCAAGAAAGAGATAGTCGAACTTCAATCCACGAATTTCATTCACCGTTGTAATTTGAATCCCATATCCCGGTTTTTCTTTAATATTATAGCGCGCAGAAGAAACGGCTGTTCGGATGTTGTTCAAAAAAAACTTTAGCGGAAATTTTTCATCCGCTTTATATTCAAGCCGAAATAAATCAAGCAGTTCAAAAACTGTCGAGGTAAATGCTTCAAATGCTTTAATGTTTTGTTCGGTTTGATCATCTTTATTATTAACCAGCAATGCAGGAATTTGAAATGTAAAAATTATGTCCTGAAGAGCTTCTTTAAATCCTGATATAGTTAATGGCTTTGCAAAAGGTTTGAGAAGCTCGAATATTCTTTTTATATCATTTAGAGCTTTACTGTAAATTTCTTTCTCGCGTATGCTAATTCGCTTTTCATAATCTTCATAACTAGCTGGCTGATTCAAAGCATCATTTAATGAATTAATCCAGTTTTTGTAACCGGACACCACCCTTAAATTGATTGAAGCTCTCAGAAGGTTGGATAAATCTATTCCTGCTACCTTTAAATAGTTTAAACTTAACGATCTGAAAATGTTTTTGTAGTAAAAATCATTTTCGAGTATTTCCAAGAAGTTAATAAGTGCAATTACAATCGGTGAAGTGTTTAGAGTGAATCGGTCAGTAAGGTTAAATGGAGTTCCAAAATTTGTGAACACATCTCTTACAATTGGAGAATAATTCTGGATAAGATTAAATGCCAGACAAATTTTATCTGGCTCAACTTTGTGAAGCAGGATTAATTCTTTAATTTCTTTAGCTACAAGTTCAATCTCTTCGACCCTATCACTCGCTCTAAATAATGTCACTTCTTTTTCAAATTTATTTATTTTCTTTTTTGCTTTCAGCTTGAACAAATCATTTCGAATTGACTTTTGAAACTCATTGAAAGCATCTTGAGAATTATCTTCAATTGCGTTAAACCCCTTAGAAATTAATTTATCATGACATTTATCGAGGTGAGAGAAAATTGAGTGATTATAATTGTAATAATCAAAATAAAGAAATAACTCAAGATGTTTTGTATTAGCCGTTCGATCAATTATTTCAACTTCAGGTGTTGTGAATTCATCAAACCCATTTATTATTACTAAATCAACCGCAGGATACAACGCTCTAAACTTTTCATCAAATTCATTCTGCTTTATCTCAAGCAATTTAGAATAAATGTCGCCAATCTCTTTGAGTTCAAGTTCATCGCACTTGTTTTGATATTTTTCATATATGCTTACAATATCTTCGGCCTTCAACTTCTCAGAACCCCTGAGCAGCTTTGATTCTTCCCGCAATATCTTGGGAGTTATTCCATGTTTTTTGTATTCTGAAATCACATTCTTAATCCTGTCTAAAGTACCTGATGGAATTTCTTTTTTGTAGCAGGAAAAAAAACTCAACTTAGTATCCTGAAAACTCTGCTTAAGTAAAACCGATGCCGCCGCATCGCTAATGATTTTGGTGGAAGAACTAAAGTTATCAAAAAGTAATTTTGTGGAAAATGTACCAATAGTTTCTAAATTAATTTTACCTGTCGTTCGCTTTGGAGAAAGTGATATTAACTCTTTTTTTAAGTAGCGGCTTTTTCTGTTGGTGGGAACAATCAAAAGAAGCTCATTCAGCTTTCCCACTTTTATCTTTTGATTGATTTCAAAATCAATATCAATTGAAGTTCTGCTATTCTTGGTTAAAATCATACTTAAAAATAAACTTTTCTTCACCCAAAAAGGAGATGTGGTACTTTATTTTAGAGTCCAATAGAGTGCGATTATAAATTTTTCTGTCATTAGGAACATTTACAGCTAGAAATAATTTCACCTCATTCATATAATTTTATCTTGATATTTATTTATGGATAACTAACTTTACCAACAAAAATACAAGCATTATGAAAAAACTATTTTTATCAGTCTTCATTTTCCTTCCGTTTTTTGTTATGAACGCACAGGAAGTCGGTGAATTGGCAGAAGAAGAACCTCCCAAAATTTTTCCAAACAACTCGTTGGGTCTTGATATAATGTTCAGCGAAGGTGGAATTGGAATGGGATTTTTTTACAGAAGACAATTGGATCAAAAACTAACTGGCTTTGCTGATTTTTCAATCTCCGAAGCCAAAGATGATCAAGAAATTGAGTATGTAAATCCATACTACCCTTATCAGTCAATCACATACGGAAAAAAAAATAGGATTTTTCTTTTGCCTTTGAACGTAGGTTTGCAGTACAGATTATTTGAAAATGCTCTGTCAGATAATTTACGCCCTTATATAAATCTCGGTGTTGGCCCATCAATGATAGTAACCACACCTTACGAAAGAGAATTTTTTAATGCTTTTGGAAAAGCTCAATCCAAATTTGCATTCGGAGGTTACATAGGTTTGGGAGGAAATTTTGGATTAGACAACTCAAGCTTAGTCGGACTTAATGTTAGGTACTACATTATAAAACTTTTTGACAAAGGTGTCGAAAGTCTGTATGGAAAATATAAAACAGATTTGGGTGGCGTTTTTCTTACAATAAACATCGGAATGATGTATTAAGACTTATCTTTTCCACTTTATTGTACATCCGATCGAATAGGTTTCAGGAATTGATATTTCTTTTCCTTTCAATAATTCATCTAAAGCATTCCGCAAATATTTCGTTTTGATTTTTCCTTCTTCCTGCCAATTATCATCAATCTTTCCATGGTAAACTAATTTTTTATCTTGGTCACAAAGAAAAATTTCGGGAGTATGCGAGGCATCAAAACTTTTTGCTACAGATTGCTCTTCATCCCTTAAATAAATAAAATTAAATTTTTTCTTTTCCGCTCGCTTTTTCATTTCATCAAACGAGTCATCAGGATATTGTGTCGCATCGTTGGAATTTATTGCTATCACAACAATATCTTTCGATTCATAGTCGTTTTGAATTGATATTATTCGGTCTTCGTAAGCTTGAACATAGGGGCAATGATTACAGCTAAAAATTATGACAAGCGCTTTTTTATCCTTGAATGAATCCAGCGAATATTCTTTTCCATCAATTGAAGGAAGAGTAAAGCTTGGAATGACAGAGCCAATTTGCAAGTTATTCGTAGCCATAGTTAAATCCTTTTTGCTTAAATGATAAACAGTGAATAAATTTCGTTTAAAGTAAAATTAGAAAAAGAAATGATCAATAAAATAATTTTAATTACAACACTTAGTTTAGAAATTATTATGGCACAAAATATCGAACTCGCACAAAATTTATACTATAAGTATGATGAATATAGGGAGAATAGATTGAATGTACGAAGATTCAAGCATTCAGATATTTTACCTTTGATTAATGAGGCCAAAAGGAAAGGAATTTTTTTTGTTAGGAAAGCCGGTCAATCTGCCGAAGGAAGAGATATTTATCTGCTTTCAATTGGAAAGGGTCCACTAAAAGTATTTTTATGGTCGCAAATGCATGGAGATGAACCTACGGCAACCATGGCACTATTTGATGTGATTAACTTCTTCCAATCAACCGATGAATTAGATAATGTTAAAAATGAAATATTAAATAATATAACGATCTACATCATGCCAATGGTAAACCCTGATGGAGCAGAAATTTACCAGCGGAGAAATATTTTTGAGATTGATATAAATCGTGATGTAAATCGACAACAAACCCCCGAAGGAATCGTCTTAAGGAAAACATTTGAAAATCTTAAGCCAGATTTTGGATTTAATTTACATGACCAAAGCACTCGCTACTCTGTTGGAAATTTATTTAAATCAGCCGCAATTTCATTTCTTGCTCCCTCTCTTGATCATGCAAAATCAGTGGACAGTGTGAGAGAAAATTCCATGAAATTAATTTGTGAGCTTTACCGAACTTTAGATCATTTTATTCCCGGCCATATAGCAAAGTACGGTGATGATTACGAGCCACGTGCATTTGGAGATAATTTTCAGAAATGGGGAACAAGCACGATACTAATTGAAACTGGCGGATGGAAGGATGATATCGAAAAACAATTTCTTCGTAAGCTTAACTTCTTAACGTTTATTTCTGCTTTTTATAGTATTGCATTAAAGTCATATAAACATGAACCTATCACACTGTACGAACAAATCCCGAAGAATGACAATTACATAATGGATTTAATATTAAGAAATCTCAAATACAAAAAAGGTGATAAAGAAATTACCGTTGATATTGGGATAAATCGAACAGAGAATAATTTCAATTCAGCAAAGAAATTTTATTATTCCTCTTCAGTGGAAGATATAGGTGATCTTTCTGTTTTCTTTGGATATGAAGATCTCGATCTAACTGGCTATGAACTTTTCCCGGGGAAAATTTACTCTAAGGAATTTAATTCGTTAAATGAAATTAAAAAGCTTGACTTTATAAAACTCTATAAAGGTGGATATACAAGCATCATTCTAAATTCAAAAAACATCAATAAACCTTTTATAAGTTTACCAATAAACATTAAAGTAAAAGATCGAAACAAAAGTAACTCCTCACAGTTGTTGCTTGGCAGTAAAGCAAATTTCATCATAAGGAAAAATGGTGAGGTTCAATACGCAGTTATAAACGGTTTTATTGTGAACGTCAAAAACCTGTCTGGTAAAGTATTCAATGGGTTAGTGCAATAGTTTTTTTGATAACAAATAATTATTTGTTATACTTTGACGAATGAAAATTCTATTAAAATTACCGAATAAAGTCAGTCAAGTATGTTTCCATTAATATTGGCTGTCATTGAATCTCAAAATGAGTTATATAAAGAGTTTGAAAGAGATGCTCTTCCTCACATGGATGCTCTTTACAACTTTGCGTTGAGGATGACTGGAGACAGCGATGACGCTAATGATCTAGTACAAGATACATATCTAAAAGCTTTCAGATTTTTCGATAAATTCGAAAAAGGAACTAATATTAAAGCGTGGTTGTTTCGAATTATGAAAAACACTTTCATAAATACGTACAGAAAGAAATCAAAGGAGCCTGCTCAAATTGATTATGAAGAAGTGGAAAAATTTTACGAAAATGTTAAACCTTCCTCTACAGACAGTGCGCATCTTGAAAAAGAGATTTACGACAATCTTCTGGATGATGAAATCACAACATCTATCGCTTCGCTTCCCGAGGATTTCAAAACTGTGATTATTCTAGCAGATATTGAAGGATTTACTTATGATGAGATTGCAGATTTTGTTGATGTTCCAGTCGGAACTGTAAGATCACGGTTGCACAGAGCACGTAAAATGCTTTTCGCAAAATTACATAAGTACGCTATTGAAAAAGGATATATAAAAGAATAATTATTTAGATGTATGTTGGATAGTAGAGAGAATAAATATCTTATTACTTCTTTAATTGATGGTGAATTAACTGACGAATCTATGATTCGAGAGATAAAAGCACTGATTGAATCAGATCCTGAGTTAAAAAAGGAATATGAATTACATCGTTTTATAAAATCTTTAGTACACAACAACTGCAAATTCCGTTCAAGCCCCGAAAAGCTAAAACGAAAAATTCTTAGAAAAATTAAATGGATAGGAAATCCTTTACCTCAACCATTTCAGTTCTTGAGAGATATTTTTTCACAACCCTCAATAGCTGTTTCAGGTGCTTTCGCTTTGATCCTAATTGTCGTTACTTTGCTGGTAAATCAAACCTCTAAAAACAAATTTCTAGATCTTGCAAGCGAACAGCTGGGTTCTGAAAATATGTTTGTCCAGGCAGCTGCTAATTTCGAGAACATTCTTTGCGGAAAATTATCACCTCAAATTTTGACTGATAGCCCCGAGACTATCAAGAAATTCTTCATCGCAAATGGAGTTAAGTATGCAACCCTTATTCCTCAAATTGAAAATTGGAAATTAATTGGAGGGGTGGTTTCGGAAGCACACGGCGAAAAGTTGGCTCATCATGTTTATACTAACTCAAAAGGACAGATTATCTATTTGTTTCAGGTGGATAAATCGTGCCTGAAAAAGAATAAGTCAATAAAACTTTCTCAAAATCTGCTTTCCTATCTTGATGAGGGTAAATGTTATTGTTCAACAAAAAATAATTGCACAACATTAATGAAAAAAATAGATGATAATATTTGTGCAATTGTCTCTGATATTCCCCAAAATGAGATTGAAAATTTACTTTGCTCCCTCCAATTGAAATAAAATTTGTTATACTCTCACACAATTTGAGTATAACTTCATCAAAAGAAAATTAGAAAAGGGAATAAATTCCCCGTTTTAGGAATAACTCCTCATACACTCTCTAAACAACGGTTGATAATACTCTAATACTTGCTTAAATTTGGTCATAAGAATTTAATAATGGTGAATTATGGCACGAGTTAAAAATGTTGAGGCATTCTGCAATTTTTGCAATGCAGTAACAAAAATGGAAATATCGGGGGATGTATCTCCAAATGAAGATGAGAATAAACGCTGGGCAAAGTGCCGTAAATGTAAACATAAAGTGATTATTGACATAAAATCTGAGATTAAGGAAAAAAAAGTGTCGCTTGATGGCATAGAAAACGAAGATTGTGTAACATATTCTCCTGATAAAACTTATGATATAGGTCAATCCATTTATCATCAAGGGTGGAATGACTTTGGAAAAATAGTTGCAAAAAAAATATTGTCAGATGGCAGAAGTTCTATTTCCGTAGAATTTCAGAAGTCTGGAAGTAAAAATTTATTAGAATCATTTATTATTAATCAACAACCAGGAAATGAGGTGAATTAGTTTGGTTGGAATTACCGTTGGCGATAATGAATCAATAGATAAAGCTCTACGAAGATTCAAGAAGAAATATGAACGCTCCGGAGTTCTTAAAGAGTTTAAGAAGAGAACTTTCTTCCAAAAACCTTCTGTTAAGAAACGTATGGAAAAACAAAAAGCTCAAAGACGTGCCCACAGATTTGGTCCTATGGAGTAATTTTGTAAGCCCCGCAAGCGGGGCTTTTTCATTTTAAATTTATTTTGGGCTCTCCATTTTCAATATCCCCTGCACGCAAATAATATTTTTCAAAATGCTTTGTAATTAGTTTATAAGCTTGATCTACGTCGCTGCAGAACGAAAAATGATCTAAATCCTCTTTGTTAATTACTCCATGATCAATCAGAGCATTAAGGTTAAGAATTTCTTTCCAATAACGTTCATCATAAACAATTAATAACATTTTCTTTTTGATCTTACCAGTTTGAATCAATGTAAGAATTTCAAACATTTCATCCATAGTTCCAAAACCGCCAGGAAAAACAACCAAGCACTTTGCGAGATAGGCAAACCAAAACTTCCGCATAAAGAAATAATGAAATTCAAAACTGAGGTCTTTGGTTACATATTTATTTACAAATTGCTCAAATGGTATACTAATATTCAATCCTATTGAAAAACCACCGGCTGATTTTGCACCTTTGTTTGCTGCTTCCATTATACCCGGTCCGCCGCCAGTACAAATGATAAATCTATTGGAATGCGTACCTAAATTCAATGACCAATCTGTTAGTCGTTTTGATAACTCTACTGCATCTTCATAGTATTTAGACATTTCTACTTGACGTTGTGCAAAGCGCAAGTTTTCAGCAAATGTCGGAGTTTTCGGATTCATCACTTTGAACTTATTTAATTCAGCCAAACTTTCTTTCTTAGATTTAAGTCTAGCAGATCCAAAAAAAACAATAGTATCTACAATTTTGTGTTTTTTAAATTTGGCTTGAGGTTGAATAAACTCAGAAAGCATTCTAATGATTCTAGCATCAGACGAATTTAAAAATTCAGGATTCTCATAAGCTTTGAGCGGTTTGGTTTGTTTAGCCATTTGTTACTCGATTTTCTTAAGTGTATTTGGTTTTACTAACAATTATCTTTACCACGTTTATTGAAAATTTTAGTTCATAAATTCAAATAAAATTATGTCCCTATGAATTATCTTCAATTTGCGAATCAAAAATATGATTCTATTCGCATAATCCAAATAATAGATACCTGAATATTTTATCACAACTAATAAGAATGTTAACAAAGACATTAATTTTCACTTTAATAATCAGCACTAAGTTCTTTTGCATTTCAAAAGAGGAAGCAAAAAAACAAATTGAAAACTTACTTAATGTAATCCCCGTATCAACAAAGATTGGAGTGTTGATTTATAATCCCATTTTAAGAGATACGATCTTTCAGATGAATCATTCTCAGTCTATGATTCCCGCTTCAAACACAAAGCTTTTTACAACTGCTGTAGCTCTATCAAACTTGAGCGGAGAATTTGTGATATCAACAAAAATGTTTACAGATGATTTCAATATAAAAGACGGCGTTATCAACGGTAATATTTTTATAAAAGGATACGGAAATTCTACCTTTACACAATATGATTTAGAACGAATGATCATTGAACTGAGACATAAAGGAATAACTCAGGTAACTGGAAATGTTATTGGTGATGATACTTATTTCGATGACGTATATCAGCGTGATGATTGGATTGCAGACGAAACAGCTAATGTTAAGCTTCCACCAATTTCGGCTTTAACTGTGGATAGAAATCATAAAGTAATTCAAAAAAGAAGAGGAAGAAGAATCAGAACGTCAGTTATAGCTGTTGAAAATCCACCGCTGAATGCTGCTTCATTATTCAGATCTAAATTGATTGAGAACGGAATTAAGGTTAATGGGAAAGCTGTGGTTAGTGAAACTCCTAAGAAAGTCTTGGCGCTTAGCGAATCGGGAATAAAATTAAGAGAACTGATTAAATTAATAAACAAACACAGCGATAATTTTCTAGCTGAGGGATTATTCAAAACTATTGGAGCAGAAGCAAGCCGCATACAGGGAAATGCATTTTATTCAACTCAAGCAATACTTGACTTTATCGAAGACAATGGAATTTATGCTGCTGGTACAGCAGTAGTTGATGGATCGGGAATATCACGGTTTGATCAAATTACTCCGGGCGCAATAGTCGGCTTGCTAGAAGTAATGTACTTTGATATGAATAATTATAATGATTTTTATAATTCTCTCTCCATTGCGGGTGTGGATGGAACACTTAGACATCGTATGAAAGGCAGTTTAGCAGAAAATAATTTTCACGGAAAAACTGGTTCTCTAAATGGAGTCACCTCAATTGCCGGTTATTTGAAAACTTCAAATAGTGAGGACATTATTGTAAGCATGATTTTTGAATATGATAAAGGCGGAAGTGATTATTACAAAAGTATTGAAGATGATATTATTAAATTACTCTGTGAACTCAAGGAATAAAAAACCCCGCTATATGCGGGGTTTATAATTTTAAATAAAAATTATTTCTTCGGGACTTGATTTTGCTGTGGTAATGTTGGTGTTTGAGGAATGTTTTGTCGTCCTGACTGCTGAATTATACTTTCTCTCTGCTCTGCTGTTGTTTGTCCAGGAAGAAAAAATAAATTAATCATTAATGATAAAACAGCTAAAGAACCTCCAAGCCACCAGCTTGCCTTGCTTAAGAAATCAGCAGTTCTTCTTGTGCCAAACATAGCGCCCATATTTGCGCCGCCTAAGGTACCAGCCAAACCACCGCCTTTGCTGGATTGAAGTAATACCACAATTACCAGAAGAATTGCGGCGATTGTAGCTAAAGATATTAATATAGTGTACATTTTTGCTCCTAAAATTATTTGTGTAGCGGGGGAGGGATTCGAACCCCCGACACGTGGATTATGATTCCACTGCTCTAACCAACTGAGCTACCCCGCCTTACTAAAACGGAGTGCAAATATAGAAACAATACCTTCGATTTCAAAGATTTGATGCGATTCTAAATCTTGTAAATATTAGAACATTTTTTATAAAAATGGGAATCCCATCGGGGGATTCCCGTGGGAAAATTTTTGTGAAATTTATTTGATCACCAACATCTTTCTGCTCTTAACAAACCCCCTTGAAGATAATTGGTAGATATAAACTCCGCTCGCCAAGTTACGCGCATTAAACTCAACATTATACTTCCCAGCGGTTTGATATTCATTAACCAAAGTTTTTACTTCGCGACCGAGAATATCATAAACTTTTAGCTGGACTTTTGTATCAGTTGGAATATCGTACTGAATCTTGGTTGTAGGATTAAATGGATTTGGATAATTCTGATAGAGTAAAAATTGAGTTGGAATAACTTTACTTGTTAAAATACTTTCTTTGTTATTCCTTGCTTTTATCAGTGCATTTAGTTTTGTTCTGTAATCATCTGCATTTTTGGCTGATAAATCAAGACCGCCAATTTTTCCCAAAGCGGTGTTTCCGGTATCTAAAAGTGAAGTTGTCAGAATATCAACTCCAGCAAAGAACGCTGCTTCGCTGTTAGGATTTTGAACAATCACTTCACTGAAATTATTTATTGCTTGAGCGTAATCTTGTTTGGCAACTAAACATAGATCGCTCAAGTGCTTTACTGCTTTAAATAGCAGCGTATCTTGAATTGACGTAAGCTTACCATCATAATAAGTCTTTAATTCAGTAAAACTTGTGCTTGGAGCATTTGTCAAATTGGAAATAGTATAGAGCTTCGTATATGCTTCAAGGCTTTTCCTATCTAACCCATGTGTTTGAATTATTTCATAATAAACTTGTTTTGCTTCGTTGAAATCACGATTGAAATAATATTTGGATGCTAAGGCATAAGCATTTTTCAAAGAATCTAAACTTGTTCTCATTCCTAAAGTAAAAATTGTATCAATCACAGTAGTGCCAGCACTATTTTTTATAACAATAAAATTTCCATCCTTTGTTTTAATACAGGGCTCTTCAAGATAAGGTTCATAGTTAACTTCAACATCACTTTCAATTCTATGATGTGGATCATGACCGTACTCAGGATGATCTCCCCAATAATTCGAATAAGCTCTTATTGGATTTCGTGTTTTGTCACTAAAGAGCAGTATCCTAGTAGTAAAAACTGGGAGGTTTTCTATGCGATTATCAGCAATTGTATTACAGCCATTACCCAAACTGATGTCGGAATTGAACATATGTATTTCAGCACCATTGAACGGCTCTATTTCCTCATATTCACCACCATTTTCAAAAATGTTATTTAATCCAGAAATAGGAAATTCAAAGTTTTCTTCACCTTGCTTAATTAAACCTTCAGATAAATCCGGGAATGAACCTTCCAATACATATAAACCTGTCCCAAAATTATCTGTAATCGTATTACTACCTATTTTAGGGCTTGAATTGCCTAACTCAATCCCCTTCTTGTAACCGGAAATAGAGTTTATTAAGTAAGTACCTTGACTTGAACTTGAAAAGGTGCCTGATTCATTTGTCTCAGAGGCATTTAAAATTTGAATTGTATTATCTAAAATGTAAGGTGTAGTTACATCCGCAATAAAAGCTCCAAAATCAAAGTCATAAATAGTATTGCTTTCGACATTCACTTCATTGCTATTATTGATAACTATTGCTGTGGTTATCTCGTTTGAGGAACGAAGCGGTGAATAAATATTATTCTTCGAAATTTCAACAAATCCATCTGTACACCTATTAATATAAATACCGTTTATGCAGTTAGTGATTTCATTACCTGTTAGCAATAAATAAACATTCACATATCCTTCTTCGGGTCGGCCACCATAATTATACGATATACCATATTTAAATTTATTAATAATGCAGTCATAAATTTTAAATGAACTACAATTTAAACCGCTTATAGCAGCACCTAATTCGGGAGGAATATTTTCACTTGTATTGTTGATTGTTACACCGCGAACCTCTGTATCGTAAAGATTAACAAGATTAATACCGGTAGTAATATTTCCGCTTATGCTTACATTTGATATAAAAGCATTACACAAACTAGACGACGTACCGCCATTAATAGTTATATTTGAATTAGGAGTAGCAATGAAATTGACATGATTTATGTTGATATTAACTACCTCAACAAGATTGGATGCAATTATCTCTAATTTACCTCCAGTGAAGATTACATTTTGTATTTCCACTTGTATGGCACTATCAATATGCACAACATTATTTATGTTGACTCGAACTTTATTACTTTCTGTTCCATTGGCTGTTAGTCTATTTTTAACTTTTAAAGAACACTGATCATTGAAATTAAGAGTGGTTCCTGGAGAAAGAAATAATTCTCGAGCTAATAAATTTGAATTTCCATTAAAGGTTAAGAATTCTCCGCTCCCTGTTGTCAAACTTGTTGCATTAAGATAACTTTCATCAAAAAAGTTAATACTTGATGAATTTGTTAGAGTAAAATCATTATTCAACTCCAGCCGGGCTTTTTTCCTAAAATTCAAAACACCATTCAAAATCTGATTGCTGCTGCCGGTATTAAATACTAAGCTAGAATAGGAATCAAAATTGAGCACCGCTCCGGATTGAACCTCAAGAATTCCATTTATTTGCAACGATGAATTTCTTTGGAAATTTAATGGTACACCTGCTTGAATTGTTAATTTTTTTCCCGCTGGAACTACTAAACGCCCAGTAAAGTCGCCACCTGTTATTGTTGAATCTGAGGCAAGTGTTTTTATTTCATAATTATAAATTCGAGTAAGCGGATCACCAACTACTACATTTTGGTGCGCCAATTTTTCCATGCCTTGATAGATGGCATCTACTAGATTGTAGCCTATTGCATAAGCAGGCATAAAAATATTATTCTTTACTACACCTCCAGCTGGCTCCCAACCATGTGCCATCATACCTGTTCCCCCAATATCTGTAAATTGTGTTGCTAATCCTTGGGTGTGACCACTGCAATTGTTATCCACATGAACATATTTCCATTTAAGTGTTGTTAAACTATTTCCATTGAAGCTTTCATATGTATTAAAAACGGCTCCATTAGCCCAAGTAAATTTTAAACTATCTTTTACCCAAGCAGAATCATTGAAATTACAATTATAATCCTCTGAATGCGTACCAAAAGACGAATAACCTATAACAGGTGTTGTGTAGTTTGTTATCCATATATCACTGTCATTGTGTAATACATTGAAATTGAGGTTCTCGAGCTTATTCTTAGCGTTTGTAAGATCTTGATGCAAATCATTCAAATATATCAGCCAACAAGGATCATCATCAAGAACCCAGGCTGCTGTTCCCGACATATCTGACATTTTAGAACGGTCTATAATTCCTCTAACAACATCATAGGTTAAACCATCCAAATGTGAAACTAAATATGATAATTTGTAAGAAGAATAATTGAAAACATCCGGTAGAAATCGGTAATTCATACTTAGATTTTGGTCAGCGTTAAAATAAGGGTTGCTTAGTGAGGAATGGCTTTCATAAACTATGTCCTCAATAAAAGATTCATAGTTATTCGTGTTTAGCATGGAGAGTAATCCATCTACTGTGACGTTGCCATAAGCGGTGCCGCCTGAATCAGCGGATGCTTGCACTTTGAAAGGGACACCTTTACAAAGCACAATGTATCTTATTTTAGAAAGCAATCCATTATTTAAAAGATGCTGTCTAATTGGATGAGCAATCGTATCTAAAAAAAATTTCCATGCATGAAATGTTGGCGTCCATGTCCCGATATTATGATTATCAATATCACGGATATTATCCCCACCTTGCCGCAAACCCACCCAATGAGTAATATTATCAATGGTAATTGGAATTGAGTCAGGTAAAGAAAGTGGAACAATATTTACCGCTGGTATGGCGCGGACTGTTTTGTAATATTCCTTAACTGAATCGGAGATAAAGCCAAGTGTGTCTTGAAGACTATTTGGTACTTTATATACCACCAACACATTTTCTGGACCTGGAATTCCAGCGTTAGTTGGTAATTGCTGTGCTTCTATAAAATTGTTTAAATAAAGAAGCAGCAAAACAAAAAGCAAAAAATTTTTCATAACGCCTCCTCTTATTTTATTAGTATTAGTTTTTTTGTTGCGGTAAAACCGCTGTTTGTAGTTATTCGGTAGAAGTACATACCAGAAGAATAATTATTTAAATCAACTTCAATACTGTAAATACCTCTTTCTTTTTCTTCATTGACTATTTCTCTAACTTTTTCCCCAGTTATCGAGAAAAGTTCTATCTTCACTAAGGTCTTTTGGGGAACAGTAAATGAAATTATGGTAGTAGGATTTGCAGGATTAGGATAGTTTTGTGTTAACACAAAATTCTCTAACGGAATTTGAACTGATATTATTTCTGAAAACTTATAACTCCCATCAAAGTCAATTTGTTTTATTTTGTAGTATAGACACTCACCATTTATTTTCTTATCGGTGAAAGAATAGTTTTGTTTTTCCGTGCTTGTTCCCCCACCATTTACAAATCCAATCTCTTCCCAGATATGTAGCTGTGTAGATTTGAATATCTTGAATCCA
This sequence comes from uncultured Ignavibacteriaceae bacterium, assembly GCA_964391015.1. GTDB lineage: Bacteria > Bacteroidota > Ignavibacteria > Ignavibacteriales > Ignavibacteriaceae > XYD12-FULL-36-8. The sequence goes on from CAYMKU010000011.1 coordinate 31,589, forward strand.
TGATTATTTACTTCGCTTGCAGTTGACCAATTTAAACAAACTCTGTTATCAAAGTAGTTAGCCGTGAAATTAACAAGTTCAACTGGCACGTAAGTGGAATCGAAGTATTTTAGAATTAATCCAAAACCTCCAACTGCATAGCCAATCCATTCTTCTGGTGCGTAGAATCTATTAAAACCACTTGGAACTAATGGAGTGATGTTTGTCCAATTGATTCCGTTATCAAATGTTTCCCAGCGTTGATGAACCCCATTTAAAATCCAGTGATGTTTATTTGGGAAATAGTTGAAATTATATCCAGCATCAATTATTGGATCAGCTTGCCAATTTATTCCTCCATTCACAGTTTTATACAAATTATTCCCAATAAAACCACTAATAACAAATCCAGTATCAAGTGATGGGAAATAAATGTCGTTGTTAAATAATATTGGCACATCATTTCTCTGCATCCAATTCGTTCCTCCATTGGTAGTTTGCCAAATGTAACGGCTTGTTGCCCAGCCGTTAAGAGAATCAATAAAGTAAATGCTAGTGTAACTGTCTGACGGTAGTGTTATTTGCACAAACCAGTTTTCACCCGTATCCGTTGTTTTTAATATGTTTCTTCCGCTTGTTGCCCAGCCAATTTGGTTGGTTACAAAAAATATTTTACTTATTCCTCCAGGTATTCCACTGGGCTGATACCAGGTGTTTCCTCCATCTGTTGTTTTGTACATCGTTTGGCTTCCACCAATTAAACCAACTAAGCTATCCAGGAATAAAATTTCATAACCACCAGGTGCGTTATAATTTCTTACCCAACCAATTCCACCATCTGTTGTTTTGTAAAATGCTCCGCTTAACGCAAAGCCAGTATTTTCATTGATGAAGTAAACATCATAAAAATTATCATTTATAACTAAACGCTCCCATTTATCAAAATTACCAACTGAATTATACAACTTAATTACTGTTCCCGCATTATATCCCACATTTTCATGCTTCAGCAGTTGTATTTCATATTCACCTATTCCAGTAAAACTTGCAGAGTCAATTAAACGCCAATTAATTCCACGATTTGTAGTTTTCCATAATCCTACTTCACTTAGTATTACATAACCCGTGTCTGGATTTAAATATTGAATGCAATTAACAGCTTCATTTGTCAATTGACCGCCATTAATCCAAGTATAACCTGCATCGCTGCTGTAGATATTTTTTGCACTATATCCTGTCCCACCGTAACCAGCAGCCGCTATGTGTAAGCTGTCAATCACATCAACACAAAATAAAGGATAGTCATCTCCTGCTTGGATAATTTCCCAACTGTTTCCTCCATCGGTTGTCCTTAATACTTTGCCATTAGCTACAATAAAACCATAACTCTCAGTGAGAAAATCAATCCACCAGTAATCTGAGGTGTAACCTTGTGTTAATACTTGCTGCCAGGTTAATCCGCCATCAATTGTTTTTATTAGTGAGTTTCTGTTTCCGCAAGCCCAACCGAGTGTATCATTCAGCATCTGCAAACCCCAAAGGTCGCCAGTAACTCCGCTTGCAACTTGTGTAAACGTTTCTCCCCCATCTGTTGAGCGAAGTATCAAACCATTATAACCACTTGCAATAACAACTGCTCCATCAAAGCTCCTTATCTTTAGTATTGGTGTTGTGGTTTGTGCATTAATGTTTAGCCAGCTTTGTCCTCCATCAGTTGACTTAATTAAAGCACCATTGCCCCCGCAAGCCCAGCCTGTATCTTTGTTAATGAAATGGATCCCGAGGTAATCAACTCTTGGCACTTTGGGGTTTAGTTCTGTCCAAACTCCAGTACCAGTGCGTACTGTTTTTAATGGCATGAGAGAAGGATCGTATTCGGGAATGTTTATGTGGTTGCGGTAGTCTGGATGCTTAATGCTGGTTTCTGGATACTGGATGTTGGAATCTGGATGCAGCGTTGCGGGATTTTGGATACCAGATTCCGGATACCGGATAAGGGAATTGGGAGGTTGTGAGTTGGTTATTGGTTGTGGAAAGTTGTATTGAGAGATAACCAATAATAAAAGCAAAGAAAACTTTTTAGTGTTTTTCATTTGGAACTCTCATAATAGTAATAGTGAATTTGGGAAATGGCAGTTAGAAGCGGTGTTAGTTTATCTATCCAACCTTGGTAGTAAAAAGTATTTTCTAACAAAAGAGAGCTGAGCATAACAAATGCCCCACAAAATGTTTAACACCCTAAAGAAATGTAGAAAAATAATTTTTAGGAAACAATCTAACTCATAAAGAGAAGAAGACTCAGTTCAAAAAATCTTTTGGATAAGTTTTAAGATTATAACCAAATTTCAACTGCTCTTCCATTCTGCAAGACCAAACTAATTGTCCGTTCCAAACAGTAATATCAGGGCAGCCATCGCACATGTTTTGTCTTCCATCTTCCAGAAAATCAATCGGCTGAATTATCATCACCGATTGATAATGCAGCTTTCTAAATATGTTCAACGGATTTTTGTAAAACTGCCAAAAAGCTTTTCTTAACTTATTATCAAATGCAGAAAGAAGAAGTAAGCTCTTTCCTTTAGATGTTAAAGACGGCGATGAGTAAGCTAAATACCTATCATACAGCAGATGATGAAAAACTTGAACTATCTCCATAGATTTCTTTCCCATGTAGCCGTAAATTTTTCCTCTTCTGCCCAACCGCCCAGATAGCAACCATTTAAATGAATCTGGTTTTTCCGAACCATTTAGGTAAGCACAACTGTCAAAGTCAGGGAATTTGTCCTTAATAAGCGAGTAAATTTCATTTGCTTGAATGTCGGTACGTTCCTGAACTTCTTCATTATAAACCAATTGGCTCATATCAATTTTTTGAGGACCTAAATAAAAATCAACTTTTCCATTATTCACAGCCCGATAAATAATAAACACCATCACTTGAACCTTGTCAATATTATCTTCAGCCCACTTAACCATTTCAGGCACGTAATGCATTGTATCTTCATAAACAGTCGAATTGAACGCACAAGAAACATTTCCTGCTTCCGCAAGCATTTCAGCATATTTCAGCCGAAGTTCATTCAGCTCAAGTTCGTTTTTATCTTTCCATCCTGGTCTGCCCTGTTTGCTGTCAATATGAAAAGTAAAACCATAAACACCTGCTTTCTTCAATTCAAGCAGAAGTTCTTTAGTTAAAACCATTCCATTTGTATTCAAAATTGGTTTCGACCCTTTGTCTTTTACCATTTTAACTATTTCAACTATCTGAGGATGAGTTAACGGATCACCTCCGGCAATTGAAACCCCGTCACATTTTCTCAGCTTAGTGAAAACATCAAGCTCTTCTTTGATTACTTCGAGTGACTTATGGCTGTTATTTTCATTTTTTCGGTAGCAGCCATCGCAAGATAGATTGCACTTCGCCGTAGGTTCAAGCCAAGAAATTGAGTTATCCGTTAGGTTCCAGGGAAGACGATAATAATTTTGATGATTTAATTGATACACTTTAGCCACCTCTATTTTTATTTATAAAAAAGAGACTTAAGAAATGTAAAATAAAAAAAACATTTTTTCCAACTAAAACATTGTCAGCAATTACTTAAAAAATTAGTTGCTCAATAATTCCCAAATTCTATCCAGTAATTGTGGTATACCCTTATTTGTTACTGCTGAGATTGTTATAACTGGAAGGTTTTCTTTGAATATTTTTTTGCTTTCTATCCTATCCATATTTTTCTTTTCTAGTAAATCGGATTTGGAAAGAGCAATTATTTTTTTTCGTTCCGATAGTTTTTTGCTGTATTGTTTCAGTTCATCGGAGAGAATTCTGAAATCTTTTTCTATGTTTTCTGAAGTGGTTTCTATGAGAAAAAGAAGAAGCTTTGTCCTTTCGATATGTCTTAGAAATTTTAGCCCTAAACCTTTGCCTTCATGTGCACCTTCAATTATACCTGGAATATCTGCTACTGTAAAACTTTTATAATCTTTGTAGAAAACAATTCCAAGATTGGGTTCAAGAGTGGTAAAGGGATAGTTCGCAATTTTAGGTTTTGCAGATGAGATAACAGAAATCAATGTTGATTTACCAGCATTGGGAAAACCGACTATACCTACATCAGCAATTAATTTGAGTTCCAGAATAATTTTCTTTGATTCACCTTTCCTACCCTTCTCAGCAAATCGTGGAGTTTGGTTAGTGGATGTTGCGAAATTACTATTTCCCTTACCCCCTTTTCCACCTTTCGCAATGATTATTTTTTTCCCTTCTTCATCTAGGTCTGCTAGAATTTTTTCGTTTTCAAAATCTTTGATAATTGTTCCAACTGGAACTTTTATTAAAACATTAGCTCCATTTTTCCCATCCTTTAAAGAACTTCCGCCAATTGCTCCATCACCGGCAAAGTATTTTCTTTTGTACTTAAAATCCAATAACGTGTTAAGATTGGATAATGCTTGAATTATCACATCACCACCATTACCACCATTTCCTCCTGAAGGTCCACCTTTGGGAACATACTTCTCTCTTCTAAAGGTTACGGCTCCGTCTCCTCCATCACCAGCTTTAATTTCAATTTCAGCTTGATCAATAAACATTGCTATGCCGTTGTAAAATATTTAGCAACTGCATTTGTTAAAAGAATTGCATCTTTGGAATAGGGATTTACGTTGTATGTGGTGTACAATGATTTTAGAATTTCAGTAGCTTTCTCGTAGGTTTTGCATTCTGAAATCGTTTCAATGGTAGTTGCAAAATCGTCTTTATCTTCATTGAAGACAGAACTGATTATCCTTTGTATTTCTCTATCAGAAAGAAAAGTGAGGACATCTGCACTACTTGTTTTCTTGATATTTTTAGCTTCACGGGTATTTTCAATTATAGAACCTTCCAACTCATCTGGCTCAATAGAAAATGTTTCAATATCTTCTTCCAATTTCATTTCATCACTTAGATTAATAGTTTCTTTCGAGTTGGGAGTCGTAATCTCTAAATCTTCCAATTCCAACTTTTCTGATTCATTTAATAAAGTGGTCTTGGGAAGAATATCTTCTTTAGCAACGGTATTTAATTCGGAATTCAAATTTTCAGATACATTAGTTTCTATATTTTTTTGTTCATTTTCATTTGCAGTTTTTACTTCAGACTGAACTTGTTCAGTTTTTTGTTCTGTCACTTTCGGCTCATTGTAAATGATTTTCTTTATCTCATCAATTTCATACTTAGCTTTTGGTGATTGCTTTACTCCATTTTGTAATCTTAGCAAATGATCATTCAATTTCTTCTCGTTAAGATATAGCTCTATTGCTTGAATGGGAATTTGTGTATGAAGAACTGCGCCAATGTTAAAAAAGCCTGCCACCGCATCTAATGCATTATCAACTAACTCATTTGTTTGTGCTAGCAGTAACTCAGAATCAATTTTATTCAGTAGAAATTCAAAATCTTTTTTATCCACAGTAAGTAATTGTTTCTTTTCAAAGTAAGAGATTAGAATCTGGCTCAAGTATTTATAATAATAAGGATAATCTAAAAGTGCTATTACCTCCTCAGCACCTTTATTTTCCGTATCCTGGAAAATAAAATTAAGGAAAGTTTCATTTGGCTTAGTTAAGAAATCAAAATTAAACATTACAGCTTTTTTTATGAGATTGTTTATTTCGGTTTCATTAATTCGTCTGGATTTTTTTATCTCAAGTACAATCATCTTAAAGTGTTTTGATATTTCTGCTCCGGAATAATCAAATGACGATTTTCGTAAAAGGATCTGACGATCTTTATAAACCTGGTAATTTATTTCTGCTGATAAGTAATTGAGAATAGCTGGATGAATTTCGATTCCCTTCAGTTTTTCAAAAGTCAAGAACGAGCCAGCTTTACTAATTTTATTAAAACAAAAATCACAAATGAATTTTATTTCTTTTTCAAACATTTATATCTCTCTTTTTTTAATTAGAAAGCAAGTATCTCAAACCTTGAACATTTCTTTTGGTAAATTTTAAATTTAGCTCAGCACTCAGGCTGTCTATTTTTCTCATTGATAAATCGATCAAGTAAAAATTCCTACTTGCTGTGCCCCAATCCGATTGACTGACAGATACAAATTTTGTCGAAAATTTGTCTTGCTCTGGTTCGGATTTGCACCCTAAAAATAAGACCGACCAGCTTATAACACTTGTGACTATAATAAGTTGAAATGATTTCATTTCTAATATTCAATATATGTTTCTACTTTAACTTAAATAAAAAATCCCGAAATAAATCGGGATTTAAAGTGCATAAAATTTATTTTAATTCAAACTTCAACTTCTTTCGATTTGACCTTAGCCATTACAAAATCTCTGTTCATTCTCGCAATGTTAGTAACTGAAATTCCTTTGGGACACTCTGCTTCGCAGGCATAAGTGTTTGTACAACTGCCAAATCCCAAATCATCCATAACCTTTACCATTCTATCAACTCTGCGGTAACGTTCCGGCTGTCCTTGCGGAAGCAGTGCATACTGTGAAACCTTAGCTGATACAAACAACATAGCGGAAGCATTCTTACACGCAGCAACACAAGCGCCGCAGCCAATACACGAAGCGGCATCCATTGCTAAGCTAGAAACTTCTTTTGAAATGGGAATTGCATTACCATCCGGCGTTCCCCCTGTGTTGCATGAAATATAACCACCAACTTGAAGAATTTTATCAAAACCCGAACGATCAACCATCAAATCTTTAATTACCGGAAACGCTTTCGCACGGAACGGTTCAATCCAAATTGTCTCACCATCTTTAAAGTTTCTCATGTGAAGCTGACAGGTTGCAATTTTTGCAAGTGGTCCATGCGGTCTGCCGTTGATAACCAAGCCGCATGTACCGCAAATACCTTCACGGCAATCACTCTCAAAATGAACTGCCTCTTCATTTTTTGCTTCGAGAGTATTATTTACTTCATCCAGCATTTCAAGGAAAGAAACATCCGGCGAAACCTGAACTGCATACTCAACAAAACTTCCGACAGAATTAGAATTTTTTTGCCTCCAAATATTCAACTTTAGATTAAGTTTTTTAGCTTCCATTATTTATAACTCCTTATCGCTGGTTTCACGTACTCAAATACTAAAGGTTCCTTGTGAAGATTCCATTTATCTTCATTTGCAAATTCCCAGGCAGCAACGTAAGAATATTCTTCATCGTTACGTTTTGCCTCACCGTCTTCGTGTTGATATTCTTCTCTGAAATGACCGCCGCATGATTCATTTCTGCTTAAAGCATCAAGAGCCATTAATTCTCCAAGCTCAAAGTAGTCAATTAATCTTCCTGCACGTTCAAGAGTTTGGTTCACATCACTTCCACTGCCAGGAATCGTAACATTCTTCCAAAATTCAGATTTCAATTCTTTTATTTCATCCATCGCTTCTTTCAATCCCTTTTCATTCCTTCCCATACCAACTTTATTCCACATTATTCTTCCTAACTGTTTGTGAATATCATCAACAGTTCTTTTTCCTTTTATTGAAAGAAGTTTGTTCGTCAGATTTCTAACTTCATTTGTAACTTTTGTGAATTCAGGATGATCAGTTTTTACCAAAGTTGGTTTGTAACTTGCCAGATAATCACCCATCGTGTAAGGAATAACAAAATAACCATCAGCCAAACCTTGCATAAGTGCAGAAGCACCCAAACGATTTGCCCCATGATCTGAATAGTTTGCTTCACCAAGAACAAACAAACCGGGAATTGTGCTCATCAAATTATAATCAACCCACAAACCGCCCATCGTGTAATGCGGTGCAGGATAAATCATCATCGGAACTTTGTATGGATTTTCTCCAGTAATGGTTTCATAAATTTCAAACAAATTACCATACCTCTCTTCAATCACCTTCTGTCCTAATCTGTTAATTGCATCTTTGAAATCGAGATAGACAGCTTCGCCGCCTCTCACTCCTCTGCCCTCATCGCATACTTCTTTAGCTGCTCGAGAGGAAATATCCCGTGGAGAAAGATTTCCGAATGAAGGATATTTTCTTTCAAGATAGTAATCCCTTTCATCTTCGGGAATATCATTTGGATTTCTCATATCGCTTTTTTTCTTCGAAACCCAAACCCGCCCATCATTTCTCAGCGACTCGCTCATCAAAGTAAGCTTTGACTGGGATTCTCCATGCAGAGGCAAACAAGTGGGATGAATCTGAGTAAAGCAAGGATTAGCAAACAGAGCACCTCGTTTATGCGCTCGCCAAATTGCCGTAACATTACAGTTCATTGCGTTAGTTGAGAGGAAGAAAACGTTTGAGTATCCACCGGTTGCAAGGCAAACCGCATGAGCCGAATAAGTTTCTATATCTCCTGTTAAGAGATTTCTGCATACAATCCCTTTTGCAAATCCATCAACTATTACAACATCAAGCATTTCTCTTCGCGTGTAAAGTTTAACATTACCAAGATCAATTTGTCTGTTCAAAGCACTAACAGCACCAAGCAATAACTGCTGACCTGTTTGCCCCCTAGCATAAAATGTTCTTGATACCTGAGCACCGCCAAATGATCGGTTATCGAGAAGTCCCCCATATTCTCTTGCAAATGGAACACCTTGAGCAACACATTGATCAATTATGTTTCCGCTTACTTCTGCAAGACGATGAACATTTGCCTCTCTTGCACGGAAATCTCCTCCTTTAACTGTATCATAGAACAATCTGTAAACACTATCGCCGTCATTCTGATAATTCTTAGCTGCATTTATTCCGCCTTGTGCTGAAATTGAATGCGCTCGTCTTGCACTATCGTGAAAAGTAAATGCTTTGACATTATATCCTAATTCCCCCAATGAAGCTGCGGCAGAAGCTCCTGCCAAACCTGTCCCAACAACAATTATGTCGAACTTTCTTTTGTTTGCTGGGTTAACCAGCTTCATGTTGAATTTATGATTTGTCCACTTTTCAGATATATGCCCCGCTGGCACTTTTGACTCTAACTTAATCATTGACCGCCTCCGTGAAAAAAGAAGAAGTAAATCGGCATTGATGCAAATCCGATAGCCATAATTATTGCATAGATTGTCCCAACCTTTTCGACAAGCGGGGTATATTTTTTATGATTCCATCCGAAAGTTTGAAACGCACTTTGAAAACCATGATTGAGATGAAATCCTAAAAGTAAAACTGCAATTACATAAAGCAGTGAATACCACCAATAACCGAAAGATCTAATCACAATTTCATAGTACTGATGGTTATTCGCTAATCCTTCCGGATCGTGAATATTAAACCTCCAAAAGAAAGTACCGAGATGCAGCACGAGAAATATGAAAACAATAGATCCAGTTAAAAACATTGTTCGGGAGAAAACGTCACTATTTTCCGATGAACTGTTTACTTTATAAATGACTCCGCGCGCTCTTTTGTTTTCAATCCACAACCGAACTCCATTAAAAATATGGATGAGAAAAGCTGCAAGCAAAACTAGTTCAATTACTCTGATAAGCGGTTTAATAACATCTAAAGTAAGCACATAACCATTAAAAACATTTGGACCGAAGAACAATGTTATGTTTCCAACAAGATGAACAATTAAAAAGATTAGCAGAAAACCTCCTGTAACAGCCATTGTAATCTTTTTGCCGATGGATGAATTAATAAATTTGAAAAACCATCCCATTAATATCTCCTTTAAGACAATGTAATAATTTTTTTAGGAAAGTGAAATTTATTCTGAAGAAGAAATTGAGCATAGGTTAGAATAGTCAAGTTTAGCTAAAATAGATTAATTTCTATAAGCAACTTATCAATTTTGAGATACTAACTCAAAATTTTCACAAGCAAAAAATTCAGGTAATTATTGGATTTCTTGACCCTTAGTTTTATTTTTATTTAGTTCTTTGTACACGATTTATGGTATTCCGATCTCGACGAAAGTCGTGATAACGGAAATTATAGGGAAGTCCGGTGCGGTTTTACTGGTATGTCATCTTGAACTTGTTTCAAGATCAGGGATTCCGAACCAAGTTTGGAATGACGTAATTCAAGCAATCAATTCCGGCGCTGTCGCGCAACTGTAAATTCAGTAAGCAATGTTGCATACTGCCTTTTGCATATTGCCTACTGGAACAAGCCAGGAGACCTGCTATAAATCATTTTTAATCAACCTTCGCGGCAAAGGTAAGATTAACGATGGTCTTACAAATTCTCCATTCGTTCATCTCAGCTTTAATTCACGCGAAGTTACTTTACATAATTAAACACAGGAGTAACTTCATGAAAAATTTCTTTTTGTTTTTCTCTGTTTTTTTTTCTTTTCAATCTGTTTTCTCGCAAGAAAAAGTTGTTGAGAAAACTGATATTCAAGGCCTTTACAAACTTTACGATGTTGTTATTTCTGCAACTAAAACTCAAACCAGCACACTTGAGCTTGCTAATTCAATTTCTGTAATTGATTCTGAAAAGATCGCCAATAGTAACGTATCCAATGTTTTTGATTTATTAAGAGGTGAATATGGAGTTAGCTTTACCAGACAAGGAGGAGCTGGAACTTTATCAAACATTAGTATTCGCGGTGGGAATTCTGATTACACACTGGTTTTGGTTGATGGTGTAGAAGTCAATTTGAACAGTGATCCTTCTAATGTGTACGACTTTGCTTTTCTTTCTACCGATAACATAAAATCTATTGAAATACTCCGCGGACCTCAGTCAACCCTCTACGGTTCAAATTCGCTGGCTGGAGTAATCAACGTTATCACAAAAAAAGGAATCGGCAAGCCAAATTTTTCTCTATTAACTGAAATCGGTTCATACAAAACCTATAAAGCTTTGCTTGGAATGAGCGGCAATATTTCAAGTTTCAATTATTCGGTAACAATAGATAGAACTGAAAGCGAAGGTTTTTCCTCCGCCTCTCAGAAATATGGCAATGTTGAGAAAGATGGTTACAAAAAAAATAACATCTCTACAAGATTTGGATATGATTTTAGCGATGCTACAGAATTCAATCTATTTATGAATTACAATAATTCGAAATCTGATTACGACCAGTTCGGAGGAAAGTTTGGAGACGACCCAACATACGTATTTGACCAAGAGGAGTTTTCATTTCGTGGTGAGAGTAAATTAAATTTCTCAGATGGGAAATGGAATCAAAAAATTGGTATCTCAATATTTAATAACATCAGGAAATATTCTTATGATACATCAACTGCAAGCATATATTATTCTAAAAGCTTATACGATGGAAGAAAATATAAACTTGACTGGCAAAATGATTTTAGGTTAAGCAATGAAAATTTATTAACAACAGGAATAGAATATGAGATCGAAGAAGCATCCTCAGAGTTCTTTGCCAAGACATTTTTAAGTCCGCCTGATTATTTGAGTACTTTCCCCAAACAGGAAGCAAAAACTTTTGGGATCTATGTTCAAGATCAACTAAAATTCGGAGAGAGCTTTTTCAGCACAGTTGGATTACGATATAATAATTACGACCAACTTGGTTCATCCCTTACTTATAGAATTGCTCCTGCTTATGTCATTTGGAAAACTGGAACAAAAATTAAATGTACTATAGGTTCAGGTTTTAAAATTCCTTCCTTATTCTATTTGTATGATCCGACTTACGGCAACCCAGGTTTGAAACCCGAAAAAAGTCTTGGCCTCGATGCTGGAGTTGAGCAGTACCTTTTTAATGAATTGGTTTTATTTGGAATAACCTATTTCCAAAATAACTACAAAGATCTCTTCGGATTTGATAATAACTTTAGAACTATAAACGTCAAAAAAGCAAAAACTAACGGAATTGAATCATATCTGACAGCAAAACTCTCAAATGACTTTGAAGTAAAACTGAACTACACTTTTACAAATGCAAAAGATGAAAGTAATGGAATTGCTGAAAAGGATAAAAGACTAATCAGAAGACCCGAACACAAAGCTAGTTTATTTGTTAGTTATTCTTTAAACCAATCCGCAAACGTAAATGCTGAACTTATTTATGTTGGATCAAGAGAAGATATAAACTTTTCAATATTCGAACGTGTAATACTGAAGGAATATTTCCTTCTAAACCTTGCAGCACATTATGATTTGCTTAATTTCTTAAGATTAAATTTGCGTTTAGAAAATGTTCTTAATTCTGATTACGAAGAAGTTTATGGTTATGCAACTTCAGGCTTTTCGGTTTATGGCGGGATAAAATTAAGTCTAAACGATTTGTGATATTTTAAAAAATTTATTTTGATTAGAGCTTATAGAATTTTTATCTTTGAAATAGTTAGAATAGTAAATCATCAAATTTTTACTCAGAAATTATTAAGAAAGGAACCAGAATGAATTCAGATAATTTCACCTCAAAGTTTTGGACTGTGACTATTATGATAATGACTGCTGCATTTACAAGATTAATTCCTCATCCACCAAATTTCACTGCAGTTGGTGCTATCGCCTTGTTTGGAGGTACTTATTTTAGTGACAAGAAATTTGCATTCATTATTCCGTTAACTGCTATGCTGCTTTCTGATTTGTTACTTGGATTTCACAATGGAATGTTATCGGTTTATTTTAGCTTTGTGTTGATCGTCGGAATTGGAATCTTACTTAGCCGAAATATTAATTTGCGAAATGTTATTGCAGCATCACTTTCGTCCTCAATTTTATTTTTTGTGATGACAAATTTCCAGATGTGGGTTCAGGGTACACTCTACGCAAAGAATATTACAGGATTAGTTACATGTTATGTAGCAGCGATCCCATTTTTCGGTTATTCCGTTTTAGGAGATTTATTTTTTGTAGGTTTTCTATTCGGACTTTTCGCGCTACTGCTAACCAAATTCCCACAACTTTCAGAAGTAAAAGCTTAATCACTTGGGGCAATGAAAGTTGCCCCTTCTTTTATGAACCAAAACTCACCCATTCCATTCCTAATTGATTTTGATGGTGTGATAAACCTTTATGGCAAACCTGCACCATACACAAAAGAGTTGCTTGATCTTTTAGCAAGACACCATATACCAGCTTTTATTCTTAGCAATTCTACGTTAAGAACTACAAAAAACATAAAAAACTTCTTACTCGAAAACAAGCTTCCGTTTGATATTCCTGTTATGACAGCAGCAGATGCAACATTGAAATTTGTGAAAAGTAATTATAAACGAGTTTCTGTTTATTGTGTGGAAAATGTGAAGAAAGAATTTGAAAAACTTATTGATGATGCTGATCCCCAAGCTGTTGTTGTTGGCGATTTGGCTGATAGCTGGTCAGTTGAAACGTTGAATGAAATCTTTCTAAAGATTCATAATGGTGCGGATTTAATTGCAATGCATATGAATCGTTTCTGGTCACCTGAAAAAAATAAACTTGTGCTTGATGCTGGCTCTTTCATTTCTGCAATAGAATATGCAACCCAAAAGAAAGCTATTTTGATTGGAAAACCTTCACCAATTTATTTCCAAACAGCACTTGAAATGCTTGGTTATCCAAAAGATTCAATATTCTTAATGCTTGGAGATGATATGGAATTAGATATTGTACCAACACAAAAAATGGGAGGAAAAACAATATTAATACTCACAGGGAAAACTAAACTTCCGCTTTCAGAATCAGTTAATCCAGATTATATTTCAAATGATTTATCCGAGGCGATAGATATATTAAAGAAATTCTACTCTTTCGAATTATAAATCACACCGAAACTTTGCCTTTACGCATATAAGCCATATTTACTATTTTCTTCAACACTTCAGAATAAGATATCCCATCTGCTTCAGCAGATCTCATAAATCCTGCTCCAGCTGTCAAATCTGGATTGGGATTTACTTCAAGCACAAAAATTTCATCATCTTTCGATAAGCGAAGATCTACTCTTGCATAATCTCTGCACCCCATTATATGAAATGCGTTAATCGCAATTTCCTTTGCTTTCTTTTCAATCTGCAGTGGAAGATTTGCTGGACAAATGGGAATGGTTTTATGATACGACTCATGCTGCGGATCCCACTTTGCCTGGTAACTTACAATATTATGCAGATGGTTAGGCATTTCGGTAAAATCTATTTCGCTTATTGGTAATGCTCTCGTTCCTTCATCTTGAAAAATTGCTATATTAAGTTCACGACCTTCTATAAACTCCTCAATCAGCACAGGCTGGGTAAATTTTTGAATGACATGTTCCATCCTCGATAATAATTCGGATTTATTTTTGACAATAGATTCATTTTCAATTCCCACACTTGCATCTTCAAAAGCTGGTTTAACAATAAGTGGATATTTCAAATCGTGCTTAAGTTTTTCAGGAAGATCGGTCGTCAAAAAAAATGGAGGTGTTTTAATTCCATTTATATTCAAAAGCTTTTTCGCCAGCATTTTGTTCTGACAATTCGCAAGTGCTAATGGAGGTGAACCTGTATAAGGTATTCCCATCAATTCATAAAGACCAACGATGTTCATTTCAAGCTTAGCATCATCTTTATAAAGCTCAACAAAATTAAAAATTACATCAGGCTGATTTCTTTTAAAATCATTTATCAAAATATTTATGTCATCAAAAAGATTAATTACATAACAATCAAGTCCTTCTCCGGTCAATTTTTGTTTAATAAATTCATAATCTTCCATCGGAGTTGTTTGATCTACCTCAAAAAAGGGGGTAAAATTCTGCACTTTTTTGCGTTTTTTAGAAGGTTTCCTGTACAACTCAGGATTCGGTTCGTTAAAAAGTACTGCAACTTTTAATTTTGCTTTCATTAACTTAACTGCCCAGATTTGGGAAATATATTTACTAATCTATTTTCTTAAACACTAATTTAAGTCTTATAAAAGATAAAATCATGAGTTTTTATCCTCAACCTTACAAATATCAATGCGGACCCTTCGCACTAAAATATGCACTAGTTATGCTTGGACAATTCAGGAATGAAAGAGAAATTGGGAAAAAAGCCGGAAGCAATTGGTGGTACGGTACAGATGAAATAGGTTTAGCCAAAGCTGCTAAAAGTTATAACTGTAAAATGAAATATTTTAGGCGCGAAACTTCTGAAGATGCAATTAAGGTTTTAACCCAACACCTTAAACAAGGTTACCCATGCATATTAAGCGTTGATAACTGGGAACACTGGTTTACGATAATAAACATTCAACAGAACAAATTTATTGTTGTTGACAGCGGATTGGAGAAAGTAATTGTAACATACACATCTAATCAGTTGTTAAAAAGATGGAAGTACACTGATGAAGAAACCAGAGACGTTAGCTTTGATGGATATGCCTTAATCCCAAAATTTAAAGTTACAACGAAAGCAAATTTTTCACTTGAGAAAGTGAAACATGTAATGCATGAAAGAAATCGAACTCTTGCTGAAAAGTGGGATACTTATTTCAACGATCTGATCAACATCTGCAGGCCGCATTCACCTAATTCCTACAAAACAATATCCTTTAATGAATTTTTGCGAAGACACGAAAACATCCTTGTTAAAGAGATAGTGCATTGGCATGGAACACCATCTTACCGAGAACTTAAAAAAATATTAGATAACATGAAGTTCGTTGCGGAGGTTTATGACCTTGTAATTTTTGAAGAAGATCAAAAAAAGGCGTTAATTGACTTGTCCGCAATTTTGATGATGTACTCTTGCGGCAAATATGGAATGGACCCAATTTATTAAATAATATTACTGACTAATTAAAACCCAAATTACCAACCATAATATGAACCCGAACACAATACGTCATCCATCTATTTTAAAGAAAGAAGATACTGCACTTTTAATCATTGACGTTCAGGAAAAAATTTTCCGCGTGATGTTAAAATCCGATGCCTTAATTCAAAATACCATAAAGCTAATTGAAGGATTTAAGATATTGGGACCACCGATTTTTCTGACTGAGCAGTATCCAAAAGGTTTGGGGGAAACAGAAACTAGGATTAAAGATGCATTGAAAGATATTTCCCCGATTCAGAAAATGAGCTTTAGCTGTTCTGGTGCTGGAAATTTATTTGAGATTCTTAATTACAAAAGAATTAAGCGCGTGGTTGTTGCAGGGATTGAATCACATGTTTGTGTCCAGCAGACTGCGCTTGACCTCATTGCAAATGGTTTCCACGTAAGCTTAGCTGCTGATGCATGCTCATCAAGAAAAGAAATAGATTATAATATTGCACTTGAAAGAATGCGGGCTGTAGATGTAATAGTAACTACAACAGAAGCTATTCTTTTTGAACTGTTGCAGGTTTGCGGAACTGACGAGTTTAAACAAATCTCAAAAATTATTAAGTAGACAAAATTTTTTTATGAATCCTTTTTGTATTTAATTCATCAAATTCTAAAAAGGAGTTAGAAATGAAAAAAAATGTCGGAAGTACAGACAAATGGGTTAGAATTGTTCTTGGGGCTGCAATTATAATTCTAGGATTAGTCAATAAAAGCTGGTGGGGATTAGTCGGAATAGTTCCATTAGCCACAGCTTTTATGGGTCTTTGTCTAATTTACCTTCCGTTTAACATATCCACTTGTAAATCAAATTCCGAAAACAAGAAGAATTAATTTTCAAACAAACAGATAAGCTGCTTCAAACACGAGGCAGCCGTTTTATCATATTCGCCCAATATTCATACTGCAATAAATAAACTAAGATTCTTATCTCAACTATCATCTTTTAATTATTTTCTTTTTTAATTTCCCAATAAGAAAAAAGAAATTTATTGTGAAAAATTATAATTCTAGAATATCTGCCCAAAAGGGTATCAGATCAACACTAATTGGAATTATTGTAAGCATCCTCTTGGCGGCAGTAAAAGGTACGGCAGGAATGCTCGGAAACTCTTATGCACTTGTTGCGGATGCTATCGAATCCACTGCCGATGTTTTCACATCAATTATTGTTTTAACGGGGTTAAAAATTGCTTCAAAACCAGCAGATGTAAATCATCCCTACGGACATGGAAAAGCTGAACCAATTGCGGGGATGATTGTCGCCTCTGCATTATTTGTTGCAGCAATAGTAATTATCATTCAAAGCATACACGAAATAATCACTCCACATCATGCACCAGCTTCATTCACCTTAATTGTTTTAGTTGCTGTTGTAATTACAAAGGAACTGCTGTTCCGTTTTGTAATCAAAGTTGGCGAAAATATTGAAAGCACTTCTGTGAAGAACGACGCATGGCATCATAGAAGTGATGCAATAACTTCACTTGCTGCGTTCATAGGAATTTCAATTGCGCTAATTGGCGGAAACGGTTACGAAGAAGCAGATGATTATGCAGCTTTATTTGCATCAATTATAATAATTATCAATGCCTATCGGTTATTCAAACCAGCATTTTATGAGATTATGGATACAGCTCCCCCAATTTATATTTTGGAGGAAGTGAAATCAATTGCTGCCAAGGTTGACGGCGTTGTGGAAATCGATAAATGTTTTGTAAGAAAAATGGGTTTGGAATTTTTTGTGGATATCCACGTAATTGTTGATAGGAATTTGCCGGTACATATTGGACATCTAATCGGTCATAATGTAAAAGATGAATTGATGAAATTTAATCCAAAAATATCCGATGTGCTTGTTCATATTGAGCCAACAGCATTAATCTCACAAGTTTAAAAATTTATAATGACGGTTCTTATTATCATCTGTTTCCTTTGTTCGACCATTATTCTTGGAAACATGTTTCTTACTATTTCTTTTCCAAATTTCGCACGAAAATTAGAAATTAATCAGACACGTTTAAAAATTTCAATAATTATAGCGTTCAAAAACGAACTGAAAAATTTAGATGATCTATTTTCCTCTCTTGCAAAACTAGACTATCCTTTAGACAATTACGAAATAATTCTAGTTGATGACGATTCTACTGACGATTCATACAAAAAAGCTGTTAAGTTATCAGAAGGAAAAAATAATTATCACATAATCAAAGTTGAGGATAAAAAATTCCCAGCTAAAAAGGGTACCTTAGATATTGGAATCAGGAGATCAAAATTTCCATACATTTTAATTACCGACGCAGACTGCCTACCTAGTAAAAACTGGTTGAATGAATATTCTGAAAAATTTAAAGATGATTATGACTTTCTTTTGGGGGCTGCCCCATTCAGGCAGACACAAAATATTATTAACAAAATTTCATGCTTTGAGAATTTGCGAAGCAGCTTGCTAATATTTTCATTAGCAAATCTAAAACTTCCCTATTCAGCTACAGCAAGAAATTTGGGGTTTAGAAAATCAGCTTTTGAAGAAATGGGGGGGTTTAATAACATTCAAGAAACATTAAGTGGCGATGATGATTTATTACTAAGAGAAGCAGTTAAACATAAAATGAAAATTGGAATCGTTGATTGGGAGAATTCGTTTGTTCTTTCTAATTCAAAAACGACTTTACGCGAGTACATAAGTCAAAGGGCAAGACATACAACAACATCGCTTTATTATTTACCGACACATAAATTTCTTCTTGGTTTTTGGCATTCTTCAAACATTCTCACACTTGTTTCAATTCTTTTCGCAGTCATCAATTCATATTTCGTGATACCACTTCTCATAAAACTGTTGATTGATTCATCGGTAGTGTTAATAAGCCAAAAAAAACTTAATTATAAATTTAAGTTGAGTGAAATCCCTTTTCTGCAATTACTGTATGAATTTTTTCTCATTGTAAATTTCTTTTCCTCATTTAGAAAAAATATACATTGGAAAAATGATCGGCCACATTCTAATTACCTCAATACCAAATAGACAGACTTTTTATTGCTCTGTTATTTCCACCTTTTAATTATTATTCGATTATTTTTCATTCTTCTTTCGAGATTATTATTGTCAGCAATAGGTGATTCACTTCCTTTACCATAAATCTTAAACATAAATGAAGGCAATCCCTTATTTATTAAGTATCTGACAACCGATATCGCTCTTTGTTG
Source organism: uncultured Ignavibacteriaceae bacterium (assembly GCA_964391015.1). GTDB lineage: Bacteria > Bacteroidota > Ignavibacteria > Ignavibacteriales > Ignavibacteriaceae > XYD12-FULL-36-8. The sequence goes on from CAYMKU010000011.1 coordinate 50,460, forward strand.
AGACAATGATTTAAGAGAATCGGGCTCACCATTATTGTCAGTGTAACTTTCGACCGCCCATTTGATAAATGGATCGCTCTCAAGGTATTCGAAAACTTTATCCAGTTCAGGATAAGCGGTGGGTTTTATTTCATAACTATTTCTATCAAATAATTTCATTCCATCGAGAACAATTTCATTTGTTGATGTAGTATCTTTTTCCACTACAGTATCGGGACAGCCATCATCATCTTGGAATCCATTAATTGTTTCTGCCTCATCAGGGCATTTATCGTTTTCATCTACAATTCCATCTTTGTCCCTATCTCTCAGATTCTTTAAGTTACTTAAAATATCTGGACAGCCATCATCATCTTCGTATCCGTTATAATTTTCAGGTTGATTAGGACATTTATCATCTTTATCCAGAATTCCATCTCCATCATTATCATAATCAGGACAACCATCCTCATCTTCAAAACCATCAAAATCTTCAGGTTGATTGGGACATTTATCTTTCACATCGGGAATTTTATCCCCATCATTATCGTAATCAGGACAACCATCTTCATCCTGGAATCCGTCATAATCCTCAGGATCATAAGCACATTCATCTTCCGAATCTTTTATACCATCGTTATCAGTATCGTGTTCGCTAAACAGCGAGAGCGAAATACCCACTCTACCTGAATAATAGAAATCAGTAAAACTACCTTTAGTCACATCATCTAGATTATCTGTCTGAGGAAAATAAAACCCCACGTTAAAAAAAGTGCTTAAAATTTCACTTAATACCACACGAGAACCGACTTCAGCATCAATTGTGAAAGCCGAGCGTGGATAGTTGCCTTGTTGGTTATTTATCAGACGTTTTCCATCAACACCTTTCGGACTGAACCATAAATTGGAAACACCTGCATATATATAAGGAAAAACCTTATCATTAAATGAATATCCAGCGGTTAATCCACTGCTTGCAAAAACTATATCGGTTTTAAATTCCGTTGGAGATTTAGCATTATCTCTTCCTGCAATAGTCTGCCCCCCGATAGTAATTCTAAATCCATAGATCGTGGGAGAATAGGTAGGAAAAAAATATTCACCCATACCAACAGCACCATAACCTAATTTAATCATCTTATAATCAGTCTGACCCAAAGTAAAATTTGCAGCTAAAGAGATAGGAACCGTTCCAGAGAAATTGTGTCTTCGTTGAACACCTTTTTTTTGTGGCTGAACTAAAACAAAAGGTAAGATTAGTATTACCAAAACTTTGTAAACAATCTGCACTTTGATTCCTGAATGAATAATTTCTTAAAGGATTTTAATAAATAATTATTTCCTAAGTATTAAGTTAAAAATATACACGCTAAAATTATAGTTTACTATAAAGAATACTTACTCTCCACATGGTAATCTAATCAAGTGCCAATTACTTGGTAGTGGCAAAAATTATAGGCGAATTGCTCAGCCCTATTAAAGAAAATGCAATAAAATACAATTTCTCATATTAATTCAATCGGCATATAAATTGTTGGAATTCAAACGTTAGACTCTAGTCGGAAAACTAATCGATAAGAATAAAATTTAACAGTTCATTTAATTATAAAAAAAGTAAATTAAAATAGTAATCAAATTTAACGGAGTTCTTGATGAATTTAGCAAAGATTGGATTTTTAGAAAGTTTAACTTTAGATGAAACCAGCGGAATAATGGGGGCAATTTTAGTTACTGATGGGGAAACAAAACCGCTGGAGTTTAGAGTAACGGCACCAATTAAAACAACTAATTTTCAGAAAACACTTTATGGAGATGTTTTACTAGAACACGTTCTGGTAGAACTGATATCTTTACCATTGATTACAGCTCTTAATGAAGAACTTGATCTGATACTAGTTAAAGATCCGCTCTTCCTTGGTGCAAATAATAAGCAAGGTATTAGAGTCATTAATATATTTTCACAGGATGATAAGCAGCCCTTGCCTCAAAAACCAGTTGAAGAAATAAAATCTTACAAAAGCAATGGACAGAAAGTATTTATCCAAACATCACCAAAGTATGAAGCAGAGCTTCCCCAAATTAGAGACTTACTAAATTCGATTTGTGAACAAAGAAACCTGCTGGAGCCATTCAGCAGATTAAAAACAGCTTGTGAGCAGGTTCATCTTCAGAAAACCAATGAATAGCTTAGATGTACAAAAAAATACGAAAGTCTGTTGCCGATGCTATAGCTACCGTCGAAGATCCAGAACAATTTTGTTGGAATCGATGGCTTAAAGAACCGCAGATATATTTAGAGAGGTTTCCAAAACCTCGTATCATTACAAAAAAGATTGAATCCTTCAACACTTTCCCAGAATCAACTCTTTTCCAAGTAAAGAATTTTAAACTGACTAAGTTTAAAATTTCAGAGGATATTAAGAATATCATTATAAAAAAAAGAAAAACTTTTAAAGTCTTCGTTACTTTTCCGAAGACTTATCATCAAAAAATAACTATTTTCAGTTCAGATACAACTCGCCAAATATTCTTGATATCTTTTTTTTACAAAGACAGCGACTTTTTTGTACTTGTTAAACAAGATGATAAAGAAACTGTAAATTCTCTCCTACCAAAAACAAGTTTAAAAACAATTCCCTCTGTAAAAGCTTCTGTTAAAAAGTACAAAACTGACCTACAAAAGGTTAAATACTATACTCTAGATTGTTTGGTTACCAAACCTGAATTAAAAAATTACGAGTTCAGTTTACCAAGTGTAAACAAACAAGAGAAAATCAGCTTACCCTCTAATTTGAAACTAGAAAAGATTAAAAATATAAATGTTCTCAAGCATAATGGTAATAAAAAATATCTTGCGATTTCATTTGATCGTCTTGAAAAGGAACCCAAAATAAAAAATATTCCTATTCTTACGCTGGAAAAGTTAAAGGAGCAACTTGAAAAATCAGGATCTAAAAAAGTTTTTGCTTTCGCAACTAATGTACTTAATGAAAAACCCAAGCAGTACAAAGTAAAATTAATCCAATTAGAAAAATCGCGAATACAACTTTATCATTTAAAAAATCTCCACACCAAAGCAGCTCAAATGAAACCGATCAAATTTCACTTTTTGGAAAAACCTTCAGTAAATATCGTAAACTCATTTAAGGAACAATTATTTCAAACAAAAGTAAGCAATCCTGGTATTCTTGATTTACTAATCCCTCAGGAAATAGTAAAACCGAAAAAGAAACCTCGTGCGGTTAAGTTAAGAAAAGAAACAGACTCTACACAGCTTCAGGAAGTTACCCTAAATGTCCGTCAACAATTCAATAGTAAAACAATTTCCAACAACTTGTTACCTACAGAAGAGCAGAAAAAGGTCGACTCTCGACAAACTATTTTACAAGAAGCCATTGAACAAATTAAAAATTTGTCCTCTTATCAGAAAGAAGGAATAAATCTGCTTCTTAACTCCAAAGCTGCATTATTATCTGATGAAGTAGGAATTGATAAAAAATCTCAAGCAATTCATGCACTTAATTTGGTTATTAAGGAGGATATAATTAAGAATGTTCTAATCATATGTCCAAATGCGCACGTTGGAAACAAAGCAATTTGTGAAGATATAGAGAATGTCAACGGATGGATAAATCAAATTCACAAATTATACCCCGATCTCCAGATCGAGCTAATAGAAAGTGCTGAAGGAAATAAGCCAGAAATTTCTGCGAAAACCAAAATTTCTATAGGCAGCTACAATACTTTAATTGAATTACTAAATGACAGTACTAAGACTGAGTTCTATAAAAGCATCGAATGTGTAATCTTAGACGAAGCACAGTATCTGTTAAATCCTCAATTTGATTCAGAATTGCTTTTTGATTTTCCTCAATATAAATATCAATGGGTGCTCACCAGTTTACCATCGCAAATAACAGAAGAAAGACTTATTCCAAAATTAAAAAATCATCTTGTCGGTTTAGAAAAATTCGACGGAACATTAAATAGAACAAAACATTCGCTGGGTAGTGAACTTCCTAGTATAGTTCGAAATGATTTTTGGCACAATCTTGATTTAGAGCAATCTCAGGAATTCGAGAATACATTGCTTCAAGGAAAGAAACGAATTCAGGATCTAGTGAAAGGCGGTAACCCATTTATTATTCAGTCAAATATTTTTACGCTAATTCACCAAATTAAACAGCTTGGCAATTTCTCTACACATAAAGAAACTAGCCCAAAGTCAGAATTATTGTTAGATCAACTTGAAACAATAATAGCCTCTGGCCAGAAGTGTATAATCTTCTCGCAATATGATAAACAAGGTATTCAAAAAATAGAACGATTACTTAAAAATAATCAGATAAGATACGTTCTTTATCAATCCGGTATGCCTTTAAAAGAGCTTGAGAACTCGACTAATTCATTTAGGAGGGATCCTAAAATTAGTGTTATGCTTGCTGGTTTAACTGCTGCAAGTATAAAAGTAAAAATTCCGGAAGCATCATACCTTATCCATTTTGATCAATGGTGGAACCCAATTACTCAATGGCAGTTTGAGGATAAATCAATAAATTCTGATGAGATTAACCAATATGCTGATAGTGTAAACGTAATTAACTATTTCGGAAATAACTCGGTAGAAATTAATATAAGAAAAACTCTTTTAAACAAGGGTTTGCTAACCAAAAACTTAATTGAGTTCTTACCCAGCGAAATGGTTTATAGTTTAATTACAAATGAAGATTGGTTAGATATTCTTGGAATTGAGTACACAAGGTCAATTAAAAGCCAACTTCCAGATGTTGAGGAAATAATAAATAATTTATCCAAAGCGACGCTTGACGAGATTGGACAAAAAGCAAAATCGTTGTTCACAAAACTTGGATACAAAAATCTGATGATAAAGCCTGATATGCTACATGAGGAACTGACAATCTATGGAATAGCAAATAAAGCATTGCAAGAAATAAAAACCGCAATTTTCTGTTTACCATTTAAAGCTAAAAACGTAGAGGCGATTGAAACTTTTATAAAAGAAGCATCAAAAAATAACAGTAGATTATTCATCATATGTTCGGATGAAATTATTCAGCAAGTTATAAATGATCCACATGAAAAAATTATTTATGTCAGTCAGAAAATGTTTGCTAACTATTTAACACAATTTAAAATCAGTTGAAACATATTATTCCTTTATCCTCCACTCCCAACAATTTTGAAGAGCGCCCAACGGATTAATTTTAACGTTCTCTATTTTTGAATCATAAGCCGTTTTCAAATCTAGCCAATATAAAAACGTGGTTGGCTCGTTTTCATGAATAACCTCTTGAATTTTTTTATACATGATCGCTTTTCCTGTGCGAGATTTTTCATTTTCCAGAGCGTCCAACATTTTATCCACTTCCGGATTATTAAAACTCGAAAAATTGAATTGACTTTTTTTACTATCAGAACGCCAATAAGGTTGAAGATCAATCGGAATTGGAATCGTCCAACCAGCCATATATGCATCTAATTCTCGAGCGAAGAGCTTATTAATAAACGCACCCATTTCCATTGTTTCAATTGTTACATCAATTCCTATAGCTCTAAGATTATTTTTTATGACTGTTGAAGCATAGTCTCTTCTTGGATTTCCTGAACCCATATAAAGTTTAAAAGAGAACTCAATATTATTTTTTTCTATAGTCCCATTTTTATCTCTATCAATCCAGCCTTCTGATGTTAAAATTTCTTGTGCTTTCTTTGGATTAAATTCATAAGGTTTTAACTCATTATTATAATAAGTTTTGAAGACTGGTGAGACAGGGCCAAAACTTAACTGTCCATATCCTTCTAAATATTCCCTTAGAATCTCTTCCCTATTTATCGCATAGCTTAACGCCTTTCTTACGTTAGCAGTACCAAAAAATCTATGGGGAATTATTTTTTTGCTTTTGGAAAATAATTCGGGCTCTATATTATTCCAGCCGATATAATCATAATCTCTTCCTGTCCTCGTCATAATTTTAATATGATTGATTTTTTTTAATTCCGCGATTGATTCGATATTCACATCATCAAGTAGATCAATCTCACCTTTTTTCAGCTGCGTTATTCTGGAATTTTCATCAGTTACAATTTTAAATACTAATTCTTTAACCATTTCGTTTTTAAATAGAAACGAATTTGAGACTGTTCTTAAAATTATTGCTTCATTTCTTTTCCAGCTTGATAAACCGTATGGACCGTTTGTCACCAAGTTTTTTTCAATATTGGCTGTACTCAAATCTTTTCGTGGTATTTTTGAAAAGAAATGTTTCGGAAGGATTGGCATATCAACATCAAATAAAGTCGGTTTTGCACCAGGCTTGAAGTTAATTTTAATTTTGGTTGGCGATATAATTTCAAAGGTTTTAGACAGTTCTATTCGATCATATGCATCCCTATACATGTTTTCAAATCCACCATAGAATGAGCTATTAACATCAGGATCGGAATAAAGATCAAACGAGTATAAGACATCTTCAGCTGTTACTTTTATGCTATCTGACCAAAAGATATTTTCTCTCAAGTAAAAAGTCAGTGATGATGAGTCTTTACCCCAATCCCATTTTTCTGCAAGCAGCGGTGAGGAATCCAAATCACCTATTTCTTCATTCCATTCATGCTTCACCAAACTTAGAAATAATAATTCTCTGATATTCCCTTCTAGTAATCCAAAAGCGTAAAGGGGATTAAGATTTTCTGCATCGGAAGGAACACCAATAATTACTCGATCTCTTCTAGTCGGCTTACCGGATTCACAATTCCAAAATATTATTGAAAGCAAGACAAAACTGATGGAGATAAACTTTTTCATATAGCTTATTCTTGACTTTAAATTTCAACAGTTTTAAAAACTGTTATTAAATTATAAGTTTAATTTATGGTATGAAATTTAAAATTAAAACTGCTTTGCACAAGAAGAAAATCAAAGTTTTTTAAACAACTTATGAGTTATCTAAAATAAATCAGCCCTCATTCAATTTTAATTAAGGGAGGAGCAATAAACTAAATGAAGAGGGCTTTGTTTGGGGCTCAATTTGAATTAGCTATTAATAATTCATCAATGTAATTTTTTGCTTTGATCAAGTTGTAGTATCCTATAGCCGAATTTTTTAACTCTTCAGCTTCCTGATTGTTGCCGGTTTTAGAGTAGATTTCACTCAGTTCAAGTTTAGTCTCTGCCATGTTTGCTTTGTTTTCAAAATCTTCATTCAGGCGCAAACTATTCTCCAACATTTCAGCAGACAACTCAAAATTCTCAAGATTACTTTGAATCATTCCTTTTATTTTATAAATATCTGCGATTGAAAGAGTATCGTTTATTTTGTAGGCAAGTTCAAGGGCTTTATCTGTAAATGCCTCCGCTAACCCTGCATTTTTTAGCTTGGTATAGATATAAGCTTTTCCGATGTAACCAATTGCACAGTTTGATATATAGCCGTATTCACATGAAATACCTATGCTCGAATCAAATTCTTCTAATGCTGCTTGATAATCTTTCATTCTTGTATAAAGCATTCCGAGATTGTGTCTTATACGTGCTATTCTTCTTGAATCTTTTAACTGAATACATTTTTTTAATGCATTCTTAAAATTCCACATTGCTTTTGAATATTCGCCTTGAATATTAAGTAGTATTCCTATATTAATTTCTAACATTGATCTTAATGAAACATCATCTGTTTCTGCTAAACAATCTAAACCTTTCTTAAAGTGGTCGTATGCCTCAAGAATTTCACCTTGTTCACCTGAAATGGTTCCAAGCATATTTTCACACTTTGCATAACCATAATGGTCCCCTGTTAATTGGAATAATTCATAAGCTCTTTGCACATAAATAATACTTTGCTCCCAATATGCTTGCGACCAATTTATTTTTGCTAAGGCTAATAGCGTGTTAGCCTCAATGGTAGAATATGCAATATTTCCTTTAATTTTTGAAATAATATTCTCACAAATTTCAGTTGCTGTATCTAATTCACCATTATAAATCATAAGATGACTTAAGTCATACATCAATTTTAGCTGATGCTCTTCGGAGATGCGATCTTCAGCAAAACTTATAATGGAGTGAATCAACTCCCGTTCTTTTGCACCTTCAAAAATGATCATATCAATCTGATCAACACTTTTCATAAACATACTTGTGGAATTGTTCTCAAAGGATATATTTTTTTGTCCAAGACTTTTGATAAATTTGTTTGTGTCATCCTGCCCAAGATAGCTGCAAAGAATATTTTCAATATCTTTAACTAACATAACCACCTGATTTTGTTCCATTAGCTTCACCGTTTACAATAATTAACTTAACATGACTATTAAACTGTTGGCGCAAACAACATTTCTTCAATTTTTTTAACCCGATCAGCGATATTTAATTGCTGGTATTCTTTGAGTGATTCGTTTAGCATTTTTATTTTCTCCTGTTTCATCTCCATTTTATCATAAAGTTCACCCAATTCCATTTTCACCTCAGCAATATTAAGAAGATTCTCTTTGTTCTTGTTCAAACGTAAGCTTGACTGCAGATAGTTCTCAGCTTTTCTGTAATTCTTAATTTTTCTTTCCATAATGCTTTTTGTTCGATAAACATCTGCAATTGTCAGTTTATCATCTATCACATGACTGATTTCTAATGCTTTATCGGCAAACAGGAGTGCCTCATCAAGTTTATCGAGGGCTAATAGAATATTCGCTTTACTTAAATATGAAAGCGCAAGAACAGGCATTAACTTATGCTTGAGTGCTATTTCAATACTTTTATCTATTTCCTGGATAGCAATATTTTGTTCACTTTTATTGAAGAACATCAGTCCAACATTCTGCCGTACTTCAGCTATTCTTCTATAATTGTGAGAAGATTTAAAATAACCTAAAGCTTTTTCAAAATAATCTGCAGCCTTACAATAATCTCCTTGTATGCTAAGGATAATTCCAAGATTTGATTCTACGGACGCTTTTAGTTCTTTCTCCTCTGTGCTATTTAAGAGTTCAAGACAATTTTCAAAGTGTTTTTTTGCTTGATACAAATTTCCTTTTTCACCAAAAATAACACCAAGCATATTCTCACATTTTGATTTTCCATTATTATTGCAAGTCCGCGTAAATAAGTCCTTGGCTTTCTCGACAGTATTTATACTTTTTTCCCATTCAGATTTCCGTCCAAAAACATCAGAAAGCAGGAGTAAGGCATCGGCTTTTATTTTGTCGTCATTATTTTGTTTAAGCAATTTATTCAATATCTCAGTTGCGAAATTAAGTTTACCATTCGAGATACATAATTGTGCTAATACCTTTAACAAATCTAAAAACTTTTCCTTTGAGAGTGTTTTTTGAGCAAAGGTAATGGCCCTATCAATTTGAATACGATCCACACCAAAATTATATTCAATTTTCAATTGCTGTGCATAAAACTTATTTATTAAATCCACGGAGCTACTCTTTGTTGAGTTACTTACATCGTACTTCCCAACGAAGCTGTCAAGTTCGTTTTCCTCGACATAGTTACTCAATAAATTTCTAATCTCATCAACAAATTTATTTTTACGCTCTTCTATCATTATTTTTTAGTTTTATTAAATTATCCGGTACTTTAACTCTTTAATTTTGAAAAGACAGTAGTTAATTCTCTTTATTTTTGTTAGCCAAAGTGGGTGCCATCAATTGTTAATGTATTTATTACTTGCAAAATTCTGGCAGAAATTAAGTTCAGTAAAAAGGAAATTGAGACTTAGTAAGCTTTACTGTGTGAGCTTGAGATTATGTTTTAGAAAGAAACACTTTTGGGGATACATCCAAAACATGTTAATTTATTTGTTTTGAACCGATTAGTTTGAAAATCGTTCGAAAATTTTTGAATAAAAATTAAAGAGTTCCACATTGATACTTCCTTATTCCCTAAACCATAAAATTTTGAAACTGAAATGACTATCTTTTATTTGGGAAGTGAGGAAGTTAGTATGCCTTTATGAAGACGGAATTATCAAAACATTATCTATAACTATTCCAATTCTAACAACAGCTGACCTTTGACAACCATTTGCGATTCCTTAATATAAATGCTTTTAATTCTGCCATCCCGTGGACAAGTCACATCATTTTTCATTTTCATCGCTTCTAGGACAAGTAAACTATGCCCACGCTCAACTTTCTGACCTTCATAAACATTTAGCTTATTTATTATCCCAGGAATGTAGGCAAAAATTTTATTTGGATCTAATGACACATACGGTTTTCTTCGTTGATATTTTTGAGTAAGCTTTGTTGCATATGCAACATCATCAATAACTATTTTCGATAATGTATGTTCTTCATTCATAAAATTAATACGGTGATATTCCGTGTTTTCTTTCTGGTTTGAACTCTTTTTTATTATCCGACACCTTTATTGCATGAATTAGATAATCACGCGTCTCAGATGGATTTACAACCGCATCTATGTGACCGTTTGATGCCGCAACATAAGGATTAGCAAACTTCTCAGTGTATTCATGAACTTTTTCCTTTCTGGTTTTTTCAGGATCCGGCGAACTCATAATTTCATTCCTAAAAATGATGTTAGCGGCACCTTCAGGACCCATTACAGCAATTTCTGCAGTTGGCCACGCAAATACAAAATCAGCACCAAGATGACGTGAACACATAGCAATATAACCACCACCGTATGCTTTCCTGAGAATCACAGTGATTTTAGGAACTGTTGCTTCACTGTAAGCATAAAGAACTTTCGCACCATGTCTAATAACACCATTATGCTCTTGGTCAACTCCAGGGAGATAACCAGGTAAATCAACAAAGGTAATTAAAGGAATATTAAACGCATCACAAAACCTAATGAAGCGTGAAGCTTTATCAGATGAATCAACATCAAGCACTCCGGCAAGAACCATCGGTTGATTACCTACAACACCTATTGTTTCACCTGAAAGTCGTGCAAATCCAATTACAATATTTGCTGCCCAATTTTCTTGGACTTCAAAAAAGTCAGAGTTATCACAAATTGATTTGATAACATTTCGAACATCGTAAGGCTTAGTAGGTTCAGTAGGAATAACGTGTGTAATATCATATTCTGCTTTAGGTGGTTTTGCAGGGTATGGGAGTGCTTTTTTTGTATTATTCCAAGGAATAAATGACATTAACCTTTTAATCTGATCAAAACACTCTAATTCGCTTTCAGCAAAAAAATGAGCATTACCCGAAATTTCAGTTTGTACTCTTGCTCCGCCCAAATCTTCCATTGAAATTTCTTCCCCAAGAACTGTTTTTATTACTTCGGGTCCAGTAATAAACATCTTCGATATTTTATCTACTACAAAAACAAAATCAGTTAATGCAGGTGAATAAACAGCACCACCAGCACAAGGACCAAGAATGACAGAAATTTGAGGAACAACCCCTGAAGCTAAAGTATTTCTGTAAAAAATTTCTCCATAACCGGCGAGGGAATTAACACCTTCCTGAATTCGAGCACCACCCGAATCATTTATCCCAATTATCGGGATGCCAAGCTTAATTGCGTGATTCATAATTTTGGTGATTTTTCGAGCGTGCATTAAACCAAGTGATCCACCAGCAACTGTAAAATCCTGAGCATAAATGCAGGCAGGATGTCCTGAAATCATTCCAGTTCCGGTTATTACACCATCACCAGGAAGTTCCTTCTTATCCATTCCAAAATCACGTCCAGCATGTTTAACAAAAAGGTCATATTCATGAAAGGTCCCTTGGTCAAGAAGCGCAGTTATTCTCTCTCGTGCAGTAAGCTTTCCGCTAGCAATCTGTTTTTCAACAGCTTTCTGGCCACCGCCAATACTTGCATTTTCACGTCTTCTAAAAAAATCTAAAACTTTATTTAAAAGCGACATACCAATCCTTATAGATTGTTTTAATATAGAAGATCTTTTATGAGGACTAAAATAAATAAAAGAAATGATTAAAGTTTGGATAGAAAAAACTACTTACCTGATGTGTACTTAATTACTTCTGCTTTTTCTATTGTGATAAGAACACCACAGTTTGCTTTTGTGATAACTTCATCAAAAATTGAAATTGCTTCCTTTATTTTTTGCTCAGAATCAACTATTTCTATTAAAACGGGTAAATCTTCAGATAGTTCTAGAAACTTGGCTTTGTGAATAACCGATTTTGCACCAAAACCTTCTAATCCGCGAAAAACTGTCGCACCGGCCAAATGGAGTTCGCGTGCCTTTCTTACAATTACCTCATAGAGAGGTTTCCCATCAAATTTGTCAAGTTCACCGAGAAAAATTCTTAATAATTTGCCTTCACCTTCAATTTTCATACTCACTCCAAATTACTGTTAGAATAATTTCGCAATTATTGTTCCTATCCATACAGAAGCAAGACAAACAATTACACTGAGAAAAATATTTGCAAGAGCAGTGATGTAATCTTTATCCTGAAATAGTACAAAAGTTTCGTAACCAAAAGTCGAGAATGTTGTGTAGCCACCCAAAAACCCAATCATCAAAAATGTTCTTACTTCGGAACTGATAAGAAAACGGTTCTCGGATATTTCCGCGATAAAACCAATGAGTAAACATCCAATGATATTTACTGCAAGAGTTCCAAATGGGAATTTTTCACCAAAAATTTTATAAGTATTAAGTGATGTCCAGTATCGCAATACGGATCCAATAAAGCCCCCGGAGCCGATTAGCAGGTATTTGAACAAATTTTTATTCCTTTTTTTATTCTTTTTAAAGTTATTTCAAATTTGATTTAGATTCAATTAGACTTCGTGCCTTCGTCAGTGCTTCATCAAAATTACCGAAGAAGTTTTCTTCTTTAATTTTATCAAACAAACCCGAACGGATCAATTCAAACATTGGTTGTTTATGCAAACCACAAACCAACAAAATAGTTCTTTCTTTTTGTAACTGGTTAAATAAATCTTCTAATGCCTTTATTCCGCTCCCATCAATCACAAGCAAATGTTGTGTCTGCAGTATAATTACTTTTGGTGTTTTCTCAAGTTGTTTAATTGTTTCTCTAAATTGATCAACTGCACCAAAAAATAGAGTCCCATATACCTCAAATATCTCGATCCCTTTGGGAATTTCCTTTGACGCGATTTGAATTGAATCATTTCCTTCTTCTGCCGCTCTAATAGATTCTGTTAGTAATCGTGCCTCAGTAACATCAGACATTTTTTTAATAAAGGATAATGCCGCAAGTACCAAACCAACTTCAATTGCAACAGTCAAATCAATAAAAACAGTAAGTAAGAACGTATTAATTAGGATTACTCTATCGCTTAACGGAGCTTTCAAAGTTTTAACAAACGAATGCCATTCACCCATTTTGTAAGCAGTATATATTAAAATCGCTGATAATGCCGGTAAGGGCACCATCTCAGCGTATGAACCGAAAAACAAGATAATGGTTACAAGCACAATGGAATGAACAACTCCCACAATGGGTGTTTTACCCCCATTTTTAATGTTTGCTGCTGTTCGGGCAATTGCTCCTGTAACTGGAATACCTGAGAAAATTGGGGAAGCAATATTTCCAAGTCCTTGAGCAACAAGTTCCATATTTGAACGGTGGCGGGTACCTATCATTCCATCTGCAACGACTGCAGAAAGCAATGATTCAATTGCAGCTAATATTGCTATTGTAAATGCAGGAGAAAACATTTTGGTTATTACAGCCCAACTTAAGTGCGGAAATGATGGAGCCGGAAAAGTATTTGGCACAGTTCCAAATTTCGAACCAATTGTGTCAACAGGTAATTGAAAAACTTGAACAATTAAAGTTGCTAAAACAAGCGCAATTAATGATCCGGGAATTTTCAAATTAAACCGCTGCCAAACAAAAATTAGAACTAGAGAGATTACTCCAATAGCTAAAGCATAAAGATTATAGGAATGAAAATTTTGAAAATACACGAACCATTTATCCATAAAGTCAGCTGGAACTGATTTGATATTCAAACCAAAAAAGTCATTTATCTGGCTTGAAAATATTATGACGGCAATCCCGCTGGTAAAACCAATTGTAAGGGAGTAAGGAATAAACCTCAATAATGTTCCAAAACGGAATAACCCGAGCACAACAAGAAACACTCCGGCTAGAATTGTCGCAATTGCCAGACCATCATATCCATACTGCTGAACAATCCCATAAATAATTACTATAAAAGCTCCTGTTGGACCGGATATTTGTACACGTGAACCGGAAAATAACGACACGACTACACCAGCAATGATCGCGGAGAATAATCCTTGCTCAGGCTTAACTCCAGATGCTATACCGAAAGCAATAGCCAATGGCAATGCAACTATTCCAATTAAAATCCCTGAAACTAAGTCGTTAAGGAAAGTTTTTTTTGAATAACCTTCTTTGAATATGGTTATTATTTTGGGCGTAAGATCAACAGGTAATTTAAAGTCTAATTTCATAACATAATTTTAATAAATGAAGTAACTCAAATTTTTGAGTTTGATAAAACTAATATTATAAGATAATTAAATATTTTATCTTTCGAATGAGGAAGTTAAGAGTTTGAGAACAGATACTAATCTGTTTTTCCACTAGTTAAAGTTCCAGTCTTAGGAAGTGGAATGTACAATCTTGTTCAGTCAAGTATTTTAGCAAAGAAAGTAACATATTATGCCCATTGAAAATAAGGACAGCTTAGTACCCATTACTCGATTGACCGCATTGTGGGCATTAAGTGAATCAATGCTTGGCGGACTGCTTCATGCAGCACACATTCCCTTCAGAGGGATGATAATTTCTTCGGCTGCAGTAATAGTCATTTGTCTGATCGCCCACTTTTCTGCAAAGCGGGGAGAAATTTTGAAGGCAACAATAGTCGTTCTTATAATTAAAGCAACTATCAGTCCGCATACACCAGCAGTAGCTTACTTAGCAGTTTTTATGCAAGGATTTTTTGGAGAAATTATTTTCTTCAATAAAAGATTTTTTACTGCTTCATCAATCCTACTTGGATTCATGATTGGAATATTAACAGGTTCGCACAGGATAATTACTTACACTCTGATTTTAGGTACAACATTCTGGGAATCTATAAACGAATTTATGAGGTATGTAGTTAAAGAATTTCTAATAACGTCGAAAAATGAAATTTCTTTTAACTTTAGCCTGTTCTTAATTTCAGTATATGTTTTTATTCATGCTGTGTTTGGATTTGCCTCAGGATTACTTGCCTCAAAACTTCCACAAAAATTAAATTCAGAAAAAGCAAAGAAAATGATTTTGACGGAAGCAGAATTATCTGCGAATAAAATTGATATGCTTAATCGGATAAAAATTAGAAAACCCTTTTGGAAAAAGTTTACCTATAATTTGATATTAACGATTATCGGCTTTTTGTTAATACTGACTTACATTACTCCTCAAGCCATAAACATAAGCCAAAAATCCATTCTGATTATGATATTTAGAGCCATTTTCATAACAGTAATTTGGTTTTTTCTACTGTCCCCTTTTATATTAAGAATAATTAAAAAATTGCTTCACAAGAGACAAAATTCTTATTCAAATTATGTAAATGATATAATCGATCATTTTCCTTTTTATAAGCTTACAGCAGTCACCATATGGCAAGCTTCATCAAAGCAAAAAGGGATACGGAGGATTCATTATTTTATTACAGCGATTATTGCAAATGTATTAACACTAAAATTCCGGGATTAGTAAAGACATTTAATTATAATTTAATTAAGTTCGAATAGAAAAAAGGTTTTTCTTTAATGCAACTCACTATCACCTTCATCTTAAATCAAACGAAAGTTGAGACCTCTCTCCATCCCGCAACTACAGTTTTAGATTACATCAGAAAACATCAGCATTTGACAGGAACAAAAGAAGGATGCCGCGAAGGTGATTGCGGCGCCTGTACAATTTTAGTTGGCTCACTTCACGGTAATAATATTTATTACATATCAGCTAATTCATGTCTCATGCCTTTGGGTCAAGCCAAAGGAAAGCATCTTGTTACAATTGAAGGATTAAACTCAACAGAACTATCTGCTGTTCAACAAGTATTTGTTGATGAAGGCGCAACACAATGCGGATTTTGTACTCCTGGATTTATAGTTTCCCTGACCGGTTATTTGTTATCAAATACCAATTACAACTTTGATGATGCTTTAGATTCTATTGGCGGAAATATTTGCAGATGTACAGGACATACAACAATTAAACGTGCTGTGAAGAAAATATTAAATGGATTTACGGAAAACAGCACAAATGAGACCAAAAAACTAAATTCACTAATAAGTGCAGGATCCCTTCCTAAATATTTTAAGGAAATTCCTAAACAACTTGCAGAATTGAATAAAAAAATTATTTCGTATGAATATGAACAAAAAACAGATTTCCTTATTGCCGGAGGTACAGATCTATTTGTCCAAAGAGAATCGGATTTACTGAAATCAGAAGTGAAATTCTTTTTTAGTGAGAATGGTGGAAAAAAAAATTGGATTGAGGGTAACCAATGTTGTATTGATGCAAAAGCAACGGTAAGTGACTTTGGTAATTCTGAAATCATTCGGAAATATTATTCTGATATGAAAAATCTCATCCGGTTGTTCGGCTCACTTCCAATTCGAAATCGTGCAACCATCGGTGGCAACATCATTAATGCTTCACCGATTGGAGACATGACGTGCATTCTGCTGGCTTTGAATTCTACTTTACATTTACAGAATGAGAAATCAACTAGGCAAGTTCAACTTAAGAATTTCTACAAAGGTTATAAAACTTTGGACAAAACGAACGACGAAATCTTGGTAAAGATTACATTTGAACTTCCAAAACAAAATACTTTCTTTAACTTTGAAAAAGTTTCAAAGAGAATTCACCTTGATATTGCAAGTGTGAATACATCAATTCTTTTAACCTTAGATGATGAAGTTATCACTCAAGCTCATATTTCTGCGGGAGGTGTTGCCCCAATTCCACTTTATCTAACTGAAACAAGAAAATTTTTGCTTGGTAAAAAAGTTGACAGACATACTATAAACAATGCAGTTGCTATAGCACTTTCAGAAATCAGTCCTATAACAGATGTACGTGGTTCAGCAGATTATAAAAGACTTTTATTGAGACAATTGCTTCTTGCACATTTCCATAAATTCTTCCCAGAAGCAATTCAATTGGAGATTTTATTATGAAAAACTACGATTGGATACAACACGTTCGCGGCGAATCACTTTTTGTGGACGATTTGACTCCACCAGATGGAACTTTATATGCCGCAGTTTTTTCTTCGCCAATTGCCCTTGGAAAAATTATCCGTTTAAACCTTGACGAGATTAAAAAAGATGATGACGTAATTGAAATCATCACCGCGGAAGATATTCCCGGGGAAAATCAAATTGGAGCAATTATACCTGATGAAAAGTTATTGGCTGATGAAATTGTTGACTTTAGAGGTCAACCAATTGCCCTTGTTGTTGCTAAAGACAATTTCATAGCACATGAAGCATTAAAGAAAATCAAATTGGAGTACGAAGAATATCCCGCTGTTACTGATGCTCGAGAGGCATTTCAAAAAGGACAATTGATAATCCCCCCACAAATATTTTCCTTAGGTGATGTTGATTCAACTTGGAAAGATTGCGATGTAATAGTTGAAGGTCTGGTTGAATCCGGAGGACAAGAACATATCTATCTTGAAACTCAGGGTTCATTTGCTTTTCCAGTTGAAGGCGGCGGTGTTAAAATAGTTTCCTCCACTCAATCTCCCACTGCTGTTCAAAGAGCAGCAGCAAGAATTCTCAATCTACCCATGAATAAAGTAGAGGTTGATGTTCTTCGCCTTGGCGGTGGTTTTGGTGGCAAAGAAGATCAGGCAACCGCTTGGGCTTGCATGACAGCTCTTGCTGCTTTCAAATTGAAGCGACCTGTTAAATTGATTCTCGGAAGACAGGAAGATATTAGAATGACAGGTAAACGTCATCCTTACTCTTCCGATTTTAAAATTGGATTGACAAAAGATGGGAAAATTCTCGCATACGAAGTTCAGTTTTATCAGAATGCTGGAGCAGCAGCAGATCTTTCTACAGCAATTCTTGATAGGACATTATTTCATTGCACAAATTCATACTTCATCCCAAATGTGAAAGCAACAGCTTACAGCTGCAAAACTAATCTTCCTCCCAACACTGCTTTTAGAGGATTTGGCGGACCTCAAGGTATGTTCGTAATTGAAAGTGCTATTTATAAAGCTGCTGAAAAATTAGGGCTTGATCCATCGCTAATTCAAGAAAAAAATCTTCTTAATGAAGGCAATGAATTTCCGTACGGACAAAAAGCAAAGTATTGCATGGCACAGGCAAGTTGGAAAAAAGCAGTAAATAAGTATAAGCTCGATGAGATGAAAAATCAAATCAATCTATTCAATCTTAAAAATAAACTCGTTAAGAAAGGTCTCGCATTGATGCCGATTTGTTTTGGTATTTCATTCACCAACACAATGCTGAATCAAGCAAATGCACTTGTTCACGTTTACACTGACGGAAGCATTGGTATCAGCACTGCCGCAATTGAGATGGGTCAAGGCGTCAACATGAAACTGCGTCAAGTTGCAGCAGCAATTTTCTCTGTTGATATTACCAGTGTCAAAATCGAAACTACAAATACAACACGGGCTGCCAATACTTCCGCAACTGCTGCGAGCAGCGGAGCAGATCTAAATGGTAAAGCCGTTCAGATAGCCTGCTACAATATCCTTGAGAGATTAATTAAATCAGCACAACAAGAATTGGATGCAAATGATTCCGATAGAGTAGAATTGAAAGACGAATTTGTTTACAAGAATGGGAAACCAACTGAGCTTACTTGGAAGCAGTTGATCACTAAATCTTACGCAAAAAGAATTAGCTTATCATCGCAAGCACATTATGCAACGCCGGGAATTTATTTTGACAAAGCAAAAGCCAAAGGTGAGCCATTCGCTTATCATGTTTATGGAACTGCGATTATTCAAGTCACCGTTGATTGCTTGAGAGGAACTTATGAAATTGATTCTGTAAAAGTTGTGCATGATTTCGGAAAGAGTATGAACCCAGTAATTGATCAAACACAGGCGGAGGGGGCAATAATGCAGGGCATCGGTTGGATGACAATTGAAGAAATAATTTACACAAAGGAGGGAAAGCTTTTAACCGATTCGATGTCTACTTATAAAGTACCAGATGTTTATTTCACGCCAAAGGAAATTGAGGTTGATTTTTTAGAGAATCAAAATCCTTCGGCTGCTATCTTTAATTCTAAAGCGATTGGCGAACCGCCACTAATGTACGGCATTGGAATTTATTTTGCATTACTTAATACAATTAAAGCCTTTAGATCAAATGCTGAACTAAAAATATCAGCGCCAATGACAAACGAAAAACTTTTGTTAATGCTTTATAAAAGCACTCTTATAGCCCATGACTTAAGTCATGGCTAATTAAA
The DNA here is from genome assembly GCA_964391015.1 of uncultured Ignavibacteriaceae bacterium. Taxonomy (GTDB): domain Bacteria; phylum Bacteroidota; class Ignavibacteria; order Ignavibacteriales; family Ignavibacteriaceae; genus XYD12-FULL-36-8. The sequence goes on from CAYMKU010000011.1 coordinate 69,906, forward strand.
TCTCATAATAAATAAGGAACTTATGTATAACTGGAACTGGCAAATAGAAAACAAATCTTTTCTTGAAAAATCAATTAAGCGTTGTAAAGAAAAAAAAATAATTCTCCCAACTTTTAAACAATTAAAGGATCCTGGGACTATCCCACCCAAAATCCAAAAGCAACTTGAGTCGGTTGATTTAAATGCCCTTCATCCATTAAATCTTTTTAGAATAAATTGGAGGAATGATAAATCATCTGGTAAAATCGGGAAGATAAATTATCTCGAAATTCCGCACGAGATAACAGGAGTCAAAGCTCGAATAATCGGGCTGGTGGGAAAATATTTTCCAACGGGCGCTCACAAAGTTGGAGCGACTTATGGCTGTTTAGTTCCCTATTTAGTAACAGGCAGGTTTAATCCTGAATATCACAAAGCTGTTTGGCCTTCAACAGGAAATTATTGTCGAGGAGGTGCTTTCAATTCTGCTTTACTTTCTGTACATGCTGTTGCCATTCTACCCGAAGAAATGAGTAAAGAAAGATTTGACTGGCTAAAGGAAATCGGTGCAGAAGTTTTTGCAACTTACGGTTGCGAAAGTAATGTGAAAGAAATTTATGACAAGTGCCATGAGCTTGAGGCGAAAAGTGATGAGTATTTGATCTTCAATCAGTTTGATCAATTTGGAAACTCCATTTGGCATTATGAAGTAAGCGGTTCAACAATCGAAACTCTTTTTAATCAAATTAAAAAAGATGGGCAAAGATTAAGCGGTTATGTAAGTGCAACTGGTTCCGCAGGAACAATTGGTGCTGGAGACTACCTTAGAGAAAAATTTACTCTTATCAATATTACTGCTGCTGAAGCACTTCAATGTCCAACTTTATTAATGAATGGATTTGGTGCCCACAGAATCGAAGGAATCGGCGACAAACACGTTCCATGGATTCATAATGTGAAAAATACAAATGCCATAGCAGCAATTGACGATGAGCAACCTCTACGAATCCTACGCCTTTTCAATGAGCCAGAAGGACAAAAATTCTTGTCAGTCTTAGGTGTAAATAATAATACTATTAATACACTGCCAGATCTTGGAATTTCAAGTCTTGGCAATTTATTGGCAGCAATTAAGCTTGCAAAATATCACGAGTACAATGAGAGTGATATCATATTTACAATCTTCACAGATTCTTCCGATATGTACCAATCACGGCTAAAGGAACTGAATGACGACTGGGGAAAATATTCCCTTAAGCAAGCTGAGATTGATTGGAATGCGACTTTGAAAAATCAAAGTATAAATTATTTTAAGGAATTATCTTACTACGATAAGAAAGCAATCCATAATCTAAAGTATTTTACCTGGGTTGAACAGCAAGGCAAAACAGTTGAGGAACTCAATGCTCAATGGTATGATGAAAATTATTGGAAGGAAAAATTCGCCATCGTTCCTGAATGGGATAAACTAATTGAGGAATTTAATAAAGAAGTTGGAATTGAAAAGAATTTATAATTCTATTTGAGTTCGATAAAAGTTAAAACATAAAAACCTCATTATTTGTGTTTATGATAATTTTTAGAGCTTGCTAATAAATGAAAACTAAACCTTGCCTTATTAAAAACGCATGGATTTGTCAAATCGAATCTGAAAGTGTAAATCCGCTTTTCGGAAATTTGCTTATCGAAAATGGGATAATAAGTCAAATCAAATCTGCAGACATTTCCATCCGGCAAAAGGATTTTGACATCATTGATGCTCAAGGAAGAGTTGTTACTATTCCAAATGTAAATTTCCATGATCACATTTATTCAAGATTAGCTAAGGGCTTACCGGCGCTCGGTTCTATGCAGAATTTTCCCGAGATACTGGAAAATCTTTGGTGGAAATTGGATCAACTCCTCGATTTCGATATGATCAAAGCATCTGCCTACATGGCTGCAGTTGAATCAATACGAAATGGAGTGACATATATTTTTGATCATCATTCCTCTCCATCGCATACACTTGGCAGTTTAAAATGCATTCGAGACACATTAGAAAAATTCACCATTCGAAATGTTCTCTGTTTTGAAACTTCAGATCGAAATGGCGAACATTTAAAACTAGAGGCACTGAAAGAGAACAAAGATTTTTTTCTTTATAACACAGATAATAATTCAAAAGCAATGTTTGGTCTTCACGCATCATTTACCTTAGAAGACTCTACACTCGCTTCAGCAAAAGAATTTCTCGGGAAAAATGATATTGGAATTCACATTCACCTCTGCGAAGATGAATCTGATAAAAATTTCAGCTTAAAAAAATTTGGGAAATCACCTGTTCAAAGGTTGATAGATTTTAATCTAATAAATGAAAAAAGCATTTTGGTTCATGGTGTCCACTTAACAAAAGAAGAATTCAATTTATTGAAGGATAAACAACCCGCTCTTGCAATAAATCTCGATTCAAATTTGAATAATGCTGTTGGAACTCCAAAATTTGAAAATATTCCTGAAGAGATTCCAATCCTATGCGGAACAGACGGAATGCATGCGAATATTCCCCGTTCGCAAAAGCAATTGTTTTTGGTAATGCGAAATCAAAAGCTAAGCTTTGATAAATCATTTTATCTTTTTAGAAAAATGTATTTCAATCAACTTAGATTTATTAAAAAATATTTCCCAGATTTTTCATTACTTCAAATCGGCGATAGAGCAGATTTAATTATTTGGGATTATGTTCCACCAACTTTAATTGATCAAAGCAATTTTTTTGGTCATTACATTTATGGAATTTTAGAACGGCAAATTCATTCCGTTATACAAAATGGAAAAATGCTGATGAATAATTCTTCGCTAGTTGGCATGGATGAAACCAAAATTAATAATTACATTTGCGAGCAAGGTAAAAGACTAGTTGGTTTAATAAATAAAGAAAACTTAGACAATACTGTATTGTCAAGCTGAATTTGTTTCAGCTTTTTACAAAGATTCCAAAACATGTTTGGAATGACCGTACAAAATAAATTCCTAAGGTATATAACTAAATAATAATTGCATGGATAATTCCTTCAACATAATTGGTAAGCCCGTTGTTCGCCAGGATGCTTTAGAAAAAGTAACCGGCAAAGCAAAGTTTGCTGATGACATTAACGAACCCGGGCAGTTGTATGGCATCATGGTTCGAGTTCCAACTGTTCATGCAACCATTGATGAAATTGATTACTCCGAGGTTTTAAAAAGTAATCCGGGTGTAATAATTGTTGATTCGAATGATATTAAAGGTTCGAAAAAAGTCGGACCAATCCGGCAAGACCAGCCGATTTTCGCATTCGATAAGATTGTAACTCCTGGCGATGTTGTGGCAATGTTGATTGGAGAATCAGAGGATGAACTAAAATCACTTGCTAAAAAAGTGAAAGTGAAATTCACTGAACTGCCATCTCTCACTGATCCCACAAAATCTCTGGAACCAAATGCTCCAAAGATTCATCCTCAATACGAAAATAATTTAATTGTTCATTACCCACTCCGCAAAGGTGATGTTGAAAAAGGATTTGAGGAAAGCGATTTCATTCATGAGGAAACCTACACAACCCAATTCGTTGAACACGCTTACATCGAACCAGAGGCAGTGCTTGCAGTTCCTCTTGAAGGAAACAAAGGAATAAAAATAATTGGAAGCATTCAAAATCCTTTTGCCGCAAGAAAAGTTGTTGCATCCGTTTTAAACTGGTCATTAACTAAAGTAAGGATTGTTCAAGCAGAGCTTGGCGGATCCTTCGGCGGTAAGGATGATACGATGAACATTCTTTCAGCACGTGCTGCGGTTGCTGCTTTGAAAATTGGCAAACCCGTCAAGATTCATTATACACGAGAAGAATCAATCCTTGAATCATACAAACGACATCCTTACATTTTGAAATACAAAGTTGGCTGTAAGAAGAACGGGAAAATTGTCGCAATGAAAATTGATATCCTTGCTGACGGCGGAGCTTATTCTTCGATGAGTCCATTTGTAACTTGGCGAAGTGTGGTGCAAGCAACGGGACCTTATGAAATTGAAAATGTTTCTACAGATGTGAAAGCTGTTTATACAAATAATCCATATACTGGCGCAATGCGTGGATTTGGTTCACCGCAACCCATCTTTGCACAAGAATCAATCATGGATGAAATTGCAATCAAGCTGAACTTAACCCCAGATGAAATAAGAAGAATAAACGGATTTAAAGCGGGCTCACTTACTGCAAGCGGACAAAAGTTAGAAAACCATGATGTTAATCTTCTTAAAGTTTTAGATACTGCGGTTCAAGAAACTAATTTTACTACTAAATGGAAAGAATTGGGGAGAAATAGAAACGATAACTACCAACTAGATAAAATTTCAGAAGAAAATGAAGAACAACTTATTCTAAAGAAAAAAGATTTCATCAGCCCTAAAAACTTGCTGCAAAAGGGAATTGGATTATCTGTAAGTTATCGCGGATGTTCGCTTGGCGCCGAAGGAATTGATGCTGTTGCTGCTTATCTCTCAGTTCAAAATGATGGGACAGCATATTTACTTTCCGGGTTAGCTGAAAATGGTCAAGGACTTAGAACAACATTTTCAATAATTGCATCTGAAGTTTTAGGCATTTCTACGGATAAAATTTACTACTTAGAAACAGATACTGGCTTAATTCCAGACAGCGGGCCTACTGTTGCCTCACGTTCAACACTGATGGGTGGAGGTGCAGTTAAATCTGCATCAGAAATCATTCGAAAGCGGCTTGAAGAAATTTTAAACAAGGAATGGAAATTAAAAACAAAAACCGAAATCATCTTTAAAAATGGTTTCGTATTTACAAATGAAGATCCAGTAAGAAAAATTTCTTTTAAAGATTTGTGTCTCATAGCTTATAAAAATGGCATTAGCTTAGCAACAATTGGCTGGTATAAAGGTCCCGACGTAAATTGGGACGAACATACAGGACAAGGATCGGCATACTTCACATACGTGTATGGGTGCCAAGTTGCTGAAGTAACCGTTAACATGGCAAGTGGACGAGTTTACATAGATAAAATAACGGCGGTTCACGATCCTGGAAAAGTTATAAACTTATTAGGAGCCGAAGGACAAGTTTATGGCGGTGTAACGCAGGGTGCAGGCTACGGAATATGGGAACAGATAACGACAGATAATTCAAATATTCGCGAGCTTAACTTCGATCAATATCTTATTCCCACAAGCAAAGATCTTAAAGAAATTAAACCAATATTCATTGAAGGAAACGACGTCTTTGGTGCTTGGGGTGCCAAATCTTTGGGTGAACCAACCCTTGAGTTGACCTCTGCGGCAATTGCCAATGCAGTCAGAAATGCAACGGGAAAAAGATTTTATAATCTACCGATAAATTTAGAGGAAGTTCTTCTGCGCAGAAAACTTTTTCCAAAAGATTTGAAGAGAGGAAGTTCGTAATGATTCCTCAGTTCAAATATCATCGCCCTAAAAACTTAAGCGAACTAAAGAACGTTTTAGGTGACTCGCAAGAAAATTCTCGAATCCTTGCAGGCGGAACTGACATCATTCCCGGGTTCATTCAAGAATCAAAACGCTTTATTTCGATCACACATCTGATTGACATAAATGCAATTGATGATTTAAAAACGATCAAACTTCAGAATGGATTTGTTTCAATTGGATCTTCTATAACGTTTTCGGATATTATAAAAAATGAAATCATACAAAAGCATTTCCCACTGCTTGAGAAAGCCGCTCAAACAGTTGGAAGCGTTCAGATAAGAAATAGAGCAACCGTTGTGGGAAACTTTGTAAATAATGCTCCTTGTGCTGACAGCGTTCCTCCTCTTTTGGTTTACGATGCAACAATAAAAATAATTTCTCCCAATGAAGAAAGAATTGTCCCGCTTAATGAATTTTTATTAAACCCCTATGAAGCTCAGCTAAAGAAAAATGAGTGTGTTACGGAAATTATACTTCCAATTCTTGCAAAGAACTATAAGGGTGATTTTTATAAACTCGGTAGAAGAAATGCAGTCTCAATTAGCAGAATTTCGCTTGCTTTTTTGCTGCACGAAGAAGACAAAATTATTAAAGAATTTAGAATTGCAAGTGGAGCAATAACTCCAATTGGAAAACGGTTTTATAAACTTGAGAAATTATTTGTTGGTAAAGAAGCAACCAGTGAGACATTTATAGAAATTGCACAAAAACTTGGTAAACAAGTCTTAGAAACAACTGGATTGCGATGGTCAACCATTTATAAGTTACCTGTTGTTCAGCAAATGCTTTACCAACTACTCGAGAAAAGCACGGGAAGGGTTTAAAATGATCATTAACTTTAGACTCAATGGAAAAGAAATTTCAGTTACTCTAAACAAAAATAAACGATTGATTGATTTGCTGCGTGACGATCTGAGCTTTACAGGTACAAAAGAGGGTTGCAGTATAGGTGAATGCGGCGCATGCACTGTAATCTTAAATGGTAAAGCTGTTAATTCATGCTTAGTGCTTGCTCAGCAAGTTGATGAATGTGAAGTCATAACTGTCGAGGCGTTAGCAGATGGTGAAATGTTAAGTGAACTTCAGCAAAATTTTTTGAAATATGGAGCCATTCAATGTGGATTTTGCACACCAGGAATGTTAATGTCAACACACGCTCTATTCTTAGAAAATCCGACCCCAACAGAAGAGGAAGTCAAAACAGCAATTGAGGGTAACCTCTGCAGGTGTACCGGTTATAAACCTATTATTCAAGCAATAGTTGCATCTGTAGATTCTAAACTAACCAATAAATAAGAGTAATCTGAAATAATTTTCCCTATCATTCTTAAATGTTGATCATAATCTTTATCTTCATCATGATCTTGTGAAGCGTTTCTTTTTAGTACCCCAGAATGTGAAAAGCACAATTTTTCAAATTTCGTTTTAAATCGTGACATGATTTTAATTTCATTTTTACCTTCGATGACATAGAAACCATCATTCCCTGAATACTTAAAGTCTCCTTCACTCATAAACAATGTGATTTTATCTTTATATGGAGCACCTTGGTGCGGACAAAATGTTTCACAGTTTCCGCATTCATTGCACATCCAATCAATGTGAAGAATTTGATTTATATCTTCAAAACTATCTCCATCTATCGCAATTGGGATATTGGCACGGTTGGGACAAACATCCACACACTTGTTGCAAATAAAATTACACTCAAGACAGCGAGTTACCTCCAAGTTATCTGAAAGTTTTTCGAAAATATTTCCTTTGTTTTCAAGGATCCGTTTTCTTCTTTCATCATTATTAAAAATATTTTTTAGTTCTTTTTCAAAACTCAACTTAAGATTTTCTTTTTTAATAATTGTTTCTGCTGCCTTTTTCCCATCCGCAATTGATTCCACAACAGTTGAAGGGCCTCTAAGCGCATCTCCTCCAATAAATACATTCTCAAGTAAAGTTTCGTTTGTTTCATCTTTGGATTCAACTTTTCCAAATTTATTAATTGATATTTTATTTTGATTTAGAATTTCAATATCAACCTTCTCTCCAATTGCAGAGATTACAAAATCAACTTCAATTTCTTCAACTTCATTTTCTATTGCCGATACTTCCCTTCTCCCATCCCTTCCGAATTCTCCCAATTTCATTTTTTGACAACGTAAAACCAAATCATCAAAATCAATTGGCGATAAAAGTTCTTTAAAGATCACTCCATCCCCAACTGCATTGTCATATTCTTCTTTATCTGCCGGCATAAATTCCTTTGTCCGCCGGTAAAGTATGTAAACTTTTTCAACACCATCAATTCGTTTAGCAGCCCTTGCCGCATCTATTGCTGAGTTACCGCCGCCAACAACCGCAACTGATTTTCCTAAAGTAATTTTATTTCTATGATGATACTTCCACAGAAAATCAATAGCGTTAAGAACATTTCTCCCTTCGCCTTTAAGGCGAAGTTCAGTTGATTTACCAGCACCGATTGCAACATAAATATATTTGAAACCCTTTTGCTTGAGTTCCTCGATTGAAAAATTTGGATTAACATTAAACTGAAACCTAACTCCAAGCTGTTTGATGAATTCAACATCATTATCAATGGCTGATTGGGGCAGTCTAAAATCCGGAATAATATTTTGAACAACTCCACCTGCTTTATCATGTTTTTCAAAAACAGTTACGTCAAATCCGGCTTTTACTAAAAAATAACTCGCAGAAAGCCCGGATGGACCTGCTCCGATAACAGCACATTTTATATTATTGCCGTTGAGATGTTTTCTTTGGGCAAACCGTGATAAATATTTTCTTCTTCCTTCTTCAACAGCAACTTTTTTCAATTCGCGAATCTTCACCGTTTCATCATAATCCCAACGGGTGCAATGATACTGGCATTGGTGATCACAAATATGAGCTGTGATATTTGGCAAAGCATTTTTTGAAACAATAACTTCAAATGCCTCATCGTACCGTTCTTCCTCAATAAGTTTAACATATTCAGGAACATCTTGATGAATTGGACAAGCAACGACACATGGAGCGACAAAGCAATCAAATGTTTGCAACTTGGTTGGAACTTTTATTGATTCAACAAAGCGTGTTTCTTTTTTATAGCGTGGATTTATCAAAGAATCTTTAACCAATTTTTTAAGCCGTTCAAGATTAATCTTTTCTCTTGAATAATTGCCCACAAAATTTTCTGCGATACTTTTTCCTATTTGAGCCAATCTTCGATAACCTCCAGGTTTTAGAAGATCAGTTGCATAAGTCACGGGGAAAATTCCACACTTAAGAATATCTAAAGTATTATAAACGGCTGCTCCACCAGAATATGAAATGTTAAGATCACCATCAAAGGCTTCAGCTAATCTCAATGCCACATTTATAGTTAACGGGAAAAGTGAACGCCCGGACATATACATCTCATCACCAGCTAAAACTTTTTTCTTATTTTTAACCGGAAGGGTATTCGAAAGTTTAATTCCAAAGTCACGATTTACTTTTGCCGCAAATTCTTGTAATCTTGAAATCATTGCAACCGCATCATAAAACTTTAAATCACTCTCAAACGAATGCTTGTTCAACTCAATTTTTTTATAATTGAGTGACTGAAGAATCTCATTCACCCTCTCATATCCAAGCAAAGTAGGATTAAGCTTAATATATGTATGAAGATTTTTTTCTTTGAGCAAATATTTCGCAATTGCTTCAATTTCATGCGAAGGGCAACCATGCATAGTTGAAAGAGTAACAGAGTTACTAATTCGTGGCGGTATATTTTTAATCGCTTTTTCTAAACGATTGAGAACATCCTCCGCAAAATGGTTTTTATCTTTCAGCAAAGAATGAAATTTATTGTCCTTGGTTTGTTTGTAAAGCAGTTTTTTATACTTTATGAATAAAGGATGGTTAGAGGCATCAATTAAAGAATCAATGAAAGTCTGCACTTTTTCACTTTTAATTCCCTCAAGATTGTAACCAACACTCATATTAAAAACAAAACCTCGCGGCGAGTTCGAATCCGAGCAAAGCAACGCTTTTAATAAGTGGAGAATCATCCATGCTTTCAGATATTCGTCAAAAGATTCTTCCAATTTTAATTCTTGTGACCACTCGACATTGTAACATTCATCTTGAGCATCAATACACGGTTTGTCAATTTGCAAATCATCTTTTATCTGAACAGTTTTTAACTCAAAGAATCGCCCACCCGCCAAATAAGAAGCAATAATATTTTGTGAGAGTTGAGTATGCGGTCCTGCTGCTGGTCCAATCGGGGAATCGAGTTGATCTCCAAAAATTCGAAAGGTCGAATTGTTTTTAAATGAAAGAAAATCTATCGAGGGAATTCCAAAAATCGAATCTTCTTTTTCATACTCGCTGAAAATCCAGTTCAATAAATTCTCAAACCGGATTGCGTTCATTCTCTCTGCCATATTTCTATCCTTAGAAGGAATAATTTAAAATATTTGTTCAAATAGAAATCATATGTCATGCTGAACTTGTTTCAGCATCTATCACTGACGTAAATTTAGATTCCGAAATGAATTCGGAATGACAGTCTTTGTTTTGATAATCCAAAAACAATTTGATTATAAATTATAAACTCACTATTAAAAATACATATCAAATACGAATAATTATCCTTAATTTTGAATCATTATTTTTCAACAATTATCATGAGAGTTATGAATCTATCTGAAATAATAAACAAGAAAGCAAAACAATACGAGGACTACACTGCTAACAATCTTTCTGAATTGATAAAAATAAAATCTTTAAGCACCAATGAAGGTACTGTTATAACTAAGCTAAAAGAAATGATGGAAACAGCCGGATTTGATGAAGTGAAAATTGACGGACTTGGAAATATCATTGGGAGAATCGGCAGCGGAAAAAAGATAATCGCAATTGACGGGCACATTGATACTGTGAACATTGGCAATATTCAAAACTGGACATTTGATCCGCTTGGCGGTGAAATTAAAAACGGATTTGTTCATGGAAGAGGAAGTGTTGATCAAAAAGGTGGACCTATTGCCGCAATTACTGCAGGAAAAATCTTAAAAGAAATCGGATTGACAAATGATGTTACTCTTTACGTTACTGGAACCGTGATGGAAGAAGATTGCGATGGGCTTTGCTGGAAATACATCATCGAAGAAGATAAAATAAAACCTGATTGCGTGATTGTAACAGAACCAACGAACCTAAATATTTATCGCGGGCATCGCGGCAGAATGGAAATAGAAGTTTCCTTTTTCGGAAGATCCGCACACGGTTCTGCACCCGAAAGGGGAATAAATGCAATTTACATGGCTTCCAAAGCCGCACTTGAAATTGAAAAGTTGAATGACCGCTTAGCTTATGATGAATTCCTCGGAAAAGGTTCGGTAACAATTTCTGAATTTGTTTCGGGAAGTCCCTCACTTTGTGCGGTAGCTGACTTCGCTAAAATTCATCTTGATAGAAGATTAACTTGGGGAGAAAACAAAGAATTAGCTGTTGGACAAGTTAAAGAGATCGTTAATGATATGAATGCTAAAGTTGAAGTGATTAACTACAATGAGAAAGCATTCACAGGAAAAGAATATGGTATGGAAAAATATTATCCAACGTGGAAGCTTGAGGACAATCATCCAGTGATTGAAACAGGTAAAAAGGTTTTTAAAGAGCTTTTTAATAAAGATGCAGTCGTTGATAAATGGACTTTCTCTACGAACGGAATTGCAATAAACGGATTATACAGAATACCAGTTATTGGATTTGGACCTGGTAATGAAGTTTTAGCGCATGCACCGGATGAGAAAGTCCCGATTGAACATTTGGTTAAAGCAAGTGCGTTTTATGCGATGTTTGTCATAAGTTATTAATAATTTTACCGCAGAGACGCTAACACGCAAAGAGATGAATAACGAGGAATTAAATAATCTATCCGCAAAGATTTTAGATAGCGCCATCACGGTTCATAAAGAAATGGGACCTGGACTGTTAGAATCTGTTTATGAATTATGCTTGCTGAAAGAATTTGAGTTAAGAGGAATTAGAGCAGTAAGTCAAGTATCAATTCCATTAATTTACAAGGGGCATGAACTTTCAAAAGACTTTAAAATTGACATTCTAGTTGAGAATGAAATTATTATTGAACTAAAATCTGTTGAGATAATGCTTCCGGTTTTCGAAGCTCAAATCATTTCTTATCTCAAACTTACAAACAAACGGTTGGGATTTTTAATTAATTTTAATGTACCTATTCTCAAACAAGGATTTAGAAGATTTGTCAACAACTTTTAACTTAGCGTTTCAGCGTCTTTGCGGTAAAAACATTTAGAAGGAAAGTATATGACCAACACACTTAAAGGCAAGCATTTCTTAACAGAAGATAATTGGACAAAAGAAGAGCTTGATATAGTTTTCAAAACTTCATTCGAGCTGAAAGAAAAATTTTATAAAGAAGAACCAACTCTTCACCTTCCGCACAAAACTTTATTCATGATGTTCTTTGAGCAGTCAACTCGCACAAGAAACAGCATGGAAGCTGGAATGACACAGCTTGGCGGTCATGCACATGATTTGACACCGGACAAAATGCAAATAACTCATGGCGAGGTTGCAAAAGACACAGCAATAATTCTTTCCCGCATGGGACATGGGATTGCCTGCAGAAATTGTTTTTACGGAATTGGTAAAAAATATCTTGATGAAATGGCACAATTCTCAAAACGCCCTGTCATGTCGCTTCAAGATGATGTTTACCATCCGTTTCAAGGACTTGCAGATTTAATGACAATCTTCGAACACTTCGATAAAAACCCGAAAGGATTAAAAGTAACTATTTCATGGGCATACGCAACTACACACTCAAAACCACTTAGCGTTCCGCAGACACAAATTTTGCTCTTCCCACGTTATGGAATTGATGTTACCGTCGCTCACCCGAAAGAATTTCCACTAAGTAAAAATATTGTTGAGAAAGCAAAGCAGAATGCAAAAGCTGGCGGCGGAAGTCTGAAATTCACGAATGATATGAACGAAGCATTCGACGGTGCACAAATTGTTGTTCCAAAAAACTGGGGAGGATTTGGTTACTACGATGTTGACCACTATTTACAAAATGAAGATGTGTGTAAGAAAGAGATGAAAGCGAATCTTGAAAAATATAAATCGTGGATTTGCGATGATAAACGAATCAAACTTGCTGATAAAAATGTTAAGCTGATGCATGCACTTCCTGCAGACAGAGGAAACGAAGTTACTGATGAAATTCTTGATGATCCAAATATCTCAATAGTTTTTGATGAGGCAGAGAACAGGCTACACACAGCAAAAGCAATTATGGCGCTGACGATGTGAAAAATGAAGGTCATGAATAATTACTACTACGAATGTTTCTCATGTAAATCTCAGTTCACAAAACAGCAAATTGAAGATGAGTTGCTCTACCTTTGTCCCAAATGCGGCAAAGCAGAAAAGAATAAACCACTCGTTGGTGTTCTTAAGATTACCTACGATTATGATTCAATTCGTAAAAAAATAAACAAAAAAGATTTTCTCAACTTTGCAGCAGGAAAGTTTTGGCTTTATCCTCAGCTTTGGCCGTTAGAATATTCCGTAAGTAAAAATTCATCTTCAATTAGGGGGGTTATTGAAACACAATTAGAAAGTATAAAAATCAATCCTTCCCCGCTCATCAAAACAAAGTACAAAAACAACGATCTATCAATTTTTGATGACACACGAAATCCAACACTATCTTACAAAGATAGAGCTTCAAACTTAGTCGCCTTAAAAGCGATTCAATTAGGAATAAATGAAATTAGTGCCGCTTCAACCGGTAATGCAGGATCATCACTTGCAGGAATTTGTGCTCGCTTAGGAATTAAGTCTCACATTTTTGTTCCTGAAAAAATTCCTTTGGGCAAGAGAATCCAAATTCAGTCGTTCGGTGCCAGTATTTATTTGGTTACAGGAGATTATGATAAAGCATTTGACTTCTGTCTAGAGATTTCTAAAGCAAAAGGTTGGTACAATCGCAATACTGCCTATAATTCCCTAACAATCGAAGGGAAAAAATCTGCCGCTTATGATATGTTTATCTCTCTAAAAGGAAAATTGCCTGACTATATTTTTATTCCTGTCGGTGATGGAGTAATCATATCAGGAATTTATAAGGGGTTGTGGGAATTAAAACAATTAGGTTGGACTAAAAAAATTCCTAAATTAATTGCTGTTCAGGCAGGCGGAAGTGATGCTTTGGTTCGATATATGAAACAGAAAAAATTTGTGTATAAGCCTGCCCATACAATTGCTGACAGCATTCACGCTGGTGCACCAAGAAATCTATACATGGCTGCTGATGCTGTTACCAAAACAAATGGTCGGGCTATTTCGGTTACCGATTCGGAGATAATTGATGCGCAGAGAAAATCAGCAAAAGAATTTGGACTATTAATCGAACCAGCCGCAGCTGCAAGTTTTGCCGGCTATCTTAAAGTGTTAAATGCAAAAATCATTTCAACAAAATCAGAATCACTTCTAATGTTTACAGGAAACGGTTTGAAAGATCAGCAATCGCTCACAATTTGGAACAAAGAACCGAAATCATTTTCTCCAAATGAATGGAAACAAATTCTAAAAGTAAAATAAAACATCGAATTACAGGTTTGCTTTTGTGTGCAGGACTTTCCGGAAGAATGGGAACAGCAAAAGCATTAGTTATTTATAACAATCTCCCCTTTGCTGTCGTAATCATCAAGAAACTATTTTCAGTTTGCAATGAAGTGGTTGTGGTGATTGGGCATAAAGCAGAAGAGGTAAAAACTGGTATCAGCAACTATCTGAATGCAGATGAAATTCTTAAAATACGCTTCATACTAAATGAAAACTACAAAACCGGTATGTTCTCATCTTTACAATGCGGATTAAAGCATATTTCAAACACCGATTGGATACTTTATCATTTTGTTGATCAGCCATCTATCCCTAAAGTTTTCTATACTAGTTTTATACAGCATGTTGCGGATGGTGTAAATTGGCTGCAACCATCTTACAATGACAAATTGGGACATCCTATACTCTTTGATAGCAAAGTGTCAAGCCACATCCTAGAATTAAGTGAAAATAATTCCTTGAGAGACATAAGCAATGATCAAAGAATTAAAAAACAAATTTGGAATTGCAATTATCCTGAAGTTTTGCTAGACATTGACACGATTGATGAATTCAAAAAATTAAGATACAATTCGTAGCTAAATAGCCCCGACTTTCAAGTCGGGGATTAATGTCATGACCAAAATATTTGGCTTTAGCCACAAATTAATTTATTTCATGGCTAAAGCCTGTGATACCTTTTTGTTATTTTCCCCCGAGATAAATCTCGGGGCTATTATAATTTTTTACTATACTTTAGATTAAATGAAAGAAATCAATCTCTGGAAATTCATTAAATCTCATCTAGAAAAAGATGAGCCAGTTATTTTGATGGTCGTGGTTGAATCTGAAAACTCTTCTCCAGGAAGAGCCGGATTTAAAATGGCAGTAAGTAAAAACAAAGAAATGATTGGCTCGATTGGCGGCGGCAGGATGGAACATGATCTTGTTGAGGACGCAGTTAGTAATCTTAACAAGGGTAAAAATGTTTTGTGGCTTAAAAAACTTTATCATCAAGGCAATTTACGCGAAGATAGTTCAGGTATGATTTGTTCAGGTGCTCAAACAATCTTTACTTTGACTCTTGACAAGAACCAACTATCTGGAATTGAAAAAATTATTAATTCAATCCAAAAGAGTATAAAGTCGGCAGTCAAACTGAATGCAAGCGGGCTAAGATGTACTGAAATTGATCTGAGAAAAAAACAGATCACCTTTTCACATAATGATGAACAAAATTGGTTTTATCAGGAAAATATTGGACAGCAAGATACTTTATACATTATAGGTGGTGGACATGTTGGCTTAGTATTATCAAGAGTAATGTCCTTCCTAAATTTTTATGTAGTTGTATTAGATAATCGTACCAATTTACAAACTATGGAAGCGAATACTTTTGCCGATGAGAAAACCGTCATCAACTATAATGAAATTGATAAATGCTTAACTGATGGAGAGCATTCCTATGTTGTTATTGTATCTCACTCTCATGAAAGCGATAGACTTATCTTGCAAAAATTGATCAATAGAAATTTCAAGTATGTTGGAATGATGGGAAGTAAAGCTAAAGTTAAAAATGTCATTAACGAAATGAAGCAACAGGGAATTGCTGAAGAGAAAATAAAAAGTGTCCACTCACCTATAGGAATCGAAATTAATAGCGAGACCCCGGAAGAAATTGCAATCAGTATTGCCGCAGAAATAATAAGAATTAGGAACTCTTAGAAATTTTATTTTATCTTTGCGAAATAAATTCACTCCAAACAAAATCATAAAATAACAAAGGCATCTTATGACAGAACAAGTCGAAAAAAAGAAAGTTGGATTTACATCATTCACAAAAAACTATTGGGTTGTAATAATGATGGAATTTTTCGAGCGCGGCTCGTACTATGGTATGATGAGCATTCTTTCTGTTTATATGACTGATCAACTACATTTTACAAAAGAAAGCGTTGGAGTAATTAAAAGTACAATTCAACCTTTGCTGTATATTTTACCAATACTTGCTGGAGCACTCGGAGACAGATTCGGTTACAGAAAAACATTAACATTCGCTTTCATTTTTTTAGGACTCGGTTACTTCCTTACAAGTCAGGCTACTGAATACGCATTCGTATTTTCGAGTTTGGTAATTATGGGAATTGGCGCTGGTTCATTCAAGCCGATGATTTCGGGGACAATTGCAAGGGAAACAAATGAATCAAACAGCACTCTTGGTTTTGGAATCTTTTACTGGTCAATAAATCTTGGGGCATTTTTGTTTCCGCTAATTCTTGTGCCTTACATCAAAAATGCTTTCGGCTGGCAATATGTTATGTTAGCTTCTGCAATTGCTACAGCTTCAATGCTTATCCCAACGTTTTTAATTTATAAAGAGCCAAAGAAACCTGAGAATACAAAGTCATTGCCTGAAGTTTTTAAAGGAATGGTGCTTGTACTAACCGATTTTAAATTCATTGGTTTAATTGTTATTTACTCGGGCTTCTGGATACTTTATTTCCAACAGTTCGATTCTGTACTATGGTATGTACAAAAATATGTTGATACCTCCTCCCTCAACTCTGCGGTAAATGGATTTTTAAGTTTGCTTGGGATTAACATCAACTGGAAATTCGATATTGAACACGTAACCGTTATAAATGCTGGGACAATAATTCTCCTTCAAATAATTGTTTCTAATATTGTCAAGAATACAAAAGCTCTCCCAACGATGATAGCGGGAATAACAATGGGAACTCTCGGAATGGCTGTGCTTGCTATTTCTACTAACATTTGGGTATTCATAATTGGAATTGTTGTATTTTCAATTGGTGAAATGACTGCTCATCCAAAATTTATTTCTTATGTTGGATTGATTGCTCCCGAAGACAAAAAAGCCCTTTATCTTGGTTATGCATTTTTGTATGGAGTGCTTGGAAGTTTTATCGGAGGAATCCTTGGTGCAAATCTTTATGTTCACTTTGTTGATAACTTAAACCAGCCAAGTACACTATGGATAATCTTTAGCATGATTGGCGTAATTACAATAATCGGTTTACTACTTTACAACAAATTTGTGCATGTGAAAAAATTGTGAACTTGAAAAAATAATTATTCCCCGTTCATCCGAATTTTTAAGAAACTTCAATGGCAAATTTTATACTGCTTGGCATCTGTTTTCTTCTGGGAATATTCTTAAGAAAGTTCAGTAATATACCGGACGAAACACCGGTTGTTCTGAATAACTTTATTATCCACATATCGCTTCCTGCTTTAACAATTCTGTACATTCACAACGTACAAATAAGTTATAAATTATTACTTCCCATTGCCATGGCATGGCTGTTATTCGGAATGGCAATAATATTTTTTCGATGGATTGGTTCAAAAATGAATTGGAGCCGCTCAATAATTGGCTGTATGATATTAGTCTGCGGTTTGGGAAATACTTCCTTTCTTGGATTGCCAATGATTGAAATATTCTTTGGTAAAGACGGAATTCCAACAGGATTAATTATTGATCAGCTTGGGTCGTTCTTAGTCCTATCTACACTTGGGATTTTCATAGCTTCATATTATAGTGGTTCTGATTTCAACAAACGGATCATATTAAAACGGATTTTTACATTTCCACCATTCATTTCAATACTAATTGCTATAATACTTTTACCCTTTCATTATCCGCAAGAAATAGTCTCTGTTCTGGAAAAACTTGGTAGCACTCTTAGTCCATTAGCTTTATTTTCAGTTGGATATCAAATACGCTTGACTCAATTTAACTCGCATAAACTAGAATTGGCGTTAGGATTATTGTTTAAGCTAATATTAGCTCCGGCGGTAATTTATCTCATATATTATTTTATAGCTCAAGAAAGAGATTTAACCTTTAATGTAACAATTTTTGAATCTGCAATGCCACCCATGATAACTGCGGCTATTGTTGCAACCGAGTTTAAATTGAACAAAGAATTAGCTACAATGTTAGTGGGAATAGGAATAGTTGTTTCGTTTTTAACTCTTACATTGTGGTGGATGGTTTTAGTTTAATCATTACCAAAACCGATTTTCCTTTTCGGCGGTTGAGGTGGAGCAATTAATTGATTAATTACCTGAATAATCTGCACAATTTGATCATCGTGTTCTCTAAGTTTGCTTTCAAGTTCTTTTAATTTTTCTTCTACTTTTTTATGTGTGGAAATTATTTCACGGAGCTTTACAAAAGCACGCATGATTAGGATGTTCACTTCAATGGCTCTTTCACTTTTAAGAACTGAAGAAAGCATTGCAACACCTTGTTCCGTGAATGCGAAAGGATTATAACGTAATCCTTTTTGATCTGATTTGGACATCACAGTTTGTGATCTCCAATTATCAAATTCTTCTTTTGTAAGCTGAAACATAAAATCCTTCGGAAACCGCTTCATATTTCTACGAACAGCTTGTTTTAATAACCGAGTTTCTACATTGTATAAAATCGCAAGATCTCTATCCAAAATTACTTTCTGGTTTCTGATAACTAGAATTTTATGGATTACCGACTCTGTCGGCAATAATGTTTTAACTGACATCTAGTTTTACCCCACTAATTTTTTCACAATTTTATCAATCTCTTTCATTTCGGTTGACAGGTGTTTCTTGATTTCCACTCGTAAACGACCAAGACGAGTTGCCGTCAACTCATCTTTCGGTGGATTGGCTTGCAAGTACAAAACAGCTTTTTGATGGGCTGTTTTACTCAATTCGGCTAATTTTAAATGCTGTTCATCTTCTTCACTAAACTTAGGAAAGTAAACGTCGAGGATTTTTTTGTGAATATCTCTTGCTCCCCATAATCCATGAGACTGAAAATCTTTCATCAAAATGTTTGGGATAGAAGAATTAATAATTGCTGAAATGTAAAAGGATTCTCGCTCAGAGTATGAATATAAAACAAAAGTTTTTATATCGACAATAAATTCTAAATCAATCGTACTTCTTTGTATAACAACCGAATTTGCATTTGTACCCGTCGAATTATAAATGACTAAAAAAGGTGCATTTAAATTTTGATTTGTTAATTTATGCTGCCAATTGAGATAATCTATCAAAGTAATATTTCGATTTTTTTCAGTCTTCTTGATATTCCAAATATTTTCGGAATTGAAAAACCATTTTGCAGCGCTTATATAACCCAAATTTCTTAATTCATCGGAATTAACGAGCATTATATTTTTCTTTTCTTCTGAGCAATCCACAATCGCTGGCAGAACAACTAAATTTGGCTTATACAATAAAAACGGAAGTACACTTTTCGCAATAGCTGTTTTATAAAGAAACTTACTTTCCACTCTACCGTTTAATTCTAATCCATGCCATGGATGTTTAGCTTCAGCTTTAATACTATCTGATGTTTTTATGTTGACGATTCTATCAATCAAATCGGCAGGTTTAGCTTGATCTAGATCTACGAAAAAAAACAATCGAGGATAGATGGCAGCACCATTTTTAAACAAATCTTTGTAAGGATTAGACAGTTTCTGAATTTTATACTTTCGATTGGTTAATGCTGAACTTGTTCCCTGTTTAACATAGTACCAAGTTCTTTCTTCCTCTACTAAAAAATTACTAGCAACCTCATATTTACAGTTATGCACAGGTAAAGTACCAGTAAAAATTTTCCCCGGTAGACCTTTTTCAGGAATCGCACTTTTACTGGCAGAAGGTACAGAACACAAAACACCTGTAGGAATACGAAAAAGAGGACTAACATTATATAAGTCCCAGATTTGTGTTAGTTTCAATCCAAGTGCCTTTCCACTCCGAGTATTATCATGATGATCAGCACTGAAAAAACTGCGCGGTAAAACAAACGCTAACTTTCCGCTGTCTTTTAAAAAATAGTTTGTACAATAAACGAAAAATATTGCTGCAATCTCTAACTGCGGCATATTAGCAACTTTCTCTGGCTTCACTTCATATCTTTTTGCTAAATCTTCTAAAATGTTTTGGTATTCTTCATTTCTTATTGCTTTAAATGTAAACCAAGGTGGATTACCGATTACATAATCAAACTTTTTCGAAAGGAAATACGGTTTGTAAAGGTTTTGCACAATAAATTTCCAAATGCTGTCTCGCCCTTTTTCTTTTACCTTACACAAGCTTTCATAAATTTTGTAAAAGCTTTCAATTACCTGCTTATTAAAATCGCCGTTCTTTATTTGTTTCCGTAAAACATTCTCAAACGTTTCAAGTGTTGTTCTTTTCTTAAGAAAAGTTTGCTCAGCTAATTCGTCAGCAGTTTCAAGCGCTTCATCAAATGTTTTAACATCTTCCAAGATTTGTGAACTAAGAATTAAAGTTTCTTTATCAATGGTCATCTTAAAAGTTTTACCAAATAGGTCCTCAACACCATCGGGCGCCAGCAGAGTGTTTGCAAGAATAATATTCAAGTGAATTGGAGTTCGTGCATCCACAATATCCTTACCGAGAGCAAGCAGCATGTTTGTTTTTGCTATCTGGACAGAAAGCGGGTGAATATCAATTCCATAGATGCTTGCGTTTAGTTCCTCCACAGAAATTTTAGGATTCAATTCCCTAAAACGATGTATGGCAGCTAAAAGAAATGAACCGCTTCCACAAGCAGGATCTAAAACTCTTTTTCCTTCATTAAGCTCAAATTCTTTTAAAATCCTTTCACACAGCCAATCGGGCGTGTAATATTCACCGAGTGCGTGTCGCGTATCAAGGTCAATCAACTCTTGATAAACACCCTTGAGAATATCCTCATCAACATTATGAAAATCGAAAGTGGAAATTTCCTGAGCAATAAGCCGGAAAACTTTTTTTAGTGCCCTGAAATTTCTATCGCCTTTAACCCAGTGGAAGAAATCGTCATCAACAAAATTGCGGATGTTGAATTTGTGAAATATAGTTCCATCAATTATTGATTTCATCTCATCATCATCAATGTATTCATCGCTGCTTACTACGGCATAAGCGAGCATTTTGGCAAACACACTAAGATATGTATGAATTAGAAAATTACTTTCACTTGCTTCGAATGAACCATAAGCAATACTTAGGAACTTGCTCCACTGTTCAAATGAAACCTGAACTTCACCAAACTTTTTAACGTTTCTAAAGTGATTACCCATTTCCCCGAAACATTCAAGGAACACATTGCTTTGATAACCAAATGCTTCCTCAATCCGTTTAAGTGTTGCTTTCTGTTTTTTCTCTTTGAAAAGAAACCTATCAATCCAGTAATAAAAATCTTCGGTATTTCTTTCGGTTAAAGTAAAAGAAGCTGATTTGATTTCGTTAAGTATCAGCTCGTCCTCTTTGAGTTCACCGATTTTTTCGAGACATGATACATCCGGCGCGAAAACTTTCCATGTAATACAATCTGAGGCAATTAATGTAAAATTGTATCCTTCACCAGAATTGAATTGCCCTAGTAAATAACCGGCAAGCTGTTCCTTCGCATGTTTTAAGGTTGTCTTTAAATCGTTTTCAAATTCAATTATTACCTTATTGTATAAGGTATCTGCGCTTCCCTTGTGCAGCTTATCTTTTCTCGGAATGCTTAAAACCGATCTTTCAGAGCCAAGTGAAATCTGATCAATTATTTTTTCAATCCCTTTATCACCATGATATAAGCGGTTTAGAAGATCTTTAAATAATTCTTTCTTGGGACGTTCCTTGCTTGCTGATTTTACTTTTGAGTAGTAGGATTTAATAAGCTGGTTCATTGCCCTTAAAATTCAAATAACATAACTTTTATTTTCACAGCAGGCGCTTGTGACTAAAAAATAATTGAAATTTCATCTTTAAGATAGTCAATTACACTCTTTAATTCTATTAGTCACCATATTAGCCGATGGTAAATTAACACAGTAGTTTTTACATAGATAAGTACAACTTTACAAAAAAAATCTTCGTATAACTTATGAGCATTTCTCGTCACGTGATCATCTCAAAGTCCAAATTATTTTACCTAGCATTTATTGTGACAATCATCAAAAATCTTATCTCAATAGCAACGAATTTTGAAAAAATTACAGCAGACCTTTATGAGTTAGAAAAATGAAACTTGCTGACACTATAACAAAAAGTGCGCAACTAAATTGTACAATCGGTATGTAATTTGATTATTTACGACAGTAAAGATAAAAACTTAAACAGCGGAGTAATCATGAAACAACATTTAATTAATTCACCCCTAACGTTCAAAACAATAATCCTTTTAATAATTTTTCTCGTGCCCGATATAAGTTTATCACAGATAACAATAAACAGCGAACATTTCAAAAAAATGTTTTCATCTCCAGGATTTCATTATTATACTGAAGGAACCGCAGGAAATTTTAATATTGGGAAAACAGGTGGTCCGAATGTCTATGATTTTTCCAACATAAGCTTACAGAACTTACTCGTATCTAACAACTATGAAGTTAGCTCCATACCTTCTTTAGTGATAAGATATCCTGGCACTGCCGTTACGTTTGGAGATTCCCCAACAACAATTGAAAAAAATCCTGTCTTTCTGATTGGAAATGATACTGCATTCACTGTTGGTGAGGCATCATTCATACCCTCAAAACGTTTTGTCCACTATAGACCGTACGAGATCATAGCTGTTTTCCCAGCTACATATGGCCAGACGATCAACCAACAAATTGAAAAATTTGATACCACATTTAACAGCGGTGGTCAAGTAGTGTCATCAGATTATTCTACCAGCAATGAAGTGACAACAATTGATGGATATGGCGTGTTAAAGTTATCTGGTCATCAATACAACTGTATTCGCATAAAAAAAGATCACAATGGATATGGTGATAAGGAATACATCTTTCTAACCACCGAAGGCGCTACGATGCTAGTTGGCGGAGTACCAATCAGCAGTCCTGATACTGGAACGGTTAGTGGATTTGGACAAATAATTTTGGCTTCAGCAGCTGCTGATGTTCAAGATCAAAATGAGCTGGCAACAACATTCGGATTAAAACAAAATTTTCCTAACCCATTTAACCCGGTTACCAAGATCAATTATGTTCTCACAAAGCAAGAATTCGTATCTCTAACAGTCTATGGCATATTAGGGAATGAAGTTTCATGTTTAGTTAATGAAGAACAGCAAGCAGGTAATTATGAGATCAGCTTTGATGCTAAAAATCTTGCAAGCGGAACTTATTTCTACAAATTACAAACGGATGGTTTAATTCAGGTAAGGAAAATGATAGTACTGAAATAAAATTTTAATTGAATAGTATTTTTAAAAAGTCCCGCACATCGGGACTTTTTTATGAAATATCAATTAATCAATTGGTAAGGAAATGCTAAAAACGGTTCCTAATTCTTCATTTGAAATGAATGAAACTTTCCCTTTTAAGTATTGCTCGACAAGAAGCTTTACGCTATATGTTCCAATACCTCGACCAGCAGAAGCTTTTGTACTAAATGACCTTTGGAAAATCTGAAGCTGAATGTTCTCTGGAATCACACCCTCGTTTTGTACACAAAAAACCACGTTGTTTCCCTCCCGCTTTGAATACAGATAAACACGCGTTTTTTCGTCAATAGCTTCTAAAGCATTCTTAATCAAGTTACCAATACATCGAATCAATAAAACACTATCGCTATTAATTATAAAATCATCCTTAGCAAGTTCGTAATTATAAACCTTCCCCCGGCTCAAATTATGATCCCTATACAAGCTATAACTGTTCTTAAGAATTTCATTAACCGATTTAGAAACCTTGCTTACCGTTAAGGTTCCCTGTTCAGCATTCACAAGATCACGTTGGTTTTGTATTTCTTTTATGAGTTGCTCGGAAGAACTATATAAAATATCTTTAAACTGATTTACTTCATCAATCTCATTTGTTTCTTTGACAATTTGGGCAATACCATAAACTGCATTTGCTGTATTCAAAACATCATGAAAGAAAATCTTTTCCAATACTTCACGTCTTTTTTCATTTTGAATATCCTCAACTGCAAAAACAGTGTAATTGTTCTGGCCCAAGCCTAAAATTGATGTGTGGACTCGCAAATCAAGTGCTGCTTCGACAATATTATTCTTTATTGTTATTCTGCATTCTTGCGAACTATCCTGAAAAGTCTCGCGTATGGTTTTATTGCATTTGCCAGCACCGCACTCTTCGCAGAATTTTGAAGTGCCACAGCCTGCCGGCATCTCAAATGCATGAATACAGTCAATGGCTTCCCCCATCCTTTGACCATAAAGGTTTTTATCTCCAGAAGGATTTAAAAGATTTCCGGCTTTTTTATTATAATTAACTATCTGTCTATTTTTATCAAGCATTACTGCTGCAATAGGAAATCCATCGAACAATTTTTTAATGACAGTTTGTGTGCTCAGGAAGTTTAAATCTCTTTCTATCTCACTTGAGGTTGAGCGGGTCGGGTTATCAAAATACGAAACAATTCTATCAGGTGTATACATCTCTTTTTCCGTTATTTAACCTACAAATACAAAACTTGTACCATAAGTGAAGCTTGGGTTTTAATTCTTAATTGATATAATTTATAACGAAGGTAGATGTCTTCCGTAAGTTATTACAAGGGATAGATATAGTTTTTAACAATTATTGGTTTTTTTCTTGATAATTCCATTTATTCTTTTTGCTGCCCTCATAGCTGTCAATTTGCACAAGCACACCCTCAAGCTTTCCATTTACCAGTGGAATACGTTTGGATGTTTTGAGTCCAATGTATTTTCTTAATTCAGGATTACCGGTATAAATAAAAGCAGATGTGCCATTACATTTTGTTTTAAGAAAATCTCCTAGTTCTTTGTAAAGGACACGGACTTCCTCTATCTCTCCAAGCCGAATTCCATAAGGAGGATTTGTAATTAAAGTCCCGTTCTCAAATTCCCTTACATGCTGAAACGGTTTACAAGATAAGTCAACGGCGCCACTGAAAGGAAGTCGTGATAAATTGTTCTTTGCAACTTCAATTACTTTTTGTGATTTATCACTCCCAATGATCAGTCCTTCGGGCAATGAACGAATTCTCTTATCATATTCTGCTTTCACTTTCTCCCATAATTTCAAATCAAAATCTGGTAAATAAAAGAAACCAAAATTCTTTCGCAACTTTTGAGAAGGTATTCTGCAATAGTGCATTAATGCTTCACAAAGAATTGTCCCCGAACCGCACATACAGTCCCACAGAGGTTTATCTCCATTCCATTTGCTTAATCTAATTATAGCAGCAGCAAGGGTTTCCTGCATTGGGGCTTCACCAGCTAATAACCTATAACCTCGCTTATGCAATGATTCTCCAGAAGTATCCAGGCTAATTACCGCAGTGTCTTTTTCTATGTGAAGGTTAAATCGTACATCAGGGTTAACAGTATCAACATTTGGACGTTTACCAAATCTTGCTCTAAAGTAATCCGCAAT
The DNA here is from genome assembly GCA_964391015.1 of uncultured Ignavibacteriaceae bacterium. Classification (GTDB taxonomy): domain Bacteria; phylum Bacteroidota; class Ignavibacteria; order Ignavibacteriales; family Ignavibacteriaceae; genus XYD12-FULL-36-8. The sequence continues at coordinate 95,406 of CAYMKU010000011.1, forward strand.
TCCATCTTTTAGAACCTGTGATGCATACAATGAATTGGTAATTTGGCTTTTTGTTACCGATGATGTTATTGCAAAAGTTTTATTGAGCGAAAATATTTCCTCCCAGCAAATTTTTTCTGCTGTTTTCATTAAAGCAGCAGTGTTTGGGCAATGAAAACTTACGAGCGGAGCTAAAACTCTCGATAGTAATCTTGAAGTATAGTTAATTCTATAGAGTGAGATTTTATCAGCTTTAAAATATACACCACGATATGAAACCTTTGTATTGATTGCTCCAAGTTCAAGAAGCTCCTGTTCACAAAGCTCTTCCATCATTCCGGGAACTTGAGCAAAGTATCCGGAGTTTTGATATTGATAAGTCATAAATCTTTTAGATTGTAAAGCAATATGTAGTAATCTAGATGAACATTACTTAGGTAAATTCAGATAAAATCTAAAAATCTTGCAGGTAATTTAGGTAAAGAAAAATTATTTAGCTTATGGCTGAGTCTTGGAAGGGAGAATCATTCATCTAAAACGTTGGGCATTCATTTGTGTGCTAAAAAATTTTGAGAGCGATTTTCTTTTTTAGTAAGTTTGATACGGTAATAAAAAAAATTATCCTGCAATGAAGGAAAAATCTGACGTTAAGGGATGGAAGACATACTCAAATTTTCCTCAAAGTTTTTGTTATTCTCCATCTTGTTATAGAAATAGAAAAGTATGGAGATTATGGAAACAAAACTCCATACAATAACAATTATTATTTATAACCGGGATGCTGTGTACCAGCAGGTCGGGAATTTACTTCACAAATATGCTTCACATATTTTGCTTCGAACCGGCTATCCAATCAAAGAAAAAAACATCGCTATAATCTTCCTTGTAGTTGAAATGACAAGTGATGAACTCGGTGCGTTAAGCGGAAAGCTTGGTCAGTTAGAAAATGTTAAGGTAACTGCCACTACAATTAAAACATAGAAATTACAAATGAAATTGTTCATAAGAATTTTTGTACTGCTTGTTTTTTCATCGCTTGCTGTGTTCTCACAGTCCATTAAAATAGCCGGTGTTGTTTTAGATGATGAAACAGGTTTACCACTCGAAGGTGTAGATATCATAATCGCTGAAAATCAAGCCCACATAATCACTGATTACTCTGGTAATTTCGAATTAACTATTAGATCAGGAAGCAAATATCAAATCGCCTTCTCAAGAATTGGATACAAAAGCTATCGATCAACACTTGTACCCCAAAGCAGTAACTCACATTTAGAAGTTAGATTACTCCCATCTGAAATAACACTTGGAGAAGTAACCGTTACAAGTACACGATATTCTAAATTGGAAAAGGATGTTGCTTTTCCGCTTGAAGTAGTTGGCAAAGAAAAACTCGAAAAAAATCTTGCAGTTGGCGTACCCGATATCATAAATAATGAACCAGGAATTACTCTCGTTCGTGATGGAATCTGGGGAACAGACATTAATATAAGAGGACTAAGCAGACAAAACATCGTTACTCTTGTGGATGGAAACAGAATTGAGACAGCAACAAACCACGCAGCAGGATTATCCTTAATTGATATGTTTGATATCCAAAGAATCGAAGTGATAAAAGGAGGAGTTTCTTCTTTATATGGAACCGGGGCAACCGGAGGGGTAATTAATGTTACAACCAAAAATGTTTTATATACTGATATTTTCCACCTCACAGGCACCCTTTCGAGTGGATATAATTCTGTAAATGAGGGCGGAATTGGAAATATTTCGATTACTTCTTCAAATTCTAATTGGTTCATAAAATTAAGCGGTTCGCTTCGCTCAGCGATCAATACCCAAACTCCTCAAGGCAGAATACCCAATAGTCAGTTTAGAGATAACTATTTATCAGCCACTATTGGATTAATACCATTCGAAAATCACGAAGTTCGATTCAACTTTCAAAATTTTAGTGGGAAAGATATTGGTATTCCTGGTGGAAAAACCTTTCCTCAAACTGCAACTGCTCGCTATCTAATTGCAGAGAGGGAAATGTACAGCATTGAATATCGCTTAAATAATTTAATTCCTTCTTTAGTCAATTGTTTAGTAAAATATTTCTACCAAGGAATAGAAAGAAGCGTTGAACTTAAACCAAACGCTACCACAACAACTTTGCCAAGAGCAAATCACAACACAAATGGATTGCAATTCCAAACTAACTGGCTGTTAGATAATTATAATCAGCTTGCTGCGGGAATTGATTTCTGGCAACGCAAATACAGCGGCTTTAGAGAAACAATCGTCAAAACTAGTTCAACAACAAAAATTACTGCAGATTATCCAGTGCCAAATTCAAAGTACATGAGCACTGGCTTTTTTGCTCAGAATGAATTAAGATTATTAAATAATAAATTGATTTTTACAGTAGGTGGCAGATTCGATTTTATAAAAGTAACTAATGATGAAGTTCGAAACCCTGCTTATGTAATTACAAACGGGACTATAACATATTCCTCCCTAAATCCTCTGGCATCTTTCTCAGCAGGAAAATATGATGACAACTCTTGGAGTGGAAATTTGGGAATAATACATTCCCTCACAAACTCTATTGATGTAACTTTTAACTTTGCTCATGCTTTCCGTTCGCCTGTTTTAGAAGAGAGATTTCAATATATAAATCTCGGCGGTGATGTTTACATCGGGAACCCAAATTTAAAATCCGAAATAGGAAACTTTATTGATGCAGGATTTAGAATTTGGAATGAAGAAATTTCTTTAAAATCTAACTTCTTTTATAATTCATTTGACAATCTTGTTATAGACAAGCCGATTATTGCTGACAGCTTATATCAAAAAGCAAATGTTGGAAAAGCAAGATTATTCGGTTTCGACTTTGGATTGGAATATAATTTAACAAATAAAATTATGCTTTATGCCTCTACTTCGTTTGTTCGGGGAGAGAACACAGAAAATAAAACTGATCTTCCTCAGGTTCCGCCTTTGAATGGAAGAATAGGAATTAAATCAAACATACTCAAATATATCTCTGTTGAGGTTGCATCAACATTTTTTATGCAGCAAAATAAAATTGCGTTAGGTGAAAGAAGCACATCAGGTTATGTCTTGTTTGATTTATATCTTAGTTCAATGACATTCGATCTGAATTTCTTTACATGCAGATTATTTACAGGAGTGGAAAATATGTTCGATAAACAATATCGAAATCACCTCTCAACGAACCGAGGACAAATTTTAAGTGAGCCTGGGAGAAACTTTTTTATCAAAACAAATATTGTTTTTTAATATCGCCGAAATTTTTCACGAAATCAAATATGACCTGGTTTGCAATTGCTCTACTATCAGCTTTTCTTTCTGCGTTTGCTGCTATAACCCAAAAGAAAGTACTGCTCAAGCTTGAAGCGTTAGAATTTTCATTTCTGCTTTCAATAGCTAATCTTGTTTTCTCAGTTCCCCTTTTCTTTTTTATTGACTACGGAACGATTAATTTATTTAACCTGACTATACTCTTTATAAAATCAATTATTGGAGTTGGAGCTTTTTTCTGCGTTATGCTTTCTCTTAAAAATTTAGAGATAAGCAACGCACTGCCTTTATTGGCACTTACACCTGGACTTATTGCTGTCTTTGCTTTCATATTTCTTGGCGAATCGCTTAAGGTTCCAGAAATTATTGGGCTGTTTGTACTAATTACTGGAACTTACTTGCTCGAAAGTCAAAGCTTAAAAGAAATTTTTTACCCATTTAGTGTGTTTCTTAAATCTAAGTATCATCGTTTTGTAATTTTAGCATTGCTTCTTTTCACAGCAGCTTCTATTCTTGATAAGTTGTTACTGGTTAAATTAAACCTCTCACCAACTTCACTAACAGCTTTCCAGCATGTTTATTTTGCAATTTTGTTTTCAATCATTTATTTCTTTTTTAAGAAAAAATCCGAAACGATAACTTCCAGTATTTCAAAATACAATCTTGGATGGATAGCTTTGATTTCCATTTTAACAATCGGATATCGTTTCACCCAAATAGCAGCAGTTGGGCTTGCATCAGTTGCATTAGTTCTTGCAGTAAAAAGAACTTCGGTTTTCTGGGCAACAATTATTGGAGGAAAACTTTTTAATGATAAGAATCTATTGAAACGCAGTTTGGCAGCTGCATTAATTTTAATTGGCGCAATATTGATTCTAAGAGATTAATAGTGGGGACATAGCGTACTATGTCCCACTTTTAGCACTAACGAAGGAGAATCATCTTCTTAATTTCAGAATAACTTCCTGCTTCTAACTTGTAGAAATACATTCCGCTGGATAATCCTGTAGCATCGAACTCAACTTCATATGTACCTGCTAGTTTGTTTTCATCAACCAATGTCGCAACTTCATTTCCTAAAACATCATATATCTTCAGAGATTGCCGACCATCTATCGGTGCCTGCCAATTGATTTTCGTAGTTGGATTAAATGGATTCGGATAGTTTTGTTGGAGAACATATTTTTTAATTACTCCATAATCAACTTCAACAATATTTGAATATTCAAATGAACCATCAAAATCAATTTGCTTTAATCTGTAAGCAGATTTCCCTTTAACCGGATTATGATCCGTAAAAGTATAGTTGTGAAGATCTGACGTAGTTCCATTCCCGCTAACAAAACCAATTTTTTCCCACTGGTGAAGCAACGAAGACGAAGTTCGTTCAACTTCAAACCCTTGATTGTTTAGTTCAGTTGCGGTTGCCCAGTTTA
>CAYMKU010000012.1:0-41159 GCA_964391015.1 uncultured Ignavibacteriaceae bacterium
TTTATTGTGGTTTTAATTTAATCATTACGCAAATGAATTCTGAGCTTGTAAAATCATTCCCTCCACAAAACATGTAGTTATAAAAAATGCTGGGCATAATGTACATTTGGAAAAACCAGAGGAGTTTGTGAAAACGGTGAATAAATTTTTAGAAAGAGATTAAGAAAATTAGAACGTAGGATTTCATTATTTGGGAGGTCATGCTCCATTCCATGACCCCACTCTCTGTCACGAAGTGGTTCGTGACAGCTCGAATAGTACTAAACTATTTTGTTTGTAACTTTTTAATTATTGTATCGATAATGATTCCCAAAAAAACAAAAGATATGATTATTTGTATGATGACAATGAGTCGTACGAATGTATTATTAGGTATGATATCACCAAAATTAACTGTGGTTGACAAAGTAAGACTAAAATAAAGACAATCAAAGTAATCTATCGATGGATATCTATACTTGTAAACCTCACCCCACAAGGAATACATTTTGCTGCGAATATTGCCTTCGGATAACCAAAGGTTCATTTTTGTGCTTAATAATTGACTTGTTAAGTCATAGAATTTCTTAAAGTCTGCGTATAAGCTGTCATTAATATATATCTGAGAGTTATACAAATAGAAGTTCAGCATTTTATAACGGTCTTCTGATAACTTGAGTTCAATTAACGACTTATTATATTTTAATCTAGCTAATGATGATTCTGTTTCCATCTTTTCATAAGCACTATCTAAAAGAGTTAATTTTTGTTCACTTTTTTCAATTTCCTTCTGTAAGCTATCAATCATAGCCAAATAGGGGGACAGACGTGCATTTAGTAATGAATCAAACCGTTGTTGTTGATCATTTCGGACGATTTGAGAAAGTGAATCAACAGCATGTCTATTACCAGTTTCTTTTTTTTCTATTAGCGAAATTGAATCGCGAACGATGTACAATTCATTTTCAAGTACATCTACTGATTCACTTAAATTACCTAAACTATATTGTTTACTATATAAGGATTTTTTTGATGGTTTCATATCGCCGCTCACTAGATCGCGGATTCGTGCAAGCGGTTGTTTATTATATTCTACATCTACAATAAAATAATCAGGATTGTAGAACCACAAAAAATAGTATATGCAAGAAAAGATAATTACAGAGAAGATGTATCTCAGAATGATCTTCCCGAATTTGCCCAGCACTATTTTCTTCTTCATATTTTATGAATTTCCATCTCGATCATTTTATACTTGTCTTTAACATCCTCCCCTTGATAGAACGCCAGCAAATCCTGTTTAGTTAACTTACCATCTTTCAGGAACTTAGATAGATATTGTTGATTAAACTCCATTAATAACAATCCTTTTTCTAATTCTTTGAGAATCGTTTTGTTGTTTTCTATGTTGTTCTCAACAAGATTTTTTATTGACATTACCTGCTGAATATCTTTTACTATTCTTGTAATTAAAATTGAGAGTAATTCCTTATCTAATTCAATATCCTTTGCATTTATCGCAATATCCCTTGCAAGCATATATGCAATTGCAAGATTTGAGTAATCTCCACGTTGAGAATCTATTACAGCAATGAAACCGACAGCAGGAATAAAGCCAACATTTTCAAAATTTTTTAGAATACTGTTATCTACAATTGATCTATCAAATACTATTAAACTTACTCTGCTTTCTCTGTTTGCTTGTGCTTCAATCAACTGACTCCAAGCCGTATCTGATTTTCTGGTGAATATGTCCTTTGACCCAATTTCTCCCAGCCTCATGCTTTTGTCAAATTTACATTCAATTACTATTTTGAGGTCGGAGTTTCCTTCTATCTCACAGACAATGTCACCGGTTTTGTTTCTTGGAATTGAACCTGCAGTATTACCTGTTAAAAAGGCTCTGTCTCTTAATTTTTTCTCAGAAAAATAGTTGTTAAGAAATTCAACAATATCTTCTTCTGCTAGGGTACCTTTCATTGTCGTTTTATAGAACAATTCTTTTTTCATTTCAAATATCATCTTCAAGCTCTCAAGCTCTGTACCCAATTCATTTGTTGTTTTTGAAAGGAAAGTTGAAATTCTATCTTCAATTAATGCAAGGACGCCAATGTAAATTGCCCGAAGAAGCTTTTCATCTCTTTCGCTTGAAGGTAGATTATCGAAGTAATTGAATACTATTTCATTTGATATTTCAAATTCATCTATTTCAAGTCGATTCATTTTTTGATCAAGTCTAATCATGCTCTTTTTCTCCCTCATCAAGTTCTTTTATCATTTCATCCATCCTAATTTTTAAGGATTTCATACTCTGAGAATAAGTATTGTTAAAATCAGGATGTTTATTAATATCTTTTACTTCATTAATAAATTTTTCAAAAACCTGAAGTTCTTTTTTGGTTAGTATAGTTTGAAAAGCACTATTTGATAAACCCACTTCAAAATCAAATAAAATCTTCCTCAAATATGTTTGTTGGTTTTCATTTAAATTATCATTACAACAGTTTTCAATACTTAAAACAATGGTCTTTAGAAAATCCAATAAGTATTTTTGGCGTCCATTCCGGATTAAATTTAGTAATCTAGCTTGATTTACATTCAGTAATCTATTAATGGCGTTTTGAAATGTTAATAAATTGATTTCTGGCAGTTTTTTTTCCGCACTATCTATTTTTTTATCAATAAAATTGACTTTTTCCTCAACTTGTTCGCTTTGTGACTTAATCTTGCCAAACTCATCTTTGAAAGTATCAAATTTTCCAGAAAATAGATTTTGATCTTTCGATAATTTCTCAACATCATTTTTATTTTTGTTTATAGTTTCCTGGTAATCAGCTACTTTATTCGAAGTTTCTTCCAGTTTTCTCTCGTACTCTTTATTCTTATCATTCAATTCGGCTTTATCCTGATTCATTTTCTCATTGAAGGAATCAACATATTCTTTTATATCGCTTTTTGTCGAAAAATACCCCATCAGTGGAAATATAAATCCAATAAGGCCAAGAAAGAAGACTGCGGTCGTCGTGAATAGATTTAATCTATCTATATCTGCCTGTATTTGCGAGATATAATTGCTTGCGTTGTTTTGTAATTTGCTTATCTCAACACCAAGCTTTCCAGATAAGTATTCAAGATCATCGCGATTTATTACTAAATACTTATCATTTTTTTGTGAAATGTATTGTTGAATTTCTGGTGTAATATAAATTATCAGAGAGTCGGTTTTATTGTACTTGTGAATTAAATCGGAGTATTTCTTTACCTCACCTTCTAAAGATTTTTGCCATAATATAAATAGTATTAGGATTAAGAAGATAAGAATAAATATTGCAATTAGAAGCCATGTACCTTTTGTTTTCATAAATCACCTGCTAAGTTGAAATAAAAGGTTCCAAAATTTATTTTCCACGCCAGAAGGTATATTATCTTTATCACGGGGTGGGAACATTCTTGCAAAGATAGTTCTATCTACTATCGGGAGTTTCCACTCAGAATTAAGTGGAATATTAAGCTCGGTAAATTTTTCATTCTCTACTTGATCTGGGTAAGTTAATATTGCCTCCCTAGCACATTCAAAAACTAATTCATCATTTGTAAAAAGTACAAATTGTAAAGGCATATCAGGTGTAAATAACTTATATATTTGAATTAGTTTTTTCAAGAATAGTTCTACAGTAGTTCGTGACTGGTAATCCGCCGCATAAAAAATATCATCAAAAACTAATGGCAAATTTATTTTAGTTAATATTCTTGACGCCAACGCAATTGATAAGCCAACAAGACTGCAAAATATTCTATATCTGAATGTGTTGAAATATTTTGTGGGAGAAACAACTGAAATTTCCTGATCATCGCTTTTAATAATCCTTATAGAGATATATGAATTCACAGTTTCTTCATCCTTTACTTCTTCTATATATGGCTCTATATGTACACCTGGTTCATCAGAATAAAACTCATTGATTACATCATTGAATAAAGTTTCGATAGGTTTAAATGATTCTTTGACAATTTCATTTATTTTAAAATCTAGTAGGGAAGAAAAAGCCCTTGCTTCTTCCTTCACCTTCTGAAGTATTTTTTTTTCAGATTCTAAGTCGCTTACTTCTTTTTCAAGAATTTCATTTTCTTTGATAGAGTCATTGATTTGTTTTTCTAAATTATTTATGTCACTTTTAATTATAGCAAGCTGATTGCTAATACCTTCAGAATCCTTCAAATAGTTTTCCATCCCTTTAAGAACTTCTTTGAATAGTTGTTCCCGTTTTTCTAAAAGATTATTAATTCTGTTAATTAAATCAAAGAAATGTTCTAAAAATTTTCCTTCCTGCGTTAGAAGATCATATAACCTTTTTTGTTCCTTTGGATTAAATCCTCCCTTTTTATCTATTTTTTGTAATTCATAGATTGTTTCAGTATCTATAGATGAAGATATTTCACTCGCTAATTGCTTCTCATTAGCTAGCAATTCATTAATCTCATTAAAGGAGGACAATTCCGCTATATCATTTTGGAAAAGTTCCTGAATGGTATTAAGTCTGTTAATATAATTCTCCACGTTATTTATAGCCTCATAAAAGAAGGCATTCACATCTTCATTTTTTCTTGCATATTCTTTAGCTCCAGATATTCTTTGTAAGGCATTTTCGGTAATTTGTTCAAGCGTTTTATTTGAGTCTAAACAAAAAGGGCATTGCGTTTTTTGCTTCAACAAATCCAATCCAAGTATAAGAAACTGAGTTTCATTTGAAGCGGTATCATCCTTTATTAACATTTTTAGTTCAAGATATGTTGTCTTATATAATTCTAATGAATTTATTAAATCAGAAAACTTTATCTCAAATGTATTTGCTCTATTCAAACTAGAAACTATTAATTGATGTTTTTTCCTTAAATAATCAGTGGAATTATGACTGTTAGTTTCAGTCAACTTTTTAACAAGAATTTGTTTTTCAACAATATCTTTTTTCCATTTTTCTATATTCTCAAAATTTAAAGACTGTGTTTTATTCTTTTTGTTTATCTCTTTGGTCTCAATTGGTCTTCCGTAGTTTGCAATACTTTGAATAATTGAATTAAATGATAATAAATTCCCTAAGCCAAGTCGATTTGCAATTAGATAATGGAAAGTAATGTTAACATCATTATCAATTAAATAATCAAGTTGACCGTTATGATATAAATCAAAATCACTGATAAAATGAGTTTGAGGATTGACTTTAGATAAGACCTTCTCGCTATTAAAAATTCTTGCAGTTAGAGTATATTCCCCGCTATTTGTGATAATGTCACAAAATGAATTTTGAAAACTTTCATTATAATAAGTTAAATAATCTTCATAATCAGTTTTATCTAGCTCACGGTCGCCTGATCTTAATTTTTTTTCACCTATTTCATTACAATAAATATATTCAAGTGCTGAAAATATTGAACTTTTGCCAGAACCGTTTGCGCCTAAAATTATCGCTGAACAATTTCTCGATTTTTCGTTTATTAAATCAAAACCAAATGGATAATCAATGCTTTTAGGTATACCTCTTACACCCTTGATACGTATTGATGAAATTCTGTAATCCTTATAATCCATCTCTTCCCTCTTATCCGCAATTATTTTAACTGCAGGCAATGTCTTTAGGGTAGAATATTGTTTATAGGGTTTTAAAATTTCTTCATAGTTTGCTCTTACACCACCAGGTAATAACTTTAGGTTTTCATATTCTGCTTCAACAACTCTAGCGAATAAATTTTCGTGCATCTCTTTTTGAACAAGCTCGTTCAATAACTTTTTTAAGGATCTGATAGGCATAAATACCTCATTTGAATAATCATTTATAATTCACAATAAATTTGTGACATTCCTCTATCACCTTTTCGATATCCAGGCCTTGGTCCATCAAAAGCTTCATCTAATATTTGAATACTGCTTGCATTTCCTAAATCAAACATTTTCCATCCCAAATTTCCGGATTCGCTATATCCATCAACTTGATAACCCCGAAGTCCTTCATTTCCAGCAGTTGTAACACCATGACAATGAGGTTCAATTGTTCGAATACCACCATTGTAATAAAATTCAATCAGTTTCATATTTCTGATCGCTTCACAAATTTGGGAGTTCATTTTAGTCTCCAATTAATATTAATTGTCAATAATTATTGTGCTGTTAAATTATTGTTCATTAGGACAAGTTTTCTTTATCGAATGGCAAATTGTAAATACAAAATCCCTCAATTTTTCCCAAACTTAATTAATTGTCTCAACTATCACAATTAACCTAATTCCTATCTTTCCCCTTTTTTCAATATTTTTACTTACACTTAAAAAGGAAATATGAAAACCTTCAACTGGAAAAAAGCTAAAAAATACACCGACATCATCTACGAAAAGATGGATGGCATTGCAAGGATTACCATCAACCGACCAGAAGTACGCAACGCCTTCCGTCCTGAAACTGTTATCGAAATGTACGATGCATTCAGCGATGCGCGTGAGGATCAAAAAATTGGAGTGATACTGCTTACGGGTAAAGGTCCCGCTAAAGACGGCAAGTATGCTTTTTGTTCAGGCGGTGACCAGAGAATCCGCGGAGATAAAGGTTATGTTGATAAATCCGGTGTTCCAAGATTAAATGTTCTCGATCTTCAAAAACTTATCCGCAGCATTCCAAAACCTGTTATTGCTTTAGTTGCGGGATATACTATCGGCGGCGGGCACGTGCTTCACGTTGTTTGCGATCTAACTATTGCGGCTGATAATGCAACCTTTGGTCAAACAGGTCCAAAAGTCGGCAGTTTTGATGGCGGTTTTGGCTCAAGCTATCTCGCAAGAATTGTTGGACAGAAGAAAGCCCGAGAGATTTGGTATCTCTGCAAGCAGTACAATGCGCAAGAAGCGTTGGAAATGGGATTAGTTAATAAAGTTGTTCCCGTTGAAAAGTTGGAAGAAGAAGGAGTTGCATGGGCAAAGCAGATTCTTCAGCATAGTTCAATGGCAATTAGAGTTTTGAAATCTGCCTTCAATGCTGAACTTGATGGTCAGCAAGGAATTCAAGAGTTAGCTGGTAATGCTACTTTGCTTTACTACATGAGTGAGGAAGCACAGGAAGGCAAGAAAGCGTATTTGGAAAAACGGAAACCGAATTTTAAGAAGTTTTCAAAGTTACCGTAAACCTCACCCTGTTTCCCTCTCCTTGCCAAGGAGAGGGACGAAGGGAGAGGTTAAACCGTCATGTTTCGACAAGCTCAGTGTGACAAATGAAATCAAAGATGGAAACAACAAATAAAATAGAATCATGGCTCATCGCAAGCAGACCGCGGACATTGCTCGCAGCATTTGTTCCGGTTATGGTTGGTTCTGCAGTTGCATTCAGTGAAGGAAAATTGAATATCATTTTTTCCTTAGCCGCGTTGATTTGTTCTATCTTAATTCAAGTTGCAACGAACTTTACAAACGATCTTTACGATTTTTTGAACGGCGCTGATACTGTAAAACGAAAAGGACCAAGAAGAGTTCTTGCATCAGGATTGATTTCTGTAAACGAAATGAAAGCTGCCGTTATTCTCACTTTCCTTACAGCTTTTTTGATTGGCTTGTACTTAGTTTATCATGGCGGGTTTGTAATTCTTGCAATTGGTGTTTTATCAATCTTAGCTGGATTTGCTTACACTGCAGGTCCATATCCGCTGGCGTATAATGCATTGGGAGATATTTTTGTTTTCATGTTCTTTGGAATTGTCGGCACGGTTGGGACTTATTATCTTCATACAAAAGAACTCTCTCTTATTTCGTTCATTTCTTCTGTTCCAGTCGGAGCGCTTGTTACCAACATTTTGGTTGTGAACAACTATAGGGATGTTGATGAAGATAAAGTCATCGGTAAAAGAACTCTTGCGGTTAAGTTTGGCAAGAATTTTTCTCGTTATCAATTCATCTTTTTGATTGTGATCTCATTTCTTGTTCCCTTACTGCTCTTTACTTCCTTTGATGCAAGCATTTTTATATTTCTTCCTTATCTCACATTGCCTATTGCGTATAAAGTCATAACCATGATTTATACTTTAAGCGGAACTGAGTTGAATAAAACTCTGGAATTAACTGCAAAACTGTCCGCTATTTATGGATTGCTGTTTTCGGCTGGATTTGTGTTGTAAAAATCATATCTGTGATGAAAACATTTTATGATCTTCTGAGAGAATTAAATCCTGATCTTAAAATTGATTTAGATAAAAACTTCATTCTCACTCCCCAAAAAACGTTTACTTATCATTCAGTCATTCAATCATGCAATCATTCTGCCGAATCGCTGAGACAATTGGGAGCGGAGAAGAATTCTCTTGTACCCATTTTGTTGGACAACTCACCCGATTTTATTACTGCTGTTTTCTCGCTTTGGATGCTCGAAGCAATTCCAGTTCCTATAAATATTAAATTGTCTTCATCGGAAATCAAAGCACAACTTGATTTTTTGAAATGCAGAAGCATAATTATCAACGACTCAACTTCAGACTTAATATATTCCAATGAACTAAGACAAATAAACTTTAGTTCTTTTAAACCAAAAGCCGGAAGTGAGGAAATAAAATTTGCATTTGATAAAACTCGAACTGCAGTAGTTTTATTCACCTCCGGTTCATCAGGAAAACCAAAGGCAGTAGAACTTCAGTTTTCAAGCTTGATCAACAGTGCAATGATCGGGAACGAATTTCTGAATCAAACCAATGATGATCGCTGGCTTGCAAGTCTTCCCTTCTATCACATCGGAGGATTTTCAATAATTTTTAGAGCACTGATGTTTGGCACACAAATAATACTTCCTACCGACTTAAAAATTAAATCCATTGATTCATGCATTCAATCATTCAAACCTTCATTGATATCGCTTGTATCTTCTCAAATAAGTGAATTATTAAAAAATAACATTTATCCTAATAAAGACCTGCGCCACGTTCTTCTCGGCGGCGGCTTCATTGATTCGAATCTGATGAATGAAGCTTTGAACAAAGGTTGGAAAGTTTGTAAAGTATATGGTTCAACCGAAACATCTTCCTTTGTGACATTGTTAAGTCCGAAAGAATTTAAACTAAAACCTGAATCAGCGGGCAAACCAATTCCTCCGAATGAAGTGTTTATAGTTAATGAAAATGGTGACGAACTACCGACTAATGCTGAAGGAGAAATAGTAATAAAAAGTCCTGCATTAATGAAAGGTTATTTGAACGACGATAAAACCACAAAACAGAACCTGAAAAATGGTTTATATTACACCGGGGATATTGGTTACAAAGATGAAGATGGATATTTATATGTTGTCAACCGACGAACTGATTTGATTGTAACAGGCGGTGAAAATGTGGCTCTCGCTGAAGTTGAAAAAATGATACTGAATTTCCCAAAAGTTAAAGAAGTTTTTGTATTCGGAATTGATGATGAAAAGTGGGGACAAAAAATCGCAGCTGCTATAGTTCCCAAGCGCGACCAAAACTTTGATTTAAAAGAATTAAAAACTTTCTTGAAAAATAAAATCGCCGCTTTCAAAATTCCAAAGGAGATTTTTTTTGTTGATGAGCTGCCAAAAACTGAGATGGGAAAAGTGAAACGGAAAAACGTGAAGGGAATGTTTTTATAGTTGAATATTCCAATCGTTCGTCATGCTGAACTCGTTTCAGCATCTAGATTCCGAAACAAGTTCGGAATGACATCGGCATGAATTTTAATGAATACTAATTACACTTTCACCTCGTAATATTGCATCAATCCCGCTCTTACATCTTCCTTAATCGACTTTTTCTTCCAGGATTTCTTATCCACAAAAACATGAGTTGTTTTAACTTTAACACACAAATCTCCATTTTCGTTTTTACAAGTATAAGAAAGTTTAAATGCAGAAGAACTTATACTCTCAACAGATAATTCTATGGTCGCAAATGAATTGTAAACAAGCGGTTTATGGTAAGTCGCTTCGCTGTGAATAATTGGAACAACATAATCGTCATTTGCCCAATAATTTTCTTTGAGATTAAAACTTTGAATCATCTCTTCATAAACAGAATGGCATAACTCGTAAATCTTGGCATAGAATAAAATTCCGGCTGGATCACAATCGTAAAAATTTATTTTTCGTTTTGATGTGAACATGATTTATTGAGTGATCATTTCTTCTTATTTTCTGACAGCATTTACGCGGTTTAAGATATATTTCAATTCTAAATTATAAGTATAAATATAAATAAAAAGGTGGTTTAAGGTGCCAATTATGTTAATTAGAATTCATATGTAAAAAAAGACTAAATTGTATTTTAACTTTGAGATTAAACATATCTGAATTGAACTAAAAAATGTCAATTTGGTTTAATAAATTAAATTTTCGATTTTAAAGTTATCATTCTGCTTCTAAATAAATAATTAATACATCATGATGCAAAATAAATTAGAAATTGATTCTGCCAAATTATCCGGTATTTATCGTATTGTATACCTTATTTTGGGATTTTTACTGGTAGCGATTGGTATAATTGGAATTTTTCTTCCAATACTTCCAACAACAATATTTTTAATTCTTGCATCAGCATGTTTTGTAAAGAGTTCTCCCCAAGCAAATGAATGGCTTAGAAGCAATAAATTTCTTGGTCCTTATCTTAAGAATTATCAAGATAATACCGGACTTTCAATCAAAATAAAAATTTTAACAATAAGCTTTTTATGGATATCAATATCACTCTCAGCATTCTATTTAACCAATGAGTTCTACATCAAAATAATCTTATTGGCAATTGCAATTGGTGTCAGCATTCATTTAATAATGGTAAGGACAAGGAAAAATTAAAATTTAATTATGAATACATAAAAGAAAGAACTAAATATGAGTAACAATTCTAACAACAGCGGTAAATGCCCTTTTCCGCATTCAACAAAAGTAAGTGCGTTTGGTACCTCTAATCAGAATTGGTGGCCAAATCACTTAAAGCTACATATTCTCCGACAAAATTCATCCTTATCCAATCCTATGGATAAAGAATTCAATTATAAAGGAGCCTTCAACTCCCTTGACTATAAAGCATTGAAGAAAGATCTCCAGGAACTGATGACCCAATCTCACGATTGGTGGCCTGCAGATTTCGGACATTACGGTTCATTATTCATTCGAATGTCATGGCACTCTGCTGGTACATACAGAGTTGGTGATGGAAGAGGCGGTTCTGGAGGTGGATTCCAGCGCTTTGCTCCACTAAATAGCTGGCCGGATAATGCTAATCTTGATAAGGCACGCAGACTGCTTTGGCCAATAAAACAAAAGTACGGAAAAAAAATTTCTTGGGCTGATTTATTAGTCCTCGCCGGCAATGTTGCTATGGAATCAATGGGATTTAAAACATTCGGATTTGGCGGTGGACGTGAAGATGCATGGGAACCTGATGAAAGCATTTACTGGGGCTCCGAGACTAAATGGCTTTCAGATGAAAAGCGTTACTCAGGTGAAAGAAATCTTGAAAATCCTCTTGCGGCTGTACAGATGGGACTTATATACGTAAATCCTGAGGGGCCAAATGGTGTTCCCGATCCTGTTGCTGCAGCTAAAGATATTCGCGAAACTTTTGCTCGAATGGGAATGAATGATGAAGAGACTGTTGCGCTGATTGCTGGTGGTCATACATTTGGTAAAGCTCATGGTGCCGGCGACCCAAA
Organism: uncultured Ignavibacteriaceae bacterium; assembly: GCA_964391015.1. Lineage (GTDB taxonomy): Bacteria > Bacteroidota > Ignavibacteria > Ignavibacteriales > Ignavibacteriaceae > XYD12-FULL-36-8. Next base: position 11,662 of record CAYMKU010000012.1, read on the forward strand.
ACTGATGGGACCAGAACCAGAAGCTTCGGAGATCGAAGAGCAGGGGTTGGGATGGAATTACAAATTCGGGAAAGGTAAAGGTCCGGATACTCTCACAGGTGGACCTGAATTAACCTGGACAACGACCCCAACCAAATGGGGTCATGATTTCTTCAAACACTTGTTTGAATATGAATGGGAGCTGACTAAAAGTCCTGCAGGCGCACATCAATGGGTAGCAAAGAATGCTGATCCAATTATCCCCGATGCTCACAATCCAAATAAAAAAAACTTACCGGGAATGCTTACCACAGATCTTTCATTAAAGTTCGATCCTGAGTATGAAAAAATTTCGAAAAAGTTTTACAAAAATCCTGATGTCTTTGCAGATGCGTTTGCACGTGCTTGGTTTAAACTGCTTCACAGAGATATGGGACCAAAATCAAGATACCTTGGTCCCGAGGTGCCAAAAGAAGATTTAATCTGGCAAGATCCAATTCCAATGGTTGATCATAATTTAGTAGATGAAAAAGATATTAGTGACTTAAAGAAAAAAATTCTCGCCTCAGAACTTTCGACTTCCGAGTTGGTTTCCACAGCATGGGCTTCTGCTTCAACTTATCGCAATTCAGATAAACGAGGCGGGGCTAATGGTGCTCGTATAAGATTAGAACCTCAGAAAAACTGGGAAGTAAATAATCCAACACAATTGTCAAAAGTACTGAATGCACTTGAGAAGAGACAGAAAGAATTCAACTCAACACAAAAGGGCAATAAGAAAATTTCACTCGCGGATTTGATTGTACTTGCAGGTTGTGCTGCTGTTGAAAAGGCTGCTAAAGATGCTGGATACGCTGTTGCAGTTCCTTTTACTCCTGGAAGAATGGATGCTTCCAAAGAACAAACAGATGCAAATTCATTTACAGTTCTCGAACCAATTGCAGATGGATTCCGTAATTACGCAAAAGGAAACGCAGGAGTTTGCGCAGAGCATTTGTTAGTTGATAAAGCACAGCTGCTTACTCTTTCAGTTCCAGAAATGACAGTGCTTGTTGGCGGTATGCGAGCGTTGAAAGCTAACTATGATAATTCTGATTACGGAGTATTTACCGATCACCCCGGTGTGTTGACCAATGATTTCTTTGTCAACCTGCTTGATATGAGTACAGAATGGAAAGCAACAGATGAGTCAAAAGAAAAATTTGAAGGACACGATCGTAAAACAGGTAAATCGAAATGGAAAGCTACAAGAGTAGATTTGATATTCGGTTCCAACTCAGAACTCAGAGCAGTTGCTGAAATTTATGCAAGCTCAGATGGTAAAGAAAAATTCGTAAAAGATTTTATCATCGCATGGAATAAGGTAATGAATCTCGATCGGTTTGATTTAGGTTAATAATCGGTTTTCAATGGGGATTTTTCATATGGAAAGGGTGTTGGTGATAAACTTGAATAAATGTGAAGAATGTTGAGTAGTATGCTTAGATGAGTTTGAAGGAATTATTTGATTTAGATATGCCAGATTTTGAAAATCTGGCATATCTCTTTAGTTTAGATCAATCTCATATCCTCTAAGAATGGCAATTTCTTACGAACTTCTTTCACATAATCTTTATCAATTTCAGCAGTAATAATTTTTTCTTTATTCTTCACACTTACAATTTCTTTTCCCATTGGATCAAAGACTAATGAGAAGCCGTTGTAATGAAGCTTTTTGTCATTCCCTACTCTGTTAACACCGGCAACATAACATTGGTTTTCAATTGCTCTTGCCTTCAGCAATGTTCGCCAATGCTCAATTCTTGTAATTGGCCAATTGGCAATATTAATGATCAAATCAACCTTTTTCTTAGCATAAAGTCTAAATAGTTCCGGAAAACGAAGATCGTAACAGATTGAAAGTCCAATCTTCCACCCATCAACAACTGCTATTGTAATCCGTTTTCCTTTTGTATAAAATTTGTGTTCGTTGGAATACGAAAATGGATGTATCTTTTTGTATTTGGCTTTTAGTTTTCCACCAGCATCAATATGAACCAATGTATTGAAATATTTTTTTTTGCTTTGTTCAATAATTCCTGCAAAAACGTGAACCTTTTCCTTAATTGCTAATTGAGAAAAAAAATTTATTGATTCATCATTCATGCTTTCCGCCATTGCTAAAGCATTCATAGTAAAACCTGTTAAAGACATCTCAGGAAATATTAAGAAATTACCTAAGTCTGATTTTTTTTCCATCAGTAAGACTATTTTCTTCATATTTGCGGTTTTATTCTCCCATTTGGGATTGTATTGAACTAAAGAAATTTTCATTTGTTTAAATCCACAATTATTGGAAGGATACTACATAATACGGTGCGTTATTATTTAACATTTACTTAAGTTTGTACTAAATTTTTTGAGAATAAATTTAGATATAAAAATATAAAATCCTACAATGAATAAAAGCTTTCCATTTGATTTTGAGTTTTTTGATTTCTTCGAGGGAATGTGTTTCATAATAACTGTCGATGGTAAAATATTAAGCTGCAACAAAGCAGCTGAAAAAAAATTGAGAACTAACCTTATCAACACAAATCTTTTGGAAATTGTTGAAGATTCGGAGAAAGAATCACTTGAGACGGCTGTCAAACAATGTATCGAATTAAATAAATATCTAGAACATTCTTCAAAACTTAAAACTGATGCAAGCCAAATTTTTATAGAAATGTTCCTATGCCCCTACTCATTGGGTGAGGATGGTGCAGATAGGACTAATCATTGTTTTGTTCTTGCAAACAATATTACACTAAAAAAAGAAAGAGAAGAAGATTTACAGCGTTTTTTTTATGTTGCTGAAAACACTGTCAATCCTCTGCAAATAACCGACACTGAAGGAAGAATGATTTATGTCAATCCAGCATTCCTTAAAGTTAGTGGATATACACGGGAAGAATTGATCGGTGAAAATCCGAAAGTGTTCGGAAGTAAGAAACAGCTTAAAAGATTTTGGGGAGAAATGTGGAGTACAATTAAAAGCGGAAAAGTTTGGATAGGTGACGTAGAAAATAAAAAGAAAAATGGTGAGCCTTTCTTTACACAACTTTTGATCTCTCCTATTCTCGACAATGACCAAAAGGTAACCGGCTATTTCGGGATTCATCGTGATTTAAGCGAAAAGAAAACTCTTGAAAAGCAGCTTATTCATACTCAAAAAATGGAAAGCATCGGAACGTTAGCTGCAGGCATTGCACATGAAGTTGGAAATCCTTTAGCTTCTATATCAGCAATTGTTCAAGTTGCACAAAGATATACAACTGATGAGTTGGTAAAAGAAAAACTTGAACTTGTGAAGAATCAAGTGAACAGAATTTCTAAAATAATTCGCGATTTGGTAGATTTCTCACGTCCTTCAAATTTCGAATTACAGCTTACGGATATAAATAAAAACATATCTGAAGCTGTTGAGATAACCAAAGTGGGTGTTAAAGCAAAGGATATTCAGTTTGAATTGGATTTGAATGCGAACATCCCGCTTTTACATTTGGTCGCCGATCAAATTCAGCAAGTGTTTGTAAATATTTTGCTTAATGCTGCTGATGCAATTTTAGAGTCACCAAAAAAAGACAAAAAAATAATAATTAAATCCGAATTATTTGATAACGATGAAGTCATCATAACATTTACTGATAATGGAACCGGTATCTCGGATGAAAATATCCCTAAAATATTTGAACCTTTCTTCACTACAAAGAAAGAAGGAAGAGGAACCGGATTAGGACTTTGGGTCAGTTATGGAATTATTAAAAGTTTCCAAGGTGATATAAAAGTATCAAGTGTTCGGGGACAAGGAACAATTTTCACAATAGAGCTTCCAATTCACAAATAAAGTAAGAAACTGATTTATGGCATATAAAATATTGGTTGTAGATGATGAAGAAATAATTCGTGAGTCTTTATCATTTGTATTTAAAAAGGAGGGATATTTAGTTGAAGAAGCAGAAAATGGCAAGATTGCATATGATAAGATTATTGAAAGCAGTTTCGATATAGTCATTACCGATCTTGAAATGCCAGGCATGAAAGGGATTCAACTTGTAGAAGAAATTCAAAAATTGAACATACAGACTTCAATAATAATTATAACAGCGTATGGCTCATTAGATACAGCAATTGCTGCATTAAGAAATGGTGCGAGTGATTACATTCTGAAACCTATCGAGTTTGATGAAATTCTGATTAAGATCAAAAAATTACTTGAGATGAAGTACTTATTGCTGGAAAATAGAATTCTCAAAAAGGAAATTCAGCGAACGTATGACTACGAAAACATTGTAGGCAAAAGTCCACTTATTAAAAACATTTACGAAATGATTGACACTGTGGCAGAAACAGACAGTACTGTACTTATAACTGGAAAAAGCGGAACTGGAAAAGAATTAGTTGCACGTGCACTTCACTTTAAGAGTAAAAGAAAAAATAAAGCATTTATACCAGTAAATTGCGGAGCCATTTCAGAAAACCTAATTGAGAGCGAATTGTTTGGACACAAACGCGGCGCATTTACGGGAGCCATATCAGACAAGGAAGGTTTTTTCAAAGCAGCTGATGGTGGAACAATATTTCTTGACGAAGTAAGCGAACTTCCTTTAAACCTTCAAGTAAAATTTTTAAGAGTTTTACAAGAAAGAGAATTCACTCCCGTGGGATCAACTTCACCAATATCTGTTAACATCAGATTCATTGCATCTACAAATCGGGACCTCAAACAAGAGATAAAAAACGGAAAATTTAGGGAAGATTTGTTTTACCGTCTAAACGTAATTGAAATCAATCTCCCATCACTTAAAGAAAGAGAGGAAGATATTCCTGTTCTTGCAGATCACTTCCTAAACAAGTATCGTACTGAAATGAACAAAAATGTTAAAGGAATTGAAAACGAGGCGCTGAGAGCTTTAATAAATTATGATTGGAAAGGTGAAGTTCGAGAACTTGAAAACGTTATTGAGAGGGCTGTAATTTTTTCCAAACTAGACTTTATTACTATAAAAGATTTACCGACTACATTCCGCCCTACTGATCTTACTACAAATGATTTCACTTCAGGTTCTCTTGAAGAATCGGTCAAAAACTTCGAAAGAAACTACATTTTAAGAACTTTAGAATCCAACGATTTTGATAAAGAAAAGACCGCAGATGTTCTGAAAGTCGGCTTGTCTACTCTGTATCGGAAGATGAAAGAATTAGATATTAAAGCATAATTTTGATTAAATTCAAAATATATGCTCCCCTAATAGCCGGATCCCTTGTGCGAAAAAGTCTGATTTTTATTTAACACATCAATTACCTGATTCACTAAAATCCAAGATCAGCTAATCCGAAAAATAACTTTGTTCTGATTATATGTTCTGCTGGCAAAGACCGAAGCCATTTTAAACAACCATATCTCATTTTATGGCACGATTATCGTTGATTTATCACAAGAATGCTATGACTTGGTTCGTCCAAATTAACAGATAACGCAAAATATATTTTTCCACAGATCAGGTTATAAAACGTAGTTTATAATATTTCGAGTTAGTGATATATAATCAAAACTCAGTAATAAAATTAAGTGCGTTCAAACAAATGTATTTTAAAAAGCATTGCCTTAATATTTAATTCTTATAAATTGAAAATGTTAGCATTTAACATCGAACAAATAAAGTAAAGGGAACAAATGGTACAGGTTAAAAATATTTTAGTCCCAATTGATTTTAGTACAAGCTCTTATCAAGTATTCGAGCTTGCACATTGTCTTGCTAAAAATAAAGGAGCACATCTTCACCTGATACATGTTATTGATCCGGTTTACTATAAGGAACAAGAGGCCAGAATTTCAGATGTTGAATTTATTCACAAAATCAGGTTAGAGAATGCAAAAGAAGAACTTCGAAAATTCAAGTTTGAACTTCCACATTCAGAAATTGATATTACTGAAGTTTTGGTTGAAGGCGTCCCTCATAAGGAAATCCTAAATTATGCGAGACAGAATGACATCGATGTGATTGTTATTGCAAGTCATGGTTGGACGAATCTTTCACACATGGTCATGGGAAACATTACTGATAAAATTATGCGCCAAGCTGATGTTCCTGTAATATGTGTCAAATCAAACATTTCAGTAATAAAAAGCAGAGAAATACGGCGACACAGCTTCGCTGAAAATTTAATCAGCTGAAATCCTCATTCTATTATTTGATAAAGGTCATTTCGACACTTATTGCATGCAAAATGAAATTTGCATTTCTTCCGATTAAACTTGAAGTTGCTTCTATCAAATAGACTCAGTTAATAAAGTAAAAGCATATCCCCTTCTTAGTAATTCCGTAATTATTTCATCCAGATGATCATAAAGTTTGTCTGTACGTTTGTCATCAGTTCCCAAATGCATTAATAAAATAAAGCCATTCAATCCTTGTGGCTGATCTGATTCATAATTAAAAATATTCTCGACTATTTTTTGACTGCTAAAATATTGTTTACCCAAGTCAGGGTAAGTCCAATCTTGATTCGAGTTGATTCCGGTTGAGTTACAAACTAACACCAGCCCCAACTCTTTGCACCAATCGCTAATTTGCTGGTTGTACCATTCAAATGGAGGAAGATAAAACTTCGCCATATCCGCAGTCACACCAAACTTATTCATTTCCTGATAATTTATTCTAACATCTTCAATAAAATCGTCTTTACTAATCAAAGTTGAATCTCGATTTCCCCAAGAAGCATATAAGATGTGCTTATCAGAATGAGCACCTAAATAATGCCCATTCTTAATAAGATTTTCGATGATATATCTATGATCCGTATTTCTATAGAAATCTCCAGTAAAGAAGAATGATGCATGGATTTTATGTTTATTTAGTACTTTGTTTACTGTTTCGTATCCATCGGCGAACTCGTGTCCAGTAAACACAAGATTTATTCGTTTCTGAGAAGAATCTGTTCTGATAATTGCTCCATGATTGACGTTTACCTTTTCTCTCTTAGATTGATCCGAACTAATTTTTTGAAGTGCAGAAAGATAATATGTTAAACTTGCTGTACCATCCATTGTCGGTTCGTTTGTCGAATAGTCCCCATAATCATCGTGATAAATAGAAATGTCAGATTGAAACGGTGTATATTCGTCTTCGTTGTAAAGTTTTATTCCAATAAGTCGTTTATAAATTGAAGTATAAACTGGACCATCCACTAAACCTCCATCAATCTGAATTTTCTTCAAATGTGTGAATGCCGAATGCGGATCATCTGGATAGTCTCTATTCTCTGGCAAACCTATAATCATACTTGTTCCCCAAGGATTGCAACCAAACAACCAATCTCGCAAGCCCGCTTCCATTTCAGAATATGAATTGTCTCCTGTTAATTCTTGATAAAGATGACACTGGGTTAAAATTGCCGCAACAAGATTATTTGAACACCAAATAAATGGAATGCCAAAAAGAAATGGATTGGTTTTTCCACGTTGATAAACTTTTTCAATTCCTTCTCTTAAAAATTCTTTAAATTTCTTTTGTTCAACATTGCTTACTGAAGCAGCGAGATAATAGTGTCCAAGATTAATAAAGGGATACCATTGATAGTGTTTTGCTGTATCAGCTCCCATCCATGGTGTAACATGCTCCTGTTTTCCATAGAATATGGCATCGTCTAAAAAATCTTTGTTCTTTGTCAACAAATACAAAACTGAGGCAGCAAGTTGCATATCATCAGTCCAGTTTTCTTCTTCATAGTAATAAGGTGACAAGCATGGTGCTGTTTGACAAACTCCAGGAAATCTTTTTCCATATTCATATGCTTCAATTGATTTTTGTCTCAGCAAGTTCGAATAATCGGGGAAAAATTTCTCAAATATTTCTGCACCAAGTGCAAATGCAGAAGCAAATTTACCAGCAGTTGAAGCAATCCCATTACTTTGGTTTTTATATTTGAATACACCCTGAGGTTCACCTGTACAGAAATAGACTGGCCTTTCCAATTTTTTACCATATGAAATAGTATCCTCATTTGGAAGCCTGAATCCACGATGATCTCGATCATCAGCAATTTGATTGAACATGACATCTTTATTGGGATTCATCTTGATCAACCAATCAAGACCCCACTTCGCTTCATCAAGTATATCAGGAATTCCATTTGGATATTGAGAACCATTACTATCAAATTTATCGAGAAATGATTGCGAATTTTTTTGATAAGCGAACAGCATTTGAAAAATAGCATTCGCAGAAGTTGTAACATATTGCAAATAATCTGAGGCATCATGCCAGCCGCCTATTACATCAATGTGAGTTGAATCTAAATACGGATGATAGATAATAAAGCCATCGGTTGTGTGACATGAATCTTTTAGAATAGGATTATATCCACATCTCTGCTGTCGCATGTATCTTAATAAAAAGTCTGCCGAGCAATTATAAATATCATTCCTAATTTGAAAGCCGGGTGATTGTATAGAATCAATTTTTATATAATATGCTCCCTCCTTTTCAAACTCTGAAAAGTTTAATCTGAATGTAGAACTAAATGCACCATAAGAACCGTACGAATAAATTTTATCAGAAGTGAAAACAATTTTGTCATCTAGAACATTGTGAATGGTGAAATCCTTTGGAATGAACTTGCTTTTAGAAATTAATACCCCCACTTTAATTTCTTTTGGTAAATATCCCAATTGATTTATGCGAATCCAAGATTGAGAATAAGAATCACGAACTGTTAGGAATATAATGGATATGAAGCTACAATATGTAATAAATCTTTTCATATGATATTCTCAATATTTCTCAGCAAAATTAAAAAATGAATAACTAAGAAACATTAATGAATATCAGAGGAGGTTATGAAGAGTACGCTACAGTTAAATTTGGTTTAAGATTTTAGAACAGACTCTACCAAATTAACTATATCATCTTTTGCAAACGGTTTAGAAATGTAATGGGTACATCCTTGTGAAAGAAATTTCTCCCTGTCTCCATACAGAGCATACGCTGTAACCGCAATTATTGGTACATCTTTAAAACTGTTAATTTCTTTTATCTTGTTGATTGCTTCAATTCCATTTAAGCCAGACCCCAAATTAATATCAGCTAATATCGCTGCATATTTTTTCTTCCCTGCCATAGCAATAGCAATACTACCGTTAGGTGCCCAATCGGTTTGGCAAGTTTCACTCAAGTAAAATCTAATTATGTCGGCAGTGGGCTTATCATCTTCAATAAGCAAAACCTCTGAAGCAAATTTGAAATTGGATTTAGGTTCTTTATTCGGCAGGATCTTTTCAGAAGTCATTTTGGATTGGGTTATATAATCTGCGGTATATAATGGAAACCTTACTGTAAATTCGGATCCTCTGCCCAACGTACTATCAACTGAAATTTCACCTCCCATTAATTCGATAAATTTTTTGGCGACAGTTAGTCCAAGCCCTAAACCTTCGAATGCTCTGGAAAGACCTTCGCTTGCTTGTCTGAAAGGTTCAAATATTAATCTGGAATTTTGTTCTGAAATTCCGACACCGGTATCTCTTACCTTCAACTCGGCCCAAAGCTTTTGTTTCTCAACTATTTCGGAAATTGAAATGGTTACCTCTCCATTACTGGTATATTTGATAGCATTTGCTAATAAATGTTCTATAACTTGTGATAGCATTCTTTCATCAGCATTTATTTCGAGATCCTCTTCTCCATGAACTATTGCTAATCTTATTCCCTTCTCTTTAGCAACAAGATGAAATTGCTTTAGTTTTTCGCGGACTGCCTTATTTAAATTCTGACGTGATAACTTAACTGTCAATCTATCTGCTTCTATATGTGATAGATCAAGAATTAGATTAATCGTTTCCTTTAATCTTATTCCACTCTTAAGAAGAGTGTATGCCATATCTTTGAAATCAGAATTATCGATTTCGTTGTACAATGTTTCTGCATACCCAAGAATACCGATAAGCGGAGTTCTGAGTTCATGACTTATGTTTGTTAAAAAAATGGATTTTAGCCGATTGATTTCTTCCGCTTTCTCTTTTGCAACTCTTAATTCTTCCTCTGCAAGCTTCTGTTCGGTAATATCCGTAAACATACCGAAGGAACCATGATATTTCCCTTCTTTATCAACCAATGGGCTTGCCGAAATCAGAACCCAGACAGTGGAACCGTCTTTTCTGATAAGTTTCCTTTTATAGATATCTGATTTTCCTTTTATTCTTTCTTCCATTTTAACCAAATGGTTTTCCATTTCCTCTGGTGGAAGAAGCATTCCAAAATTCATGTTCATTAATTCATCACCAGTATAACTTGTCATCTCGGACATTCGAGGATTAACCAGAACAATTTTTTCATTAGAATCTGAAGCAAGAATTCCTTCAATCGAAGTTTCAAACAATGTTCTGAATTTTTTTTCAGATTCAATTAAAGCTTCCTCAGCAATTTTTCTATTTGTTATATCGCGAAAACTCCATACCCTTCCAACCGCTTTATTTCCGATTAATTGAGGGCGTGAGTAGCGTTCAAAAATTCTTCCATCTGTAAATTCTAACAGATCAATACTCTCGGCCATTGTATCTTTATATAATTCTTTTACTTTGTTCAGGAATTGATCTGGATACTTTAGTTGACTTAGTACGAAGTTTAACGAAGCTGCATCACTTCTAGTTTGAATAATTGATTCAGGTATTTTCCACATATCTACAAATTTGTTATTGAACCGCTGAATCTTTCCATTTTGATCAACAACTAAAATTCCATCAACAGTGGATTCAAGAGTTCCTTCAAGCAATGAAAAAGAATCTTTAATCGCTTCTTCGGCAAGTTTACTCTCGGTGATATCTCTAATCGTTCCGATCATTTTAACCGGTTGATTTTTAGAATCGAATTCCAGTTCACCCAAACCATGTACCCAGCGTTCTTCTCCATCGGTCCTGCGAACGATTTTATATTCTTTGTCAAATCGGTTATGTTGCAGCAAAACATGATTCGAAAAGTGGTTCGCCATCGTTTCACGCCACTCTGGATGTATTAATGAAACCCATCCTTCTACTGAACGAGTATATTTTTCGTCGATCCCAAAGATGTCATCAAGAATTTTTGAACTCTGCCAAGTACCTTTAGGAATATCGAGGACATAACTTCCTAATTTGGCTATTGCCTGCGTTTCTCTAAGCAATTTTTCACTTTCTTGAATTGCTTCTTCTACCTGCTTACGCTCGGTTATATCCTCTTTTACAGCCAAATAATGAGTAATAACGCCATTAGTATTTTTGATTGGAGATATCGATGCACTTTCCCAATACAGTTCGCCATTTTTCTTTCTATTATGGAATTCACCGTTCCATTCTTTGCCAGATGAAATAGTTTGCCACATTGCTTTGTAACTCTCATCTTTAAATTCACCAGATTTCAAAATTCTTGGGTTTTTACCAACAACTTCTTGAAACGAATAACCTGTAACTTCAATAAACTTTTGATTCACATATTCAATGTTGCCATGTGTATCTGTTATCATGATTGAAGCTGGGCTCTGTTCAACAGCTTGAGAAAGTTTTCTCAAATTTTCCTCAGCAGCCCTTTGTTCTGATATGTCTTCATAAGTTCCTATAACACCAACTACTTGATGATTTTCGTTTTTTAATGGCAGCTTATTCAAACGTACAGTAATTCTGTTTTTTCTTGCTGGAACATATTGGTCATAGTCGGAGGTGTAAATTGAATTACCTGTTCTTAAAACATATTTATCAGAATTTATAAAATTAGAAGCTTCTTCAGGTAAAGTAAAATCGTACTCATTTTTACCAACGATTTCTGATGGATCTTCAATACCTATGTCCTTTGCAAAGGTAATATTACAACCCAAAAAATTAGAGTTTTTATCCTTCCAGAAAACTCTTTGAGGAATGTTGTCAAGAATAGTACGAAGCATTATTTGCTTAGATTGTTGAATTTCTTCTTGTGCATTTTTTGAATCTGTAAAATCATGAATAATTAGAAAAACAAATCCTTTTTCCGGAGAGTAAGCCGAAATTGAAAACCATCGGTTTATTTTTTTGGCAATAACTTCAAACCTTATTTCGGTACCGGTCATCGCCACATCAATAATTAAAGGAATAGGATTTGGTTCGATGCTTTCTGAAATTCGAAAATCAATAAAAACAGATTTCCCAATAACTTTTTTATCGGAGATCCGCATTAATTTTTCAAATGCTTTGTTTGCCTCTAACAAAATCAAATCACTAGTATTAGTTTGATCATCATTTATAATCTTGATAAAAGCATATGCATCATTCATTTTCTCAAACAAATTTTTATACTTATAAGCATCCCTTCTTAACTCTCCCATTTCACTATCTTTTGCAGAAATGTCTCTGAGCGTAAAAAGTTCAGCTATTGGAGAATTATCCTGATCCGTGAGAATTGAATTTTGAATTTCAATTAACAAAGAATTTCCATTTTTTTTTGGATAAACCAGCTCACATCTCCATCCATGTTCATATGAATGCATTAAATTGTTAAATGACTTTGATTGCTTATAACAATCTTCAAACAATGAACCGATGGATTTCCCTAATAAATTAGCAGAAGAAAAACCTAATAACTGAATTAACGAATCATTTACAAAAATAATCTCACGTTCCAAGTTTGTTACAATAATGCTGTCAATGCTGCTGCTAACAATCTGGCTCAGTATGCTATTAGGCAGAGTAGCCGGATGAGAGCCATGATGTTTTATAATCGTTCCAAGAATAGCAGGTTTCTCATCGCTTACTGTTTTGGAAAAATTCATTTCAACATTTTCCAGTGATTTATCATTCTTAATGATTCGTAGGTTTAATTGTACGGCACTAGTTTGGGATGAGTTTAGTTCGGCAAGCTTATTCTCTAATTTGTTTTGATCTTCAAAAAAAACAAATTCTGCTATTGTTTTTTTATTTATTATTTGCTCCGATTGATAACCAAGCAAATAGGCAAACTTTTGATTACAATTAAAAATCACCCCGTCTCTAATAAGAAATGTTCCAGATGAGATATCCTCAAAATCTGAATCTGGACAGAACGGTGATTGCTTGGGAATTAAAAAATTATTGTTCAAATGCTCTCAGTCATTTCGTTAATCAATTTGGATATTTTTATCCTACACAAAATTATCCTTCATCAAACTTGGACTCATTTTACGTGTTTGGAGTATCAAATGGATTGCCAATCAATCTATCAATTAAATCGTTAAATTCAGTAAATATTGTGACAAAACTACCATTAAATATAGACCTCCATAAAAACACATGTAAATTCAAGAAAGTAATCACTTAATTTTCAACTTTTGGATACCGTTAAAAACTGTATTTCTTAAAAAACCTCACCCCCTAAAAACAACGAAATTGCTACAATTTCCTTTTTTCTTTCCTTTTAATGCCTTAAATTAGGGCAGTAATAAATCCCTAAACTATAGAATTTGAGGTTTTTGCAATATTTGGTTAACATTTTTAAGGTATTTATTTCTCTTACAACAATTTAAAAGTGGAATTTTTACCTTATTACGAAATTAGATACCACTAAACAACATCAATAAAAAATAAGGAGCAGTTCTTGGAATGAAAAAACTAATTATAAGTTTGATTCTTTTCGTAGGAAGTCCTTCTTTTTCCCAAAACGATCTTCACATAAAATCTAATTGGAATTATTCTGGAGTTGCCGGCTTAAATATAAGTCAAATCTCACTAAACAATTGGACACAAGGAGGCGACAATGCACTCGCTTTTGCTTTGTTAGGAAACTTCGGTGCAAAGTACATTGATTCTCCATGGACGTTTAATAATGGATTGAAACTTGCTTTCGGTAGGACAAAACTTGGTCAAGATGAATTCAGAACTAATGATAATGAATTTTTTCTTGAAAACATTTTATCATATTCTTTTGGTTGGGCATTAGATCCATATTTTAGTAACACTGTAAGAACCGTAATATCTAAGGGATTCGACTATAAGGTTGTTCCCTCATTCCAAACATCTCAATTTTTTGATCCCGGTTACATCACTCAAAGCATAGGATTTCTCTATAATAAGATCCCAAATGTTACAACAAGACTTGGTATCGGTTTTCAAGAAACAGTAACAAATAAATTCCCTGGTTATTCTGATGATCCTAAAACTACAACAATTGAAAAATTTAAACTTGACACAGGTATCGAATCAGTAACTGAAGTATTATTTAATGTCGAAGAAAATGTTGCATACGGAAGCAAACTGAGACTCTTCTCTCGTTTTAATGAATTAGATGTTTGGGATGTTCGATGGGATAATCTTATCACCGCACAAATCAGTAAGTATTTTAATACAAACTTGAACGTTCTTTTAATTTATGAGAAGAAGCAATCTCTTAAAACTCAATTAAAAGAGGCTCTACAATTCGGAATAACTTATTCATTATTTTAACAATTTCATGAAAGGAGTTCATGCATGTCGTTAATAAAAGAATTCAAGGAATTTGCTGTTAAGGGGAATGTCATTGACATGGCAGTAGGTATTATCATTGGAGGTGCATTCGGAAAAATTGTAAGTTCATTCGTATCGGATGTAGTTATGCCACCTATTGGTGTTGCACTTGGCGGTGTTGATTTTTCGAAACTTGCAATAACCGTTAAGGATGCAACCGAAACAACTGAAGCTGTTAAGATTAACTATGGATTGTTTTTAAATACCATTATTGATTTTCTTATCATTGCTTTTATTATATTTATAGTGATAAAAACAATAAATAAAATGAAAAAGAAAGAGGAGGAGAAACCTGCGTCTCCACCAGCACCAACTAAGCAGGAAGTTCTTCTTACTGAAATTCGCGATTTACTAAAAAAATAGAGTTAATATCTGTAGACTTAATAAATATCATTCACAATTATAGAGGTACATAAAATGAAAAAAATCTTTGTTGCTGTTGCAATCGTATTTTTACTTTCTGCCTTTTACATGCCTTCTTATGGCCAGTTAAATGCAGAGGGATTGAAAGTCGGTTTGCAATTCAATGGTTTATTACCATTTGATGAGTTCTATCTTGAAAAAGGAATGTCCGAATCATTTGAATTCTCATTCCTCGGTAGAGGTTTCTTCAGATTTGACATCACTAAAAGTATTCAGGGTGAATTAGGTGCAGGTTATGGTCGCTATTCAGGTAAAGATAACTTAGACAATTGGAAGTTAACAAACAGTAAATATACAACAGACATTATTCCTATTGACTTTAGGTTCTTAATTAGTCTTAAAGAAACCGAAAAATGGAATCCATATGTTTTTATAGGTGGTGGCGGATTACATTATTCAGTAAAAGACAAATCTCCCGCTTACAACTATTTAAATCCCGCTCCAACTGAAAAATTGGAAGAAGAGGGATGGACAGCAATCGTTCCAGTTGGCTTAGGAACTAAAGTAAAACTTTCTGAATCTGTTTTGCTTGAAATTCAAGCCAACTTTACTTATTCCTTCACAGAGAATCTAAATTTCTTTGCATATCCTGAAACTCCAAAAGATGCATATGCCGGACTTGGTTTAGGACTCACATTCCAAGGTGAAAGAGGCACTTCTGATGATGATATGGATGGACTAATGAAGAAAGAAGAAAAACTACTCGGTACAGATCCTAAAAATGCTGATACTGATGGTGATGGATTAAAAGATGGCGAAGAAGTGAATAAATACAAGACTGATCCTCTAAAAGCTGATACAGATGGCGATGGATTAAATGATGGTGATGAAGTTAATAAGTACAAGACTGATCCTCTAAAAGCAGATACTGACGGCGATGGATTGAATGATAAAGATGAGTTAATGCAATACAAGACAGATCCATTAAAAGCAGATACTGACGGTGATGGATTAAAAGACAGTGACGAAATCATGAAATACAAAACCGATCCATTAAAAGCTGATACTGACGGCGATGGATTGAAAGACGGCGAAGAAGTAAGTAAATACAAAACCGATCCATTAAAAGTTGATAGCGATGGCGATGGATTGAAAGATGGCGAAGAAGTCAACAACTTCAAGACTGATCCGTTAAAGAAAGATACTGACGGTGGTACAATTGATGATGGAGTTGAAGTAAAGAGAGGTACCGATCCATTAAAAGCTGATGATGATGTTGTTAAAGTTGGTGTTCCTATGATTCTTGAAGGAGTTACTTTCGAAACTGGCAAAGCTGACATTACTCCTGAGTCTGCAATAATACTCGAAAAATCATTGAAGACAATGAACATCTATCCTGAGATTGATGTAGAGATTAGTGGTCATACAGACAATGTTGGTAAAAAATCATCCAACGTAAAATTATCACAGAAAAGAGCAGATTCTGTAAAAGCATGGTTAGTTGGTAAAGGTGTTGATGCTAAGAGAATCACCACTAAAGGTTATGGACCAGACCAACCAATAGCTCCAAACGATTCACCAGATAATAAGAGAAAGAATAGAAGAATCGAGTTCAAGAGAACAAAGTAATTCTGTTCTGATTAATTTATGTGTCTCTGCTGAAAAGCAGAGACACTTTTTTTTGCCAAATATTAAAAGGAAAAACCGATGTTTAAAAGGACAGCTATTGTTGGAATGTTCATACCCGTTATGGTTGTATTATTTCTTTCCAATACTTCCTATCCTCAGTTTAACGATTACAGTACAAAAATTGGCGTGCAATTCCATGGTCTTTTACCTGACACAGAATTTGAAAAAGAATTAAAGGTGTCTTCGGCTGATTTCAAATTTTCATATCTCGGAAGAGCGTTTCTTAAAGTTGAATTGATTAAACAGTTTATTGAATCAGAAATTGGAGTTGGATATGGGTCTTTATCAGGCGTTGATTTTACTAATGCCGAATATAAAGCAGAGCTTATTCCATTAGATTTGAAATTTATTCTGAGTCCTTTCAATTTTAAGTCCTTTAATCCCTATGGTTACGCTGGGATTGGTGTATTACACTACAATATAAAAACACTTCCTAAATCAGTTTCACCCAACATAACAGATTTAAAAGTTTCTGAATGGAGCCCTTTTACTCCAATCGGCGGTGGATTAGAAATAAGATTAACGGATAATTTCTTGCTGGATTTAAGTGGTGGGTACACATTTGCATTCACAGACAATCTGAATTACTACAATAATCTAGATGTTTATCCTGGTGTATCCACAACTAATGATGGTTATTTCGATGCAGGATTAGGATTAACTTTCGTTGGTGGTAGCGGAAACTCTGATAAAGACTTAGATGGCCTAATAAAGAAACTAGAAAAAGAAATTGGTACAGACCCTGAAAATCCTGATACGGATGCGGATGGATTAAACGATGGTGATGAAGTAAATACATATAATTCTAACCCATTAAATGCCGATACTGATGGTGATGGTCTAAAAGATGGGGAAGAAACAAATAAATATAAAACAAGCCCGATTCTTGCCGATACAGATGGCGATGGTTTGAATGATGGTGCTGAAGTTAATCTCTATAAAACAAATCCTACTAAAGCCGACAGCGACCAAGATGGATTGAATGATAATGAAGAAAATGTTAAATATAAATCTGATCCGAACAAAGCAGATACTGACGGAGATGGATTAAACGATGGAGATGAAGTTTCTAAATATAAAACCGACCTTCTTAAGATTGATACAGACAGTGATGGATTATATGATGGTGAAGAAATACTAAAATATAAAACTGATCCATTGAAAAAAGATACGGACGGTGGAACTATTGATGATTTAACTGAATTGACTAGAGGAACAAATCCTCTTGATCCTGAAGATGATGTTGTGAAAATTGGAGTCCCAATTGTTTTAGAAGGTGTAAACTTTGAATCTGGAAAAGCCGAAATAACACCTGAATCTTCACGAATCCTTAGAACCGCACTTAAAACATTAACGACATATTCTGATATTCAAGTTGAGATTAGCGGACATACTGATAATGCAGGGAGTAAAAAATCTAATACAAAACTTTCACAAAGACGAGCAGATTCGGTTCGTGATTGGTTAATTGAAAGAGGAATTGATCCCTCCAGAATAGTAGCTAAGGGCTATGGTCCAGATGTTCCACTCGTACCAAATGATTCTCCAGAAAATAAACGAAAAAACCGAAGGATAGAATTTAAAAGAATAAAGTAATCTAAATATGAATGTGCCTTTACAAAAATGTAAAGGCACATTTGTTTTCATTTCTATTTACTAAAATATTAAGTTACATTATAGAACCCTCGATAGGAAATTTCTCAAAACTGTTCAACATCTTTGTGTTTATCAACAACAATAGACCGAAACAGAACCAGCAGGAAAATTATACACGCAAATATTACTAAATATTCCATTTCTACCATCTCCTAAAGCATTTAACATCAACATTTCATCTCAGTTTCAAATATATCTTACAATACATATCAGAATTAAAAAATTAACAATCCCACTCAAGCTAGATGGCTCAACATCCATACCATTTTTATTCTTAAAGTCTGTTTCAGATTGAAATAAATCGTAAAGTAAATAACTCATCCTCTGTCAATTTTTTCATATCGTGCGGGCTGCTGATACTCATCAAACTGACAACAAGGATGAGCCATTAAAAGGAGGGTATTCCGAAATAACTTCACTTTCCTGGATTGTAAACAATTTGTCTAATAGTTTCAAACTGCAAATAGGGGTAATCTTTCCTAAGCTCATCAATTGCATCGCTCGCACTAATTCGTGTTGCTCTCATTGATTTAAATCTTTTTCTTATAAAATGATCTCTAGCAGCATTTTGATTTATGAACCCTCTACTGTTCAATAAATCATAGATATCATCAGAAATAAGATCATTAAGAGGGTTCTCAAGTTCTTTATATCTTAGCAAGTTACTCATTTTGACCTCCGGTTTTAATTTTTCGACAGCATTAAAACTTGAACTTATTCCAAAGGTTAAATAAAATTATTTTAATTTGCAGTCAACTACATAGATATGCGGTTTTGAAATAATTATTTTTATTCGATTGGATAATCAGACACAATCATGCGGGTTAAATATGTTTAAGATCAAATGAGCTTTTTTCTTATTGCCTTTGCTACCGCTTCTGATTGCGAGTGTACTTGAAGTTTTTTGTAGATATTCCTAATGTGGTGGCGTACAGTATCTACACTAATGAAAAGTTCATCTGCAATTTCCTGATAGTTGCTCCCATTTGCTAAACTGTGCAAGACTTCTTTTTCTCTATTGCCAAGATTATACTGCGACTCTACTACATTTCCATCTTTGTAATTCTGAAATGAAGTAATAACCTGGCGCGCAATTCTAGAGCTCATAGGAGAGCCACCCTCGTAAACTTCTTTTATTGCATCTAAAAGTCGTGCAGGCGGAGTTTTTTTTACAAGATACCCATATGCACCGGCACAAAGTGCATCATAAACAATTTCACTTTCTTCATAAATTGTCAACATTAAAATATTAATATCAGGATTGATTTGTTTTGCTTTTTTAACACCCTCTATCCCATTCATACCAGGTAAACCTATATCCATCAATACAACATCAACTCTTAGTGATTCAAGGTCGGTCAGAAACGATTCACAATCTGGGTAAGATCCTTTACAGTTAAATCCTTCAGTTCCATTCACTAAAGATGAAAGTCCTTCTCGAATGGTTTTATTATCCTCAATTATAGCAACGTTAATCATATCATTAACTTTTTAATTAGATTGAAAATTTCTATTAAAAATACTCGGGCTTTTTATTTTTCCAATGAATATAATAGTTGTCCCCTTCCCCATGACTGAATTTAGTTTTAATTTGCCACCTAATAATTTTGAACGGGACTCCATATTCCTAATACCATTTCCATATTTTAAATTTTCAACTTCAAGTCCAATTCCATCATCACATAATGTCAACTCTATAATATTATTCCTAACGTTTACTCCCAAGATTATCTTTTTACAATTGCTGTGTTTTATTGCGTTATTAATTCCTTCTTTAAAGATTAAGTAGAGATTTTGTCTGTAATCCATCGGTAGTCGCAGTTCATTTAATTTGTCGAGATTAATAATTTTAAATGATATTCCAAGAGAATGAAGAAGATCGCTGTAAGAATCTTTTAATCTTACTAAAAGATCACGAAGTGAATCTCGCTTGGGATTGACAAACCAAACAATATCACTCATATTATCAATTAGCTGCCTTGCTACTTCACTAATGTTTTTTAATTTACTTTGAACATTAAAATTTGAATTTAAACTTGCATCTTTATCAGCCAGTTCACTTAAAATTGATATCTCAGTTAATCCCGAACCTATATTATCATGAAGATCTGCAGCAAGTTTTGTCTTTAATTTTTCAATTGCCAATTCATTTCTTACTCGCATAGTACCCATATAATATATACCTGCACTTATCAGAGTTACCGATAAAGCAATGAACCACCAAGTTCGCCAGAATGGAGGAGTTATCGTAATAAAGATTTTAACCTCATTTGGATTCCATATTCCATCTTGATTTGCTCCTTTGACTTTAAATATATACTCTCCTGGAGGAAGATTAGTATAACTTGCAATACGATATTTAGCATCTGTGCTTGTCCAATTTTCATCAAAACCTTCGAGCATATAACTATATGAGTTATCATATGGATCTGAATAAGCAAGAGCCGCAAACTCGAATGATATAAAATTCTCATGATACATTAGAATGAGTTTTTCGACTTCACCCTTTACGAAATGATTGGCAACTTTAATCGCGGTTATCACCACAGGTGGAATGAAGGAATTGTCTCGGACAAGATTTGGAAAAAAACGATTTAATCCATTAATGCCACCAAAAAACATTTCTCCATTACCTGCTTTAAAATATGCTCCTCCGCTAAATTCAAGACTCTGTACTCCATCTTGAAGATCATAATGTCTGGTGCTTCCTGTTTCATAAGAAAATCTATAAATACCATTACTTGTGCTCAACCAGAGATTTTTCTGTTCATCTTCAAGTATCCCATATATTACATCTGCTTGTATATCTGCTTGACTATTATAACTTATAAATTTTTTCCTATCTCGATCAAATTTGATAAGTCCACTACCAGATGTCCCAATCCAAAAAGACCCAGATCTATCTTCGTAAAGACATAAGACCTTGTCATTTTGCAAACTAAAAGGATTGGTTGGGTCATTACGAAATCTTTCAAAATTTTTATTATTTCTATCGAATCGGTTCAAACCTCCACCAAATGTACCCACCCACAAATTATTTTGTCTATCCTTATAAATTGTATAAACACGGTTATCGCTTATACTTGTAGAATCATTTGGATCAAATTTATATTTGATAAAATGTGGAGTGGAGCTGGGATGCTCATTCAAGCTCATTACATTCAATCCACCACCAAAAACAGCTATCCACATTATTGAATTAGAGTCAATAAAAATCTTTTGAACCTGATTTCCACCTACACTGGTCGAATCAAAACTTGAATGAATGAATGAGTAAAACACACCGGTATGCCTATCAAATTTATTTAATCCGCCAGCGTATGTTCCAATCCACAAATTTCCAGACTTATCCTCAACTATGGCCCTTACATGATTATTACTGATGGAATGGGAATTGCCAGAAATATTTTTATAAGATGTAAAAATTTTTCTTTTCTCATCGTAGCGATTTAATCCTCCACGATATGTTCCGATCCACAAAATTTCTTCTTTATCTTTAAGTATTGACCAAACAACATCATCATTCAAACTCGAAGCAGCCGTAGGATTAGGTTTGACTATATCAAATTTGATATTTTTTCTTTCTAATCGGCTTATTCCTTCACCAAGGTGCGTACCAACCCAAATAATACCGGATCTATCTTTACAAAGAGAAATAATGTCATTGTCAGCTATTGTATTTTCATCAAGATTATTATGCATGAAGCTAATTAAAGAGTTGCTTTGAACATTTAACCTATAAAGCCCATCTCCAAAGGTTCCTATCCACAGAAATCCCGAATCATCTTCCGTTACAGCCATAATTGAGTTAGTATTTTGATTAGCTCTATAATTCGCGAGAGACTTGATAGTAATAAATTTTGAAGTCTCAAATGAGTTATCTTTTGATAAATTTTCTAGTTTGATCAGACTTCCAGAATACGTACCAATCCACAATGATCCATTTTTATCAAAGAAGAGTGCTGTTATTTTGTTGTCACTCAAACTTAATTTATTTGTTGAATTACTTTGATAATGTAGAAAAGATATGGACTGACCTGAATTTTTAGAATTTGAAGAAAATATAGCTTTATTCAGCCCTCCACCAAATGTGGCAATCCATATATTGTCCTGGTCATCAGAAATAATTTTAGTTACACGGTCAAAACTTAAGCTGTTAGGGTCCATTTTAATATTGCAAAAATTCTGAACTGAACCATCATCCTTGTTTAGTAAATATATACCTCTCCCCCAAGTTCCAATCCATATATTTCCATATTTGTCTTCAGAAATTGTGGTTATTGACTCATCACTACTCCGTGAGTACAAAAGTGGATATTCATAATAATTATCTTGTACACTTTCAATTGATTGGGACATCAGCTCAAGTTTAAATCGCTTGAATGTATCAGTTCTCCGATCAAAACAATTTATATATCCTCCGGTAGTGCCCACCCAAATGTAACCATCACTATCCTCGTACAGCGCCGAGACACCATTATCCGAAATTGACAATGTGTCTAATGGATTGTTTAGATAAACTTTAAAAGTGTAACCATCAAATCTGTTTAGACCGCTGCCTGTCCCAAACCACATAAATCCACGTCTATCTTGCAATAAGGCAAGAATTGAACTCTGAGAAAGCCCATCTTTTACTTTCAATTGTTTGATTACATAGTCATTGTTATCATCAATTGAAAATGTTTTTTCAGGTAGAAGAGCAAGGAGTATCGTAAGGTAAAGGAATATTTTCTGTAGGGTTTTCATAGCAATAAAAGTATTTTTTGCCGAAACTCATTAGTACGGTTAGTAAACACGTTTATAACAATTCTAATATTTATTTTGAAAAGATATTAATAATATTTTGGTAAAAAAACTATCTACCAAATTTCATATTGTAATTAGGCTAGAGGAGAATTTCTTGGGAGGGGATATAGTAAAAACTATATTGTGAAATTTATACTAATCTTTATTTATTGGGGGTGAAACAGTTCTCGGGGAAACCTCTGTTTATGAACGCCATCTCTATAGCAATATTAAGCTCGTTGGCACTGAATGGTTTATATAAGAATCCATATGATTCTCGACTTTTAGCATCAAGTAGAGAATCATCGCTTGACAAAGCAGTAAGGTATATTATAGGTATGTCGAAGTATTGTGAGATAATTCTTGAAGCATCAATACCGGACATTTTTCCTTTTAATACGATATCCATCAATATAAGATCCGGTTTGTTTTCTCTCACTTCTAGGATTGCTTCTTCCCCTGAATTAATTATCGATGTGATTTCATAACCGAAATTCAGAAGCATTTTTCGAATATCCATTGCAACAATGTTTTCATCTTCAACGATAAGTATTTTTGCTTTACCGCTCATATCAACTTTCTCTCAATATGTATTTCATTATTTTTTCATTTGTTAAACCATCTAAATTTCTCTTCATCAAGAGATATGCCATGGATAGCAACTGAACTGCCATTGAAATAACACTTTGTAAGTGACTGTTTCTCGAAAAGATTCACATTGAGCAGTATAGCAAAATTCTATTATTTACTTTATTACTTGTAAAACAAGAATATGAGTTAATAGTAATTGTAATCTCTAGCGTATGCAGAGATAATGAAATCGTGCAGGCAACAAAACGTAAAAAAATGGAAGAAAAATTAGAAGATTAAAGAGATTAAATAGACGAGAAGAAATACTGTTATTATCGGAAGTCCGGGCCCAAGTCTGCCTTTTTCGATAGATGCTTTTTCTCCACATTCCTCGAAATAATTACAATTAATGCACTCGCTGTAATTTTTGCAGATTTCCATAATCATTTTGAAATTAAATCAAAGATGGCAAAAAGTTTTGATTTTTTCAAGAAATAATTGACTTTTTTTAAGTAAAATAATTGGAAATAGCAAACCTTTATTTATATCAACTAAATTTTTTAGAACTAAAATTTAATCTTGTATTGGTGGGTTTTTGACATCTGGATGAAAGTAAATAAAAATTCATATTTTAGCATCACAAGATATTTACAATTTAAGGGAATTAGATGAAAGGAATTATTCTCGCTGGTGGCTCTGGAACACGACTTTATCCAATTACTCAAGCAATAAGTAAACAACTAATGCCCATATACGACAAGCCTATGATATACTATCCGTTGTCGGTTTTAATGATGTCCAGCATACGTGAGATACTTATT
This sequence comes from uncultured Ignavibacteriaceae bacterium, assembly GCA_964391015.1. GTDB lineage: Bacteria > Bacteroidota > Ignavibacteria > Ignavibacteriales > Ignavibacteriaceae > XYD12-FULL-36-8. The sequence continues at coordinate 36,025 of CAYMKU010000012.1, forward strand.
ATCTCCACACCAAATGACCTGCCGATGTTTAAGAAACTTCTTGGCAATGGCAATCAATTTGGCTGCAAGTTCTGTTACAAAGAGCAATTTGAACCCAAGGGATTAGCGCAGGCATTTACATTAGGTGAAGATTTTATTGGTACAGACAAAGTTGCATTGATACTTGGAGACAACATTTTTTATGGTAATGAATTACAGCAGCAACTTCAGACCTCAAAAGATCCTGTTGGAGCAAAAATATTTGCATATCAAGTTTCAGATCCTGAAAGATATGGTGTTGTCGCTTTCGATTCTGATTACAATGTATTATCGATTGAGGAAAAACCGCAAAAACCAAAATCTAATTATGCGGTTCCTGGATTGTATTTTTATGATAATAATGTTGTAAAGATTGCACGTGAATTGAGACCATCTAAACGAGGTGAATATGAGATCACTGATGTGAATCTTGTTTATCTGAAAATGCAAAAATTAAAGGTGACAGTACTTGGTCGTGGAACAGCTTGGCTTGATACAGGAACATTTGATTCACTAGTACAGGCAAGTCAGTTTATACAAGTAATTGAACAACGACAGGGGCTAAAGATTGGCTGTATTGAAGAAATAGCTTTTCGAATGGGATTTATTACAAAAGAAAATTTATTGACTTTAAGCAAACCACTAAAAAAGAGTGGTTATGGTGAGTACCTTCATAAAATTGCAACTGATTAAAAATTAATAATCATTTAGGTGATTCTTGTATAACTTCGAAAATTTTAAGAGCCAAAATATTCTTATTACCGGCGGAGCAGGTTTTATTGGTTCAAACTTAGCAATTAAACTTGTTGAATTGGGAGCAAATGTAACGATCATCGATAGCTTAATTCCTGAATATGGCGGTAACCTTTTTAATCTTGAAACAATAAGAGACAAGTTAAAGCTAAATATCTCTGATGTTCGAGACGAACATTCGATGAAATACTTAGTCAAAGATCAGGATTATTTGTTTAATCTTGCTGGACAGACAAGTCATTTGGACTCAATGAATAATCCTTTTGCTGATCTTGAAATTAATGCACGTGCACAACTATCTATACTAGAAGCATGCCGAAGATATAACACTGGAATAAAAATAGTATTTGCAAGTACAAGACAAATTTATGGTAAACCTAATTATCTGCCTGTTGATGAAAATCATCAGCTACACCCTGTTGATATTAATGGTATCAACAAAATGGCTGGTGAATGGTATCATCTTGTTTATAATAATGTTTACAATATTAGGTCAGTTGTGCTTCGTCTAACAAATACTTATGGGCCGAGAATGAGAGTTAAAGATGCTAGGCAGACGTTTTTAGGTATTTGGATAAAAAATTTGATTGCGGGTAATAAAATTTTAGTCTTTGGCGATGGAAAACAAATAAGAGATTTTAATTATGTGGATGATGTAGTGAATGCACTCCTCCTCTCGGCATTGTCTGATAAAGTAAATGGAATGATTTTCAATTTGGGTGCAGATGACCCAATTAATTTAGAAGAGACTGCTAAATTATTAATTAGATTTTCCAAAAATGCTAAGTATGAAATGATTCCTTTTCCTGCAGATAGAAAATCAATAGACATCGGTGATTATTATGCCGACTTTAGAAAGATCAAAACAGAACTTGGTTGGGAACCAAAAACTTTTTTGAAGGATGGAATACAACTCACCGTCGCTTACTACGAAAAATTCCACAATAAATATTGGAACGATTCAGACAATGAGTGAACAATTTATTCCTGTAGCTAATCCCAGATTAGGTTTTAAAGAAGAAAAAGGCAAATTCATAAAAGCCGCTGAATCTGTATTAGAAAATGGGATGTACATTCTCGGAAATGAAGTATCATCATTCGAAAAGGAATTCGCTGAATATATTGGAGTTAATTATTGTGTTGGTGTTGCTAATGGAACTGATGCAATTGCAATTGCACTTAAAGGACTTGGTATTAAACCTGGTAATGAGGTTATTACTGTTTCGCATTCTGCAGTAGCAACTGTTGCCGCCATTGAAATGGTTGGAGCTATACCAGTATTCGCAGACATCGAACAGGATACAAGATGCATTGATCCAGAAAAAATTCAGAAGCTTTTTTCATCAAAAACAAAGGCAATCATTCCTGTACACATTTATGGGCAGCCAGCAAAAATAAAGGAAATTATATCATTAGCTCATGAAAGAAATATTAAAGTATTAGAGGATTGTGCACAAGCACATGGCGCCAAAGTGAATGGTAAAAAAACCGGATCCTTTGGCGATGCAGCTGCTTTCAGCTTTTATCCTACTAAGAATTTAGGTGCACTGGGGGATGGCGGAGCCATAGTTACCAACTCATCTGAAATATTCGAAAAACTTTTTGCTATTCGACAATACGGCTGGAAAGAAAGATACATCAGTGATGTTCCCGGAGTTAATTCACGGTTAGATGAACTTCAAGCAGCGTTTTTGAGAATAAAATTACAAAAACTTGACAAGGATAATGCCCGAAGGAATGAAATTGCGAAAAGATATTCGATGACAATCCAAAATTCAAATTTAAAACCACCGACAATTATCTCAAATACTTATCACGCATATCATTTATATGTAATCGAATCTGAAAAACGTGAGGAACTTTCCAGATTTCTTAGATTCCGTGAAATTGGAACTGCTTTACATTATCCTCTGCCAATCCACTTGCAACCTGCCTACAAGGGAAGAATTAGAGGTGAGAATGAACTTCAAAATACTGAACAACTTTACAAAAACATTTTGACCATACCAATGTTTCCAGAATTACTTGATAATGAAGTACAAAGAGTCGTTGAAGCGCTTATTGATTGGACCATCAATGGCTAAACTTTTTTCTTCCCAGTAATTAATTACACCAAAAAATATTTATAGCTCGTGACAATGCGAAGCAATAAATAACTTTCGATAAGATATGCCAAACACATTAGCACATTTAGGAATCGGTGGATTTTTTACAAGAACTTTTATAAAAAAAGCCGACTTGAAATGGGTATATATTGGTGCCGTTATCCCAGACTTTCCATGGATTCTTCAAAGAATTGTATCGGCATTTGCTCCTTCCATTAATGTTTACAATCTTCGTTTATATTGCATTGCACTGGCATCATTATTTATCTCATTGACACTCAGTGCCGCCATAGCTAACCTAACTAGAAATACTAAACGAGTTTTTTTGATTTTAGCAACAGGTGCAGTAATTCATTTATTACTTGATTCAATTGAGATTAAATGGGCAAACGGCGTACATCTTTTTGCTCCTTTTAATTGGCATTTATTTAATGCAGGATTATTTTGGCCAGAAGATATACCAATATATCTGCTAACCCTCTTTGGAATTTTTTATGTCACCTTTAACACTAAGAAACTTCTACAAACATCTTTCCAATATCGTATTAATTCAAAGAAAAAAATAATTGCGGCATTTATTTTACTCATATTGTATTTTTCTCTTCCCTTCTCTGTAATGGAAGATATTGAAGCAAACAATAACCACTTTGTAAAAACATTAAGAGACATCGAACATCGCCCCGGAAGTTACTTCGAAATTGATAGAGGTTATTACATAGACTCAAATGATGGGGACAAATTTAGGACTCCATTCAAAGAAGAATTAATAGTTGCCAATTTAAATCTTACAACTTCCGAAAGCATGTCCATCCGTGCAAAATTTATTTCCCAGGACGAAATCTACATAATTGAATACCATACACATCATAATCGGGATTTATACTCATACGTCGGACTTGTGGTTATATTAATTCTATTTATAGCTTTGCTCGTAAGAAATTCTAAAAACAAATTTCAACTAAACAATTTTTAACCTATTGCAGATAATCAAAAATAAAAAAGCCGACAAGTTTTCACCTTGTCGGCTTTTTTTAGATACAGCTCATAACTACTTGATTAGAATCATTCTCTTAGTTGAAGTAAACGTAGAACCATTAAATCCACGAGCATTAATCATGTAGAAATAAACACCACTAGATAGACGCACTGCATTAAATATAGTTTCATGAACTCCTGCTTCAAGTGTTGCGTTCAAAATATTTGTAACTTCTTGGCCTAAAGCATTATAGAGTTTTATACTAACATTTGAGGTTACTGGAAGTGCAAATCTAATAGTAGTAGATGGATTAAATGGATTAGGATAATTTTGCTCTAGTGAATATTCCTTTGGCAATCCTAAGTCAACATCAATAATTTTTGAATAGGTGATTGATCCATCAAAATCAACCTGCTTCAATCTATAGAAATATTTTCCATATAGTACTGATTTATCCAAGTAAGTGTAATTAGTTTGTGCTGTTGTTGATCCTTTTCCTTTAACAAAAGCTAAGTCAATAAATTTGTTATTTTCTTTACCTCGTTGAATTGAGAAGCCAGCGTTGTTTATTTCAGAAGCTGTTTCCCACTTAAGGAGAACATTACCATCTGTAACATCAGCAATAAACGAAATAAGTTCAACAGGTACTCGTATGTCAGCTACATTACTAAGACCAGAAATCAGGTATGAATTGAATGCATAAACCCGATACTGATAAGTGGAATCTAACATTACCGTTGAATCAATATATAATGTTGTGTTAGATAAAACAGAATCAAGTATTAAGAACGGTGCCAATGAAGTTGAATCTCCAGATTTTCGCTCTATAATAAACCCCAATTCATTCGTTGAATTATCAACCCAATGTAATTGGACATATTGGCTGTCCGCTCCGAATAATCTGGCAGAAAGCAATGTTGGAGCATTCAATGTTGACAGCACCGTTGTCACTGATGCTACATTCGTGTATTCTGATTGTAGGAAACTGTTATATCCTTTAACTCTGAATGTATAGGTTGTCGTATCTGATAATGTCGAATCTACATATGCAGTAACATTTGCTCCTAATGTTCCTACTACTGCATAAGGATTTACACTTGATGAATCTCCGGTCTTTCTCTCAACTGTAAATCCAGTTTCATTTGTCGAATTATCTTGCCATGACAACAATGCTCGGTTTATTTGTGTCGTACTCAAATTTGCTGCTAAGTTAGTTGGATTTGCTAACGTTGACAGCACCGTTGTCACTGATGCTACATTCGTGTATTCTGATTGTAGGAAAC
>CAYMKU010000012.1:41259-90428 GCA_964391015.1 uncultured Ignavibacteriaceae bacterium
GCCATGACAACAATGCTCGGTTTATTTGTGTCGTACTCAAATTTGCTGCTAAGTTTGTTGGTGCTGGAACTGGTGGAATGATAACTTTTAATAAAGCTGTATCACTTGTATCACTGCCAGATGCTGTAACAACTACTCTATAAACCGAACCGCTGTCAGCTTGAGTAGTTGGAAACAATGTATATGTTGAGTCAGTTGCTCCAGAAATATTTACACCATTTTTCTGCCACTGATATGCAGGCGGAGTATCACTAACAACCCGACAAGTAAAAGTTACAGAATCTCCTATTAATACTTGAGCAGGTTGAGGTTGTCCAATAATAAATGGTCTAAGAAATCTTGAAACCCCGAGAGAATAATTTTGAGTCACTTCTGGTGCATCGAGTGCTCGATCATATATGGCTGTTAAATAGTAAATACCTTCCCATTCATTAAAACCATTATTCATGGCTAAAGATAATTGAGTTCCGAAATCATCTGTCCAATTTGAAAGATTCCCACCAATTGAGCTTGAGGCAACTTCAACACCATTTCTAAAAATTTTTGAAACACCATTTTTATGTGTAAAAACAAGGTGTATTTTTTGTTCAAGGTTTAAAGGTAAATTTTCTGATGTTCCAGGTATTCCTCTATTATTTGTATTTGTGGTTCTTATTAAATAATTATATCCCAAATAATTCTCAACTTCGAAATCCACCTCAACACCCGACCGTGCAAGACTAATAACCTTTCTATTATCAGTGCCATTTAATGATCTGATCCACAACTCAACTGTCATTTCATTACTTCCTTTAATAGAATTAACTATTCGAGAGATTGCTGCAGGATCAGTTGATTTGATCCTAGCGCTATCACCAACAAAAAGTCCCTCAGTATAACTCCAGTTTGTTCTCGCTGGAACTTCTATCGTAAGGTCTACAGGGGGATTAAGCCCTGCCAAATCATGTATAATATTACCACTTCCTTCATTGAAAATGTAACCAACTATAAGATTTTCGCTTACCCGTGAACCTGATTCGGTTACATACAGCTTAGCAGTTAAACTCGTATCGCTACCATATGAATTAGTAACAACGACTTTAAATTCAGATCCATTATCAGCTAAGACAGTCGCTGGAGTTGTATAAACTGAATCATTCGAACTACCTATTGCTATATTATTTTTAAACCATTCAAATGTAAGTGAATCTCCGGATGAGCTGACGGAAAATATAGCTGTCTGTCCTTCAATCACACCCCGAGAAGAAGGCTCACTTGTAATAACAGGTGCCTGGGCAAACAGGTTGAAGGTAAATAATGCAAGAATTACGAAAAAAATATGCGTAAAATTATCTTTTCTCATTATGTTACTCCTTGTGTTATGAATAAAAGATATAATTAATATCAAATTTAACTTATTTCGCTAAAACTTGCTACAATTTATATGCCGATGAGTTATTTTGAGAAAATGTATCATTCTAAGTTTTTTAATTATCTTGGTCTGGCATTTGCTTAAATTTTGCAAAAGTATATGTTTTTATAAATAACTTACTTTTGTATCGGTAAATCGCGAGAGTAAAAGAGAAATTTTTCGGTATTATTAACTTGGTTCACACCTATTTTTGCAAAGTAAAAATAATGGGAACACAAATTTCCCATGTTCAAATAATTACTGTGAAGTATTTCCAAAGGAAAAGAAATTGAAAAAGGTTATTTCTGTTGTTGGCGCCAGACCCAACTTTATGAAGGTTGCGCCTATTCATAAGGCATTCCAAAATTATACAAATAAAGTAAAGCATTTGATTTGTCATACTGGGCAGCATTACGATGAAAAAATGTCGAAGGTTTTTTTTGAAGACCTTGAGATGCCTTATCCAGATTTCTATCTCGGTGTGGGTTCAGGTTCACACGCCGAACAAACAGCCAATGTAATGATTGCATTCGAAAAGGTTTTATTATCAGAAAAACCTGATTTAATTGTTGTTGTAGGTGATGTTAACTCTACTGTTGCTTGCAGTTTAGTTGCGGCTAAATTAAATATTAAAGTAGCACATGTTGAAGCTGGGTTAAGAAGTTTTGATCGCACTATGCCAGAAGAAATCAATAGGTTATTAACTGATGCTATTTCTGATCACCTATTTGTTTCAGAAAAAAGCGGACTTGTAAATCTTAAGAACGAAAATATCCAGCAGAATAAAATTCACTTTGTGGGCAATGTAATGATTGATAGCCTGGCTCAATATCTACCAAAAGCAAATTCATCAACAATATTAAGAGAATATTCATTAAGTCCATCAAACTACATATTGGTTACCTTACACCGGCCTTCGAATGTTGATTCAAAAGAATTTTTAAACAGCTTGATTTCTTTATTCGAAACTCTTGCCAATGACAGAAAAATTATTTTTCCTATCCACCCAAGGACGAAAAAAAACTTGCAGGAGATCGGCTATAATCTTAATCAAAATGAAAACATCATTCTAACAGATCCTATAGGTTATATAGATTTTCTTTCCTTAACAAAAAATGCAGAATTAATAATCACAGACAGCGGAGGTATTCAGGAAGAAAGCACTTATTTAAAAGTACAATGCCTTACAGTTAGAAATAATACTGAAAGACCAGTTACAGTGGAAGTTGGAACAAATCAACTTATTGGAACTAATCTAAAAAAAGTTGAGCGAGCTGCTGTCGAAATAATTCATGGTAAAATAAAATCCGGTAATATACCTGAACTATGGGATGGAAGAGCTGCTGAAAGGATCACCGAAATATTAAGCAAGGATTGAGGAAAGAAATTCTTTTCAATTAATTCTATAGAAGCACGCTTATAGGAAATTGACTTATCAAAGATGGTTGTGTATTCGCGCTTCGAAATTGGCTTTACAGTAATGTGAGTTGAATGATTAGCAATGAAAAAAACTTTTTATGTTCTTAAATTTGGATTGAAAAATCTTCATGTTCGGTCAAAATGTCATGTTCGTAACTAAATAATTAAAATGATATTAGAAGATAAATTTGTTCGTTTTTGATCAATTTTTGAATAATTAGGTTAACTTAGCTGATCGAGATCATATCGAAAGCATATCGAGAGATCATCGAGAGCATAGTATTTGGTATATATTTTCATAACGTTATAAAAAGGGGTGTGCCAAAAAGTCAAAAAATTTGTTACGATCAGTGTAATATTTTAATTACTGTTTTAATTGGATTTGATCGTGAAATCAAGACATAATCCAACAATCCAATTGGTAAATAAGAAATGATTTTCAACCTGTGCAACTTGACGTTTTTTATAATAATATTGTAATAACATTAACGAAATGAAATTTCCGTACTTGATATTGTGATTGACTTGGCGAAGCTGTATTTAAAGCGATTCTCTTCAAATCAAAATCATTAGGAAATTAGTTTAATTATTAAATGCACCTATCTATAAAGCACATAAATTATCAAACTCCATTTATTTTATTGGGAGCGAGCATTATCCTTGGATTCTTTTTTAGAATTAATGGATTAGGCAATGGCGGCTTTTCCAATAGTGATGAATATTATATCGCAAAATCAGTACACCATATACTAGAATACGGTGTACCTGCTTATCCACTGGGGGGATATTACACAAGAGGTCTTATTTACCAATACCTTTCGGCTCTGCTAATTATCATTACAGGAATTAACGATGAATTTGCACTTAGAATAATACCGCTAATTTTTAACCTGCTAGCCATTCCAGCATTATATTTACTCGGGAAGAAAGTCGGTGGTAAAATAATTGGCGGCTCAATTGTTTTTCTTTTTTGTTTTTCAACCTTAGAGATAGAGTATGCCCGTTTAGCAAGGTATTATACTCCTTTCCAGACTTTATTTATCTGGTACATTTATTTTTTAATTAACGTAGTAATTGAAAAAAAAGCCAGTCACTTCAAATGGCTGCTGATCATTAGTACAGCCGGGATTTTTATGTATGAAGGTGGAATATTTCTTACTCTCCTCAATTTCATTCCATTCATTTGGATCAAAGAAAAGCCTAATGTTTCTAAAATTTTATATTCGATTATAATCTTCTGCACAGCAATTGTTTACTTAAAAATTGATTTTAGAAATTATGGAGTAATAAATTATCTCCCGACCGATGTAAAAATTCCCGTAGAAAATGGTATTGCTCCCATTGACTTGCCCCATTTATTCATTCAAACAGTCTCAAGCCCAATTTTATATTCATTATTTTTCATATTAGTTGCAATAAGCATTTTTTATGGGGCATTCCTGATTAATAGTACAATTGAAAAACGTACGAAGTTAATATTTCTACTCGCTGTTTTACTTTCTTTATTCAATTTGTTCGGATTAATTTTCGTTTCATTAATAATATTTTACCTAATAGGATGGATTAAACACGAAGAGATTAAAAGCAAAGCATTTTACCTTTTGCTGATAGTCCTCTCTTTAAATTTTATATCATATTTTATTTTTGCATTAAATACAAATTCTTGGCTAAGATACTTCCCAGAGGAATCCTCAATCTTGATTAATAAAATTATATGGATACTTGTTAATTACCCCAATTTCTATGAAAAGTTATTGATACCATGGTTTTCATCCTTACCCATTCTTACAACAACCATCTTTTCATCATTCATAATTTATCTTATAATTAACTTTATTAAATCACCAACGGCTGACAGGCATTCAATTGAAGGTACAAATTTTTTACTTTCAACTGTTATTGTTCTTATCAGTCTAGTTGCAATTTTAAAGACGCCCTACAATGATGTTCGATACACTTTTTTCATTTACCCAATTCTAGTGCTGCTCTTTCTTTTTTCTATAAAATATATTTCCGAATCCATATTTAACAAATCAACCAAATCAATAATAGTTTACAGCTCATTTTTTATCTTCTTCGTTTTATTTTCATCAGATTATAACGCAAACCACCTCTTAAAAATAGGTAGCAATGAAGTTAGATATAGAACTATTTATCAACCAGCACAAGAAAACATCTATTACTATCAAGAGGATTATATTTCACCAGCTACAAAAATAAACAAGAACCTATCGGCAGGTGATTTGGTAGTGACTACTCAAGCTCCCATCGAATATTATTTGAAAAGATTAGATTACAAGTATCTTGACTTCAGAGATATGGAATTCTCCATTAGATCACGAAATAACGGACATAAAGAAGTTTGGACAAACGCTAATCTAATTTATAAAGAAGATGATTTCCTAAATTTATTGAAGCACTCAAAATCAACCATTTGGTTAAGTGATTTTTCAGATAAAAGACCTGGTGTCAGCCAATTAGAAAAAAAAATAAATTCAGAATTTTCACAACATCTTTTCTATGTTAATTTTGACAGCACAATTAATGTATTTAAGATACCACCAATGAAATAAGAACCGCATAATTAGCATGAAGTACAAAAAAATCTCTATAATATTCGGAACACGGCCTGAAGCAATAAAACTTGCCCCGGTAATTCTAGAATTAAAAAAATACTGCGAGCTTGAAATTAATATTTGCGTTACTGCGCAGCATAGGGAAATGCTTGATCAAGTTTTAGAAGTTTTTAACATTAAGCCTGATGTCGACTTGAACATAATGAAGGCAAATCAATCATTATCAGAATTAACACACCGCGCGATAAAACTGCTTGATGAATATTTTTTAGAACATAAGCCGGATATTATTTTAGTCCAAGGTGATACGACAACAGTTTTTGCAGCTTCGCTTGCAGCATTTTATCATAAAATAGCAATTGGACACGTCGAGGCAGGGTTAAGAACTTGGAATAAGTTCTCCCCTTTCCCTGAGGAAATTAATAGAGTATTAACAACTAAGCTAACAGATATTCATTTTGCTCCTACACAGCTTTCAAAAGATAATCTATTAAAGGAAGGAATAAGCGAAGAGAAGATTTTTATTACCGGGAATACAGTTATAGATGCTCTTTTTATTGCACGAGATAAGATAAAAAACAAGAAGGTTTCTATTCCCGGCTTATCAATTGATTTTACTGTTCAGGAGAATAGTATAATTCTTATAACTGGTCATCGGCGAGAGAATTTTGGTGAAGGATTTCTGCAGATTTGCCAAGCAATAGCAGAACTTGCCGATAAATTCACGCAGTACAATTTTGTGTACCCGGTTCATCTAAATCCGAATGTTCGGAAACCGGTATTTGATATTTTATCAAAACAAAAAAACATTTTCCTAATTGAACCACTTACCTATCTCCCTTTTATTTACCTAATGGATAAATCAAAAATTATCTTAACCGATTCAGGCGGAGTACAGGAGGAAGCACCAAGTCTCGGCAAGCCTGTGTTGGTTATGAGAGAAAATACTGAAAGACCTGAGGGTGTTGATGCGGGGACAGTCAGACTTGTCGGAGCTAAAAAGGATATGATTGTTAAAGAAGCAACTAAACTTCTAACAGACGAAACAGAATATTTAAAAATGGCTAATGCTGTTAATCCATACGGAGATGGAATGGCTTCAAAAAGAATCGCTGATATTTTGCTGAAATAAACTTATTTAATATATTTTTTAATCGCATTATAAAATAAATTCATGTCATCACGCACAAAACGAGTTACAACCTTAGCAATTTCTAAGCTTTTAAATTTTGCAGTTCAATTCTTAACTCCAATATTTTTAGTAAGAATTTTAAATCGAGAATTATACGGTCAATACAAAGAGTTCTTTGTTTATGCATCCTTGATCGCTGGTTTTATTTCCTTTTCAATCAAGTACAATCTCCTTTATTTTATATCTAAGGATGCAAAGGGAATGAAAAATTATGTCAGCAACACAATCATTCTAGAATTTATAACATGTTTTGTCGGCGTAATTGTAGTTTTCTTCTTCCAGAACAAAATCATCGAAGCATCATCTTATAATTTTTTCCCACTGCTTATAGTTTATTTAATACTTATAACCAACTTTGACTTCCTCGAACCTTTATGGCTTAGCCAAAAAAAATCCAATTACGTTTTGTATTACTCCTTGACGTTTGCAACATTAAGAGTTGCATTTGTCGTTGTTGCGGCATACTTAACCAGGGATGTTAAATCAATACTCTATGTGGCTTTATTCTTCGAATCACTAAGACTGTTATTTGGACTTTCTTACAGTATTTACAAAAAATTATTTGCTCTAAAATTAGAAGTTAATATTCTTAAGGAACAACTGGTATATATTGTACCTTTAGGACTGGCAGGCTTGTTGGTGAATTTCAACCAGGAAGTAAGCAAATTTGTTATTTCCACTGCACTTGGTCCAAGTGCTTTAGCACTGTATGCAATTGGCAGCCAGCGTGTTCCATTAATTGGAATTATTCAATCGTCAATAGTGGATGTAATATTTCCGGATATGGCAGAAAAAGTTAAGGATGAACCTATACAGGCATTGGATTTATGGAGGCGTGCAAACATTCTTTATCTTTTCCTTCTGGTGCCGCTCTTCTATTTGCAAATATATTACGCAGAAACAATCATTAAGGTGTTATTCACAAAAGATTATCTGGAGTCCGTTGTAATTTTTCAAATTTATCTAATATTCTTTTTACTCCAATGCTTTGAGATGGGTGTGCCCATAAGAGTAAAAAATAAGAATAAATCATTGTTGATTGGACATATTTTTTATACTGCGATTCATATTGGTGTGCTTTACAGCTTTTATCATCTATTTGGATTTTTAGGACCCGCAATAGCGTTCATATTTATGGAGATAATTTTTACTTTTTACTTCGCATCTTTAATTCTGAAATTTTATAGAATCAAAGTGAAAGATTTATTCTATTGGCGGAAAATTTTCACAATACTATCCAGCGGTTTGATTGCTGTACCGATACTATTTGCCGGCGACCTATTAAAGCTAAATGCGGTTGTAACGGCAATTATATTCAGCACTATTTACATGATACTCTATTTTATCATCATCAGCAGATTTCACTTTGAAGAGACTGACTTACTATTATCAAGAATTCTAAAAAGAGTTAAACCAGGAGCGATGTGGAAAAAAGAATCTTAATAATGGGTTATTATTTTTATCCTGACGGCAGAATTGGAGCTAAAAGATTTAATCTTTTTTCACATTACTTTTCTAAAAAAACAAAAGTAATAGACATACTCACAATCAAAGAAGATTATATAAAAGAAAAAGACAGAACAATCGTTCATTCAGGCAATATTTATAGAACCGGTTTCTATCCTAGACATGGTTACAACGGAAATGTTTTTCTAAAGATTTTTAACAAAATATTCATGAGAATTGCACCTATTGAGTATAACTCAGCTTGGATATTGCCTTTAGTTATTAAGGGATTCTCAATCATTAAAAAAGATAGGATTGATACAATTATAGCTACCGGTCCCCCATTTTCTCCTTTTGTCGCTGCTTTTATCCTAAGCAAAATATTCAAAGCCGATTTAGTTATTGATTATCAAGATCCTTGGTTCTTTGATGAAGATAACGGCGGAAGAAAACTTAATATGTTCCTAGAAAAACGGATAATGAAAAGGGCAAGTAAAATTATTTTTAATACCGATAGGACCAAAGAAGAATATTTAAAATTAAAGCTTGATTTCAATATTGCTGACAAATCTTATGTGATTAACAATCCATATTATCAAAAAGAAAATGCAGAACCGCTGTATCTCGAAAAAAATAAAAAGGTAATTATATATGCCGGAAATTTTTACGGCCGAAGACGACTAAAGTACATATTCAAACCGCTGCTTAAACTTTACCCTGATGGAAAGCTGAAGGATGAAATTGCTTTGCATGTATTTGGCCCCATCCATGAAGAAGATGCTCAACTAATAAAAGAATTAGATCTGAGTGACGTGGTAGTTGAACATGAGAGAATAGAGTACTCTAAACTTATTCGTTATATGAAAGGATCTGATATTCTTTATTTATCTCAGGGTGAAGATCATGGCTATTCAGTACCTTATAAACTAATAGATTATATGACAATCAGCAGACCAGTGTTAGCAGTAACTTCAATCAACTCGTCTACTTATAACTTTATGCAAGGATTAGACTGCGGTTTAGCTGCGGATATAGACGATCCCGAATCCATTTACCTGGCATTAAAGGAATTATTAATGAATAATCGGGGGTTTTCATACAATGGAATTGAAAAGTACTCGTACGAAAATTTAGGGGAACAGTTTTTAAATTTACTCACCAACACAAATTGACAATTAAAATAGACTTCTTGCACCTTTATGTTTAGTTCGAATAAAATCACAAAAGTAAAACCAAATGAGATTCAAAAGGTAATTGAAGATTACAATCTTCACATCTGCAAAAATATTTGGCATTACAGCTTCAATGATGAGTTTCAGAAAAATAGTTTTTCATTTGGAAAAAGAAAAAATGGTGAGGTTGTACTTTATTCAAAAGCATACAATGTTTTTGCTCCCTTATTAATTTATACCAATTCCGATGAGATTATATATATACAAAAGGATAATGCAGCACAGGGTGCGTTTGACCATAAAAATGAAACCTCACGAAATGTATTTTGGTTTTTACGCACAACAACTTTCAATGATTTTTTAGAAAGACGCTCAAAAAGTTCTTCGCAGCCGAAACAGCATTTCCCAACCTTAGAAACGTTTGAGAAGACCAAGAAAAAAATTAATGGGTGTGTTGTATTTGAAGAATTTAGTGAAGAGTTTTTTACACAACATTATGATAAACTTAGAAATCCAGATTATCTAACCGGGAAAGAAGTGGTGGAAAACTTTAAGAGGAACAATCCGGATATTAATTTGAAATGGCTTAGCACGGCGGCATTATATCATGATGATTCGGTAGCAGCAATTGCTGCATTAGTTGATGATGGGAAGTCATTAAACTTAGAAAATATTGCGGCAAAAAGAAGTTCAACAGGTTTTGGGATTTATCTTTGTACTGAAATTGTAAAATATTGCTGCGAAAAAAACCATAAATCTTTTGATACAGGAGTTACCGGAATTTACGGTAATTATAAGCAAAGAATTTTCTTGGACAGCAGTGAAGTTTATAAGCGACAGAAAAGATTTTCAAGATATGTTCAAATTTTGAAGAGCCCATTCATGTAATAATACAAATTTCTGCCAACCACATATATTAAAAAATATTAGGGTTGATAAATGAGCAAATAAATGATGAATAAAAAATAATCTGCTTATCATAATAATCTAATGTTAATTTTAAATAAACTTATAAATATTCAAGCATCTGAAAAAGACAAGGTTATTCAAGATTATAATCTTCATATTTATAAAAATATTTGGCACTACAGCTTCAATGATAATTTTCGTCGAAACAATTTTCAACTAGAGAAAAATTCGAACGGGCAGGTAATATTGTTTTCAAAAGCATATCATATTTTTGCTCCAACGTTAATTTATACAAACCACAATAAAGAAGTTCTGCTTAAAAAAAATAATGCCCTTAGCTGCGAATTTAATCCCACAAATAAAAATTACCGTCATGTTTTTTGGTTTTTAAAAACAACAAATTTCAATGATTTTTTAACGAGGCGTTCAAAAACATCATCACGTCCTCAAAAAAATTTCCCTTCGCTTCAAACCTACGACAAGTATAAAAAGGAAATAAACGGACACACGGAAATCAAAGAGTTTAACAAAGAATTTTTTACTAAAAATTATAATAATTTGAAGCATCCGGAATTCCTTTCTGGGGAACTAGTCTTAGATAATTTCGTGAAGAACAATCCGGATATAGATTTTAAATGGCTTTATACGACAGCGTTATTTCATAATGATTCGGTTGTTACAATTGGGATAATAGTAGATGATGGCAGATCTATAAATTTGGAAACAATAGCATCGAAAAGGGATCCTATAAGCTATGGTGTCATTTTATGTGCAGACATTGTAAAATACTGCTGCGGAAAAAATTATGGTTCTTTTGATGCCGGGGTTACAGGAATTTATGGCAATTATAAGCAGAGGATATTCTTGGATAGCTGGGAGATATTTGTAGAACCTGAAAAATTTTCGAGGTATTTCAGAGTTTGGGAGAGATCCTTTTGGAGAAAAGTAAAAAAGAAATTAGTCGGAAATGGAAAAAGTAAATAAACCACCTGTTTTTGTAGTAACGGTAGATACTGAATCCGATGATGCTTGGACAAAGCCGGAAACATTAAAACTTGATAATCTGAAATCCATTCCCCGTTTTCAGGAGCTTTGTGAGAAATATGAAATTATTCCAACATACTTAATAACATATGAATGTGCAGTCAGAGATGAAGCAATAAGAATATTAAAACCGATTTTAGACAGAGGTAAATGCGAAATTGGACATCATTTACATGTGTGGTCTACACCTCCCTTTCAAAAGGAAGATGGACGCGGCGTTGATTTGGACTGGATACATGCCTATCAATCAGAGTTACCGGATGAATTATTTTGTGAAAAAGCCGAAACACTTAGAGCAGCCATTCAAAAAAATTATGGTATCTCACCTACTTCGCATAGAGCAGGCAGATGGGGAGTTGATAAAAGAACTTTAAATTGGCTGATGGATAATGATTTTTTGGTTGACACTTCTGTACTTCCACTCACCGATTTCAGTAAAATGCTTGGCAGGCGCAAAACCGGACCCAGTTTCTTCTTTGAATCATTTGATGTAAAAAAAGTTAAGAACAATGGGAAAGAGCTAACTGAAGTTCCGGTTACTGTGAATAGCTCACCGGTATTATTGATTCTATTAATGAAGCTTGCTGCAAGAACAAATCTAATCTCCACAAGAAACGCTTATAAAGTAATTCGTAAATTTAGCGGCGGGACAAAATTAACACCAAGCTTGGACTTTAAGATTGAACGATATTTAACTACAATTAAGAATGAAGTTAGAAAAATGAGAAGCGTGATTAATTTTTCTTTGCATTCAACAGAGGTTTCCTTGGGCCATAGTCCAATTGCTAGCACAAAGGATGGGTTTGAATATTTTTGGAATGCGTTGGAAAACTCTTTTAAACTCATTAATGAATTGAAAGTTAAATCAATAAAGTTATCCGCATCTATCAAAAATTTTTAGACAATTTTAAGCTATCTATTTGTCAAATAGTTTTTATATTATCAATATTATAAATCATAAATGAAGTTACTGCCCACTAATGGAAAAATAAAATTACTCTATCAAAGTTCTGAAATCATCAATCTCCTAAGAGATGCGAAAGTCCCTGTTGGTGGAGCTGCCGTTGAATGGAATACTTGGCTAAATGCGTTTTCAGATATAGGCTGTAATGTAGGTTTGTTAGTTCCGAAGCAAAACTACTCCGACTTAACTACAGAACTTAAATTTGAGTTAATACAGGGCTTAGATTTAGAAAAAGGATTACCTATTCTAAAACCTTTTATCAATCATTTGCCCCAACTATATAAAGCCATAAAAAAATACAATCCGGACTTTATTTTGCAGGGGTGTGCTACACGTTTTACAGGTTATTTAGCGTATATTTCAAAATTGCTTGGCAAACCATTTATTCACCGAATTGGCAGTGATATGGATGCAGATGGAAGAATTAAGAAGACATTATCACCAGTTTATCAAGTCATATATTACTGGGGAATCAGAAATGCAAACCATATCTCATGTCAAAATAAATATCAATATGATATTTTAAAGAAAAAGTATCCACAAAAAAGTATATCAATTTTACATAATCCCTACTTTTTTAAAAATAGGGAAATAAAAAAAAGAGGAAATAGGAATTATGTAGCATGGGTTGGGAACTTTCGATTTGAAAAGAATTTACCGGCATTAGCATATGTAGCTGAAAAATTTCCAGACACAAAATTTAAAATTGCCGGTACTAGATTTCATACAACAGATAATGATACAGAAAAAGGGCTGGGCATGCTAGACAAAATGAAAAACGTAAAATTTTTAGGACATATTGATAACTCTGAAATACCCGATTTTTTAAGTAATGCTATTTTGCTATTGAATACATCCAGATTGGAAGGTTTTTCTAATACTTTTCTCGAAGCCTGGGCTGTGGGGACTCCTGTAATTAGCACGAATAATGTTAATCCCGATAGAATAATTTCCGATCATAATATTGGATTAATCGCTGAAACTTATGATGAATTACCAGACAAAATTAATAAACTACTCCTTTATTCTAATGAACAATTTGGAATACTTAGTAAAAATTGTGTGGAATATGTCAAAGAGAAACACGATCCAATTAAGCTTGCAAAGTTATTTTTAGATGAAATACTTAGAACAAGAAAAAATTAATTTATAATGGGAATATTTTTATATATAGCTGCATTTGTGATGTTGGGTGGGATATTATTTATTATAGTTGAAAAACCATACTATCTGACTGCAATTTTAATTTTTATGATGATTTATGTAGTAAACATACCTTTACCAGGTCCATTAGACGCAAGAGGATTATTATTATTGCTGCTAATCATCAGGTTACTTTTTTTCGATAGAGAAAATTTTGCATTTATTACAAATGGTCTTTTTAGGCAACCTCTATTTCATTTAATACTTGTGTTTTTACTATTAACATTCATAATTACTTTTTCTAATGAAGAGAGTTTGATAAAAACATTGAAAGATCCTCTTTTAAGTCTAATAAGTTTACTGTTTGGTTTTCTCCTACTCAGTAATAAAAATGGAAGAAATGCCTTTATGGTTGGGTTGATGACAGCAGGAATTGTAAGTGCCTTTGATCTTATATTACACTACTCCATCGGGGGATTTATGTCAGAACGTTTAATAATAAAAGAAGAGTTAGCAATAATTCGACCCTTGGATTATTTCATTACAAGAGATGCTCAGTGGGGAGTAAATCATAACTTCCCCGGTTTTATATGCGGTACGGCATTTATTTTCGTTTACATACATTTTTATAGAAAAATATGGAAGAAAACTATCGCTCTTCCATTATTTCTTGTATTAGGAGCAGGTGTATTTTTATCAACATCACGAAGTACAATCCTATCTGTAATAGTAGCCCTAATTTTTATCAGCTTTTCATATCAACATATAAAGTTCAACGTACGAAAGGTTGTACTCACAGGTATAACTATACTTTTGTTGTACATATCCTTTTATTTTGTTTATAACTTATTTATAAAACCTGGTGCAACAGACAAAGATTTAGTTAATGTTATTTATTACCGTTTGTACGAAGAACCATTTCAAATTATAGGTGTCGGTACCCAAAAATATGATATATACAGCGGAGAACGAAGGGAAACAAGTGCTACTTTCAGAATGGGAAAAGCCACTACGGACCTCAAAAGATTTTTTTCCAAAGATTTAATCACTCAATTATTTGGTTACGGTAGTGGAGGGTATAAGCACTTTGGCCAAAGAATTTTTCAAGATGAGGATAATTCTTACGTTTTAGATCCGCATAACGGATATGTAATGTTGTTGGTTGAAAGTGGACTAGTAGGTTTTTTTATTTTCCTGGTTTTTTCTATTAGCTTAATTGTAAGATCAATAAGGGTTAATATTAGAAACCCGCTGGATATGCCAATCTTTTATTTTTTTGTAATGCTAATGATCTATGTAATTGGTCAAAATGGAGAACTTACCCAAACATTTTCATTTTTGTTGATTGGCGGCATGATAGCTAATTTTACCAACATTTATTCAGAAACAGAAGAAACTAGTGAATATGAACTCCAAGAAGAAACCGAAATGATCGAAAGCAAATAAATTAGTCCACTTGTCTTAAACGGTCACTAATCTTATGTCGAAAACGAATCTCATTTGGTTAACGCCTGAATTTCCAAATAATAATTCCAACGTTAAGGGTATATATATCTTTAGAACCGTCAAAGAATTAGCCAAGCATTATAAAGTTTATGTTATTTGCTTATACCCCGCTTTTCCTCCTCTCTTAGAAATGATAAAATATTGGCGTGACTGGAAAAACATTTGGAACGAATGGAAAAAAAATTATTCATTAGACACTGATAAGTTAGGTGAACTTAGTCACGAACAAATTATTTATTTAAGATACTATCGACTCCCTAGAGGTACATTTCATCATATAGAGGGGTGGTTCGCTTATATCCAAGCAAAAAAATATTTGTCTAAAATTATTAATGAAAACTCAATCATTCATGCTAATTGGATCTTTCCGGCTGGCACAATGGCAAGTATCATCTCAAAAAAATATAAGTTGCCATTCCTTATTTCTCTTTTAGGCAGTGATGTTAATAGATTAATCGAAGGAAGCAGATTTTGGAAAGCGGCAAAACGGTTATTGGAAAGAGCTGACAAAATTACTGCCGTTACAGATGATTTATTTAAAAAGTGTAAGCAAAAACATATTGAAATTGATAAATCCAAAATGGAGCTAATTGATAATATATATGAAACCGATAGATTTATTATTAAAAATAGAAAGCAAAGTAGAGAATTATTAGGAATAAGTAATTATATAAAAATGATTTTTTATGCAGGAGGATTAATACCACTTAAAAATGTTGATATTTTAATTGAAGCATATTTCAAAGTTTTAAATATTTACGATAACGTGAATTTATATATCGCTGGCGAAGGAAGTGAAAAAGGAAATCTGAAAAGATTAACTGAAATGAGGGGAATTTCTAAAAAAGTAATTTTCCTCGGCTCCCTAACTCCTGATCAAATGATAAATTACCTGAACTCCTCCGACATCCTATGCTTACAAAGTAAAAGTGAGGGTTTACCAAATGTAATTGTAGAATCTTTCTTATGCGGTACACCTGTCGTTGCATCTGCTGTTGGAGGAATCCCATCAATTGTAAAAGAAGGTCAAAATGGGTTTCTGGTAGTACCTAACTCTGTGGAAGATCTTAGTGAAAAAATAATTATCAGCTTAAACCATCCCTGGGACAGAATATTGATAAGAGAAAGTGTCTCCCATTTATTCCCAGCAAAAGTAATTCAAAAGTATCATAATATTTATAAAAGTTTAGAAAACAATTTGAGAACAGTATAATGTCAAAATTTTTAATGGTGTTGGACAATGGATTTAAACCGGATTTAAGAGTCCAAAAAGAAATTAACTCACTCATTGAATTAGGACATGCTATTGATCTTTACTGTTGGGATCAAGAAGGTGATTTGCCCTCTGAGGAAAATAAACAAAACTTCAACATTTTTAGAATCAAATTATTGGTTGGAAAGCAGCAGGGTATAAAAAAGATATTGGATCTTTTTAAATTTTATGTTAAAGCGTTCAGGAGAATAAAAATTCAAAAAGAAAAGTATAATTATATCTATGTACACGATTTTCTTCTGCTACCATTTGGAGCATTCCTTAAGTTTAAGTTGAGACACCCTCTCATTTATGATGCTCACGAAATTTATCACCTTATGGAATGGGAAAAATACAATTCATTGATCAGAAATTTTATTTTTACAGTGGAACGTTTCTTTTCAAAATTTGCTGATGCATTTATTGTTGTTAATGCTAAAAGGAAAGAGTTTTACTCAAAGTATTTGAAAAATGAAATAAATATTATTGGCAATTGGTATGATCCCTACGAAGGTGAAACAATTGATCTGAAAAAAAATTATAATATATCAAAGGACGACATCATTGTAAGTTATTTTGGCATTTTGAATTTTAGTGAAAGGCCTATTAACACTTTTATCGAAGCTATGATGAAATTTCCAAACGTTCACTTCTTTATTGCGGGTGTCGGAAAAGATGAAGAAGCAATTAAGAAATATGCAGATCAATATGAGCGTGTACAATATTTGGGCTGGCAGAAAAATATAAGGAAATATCTTAAGGATGTGAATTACGTAATTTACTACATGAATGATCAGCGAAAATATTTCGAATATACCGCACCTAACACGCTCTATCTGGCAATTTCACATTGTATTCCAATCATCACAAACATACCGGGTGAGGCAGAATCTCTAATTAAAAGTTATAATATCGGATACTTTATTGACAATGCTAATAACATCGAATCGAAAATTGATCTAAACCTTTACTCAAAAAACTACACAGAAAAAATAAAAAGCATCTATAAAATAAAAGATCAATACAGATGGTCAGAATGTGAAAATACCTATAGAAGAATCTTGCTTAATTTGGAGAATAAATATTCATAAAAATGTTCTGAAGAAAATAAATTTGATTCACACTTTATTTAGATGATGACTAGACAGCGAAAATGAAAAGCAAAAAAGTTTGCATAATCTCCAAATTCCTTTATGAAAATGATACTCGATTGCAGCAACAAGTGGCAACACTAAGTAAAGCAGGTACCGAAGTTGATGTTCTTTGCTTATTAAGTAATCACTCTAATCAACGAGTTGATCAAAAAATAACAATTCATGGCGTGACAAAACCAAGTCCTAAAGAAACAATTTTTAAATACTTTCTAAGTACATTCAAATTTGCATTCGTAAGTTTTGTGAAACTTGAAACACTATCGTTCAAAAAAAAATTCGATTTAATAGTAGTCCATACTCTTCCAGAGTCTTTAGTATTTGTTGGAGCTTTGCAGAAGATCAGGGGAGTAAAAATACTATTAGATGTTAGAGATACTTCAGTTGAATTGTTTGAAACCAAATGGGGAAAAGGAAATCGGAGATTTTTAATTAATTTTGTAAAAGCATCTGCAAACCTTGCTTGTCGTTTCTCAGATAAAATAATTACGGCAAGTCCGGGATTTCAACAAAAACTAATCGAGAGAAAAGTTCCTTCGAACAAAATAACAATTATCTATAACACCGCCGACACATCAATCTTTAAATACGATGAGAAAAGAGAATTCAAAAAAATTACTTCTAATGCTAAAATAATTTATCATGGAACAGTAGCAGAACGATTTGGGGTTGATGTTGCTATTGAAGCATTGGCACTACTTCAATCAAAAATTCCTAATAGCCAATTATTCATATTTGGTTTTTACGACGATGATTATAAACAGAAGCTTAATAAGTTGATCACTAAACTAAAACTTGAAAATTTAGTAATGCTAAACAAACGCGAGAACTTAGAAAATATTTACAAGATGATAAAAATATCGGACATTGGAATAGTTCCATATCGAAGCGATGATTTTATGCAATTAGCTTTATCAACAAAAATGTTTGAATACATTTCTTCCGGCATACCAGTAATAGCTGCAAGACTTCGCTCAGCAGAGTATGTTTTTAACGACACTTGTGTTTTTTATGCAACTCCAGGTGAGCCACATGAATTTGCAGATAAGATAGAACAATTATGTCTGAATCCCGATTTAAGAAAAAACTTTACTAAAAACGCCATTAAAGCTCATAAAAAAGTTTCCAGCGAGGTAATGTCTAAACTTTACTTCAATATTGTAGCAGATCTAACGAATTAATATCATAACAAGATATAAATTAATTCAATAAGAATGGTCCAATAGCATCAGCACCACAAACTCCCACCTCCTAAAAATTAACAGCCCCTTTACATTTTACCATTTGCCTTAATTATTTTTTCGTTAATCAAATGAAGATTAATTAACTTTAATGCAAGAGAAGTATGCCGCACTGAATTAAATATTTGCCCATAATCAACATTTAAAAAGTCATAATTGGCATTATTTATTTCTTCAATAAGAGATTTGAATTGTTTACTGACGCTAAATATTTCTAAGAATGGAACCTCCATATCTAATTTCTTTCTACTAATTAATTTTGTTGGTAAACTTTTTGCTAACAACTTTTTTAGATAAGATTTTTTAACAGTGAAGTTTACTCGTTTTTTTATTGGAACATTGAGCACAAATTGATATAGCTTTTTAGATAAAAACGGATAAGCAATTTGCAGATTGAAACTTTTTGCAATTGTGTTTACAATATTTGGAATTCTAAGATTACCATAATACGCATGCAACCGGGATATTTTATCCGGTATATTTGTAGGATATTGATTTATTATTTTTAATTCGCGATCAAACAAACCCGGTATTTCACCAATTCCTAAAATCTTTTTAATTTCACACGATTTTGTTTCATTTATTCCTAAGTATAAATGCATTAGCTCTTTTGAAAAATAGTTTTGTTTAAGATCTCTGTATAAAATCTCAAATAATTCTCTTGAAGGGGTGTTAAAATATGTGATAAGTTTTGCACCATAAGGACTTAATCGAATAATTTCCAGCATTTTCAACTCTCTGCCACAACTAAAGAGGGCATCGGCACCAGTACCATTTAATACCAGTAAATTTTTTTGATATTGGTTCGACAGTTCTTGAAAAATATTATAAAAAAATGATTCACCTTTATATCCATAAGGCATTTCCGTTCGCAATATGGATTCCACAATTCCATCATAAAAGGTATTTGCATCAATGGTAATATTTTGGTGATTTAGTTTTAAGTAATCTGCCACATCTAAAGCATATTTTCCATCTTTGCCAACTTTTTCAAAGGAAGCTGATATTGAGTTAATTAATCCATCCTTCTTTAGAATTGCTGATATATAGGAAGAATCAACCCCCCCACTCATCATATTGAAAACCGCACTTTTTGACTCTATTAGACAAGAAACCCTATCTTCCAACAAGTCTTCGACAGATTGCTCAATTGGAATATCTTTATTGATAGAGTGGTCTAAAGAATTAAAGGGAGAATTTCCGATAAAACTAAAATTAAGTTTATTCTCTGCTCTGTTAAATTCTACAATTTCATAAACAGGTACTAAAAAAATATTCTTGTAAATGGTATCCCAATTTGCATGTTCATCGTACAAAAAATAATGAGGTAAAAAAGAAGTGTTAATTTCTAGCTTAACCAGAGATCGAATAGCTAAAATTGTATTTGAAATAATTATATCATTAGTATATGTTAAGTAATAGTATAATGGTTCTATGCCGAAATAATCTCTAAACATTATGATGGAATTATCTTGAATTATTATTATACAAAATGCTCCGTCCAACAACTCTGCAACTTTAATCCCAAATTTGTTATATAAATTTCCAATTATTTCTGTCTCAATATTGTTAGGCAAACAATATTTTTGCTTTAATTCATTTTTATTATACAAAACTCCATGAAAGAAGATCTTCGCTCTCCCTACTTCGTGAAAGGGAAATTTCGAATAAAAGTTGTCACACAAATGATAATAAGAGTACTCGTCAGCTTTTATCTTTGTATTGTCAAAGATTAAAACTGGCAAATGAGATTTACACTTATCATTATCTAAAAGAAAATTCTGTTTCAAAATATTTTTCAATTATTGTTTCTTTTGAATAGATTTTTTCTACAACGGATGTAAAATTAAAAAGCATTTTTAATTGATCAGGAGAAAAATTCTCTATGCTTTGTACTTCTTTAATTTCCAGAAAATCTCCCATCGTAGGGCAATTATTTAATTGCTCTTTTATCCGATTTATCAATTCATAATGCTTTGTACTTATATCTTTTTCCTTTTTTAACAGCGTCCTCAAACGATTCCTAGTTGAGTACGGTAAACTATTATACTTATCCTTTATCAGAGAATAGGTTTTAGCCTTCCAAGAATTTATAGGCCATTTTATATTCGCATATTTCACATTTAATATTTGAGGGTTAATTCTTTGTAAAATTTCTCGATATAATCTATTTCTTATTTTGAGGTTATCATCTAATTTCATACTACAATCAACAAACGGAAATGAATAAAACGGAGTTACACTCCAAGAGTAAAAACGATTTCTATCCTCACCCTCAAATAACCAATTATTAACACGTTCATTTAAAACAAAATGCACATATTTATAATTATAATCTGTTTCTGGATACGAATTTAAAATTTCCATTATCGCAGATTTTAATTCAGCAACGGAAATTCCAGTCATTAAAGAAACCTGTTGAATACTAAATATATTGTGAATTTTTAGAATGTAGTTATATAAATCATCATTGTCCTTTAAATTTTTTACCGGCGGTTGATACTTTACGGTTTTATCACCACCATCACCCGTAAAAAAAGTTATATCATTTTTATAAATATTCTTAATATTATGCAGATAGTTAAGCAAATAAGCCACGCCCAAATGATTGTTCCCATCTTTAATATTTAACAACTCAGATAAGATTTTCCCCGTAGCTGGTTGAATATGAATTACGTGACAAAGGGCATTACACAGTTGTGAGATTTCCTTTGCTATGTCCACTTCCAATTGACCCATTTCTTTTCCATCTTTCCATGGATCGTATAAAGTTATACTTGAAAATTTAGAATTACCCTTCGATAATCCAGCTGCAACTAATCTGGAATCAAGTCCCCCGCTCAAGCTTAATACATTATTTTCTGATTTCGCTCTTACAACACATGCATCAACGAATAAATCAGTTAAATTTTGGATTTGTTTAGAAATATCAATATTTAAATTTGATTTAACCTCATAATTATGAATTAATTTATGTTCATAAACATTAGTTAGATTATTATCTAAATCAATTGTAAGGATTGTTCCTGGTTTGAACCTGTTAATTTTTTGATATATCGTTTTATTATCTAAAGTGTATCCGAATAAAAGGCTCTGTGCCAGACTCATTTTATCCAGATTCTTAACTTGACTTGATTCGAAAATAAACCGGCATTGTCTGCTCAAAATTGTCTGCTTCTCATCAAAGAAATAATAAAATGGCAATCTTCCCAGAATATCATTAAAGAAAATTGTGTGCTTATATGTTTTGTCAAATACAAATACAATAAAATCCCCGTCAATTTCTTTTAACCAGTTAAACAGCACATCAAAGTTATTTTTACCCTCTCTTGAAATGGTAGATTCGACGGTCGATAAAATCTCGGTCCTATAAATCTCTGCACGTTTATTATAAATCTTTCCTTCTAAATAAATAGTGAATCTTCCATTTTCAATTTTTTCAATCGGATAATCTACGTACTTTGTGCAGCTCAAACTTTGCAAGCCATCTTCTATCAGAATTTCATTTGTTAAGTGCTCTAAATTGAGCATGTTATCCATAGCATATGAAATTCTGCTCTTCGAATTACTTAAAAAATTTTTTGAAAAATAATAATTGAGTCCCGGCATTTTTTTATCCTCTAAATCGAACTATAATAATCATAATGCGTGCCATGTTAGAATAAATTATTAAAGCTATAATAAATTTTTTTAACCGAAAGATAGGGTTATCTGGATACAAAATGTTATAAAAATTTAAATAAATTAAAGTCTCCGAAGGGCTAATTTAAATTGAAGGAGTTAAATATAGATCAAGCCAGTATAAAACCTCGATTAAAAGAACATCTTTGACGCTATATAAATCACTATTATAAAGTCTGCCTTTTTTATCTTTACACAAATACAATTTCCCAACTGTCCAATAGGTAGCGATGTTTTGTAACATTTTTTCTTCAGAATTTAAATCAATTTTACCTTTAAGTGCCAATAGAGAAGTTATACCAGTAATTATGTATTGAGAATAATGGACTACTTCGGGTTCGAAAATTTCATCATGACTATTAATGCAATTAATTAAAAATACTCTTGCTTTAGCCAAAACCTCTCTTAACTTCTGGATCGTAACATTAGTTAAATGTTTTGACTCCAAACAATATTCTAAGGTAATCATAACAATGGGGTGGTAGAGCAATAAATAAGTACCTTGTCGTGATTTATTATAAGGGAAGTGACCATCATCGGCAATTTTATCAATACAGATATTAATCGAATTAGCCATTGCTTCTTGGATTCGTTCATCAAAATTATATTTTAAAAAGAGACTACAGACATACGCAAATGTTGACGCTGAATTTAAACACCAGAAATCATCACCGAGAGTATGTTTCAGACTGGTTTCGTTTGAGTACAACAAATCTAACATAGCATACATAGTAAGCTTTGCTGATTCAAGATACCGAACATTATTTGTAATTTCATAAGATTTTATCAACGCCAAAGTCGCCCATACAGATGCGATACCTTCGTCCTGTAAATTCCATGATGCCTGATTAAAATTATAAATACCATTTTTCTGTCGCATCGAAATAAGATAATCGGAAAGTTGTGATATTAAAAAT
This sequence comes from uncultured Ignavibacteriaceae bacterium, assembly GCA_964391015.1. Lineage (GTDB taxonomy): Bacteria > Bacteroidota > Ignavibacteria > Ignavibacteriales > Ignavibacteriaceae > XYD12-FULL-36-8. The sequence continues at coordinate 64,263 of CAYMKU010000012.1, forward strand.
TTAGATCTGAATTTGAATTCTCCATGTTTATAGTTATTGCAAAGGATCAATATTACTCTTGCTTGGCTTAACACCATGGGGGATTTTTTATTTGTAACCTTAGTTTCATAATAATATCCTTCCTTAGAAGGTTTTAACTTAAGCAACAGTTCTTTCCACAGGGAAAACTGAAATTCTTCTATGGTTCCTGCCGTTGTTGTTGTCATTCTTACTTCTAAAGTGTTATGTATAAAAATTATTAGCTTTTTCAGGAATAAAGCAAAGTAATAGTAATATTTTTTTCTTGTCATTGTATCCTTTTTTGCAATAAATAATTACACTAATAAATTAAGTACATACAATTAATTAAACTGAATTCTTATAATCAAGACTTATAAAATAAAAATATTGCCTCTCATTTTTCCTAAAAATCGAGTGAAGTATAGTCTTATTCGTTTAGTATATAGGATAACTAAATCTGGACTTGTATTTCGGTAATTATTACACAAAATTATTTGTAATGAGATCATTATTTTATTCAGTACAATTTTCACGCTGAAATAATTATTTGTCTTTTTTTACTGACCCATTGAGATACAAAAAAAAACTACTATATTTGACTGATAAAAATTCTCATCTGAAGTTCGAAATTTCGAGATTAGGACATAGAAACGTCCTTTTTTTCTGAAAGCTGGAGGTTTAATTTTTAATAAGAAATGGCATATATATTGTTTCTTGCCAGTGCTATACATATGTCATTAGATATATTTATGTAAGATTAATGCAAGGAAATTTATGAAAAAAGGGTTAATGCTCTTAGTATTTTTATCTCTACTTATTACCATTTCTTTTTCACAAACAAATTATTATGTAGCAAACGATGGAACCGGCAATTTTTCAACAATTGCCCAAGTAAATAGTGCTACATTGAATCCTGGAGACATCGTCAACTTCAAAAGTGGTCAACAATTCTCAGATGCAATTCTCCTTTGTAAATCTGGTGTCACATATACTACTTATGGTGGCACGATACAAGCAATCATTGGAGATTCGCTTGGTACGGCAAGAAATTATTCAATAGAGATAAATAATAAAAGTAATGTCACAATTGATAACTTAAAAATATTGGGGACAAACAAATCAAATTATTCCGGGACCTACGCCTCTGATGGAATCAAAGTATTTGGTGTAACCAATACTTCAAATCGAACTACCACTCCGAATCTCAATATCATAATCAAGAACTGTATAGTAATCGGGGGAGCCATGAGCTTTAATCAGCGTGCTCATGGTATTTATCTGGAAGCAGCCAAAGGTGTGAATTTATTAAATAATGAGATATCAAAATTTAGCATCGGTATTTATGCCAGCAATCCCTACGGCCTACTAATAGAAGGAAATGAAATTCACCATACACATTTCAAAACCTATGGAACAACAATAGCAAGCCTTGGCGGCGGTGGGGTAGGTATTGAATTTTTTGGATTAGACTATGCTTTTAATCCACCTAAGTGTTGGGAATCAGATTATTCAGTCACTGTTCGAAATAATGATATTCATGACTACGAAAGATGGTGCATGGCAACTACAACTGTTGGAGAGTTAATTATTGAATATAATGATTTTCACGACAATCTTGATGAAAGAATTTATAGAGGAGCTATTGATCATGGTGGTGGAGTAATAAAAGCAGATGACTTGACTTTGGGTTACGGCGTTCAATATCCAGGACCACGCGGTACTATCATACGATACAACAAAATGCATAATATAGGCAGACACCAAACAAGCTTGCAATATTATATTGGAGCTACAACTTGGGAGCCAGATGGTACAGTTTGGCTCTATAAAGATTACTCTAGTATTGATCCTACATATGGAACTAATGGCTACTCTATAGGAAATCTTGTAAGCGGTTCTGGCGTGCAGTTACAATTTTATGGCAATATAGTTTACGACTGTGGTTTGGTTGCGTTCAATAAAAGCACAAAATCCGATGGACCCAATATGGTTAACGAACCATATAAAGATGAAATTTATAATAATACTTTTTGGAACGTTGGATTCGATCCAGGATACTATGCACAATACAATAGCCTAGGGCTTGTAAATTCTTATAATGGGGCTGCTGCAATCAGACACGTTGATAAATTACCAGCTCTTCATGTTAGGAATAATATAATTTACTATTCTAATTCAAGGGGATCGGCAATTTATTCAAGTAATTCTCCTCTTTATGAAGGGAATAACTTAATTATAAAAGGAAATACTTTAGTAACAAATCTTTATACAAACCAAAATGACTTAACACCACCTGCCGCAGTGTTTGTAGCTTTAAGTGGTTCTTATAATCACCTAGGTGGTACAGGAATATGGGGAGTTATTGATACCAATAGTCTGTTTGTTGACATATCGAATAGAGATTTTAGGCTAAAGCAAGGTTCTATAGCTATTAACGCAGGATTTGATTTAGGAAATGATATGCTTGGCAATAAAATTTCTGGTATGGGGTATTTAAATGGAACAATTGATATTGGAGCTTTTGAATTTGATGGTTCCCCGACCACAACAAGCAATTACTTTGTAGCAAAAGACGGAAGTGGTAACTTCTCAACAATCGCACAAGTTAATAGTGCTTCTTTAAATCCTGGCAATGTAGTTAGTTTTAAAAGCGGACAGACATTCTCTGATACAACTTTAATCTGCAAAGCTGGTGTAACATACAACACATACGGCGGTTCTGCACAAGCTGTTATTGGAGACAGCATGGGAACTTTAGCTTCAACAATAAAAGTTACAAGCAATGATATTACTATTGATAATCTAAAAATTATAGGTGGCTCCATTACCCATAAAATAATAGATATATCAGGCAACAATCTAAAAATTAAAAACTGCAGCATTATTGGTGGAAGTGCCGGACATAGCTTCGGTTCTTATGGTATATGGAGCAACGGAGTATCTAATACTTTAATTAATAATAATACTATTAAAAACTTATACACTGGAATCGAAATTTCGAATCCGAATGTATTAGAAATTAGTTATAACTCGATATATAATATTTGGCAATCTGACGGCAGTCCAGCAAATGGTGGTGGAACAGGAATAAGCATAAAGGCTGCTAATATAGCTAATGGTGCATGGGATTGTAATTATAACACAACTATCCATCACAATGAGATTTATTATTATGATAGATATGCAATAAGTTCTGTATCGGCATCAAAAGCCATCTTTGAATACAATATTGTTCATGATAATCTTAATGAGACTATCTATCAAGGTGGAATTGATTGCGGCGGATTTGCAATTTTTTCTACAGCCGGATTACCACATCCTGGAACTATTGGAAATATTATACGTTACAACACTATTTATGATATTAGAAGACATCAGAGCACTCCGGTTTATAATTTAGTCGGTGGCGGAACATTCACAACTCAGGGAGGCGGCATTATATCCACTGGGCGGTCGTTAGACATGTGGATACATAACAATCTGATTTATAATTGTGACCCAATTGCTATTTCAACAGGGCATAGTGGAAACCAAACATTAAATACACATAACTATTCGATAAGAGTTTTCAATAATACACTATACAATGTTGGTAAATGGTCTTTAATATCCCAATATCATTATGGCGGCAGATCAATAGTCAAAGTTCTAGATAAAACGAGAGTGATTGTTAAAAATAATATTATTAAAGTTGACGATTCTAATATCAATTCTGGTCATGGGATTTTTGTAATTAGTAATTCCTTGGTATCAGGGGGAAAAAACATTTTTATCAATAGAACAGGAATTGGAGTCGGAAGCAATGTTGCCACAACTTCATCAGCCATTTATCAAGAAATAGCCGGTCTTTATTCGTCATCCTTGGATTTCTATTCCATAAATCCACTATTTGTTGATCCTTCAATTGATGATTTTAGATTATCAAACGGCTCGCCTGCATATAACAACGGTGAAAACTTAGGTAGTGATCCAACAGGTAGAAGTCTGAGATACGACATGCTAGGAAATCTAAGAACAACTGATGATATTGGTGCGCTATTTTCTGCTGGTGGACAACAAACATCAAATGTGTTGAAAGTACTTCTTGAAGCACCTTATGAAAACGGCAGAATGAAAACAACATTAAATTCATTGAACCTACTACCCACAAACCAACCATATAATGTAAGTCCTTGGAACATCAACGACAACAGTACACTTGGTACCCCATTAAGTAGTTATGTTGATTGGGTGCTTGTTCAGTTACGTGACAGTTTAACCCACACAAAATATTCTAAGCCGGCAATTGTAACAGACGATGGAAGGGTTGTTAATACGGATGGATCAGCGTTTTCATTCTCCAATATTAATTCCGGTCAGTACTATATTGTTATAAATCATAGAAATCACCTCTCGATAATGAGCAGCGAGAAAGTTCATGTATATAACAATGAAAGTATGAATTATAACTTCACCGATTCGCAAAATAGAGTATACGGTGAAAACGCACTAACCGACCTCGGCGGGGGCAAATTCGCTATGATTTCAGGAAATGGAGATGCAAACGGAGTTGTTAATGTACTAGACTTTGGTTTTGTAGCAAATAATTTATTAACAGCAGGCTATTTACAAGGTGATATGGATATGAATGGTGTAATTGAAATTTTGGATTACTCAAAGATTTATCAAAATTTGCTTAGGATAAATTATTTGCCAAATTGAATGAACTAAAGTTTTAATAGAAAAATCATTTAAAATTCATGCAGAGGAGAATTTGTTCCAACAAATAACTCTGCATTTTTTTTAACAATCTCTAAATCAGATCCATCAACCAAATCATCTCCATTCAGATCTGAAATTACATATCCCGTAAGTCCTATAGTTACACCAGAATAAACAAATGAAACGTCATCCAAATCTACATAACCATCTTTATCTACATCTCCCGAATAAATACACCATTTGGATCCCTTCATATATAAATTAGTCCCATAAGCACTCAAAGAATCAGAAGTAAAATCATAAATAGTTAATTCTCCCCGTGCAAATGATGTCCCACCTTCTTTGCTCCATGTTTCAATACTGTTACGATGATTAATAACAAGATAATAATTTCCAGCAGGGGCATTCAAAAAATTAAATTGTCCAACAAAAGTTAATGAATCAATCACTGCTTGCGAAGAATCAATTATTGCATAAGGAGGAGAAATATCACGTAAATATGCTTTCATTGTGTCTTTCATATTTAGCTTATCATTTACTTCATCATATAAACCTTCTGGAATTATTCTTATAGCAACAGAAATAAATGGCTGTATATCAATACTTCTTGAAAAGGCAATAAATACATCCCAGTCACCTGTATTTTCTAATAAAATTGAACCAAACGCTAGATTATTACTTTTATATGAACCTCCAACAAAGAAAATCTCAGAATTAAATATTGCTACACTCTTACAAATATCAGAAGAATTACCTGAAGATTTTGTAACCCATAATAAATTACCTTGAGAATTAAATTTTGCAATGAAAATATCAGCAGTATTATTCGAGCCGCTATTTACTAGCTTTGAATGACCAATCGATAAAGAATCGCTTACAAATGAACCAACGATAAAAATATTTTCATATTCATCTAAAGAAATATCATATGATTCATCGGAAAGCGATCCCTTTCCTGAAACAGCCCAGACAGCATTTCCACTTAAATCAAGCTTAGCTATATATATATCATTTAGCCCTTGATTTTTATTCACCAATGTGAATGAACCGAAATTTATTAAGTTGCTAGCATAGGACCCTGTGATATAACTTTTCCCGTCCTTGCTAACATCAACCTTTTGTCCGAAATCGCTATCAAGCCCTCCCCATTTTTTTGCCCAAGCAAAATTTCCTGCGAAATCATATTTGACAATAAAAACATCAGCAGATTTATCGGTGTTGGAATTTAGCAAAGTATAGTTATCAAAGACTATGTTTTGGCTTGTAAACGAACCAATTACATAACAATTGCCCACTCCATCAAAAGCAACCCCATTACCCCAGTCATAACTGCTGTTACCAATGCCACTCCTGGCCCAAATTACATTGCCAGAGGGAGCATATTTCGCAATGAAAATATCGTCTGTATTAGTACCTGCTAAAACTGTGTTCCCGAAAGTAATTATTGAACTAGCATATGACCCTGTAATGAAACTATTACCTACAGAGTCCACAGCAATTCCATTGATTACATCCATTGCACTGCCTCCAGCAGATGTTGCCCATATGACATTTCCGCTCGAATTCAATTTGACAAGAAATAAATCAGCTGACTTATTCATCGTAGAATTATATAAAGTAAATGTACCAAAATTAATTGAAGGGCTTTCAAATCCTCCTCCAATAAAAATATTTCCGAGACTATCAACATCTACATCTGTTGCATATTCTTTTCCGATACCACCAAATGTTTTTGCCCAAGCAACATTCCCCTGTGAACTATACTTTACTAAAAAAATATCATCATTGGTGTTCAAGTTATTTAATATAATTCCCGAAAAATTAATTGTTGGACTATTATATGTGCCTAAAAGATATGAATTGCCCCATTTATCAACTGTAATAGCGTGCCCGAATTCTTTGGATGTTCCATTTCCGCTTTTAGCCCCTTGCCATAAAGGTTCAGAATTAACGGGTAAAACAAAACTCTGTTCGGCAGAAAAATTTGACCCGGCAAAACAATTATCAATTGCCTGTACACTCCAGTAATATGTTCCATTAGGTAAATCTCTAATTATCCAACTAGTGTCATGGTTCGTATTTCCTAAACTGATTATTCGATTGAATCCGTTCTGTAAGTTTGACATAGGAGATACAACATCCATTCCGCGTGAGTTAGTGCCAATAATAATATTATATTTCAATGCTTCTGCAGGTGTTTCATTGTCTTCCGATTTATTCCATCTGAACGTCACTTCATTTCCATTGATACTTGTGGAAAGATTAGCAGGAGCTTCAGGTAGGAAATTATAACTTAAAGATTTATTTATGTATAACTTTGTAACTATAGTGTCCCCAATGTTGCCAGTCACAAGCAAATCTAAATCCTGATCATTATCAAAGTCACCCCACGAAGCGGAACTGAAAAAGATCTTAACAGGTATTAGTGTTGGTATGTCAAAAAAATTCCCATTCCCATTGTTTCTGTATATGCGTGATTTAATAAAAGGAGGAAAATTCGTAACACCAGTTAGAAATAAGTCAAGACTACCATCATTATCATAATCACCCCATTCGGCAGAACTATAACACACACCATCTAAGTTTATTAAAGTCTGATCAGAAAAGCTATTGCTTCCATCATTTTTATAAATCTTGGTCACAGCATTGCTACCTGTTGTACCAGTTAATAGAATATCCAATCTTCCATCATTATTATAATCTCCCCAACTTGCAGTTCCATCAGACAAGCCGGTTAATGCAATTGAAGATTGGAATGAAAACGTATTATTTCCATCATTACGATAAATTTTAGATACACGAGAATCTCCCGATTGTCCTATTAACAATAAATCCAAATCGTTATCATTATCATAATCACCCCAAGCAACAGAACTATTCTTTAATCCTGTAAGCATAATTGACGTTTGATTGGAGAACGAATTATTACCATGATTACAATAAATTCTTGAGATAGGTCCTGACGTTGTTTGACCAGACAATATAAAATCAATTTTTCCGTCATTATTATAATCAGCCCATGCTACAGATCCACTATATATGCCTGGAAGTAAAATCGAAGTTTGTTCAGAAAATAAGTTATTACCATCATTTCGGTATATCTTGGTTACAGGATCTTCGGCAATGAGAGAGGTGTTTCCCGCTAAAAGTAAATCCAAGTCGCCATCATTATCATAATCACCCCATGCTGCTGAACTAAGATATACTCCCGTAAATGTTATTGAGGATTGTTCGGTGAATGTGCTGTTACCATCGTTTCTGTATAATTTAGTTACAATATTGTTTCCAGACGTTAAACCGGTCAATAATAGATCTAAATCATTATCGTTATCGTAATCACCCCAATCGGTTGATCCAAACCAAAGACCTTCAAACTGAATTGTAGTTTGCTCTTCGAACTGCTGTGAGAAAGAAATTGATAGCCCCCACAAACTATATATCACTCCATACAGAATATTCTTCATAGAATCACTCTTAAATTCATTATGATTTTTGATATATCTGAATTTTGTTTAATGTGTCTAACACACCCTTCCAAGAATCCAAATAATTTCACTATTGAGAATAATTAATTATTTGTCGCGTTAAACACGCTTAAATATAATTAGAAATGGATTTAAGTTCAAAGTTTTTTGAATAATAATAAATGATGGTAGAGATCAGTGTTTAATCTTAACTTAAACACAAAATAGTCTTTACGATATTTCGGAATGCAACAGACTTAGTAATAAAAAGTAAAGAAGAAAGGAGAGAAGTTTTATATTTATTCACAAATAACTGAGCTGGCGATGGGACTCGAACCCGCAACCTGCTGATTACAAATCAGCAAGATATTTTTATTCTCAAAATTTTATCGCCATAACTTATTGTAATTAAGGCGGTTGCAGAATCACGTTTTTTGATATTTATCGCTGAAGTAGTAACTGAAGTAGTAAAATTATATAATTCTAAATCACTTCCCATTCAAACCTTCGACAATCTCTTTGAAGCTTGCAAGACCGGCTTCAACATTTTCTATAATCTCTAATGCAAGTACATCGGGAGCGGGAAGGTTTTCCATATCGCCCAGACTCTCATCTTTTAACCAGAAAATATCAAGGTTAGTTTTGTCCCGCGCAATGATTTCATCGTAAGTAAATTTCTTAAACCGCTCTGTTTCTTTCCTCTTGAATCTGTTATTCGGATTGTAGCACACAACAAAATCTTTCAAGTTATCAAATTTCATCTGTTGGGTTTTTAACGTGAAGTGGATGTTTGTGCGAAGATCATAAATCCAAACATCTTTCGTCCAAGGAGTTTTAGCGGCTGGTTTGTTGTCAAAGAAAATTACATTTGCTTTTACTCCTTGTGCATAAAATATTCCTGTAGGCAATCTCAATATCGTATTGAAGTCTGTACTTTTCAGCAATTCTTTTCTTACGGTTTCCCCTGCCCCGCCTTCGAATAGAACATTATCTGGCACAACCACTGCAGCTTTGCCATCAGCTTTAAGCATTGAACGGACATGCTGAACAAAATTTAATTGTTTGTTTGACGTTGTTGTCCAGAAATCTTGCCGTTCATAGGTGAGAGTATCTTTACTTTGTGTTCCGTCTTCATTCGAAATTGTAATGCTGCTTTTCTTACCAAAAGGCGGATTTGTTAACACAAAATCAAATTTCTGTGATGGTGAAGCAAGTAAGCTGTCTGCTCTTTCAATTGGGGGCTCACTGTTCAAATCGCCAATATTGTGTAGGTATAAGTTCATCAGACAAAGACGCGCTGCATTTGGGACGATTTCCCAACCACGGAAAGTTTTGAATTTGAGGAATTCTTTTTCCGATTTATCCAACGTGAATCTCTTCTCATCTGAAATAAAATCATAAGCAGCGAGAAAGAATCCACCAGTACCACAAGCCGGATCGGCAATGGTTTTCTTTGGCTCCGGTCGAATGCACTCAACCATCGCTTTTATAAGAGAGCGCGGAGTAAAGTATTGCCCCGCACCGGATTTTGTATCCTCAGCATTTTTTTCAAGCAGACCCTCATAAATATCGCCTTTAACATCTGCTCCAAGTACAACCCAGTTTTCATCATCAATCAATTGAATGAGTTTGTAGAGTTTTGCGGGATCCTGAATTTTATTCTGAGATTTGAAAAATATTTCCCCAATCATTCCTTTTTCTTTACCAAGCTCATTTAGAATTTTTATGTAATGAGCTTCAAGCTCGGCACCGCTTTTATTTTGCAGACTTTCCCAATTAAGCTTTTTAGGAATTTGAATTTCTCTGTTATACGGCGGTTTAGAATACTCATCAGCCATTTTGAGAAAGAGGAGATATGTAAGCTGCTCAACATAGTCGCCGTAGCTTACGCCGTCATCTCTTAATGTATTACAGTAATTCCAAACTCGCTGTACTATTGATGCGGTAGTCATAATGAATAATTAAGAATTAATAATGAATAATTATTTGTTTGATTTTGACGTTTTTAATATTGCACTAAGTAACTTTAACAGTTCCTCACAATCCTCTAAAATTGATTGACCAGATTTTTTATCCAAGTAATAACTATCTATTAAAAGTCGAATCCAATAATGTGTTTCTTTCGATTCTTTTAATGCAATTTGAAGTTTAGCGATAAAATCAGCTTTAGATTGACCGCCAATTGCTTCCTCTATATTAGCACCGATACTGGTTCCACTTTTAAGAATTTGTTTTGACAATACAAACTCTTTCTTCTCTTCGATTAGATATTTATAAAGTTTAACAACCCTTAAAGCGAATTGAAAACTTTTAATTTGTATTGGATTTTCTTTCTTCATTTCATTCAATTCTTAATTCTTCATTATTAATTATTCATTCTTCACTATCCATTATTCATCCCTAAAAAGGTTTAAATAGTCGCTAAATTCAAACTCACGGTTTCTCTTCCACCCCGTTTTTTCATTCAAAATTCCTAATCTCTCAAAATCTGATAGAATGGAGTTTGCTGTTGGCAAAGACACTTTTAATTCTTCCTGAATATCATGTGCATTAAGAACCGGTTTCCTGAATAGATATGTCATTAACGATTTTGCTGTCGGCAGCTTCTTTCCAAGCGTAATTAATTTTTTATCTTCAATCTGTTCCTTAAGTTTTAGAATAGCTTTAAAGGTATCAATTCCATTTTCGCTGGTTTCAATTATTCCAACAAGAAAAAATTTCAGCCATTGAACTAGATTATTTTTAACTCGTACATTATTAAGATTATCATAGTAAAGCTGGCGATGCTTTTCAAAGTAATTAGATAAATAAAGTGATGGCTTCGTAAGCAAACCGGAACTAACTAAGTAAAGTGTAATTAACAATCTTCCGATTCTTCCGTTACCATCAAGAAACGGGTGTATGGTTTCAAACTGATAGTGAGCTATTCCGGCTCTTATTAGGACAGGTACATCTAATTGATCATTGTGCAGAAAATTTTCTAGGTCACTCATCAGTTCGTTTACTTCTGCGTGAACAGGGGGAATATATGTCGCGTCCTTAAGAGCAGCTCCTCCAATCCAGTTTTGGCTAGTTCTGAATTCCCCCGGATTTCGATGTTCACCTCTCACACCACTCATTAAAATTTTGTGCGCTTCTTTTAATAACCTTGTTGAGAGCGGCAGAGTTTTCAATTTTCTTATTGAAGTATTCATCGCTTCAATATAGTTGTGGACTTCTTGCCAGTCATCTTTGCGTTCCGGAGCTATTTCTGAACCTTTCTTTAGCGCTTCTTCCAGTTCAGCCTGTGTTCCTTCTATTTTACTGGATTTAGTTGCTTCTTTGGCAACATGCATTTCAATAAATATATCAACATCCGGTACGTGCGATGAAAACGCATCTAATGCACCGAGTTTTCTGTTTGCCTCCGCAAGCAAAGTGTTTAATTTTCCATCTATCCAAGTCCATGAATCATTTATCCTTGTCGGGGAGAAACTTTTGTATTCGTATTGTTGTAAATATTTGCCGCTTTTAAATTCTTCTATTTTCATTGATTTTCGGACTTTTCCTTTAACTATAAATATTTATAATTAAATATAACGCATTTACCTTGATTATAATAAACTTTAATTAAACATAGAATATATCAGCTAAAGATGTCATCATTCCAATTTTCCGTTAAACTAACTTGCCTTCAAACGCTTGTTTTGTAATGAAGAATGAAGAATTAATAATTCCTATTCTGTATTCATTTTTCATTATTCATTCTTAATTATTAATTATTAATTTGCCTTAAACTAGTTTACCGCTAAAAGCCCGACTCAAAATACTCTGCCGTAAAATCTCAGACTTAGCAAGAGAATCATCTATCGCTTTTTCAAGGTTATCTGCTTCTGAAAATCGTTTTTCTATTTCTTCAACGATTTCGGTTTGTTGATTTAGTGGAGGTAATTTAATTTGTTCATTATAAAGTTTTTTCCGATCAAGTGTCGGAACTGCAGTACTTGAACTAAACTTTTTGAAATTAAATTGAAGAAAATAGTAATAAATAAATTTGGGTAAGTTATTACAGAAGTCTTTTACATATAGCACGGTATTATGTGGCCAATATTTCTCAACATCAATGAAATGAATGTTACCTACTGAACCGCTTCTACCTGTAATTAAGCAAGGACCATCTGCTTTGAATTCATTATGATAGCCATTTATACCCCCTGAAGTTAGTACGGGATATTTCCCTGTTTGAATACTTTTTAAAGGTAAATCATATCCACGCTGAAGTCTACAGAAATCAATAAACTTCACCCATTTCCAACCTGTAGGTAATGAAGAATTAAGAATGAATAATGAAGAATTATTTTTTTGAGATTCATTCTTAATTATTAATTCTTCATTATTAATTCCGCCCTCTTCGGAAGTGATTTGAGCAGAAACGAGTTTGCCAGAAAAAGCAGCAGCCAAAACAGCCTGACGATATAGGCGGATTTGTTCTTTTGCTTTTTTAAGAGAAGCAACTCCGCTGTCCAATCCGCTGAAGAGTTCTTCTATCTTCTCAACAATTTTTTTCTGCTCGGGGAGTGGTGGGAGTGGGAGATCCAATTCTTCGATATGCTCTCTCCGTAAATTATTAATGTTTACACCCATTGATAATTTAGAAATATGATCACGATAGGTTTTTGAGTGAAAGTAAAAGCCGAAGAATTTATTATATACTTTCTCTGAATTAAATCTGATAAGACCACAGAATGTTCCAAATGCAGTTTTTGAATCTGATTGAGCTTGCGCAGCTTTTCCAACCAAATCTTTGCTGCCACTTGACATTGCAATTACTATATCACCGACCTTTATAAATTGCTCTTCTTTTATTAATTCCTTAGGAACATAAACCAAGTCGTCAAAATGCAATGAAGTGTTAATATTATTTGCTCTGACTATCGGTAAGTAGTTCGGTTTTGAAGATTTAGAAGCCACATCTTTTTTATAAGACACGCCCCTTATGAGTTTAGCTATTTCACCAAGTTTAACCCAAGACCAGTGAGGGGGAAGGTTATTCATTAGGGCTTCCTCAACTTCTCGCAAATTCTATTAAGGATTTATAATCGCCTTCATCTGCTTCTTGCAATGCATTAATGTATTGTGTACGCATAGTACCGGCATTGTTTAAGTTAGTTCTGCCCCAAGTGAAAACCGGTTTACCAAAAACATGATTCACTAAAACATCGCCAATTAAGCGTGAGTGTCTGCCGTTGCCATTTGGGAATAAATGTACTTGAACAATTCTATGACTTAATCTCACTGTTATTTCATCTTCCGGGAAACTTTTGTTTTCAATCCAGTATTTCGAATCCTCAAGTAATTTCTTTAATTCAATTCCAATCTGAAATTTATCAACACCAATATTTTTGTTTGTTTTTCTAAAAGTACCTGCCCACTTCCAGACTTCGCTGAACATTCTTTTATGCAAGTCTTTGATAAAGGTTTCGGTGAGTATGTTCTCTGACTTAAATTTTCTCTTCAATGTCCACTCAACGGCTTTTTCGATGTTGAGCTGCTCAAATTCATCTAATTCTGACCTAGTAGAAATTGTTCTTATTAATAACCCTTCTTTTTCATCTTCATCAATGGGTGTTTGTCCATTTATATAATTCAGTTCTAATCCCATAAGAACTTTGGAACTTCCTGAATAATTTTTTCTGCTCTATCTTTAATCGCTTTCTTAAGTCGTTCATCACGGTTCTGCTGATCTTCCAAACCCATCGAATGAGAAGTTCTGAGAACAATTTCTTTTGCAACTTCGTAAGCACGGTTTTCAATCATCTTTTGGAGTGAATCATTTTTAGGAACGAAAGCATAAACAAGCTGCATATTCAGAGCTTCTGCCACATCATTCAATCCTTTAAGTGTTATTGATTTGTTCTTTTCTCGATCTTCAATCTCCTTAATGCTTTGTGGGGCTTTTTTCATCCGTTTGCCGAGTTGTTTCAATGACATATTTAAGGCAGTACGGATAGAGTAAATCCAGCCGTTAGAAGGAATAATATTTTTGTCAAATTCCTTCAGGTTTTGAAACTTTTCATCAAGTTGATCAATCAATAGTTTCTTTTTAAGGTCTTTCATCAGGATATATCCTTATTTTTTCGATCTAAATTTAAGGTTATAACCTGAATTATCAAACAATATTTTAAGGTTATAACCTGATATGACATGAATAATTCATCATTAAGCAGCAAGTTCACCGTTTAACTCTTTAATTAATTCTTCGGTTCTTTCTCCAAACAATTTCCACATCTTTCCAAGCCCGCCTTCATCCACAAATGGGGAAAGTTCAAAATCATCTTTATCAATTCTCACAGAAGAAACAATGTGGTCTTTAATCATTCTTAACCATTCCATCTGCTCGTTGGTAAACTGCACAGGTCCGGCATTACGCTTAAACACCCAATCACGGAAGTTGCGGTTAACAATTTCGCCATACGGTTCAAGCATCGTATCAATTTTCAGTTCAAACCTTATTAAAGCAATTATATCCGTAAGCATTCCTTTGGGAGTTCTGAGTTTTACAACTTTCGGTTCAACCCGCTGGTATGCATTCCAAACCTGATCAATTGATAAATTATACGGCGGATTAAGTAAAGCATCTCGTAAATCCTTAACCATATTGTAGGTTAATTCCTTCCGTCGTTCGGGCTGGGAGTAAAGAATCTTCAAAGCAATTATTTCATTCTTATTCTCGTCAATAAACTTGCGGAAGTTATTTATTATATCTTCTGCATTTTCTTTTGCTTGCGTATCAAAGCCTGAAAATGTTACCCTGTCGGGATTTGTTTCATCAATTATCTGGTAAATTTTTTGACGTACTATTTCAACAAAATCTCTCAGCTTGGGATTGTCGAAAGGATGCACAGCGGATTGAATGAATGGCTGAATGACTGCTTGAATCTGATCTTCAGTTGGTTCTGCATTGTCCGGCAGATTAAACTTTTTTCTTACATTAGTATCAATAACATCCGGATCGTAAACATTTGCAAGATTGACTGCAACTTCGGTAATGCTTTTGCCATCAGCTAACTCTTTAAACTTTTCTCTATCGGTATCGGAAATTTGTTTATCTAATTTTGATAATCGGGCAGCAAGAGATGAAAGATTATCTTCATCCGGCTGAAGAATAACCATTTTCATTAAATCCTTAAGCGGTACACTTGGTTTTTTGTCAATGATCGGATAATCAACCTTAATTGATTTGAAAACCCCGACAGCATCAATGATATAAAATCTTTCCTTGTTCAGCTTTGCACTTGGAGTAACTTTAACAAGTTCATCTTTACTGAATGCTCTTGTTCCACGGCCAATCATCTGCTGGAAATAATTCCGTGATCGTACATCGCGCATGAAGATAAGCACTTCAATCGGTTTGACATCAGTACCAGTTGCAATCATATCCACAGTTACTGCAATTCGTGGATAATATCCTGTACGGAATTTCTGAAGTATCGCTTCCGGGTCTTCGGGTTTTGTATTGTAGGTTATCTTTTTACAGAAATCATTTCCTTCACCAAACTCTTCGCGTACAATGTGAACAATATCTTCAGCATGGCTATCGGTTTTTGCAAAGATCAACGTTTTAGGAACATCGTACTCATCACCGCGTTCGGGATAAAATCCTTCTTTCAAAACTCTTTTGTATTCTCGGACTATGTTTCTAATCTGGCTTGGATTTACAATATCCTTATCAAGCTGGTTAGCTTCATAAACAACTTCATCCTCAAGCTGTTTCCATTCCTTCTTCCTTGTCATTTTACTGCGAAGATTTACAAATTGTTTGGCTTGAATTTTCGCGCCATGCTTCGTTATTTCAGTTTCAATAGTATAAACATCATAACCCACATTAACTTTATCTGCAATTGACTGCTTTAGCGTGTACTCGCTTACAATATTTTCATGAAAAAATGCAAAGGTTCGTTTATCGGGAGTTGCAGTAAGTCCAATCATGAAGGCATCAAAATAATCCAGCACTTGCTTCCACAAATTATAGATTGAACGGTGACATTCATCAATAATTATAAAATCAAACATTTCAATGGGTACAGTCGGATTATAAGCTACATCAACCGGCTTATCAATCGTTTTGGATTCATAAGGAGAATCATCTTCAAGAGATTCATCAAGCTCTTTACCTTTTAAGATGGAGTACATCCTTTGAATTGTACTGATACAAACTTGTGTGGAAGGATCAATAAAGTTTGAACGAAGCCGCTGTACATTGTAAAGTTCGGTGAAAAGTCTTTTATCGTCATTTGGTTTGTATGCTTGAAATTCCTGTTCAGCTTGCTTACCAAGATTTCTTGTATCAACTAAGAATAAAATCCGTTTTGCTTTCGCAAATTTTAGAAGACGATAAACCGATGTGATTGCGGTATAGGTTTTTCCGGCGCCTGTCGCCATTTGAACCAAAGCTCTTGATCTACTATCCGCAAAAGATTCTTCGAGATTTTTTAATGCAACGCTTTGACATGTTCTCAAGCCATCGATATTAAGAAGCGGGAACGTTCTAAGTCTTGCTCGAAGCGAATTCTCTTGCTTAATCCAATCGTGCAATATTTCCGGTTTGTGAAAATTAAATATTTCTCTTTGTCGGGGAACGGGATCGCGTGCATCGGTAAAGTAAGTTTCTGTTCCGGTTGATTCGTATTGAAAAGGAAGTTCTTCCTTTTTGAAAATGAATTTTAATTTATCGGCTGCATATCTTGTTGTTTGATCATGAACTTGACTGAGAGTTTGTCCAACCTTTTTGGCTTCAATAACTCCGACAGGCTTTCTATCCACGAAAAGAATGTAATCAGCAGAACCGCTTTCGGTGGGATATTCTCGAACAGCAACCCCTAATGAAGCCGAAGGATTTAGCTCCTTAAAATCTTGAACAATCCAACATGCCTCAACAAGTTGTTTGTCAATATGCTCTCTTGCTTGCTGTTCGGGTGTTAACAATAGGAATCCTGTTAATTAGAACTTCAAGAAACAGACTTTTTGTGAGCACTAAAATATGATGGCTAAGTAACAATGCCCCTCATATTTCCCAATATGTCTTTTAAACTTACCGCAAAAATAGTTAATGTAATTCATTAAGTCTAATATTTGACATTTTCTGGTATAAGTATTAAATGATTGACCACTCTCTTGAGGAGTTTATGAGCAAAAACACAAGCTGGATTGATGATCTTGCTATGCTGATTCGCTCTGTGCTGAAAGAAATCTTCGGAGGTAAAAAGTGAGAGAAATAATTCTGGTAATCCTTTTTATTGCTGAGACCGTTGTCAAGATCGTCACTATCAAACCAGATAAATAAAAAGTTTTAACTCGCCAAATAACCCCACCTATAATCCGCGCCCTCTTTCATTCACAATAACGGAGACCGATATGAGTGGGGAGAAATTGTTTCCAATTGTATCCGATTAAAGCTATTGGGCTGTTATGAGGTATGATCCTCGAAGGAAAGATAAGATTCAAGAACTGATTTGCCAGTCTTATGAAAAGTTTCAAAATGATGTTGCTCTTGGTAAAGAGATAAAAAAGCAAGATTACTAGTGCTTTGTAACTCGACGTGCTAAGGAAGTTGATAAACGGAGCATATGCAAAGATGGATGTGGCGGTAACTCTATTATTGATGTACTTGGCTTCTATAGAAGAAGAACCGAAGGAACCGAAATAGTTGAGTTTGATGAATGGATGACATCTAAACCAAGAAGCAAGGAAGCAGTTGAAGAGCAAATATCATTTGAGATTGATTTCAAGGATTGGCAGAGAACTCTGGATGATTTGAAGAAAAAGATTTTGAATTATTTGATGCTTGGATTTAAGGCTAAAGATATTTGTAAACTGATGGAGATAGCTTATGCGAAGGTGACAGAGTTGATAAGGAACTTGAAGAACTCTTTCTTAAACTACTTTCAGCCCATAGGAACTTTAACCTAATCGCTTAGGCGGTTGGGTTTTTTTAGCTAAAGAAGTTAAAGATTGTTTTTATGATGGCGGGAGAGGAGAAAATTAGACTTACGAATAACGGTTTACGGCTTGCTTCTTTGATGGTACATTGTATGTCCAGCCCAAAACCGCAGCTGATCTGACAAACTGAAGCTGAATTTAAGAACTAAAAGCTGAAATTGAACGTCAGGGTTGAACTGAAGGTGAGATTATTTGCAGCTGATTGTTACAACGTCAATCCAGCATATCAGCAAGCTCAATGTTGTGTATTCACCCCTCTTGCCACATGCTTCAAAAATCAATAAATCACTTTTATGTAGTCGTCCGCTATAATCAGCTAATCTTGTTATTTTTCAATCATTCAAATTATTATTAACGAAAGATAGTTTAGCTCTCATGTTTTATTTTATTCCACTCAATTCATTTATCCATTCGGTTCTTCTTGTTTTCCATTTTTCAGAAACAGCAGACCATTTAATGTTTGACTCAAGTTCTAAAAGTAATTTTGCCACTTGTCTGTTTGAACTTACCTTTTTACATTCTTTTACCCAGGCACTGCGGCGAGAAGTCCAGTTTTTTTCTACCGCTTCCCATTTTATATTTGATTCAAACTTCAATAACAATTTTGCGCTTTCTTGCGGAGTATTTTCATCTTTACAATTTTCGACCCATTGACTTCTTAGACCGTTCCATGTTGTTTCAACAGCTTCCCATTTAGTATGGCTTTCCAATTCAAGAATATGCATTGCAACATTTTGCGCCTGAATTGTCAAAACACCAGTCAGAATGAAAAAAAGAATAAATAAATTTGTTTTCATACTTTATATTATTGTTTACTTACTCATTTGGCTTTTCAGAATACGCCCCGTTTTTTTGAGTGGGCTCTGGACTCCACTTTTTTGGTTTTTTGGTTTGTTACTTTGGGTTGTCAGCCCCATTGGCTTTTGCAGACAGTCTTTATCTTTAAATTTACACATAACTAGTGTTATTAAACAAATAATGACTTTTTAGTATATCTAATATAACTTAATTGGATGGATAGACGTAATATTCGATTACTTCCTTTAGAGACTGTAATTGTTTATCGAAGAGCACTAGGTTTTTATTGCGGAGAATTTGTGAGCCATATGGGTCCTACTTTCACTTCAGTTTACCCCCCTTTATATATACTTCATCTCGCTAGGGAGAATTTAAAAGATATAACAACAAATCATGAGGAGTTTTTATGTCTTTTACTATTGGCTGCGACCCGGAGCTAATCTGCCCCCGCAACGGTCAGTTTGTTTGTGTAAGTAATTATTTCAAAGCAAATTCTTCTTTCGGTTTAGATGGATGCGAGTATTCTGCTGAAATTATGATAAATGAATCGTATTCAGCGCTTGACGAAGGACATCCTTATCTGACAATAAAAAACCGGATGAATAATCCGGCTTGATATATGGATAAGCATACAAAGTCATTACTTTTGAGAACTACTTTTTCTTTTATGTCCTAACACTATATTCAGTGTCTATTCTCTCTTTTAAAATTATCTTAATTAGTGATTGATATGGCACATCACGCTTATTGGCTATAGCTTTAATCTCCTCAAGAATTGATTCCGGTAATCGTAATGAAATAGTTTTGGTGGAAGGCTTCAATCTGGGAAACATAGCTTTCTTAGCTTGTTTCCAATCCACATATTCTGTAGAGTCAGTCTTGCTCCAGAATTTCCTTTCTTCATCTTCATTTTTGAACTTAGGTATTTTTTTGAATTTCTTCATTATAGATCTCTCTTTCGTTTTTATTCATATCCCTTGCTGAAATAACTCTTATAAGCTTTCCTCTTATTGTAAATACAATAAACAAAGTTCTACCTGTATCGGTGCTACCAAGTGCAAACCATCTTTTTTCTTTATCCGAATGTTTTTTGTCGTCGGATACAATAAGTGGTTTATTAAAAAATATTTGCTCACATTCCACCCTTGTAACTTTATGTTTTATCCAGCTCTTTTCAGAGTTACCTCTATCCCATTGAAAACCTTCACATTGGTCAAATATTTTTTTCATTGTATTTGTATATTATAAATATATACACTAAAAATCAAGATGTTTTTTAATTATATCAAGCCAATAGTTTGTTTCGCAGTATTCAATTTCTGGCACATGCTACTTAGCAATTACACACCGCAATTCAATTGAGACGTGGTGCCGTGAAGTTAGCGAATCATTTGTACGTAGTGAAACATGATCTATGATTTTACCACTGGCCAGAATAAGGCTTATGTGGGAATAGGAAACCAAAATAGTTATAGTTATTCAATACTCTTTTATTTTTTGCAGTAAAAAATATCTTTCGCTAAATTATTTTGAAAAGTTACGTGATTATTTTGTGTAAATTTCACATTAGGTAATTTTAGTTTGAACAACATATTTTTACCGCAATTCTAAGTTTATATAAAATGCAAAGATTATAATGAAGGCAAGTTTTTCTTTCCCGATGCTATCTCCCCCATTAAGATTTTTGTTAAGTCTTTACCTATTCTCATCAATCATCACAACAAACCTAATATCACAATCAAATTCCATTTACTCAGGAGTTCAAACTCATTTCGGACAATTTTATCGATCTGATATGGATTCATTAAGTATGACAAAGATGCTTGATTCGGTTAAACAGACTGGAATCAATTTAATCAGAGATGAATGTTATTGGGCTGATGTTGAAACCTCACTTGGAGTATTTACTTTTCCAAAGCAAATAGATGATTACGTCGTTAATGCATATCAAAGAGGTATAGAGGTTTTGATGATCTTAAATTATAATAACCCTCTTTATGCTCCACAAGCCGGTTCAGGTATTGTTACAGATTCGAACCGTTCAGCTTTTGTTAATTATTGTAAGCAAGTAGTTAACCGCTATTCTCCCATGGGTGTTAAGCATTATGAAATTTGGAATGAACCAAATATTCCCCTTTTCTGGGATCCGGCTCCCGGTACATCAGAATATTTTAACCTTATAAAGGCTGTTTATCCTGCAATTAAGGAAATTGATTCGAGTATTACTGTTCTTGCTTGTGCAACATCACCGGCTGAAGGAAATCCCGCACCATTTATTTCTTGGCTAAATTTTATCGGACAGGTCTTTGCTTTCGGCGGAAGTAATTATATGGATGGTATTTCTTTTCATCTGTACCGTGTAGATCGAAGCCCGGAGAATTGGTTATTTAATGATATAAACAGTCTCAGAGCAATTGTTGGTCAGAACAAAGAACTTTGGCTCACCGAGGTTGGCTATCACACAAGCACTACATGGCCAAACTTATCATTAAGCAATCAAGCAAGTTATATCGCCAGGCTTTATTTACTTGGGAAATCGTTTAATAAGCTTAAGAGCATTGTTTATTATGATCTAAAGAATGATGGTGAAAATCCTTCCGAACCCGAACATAATTATGGGTTATTGAATTTCGATTTATCGCCGAAACTTGGGTATAAATCTTACAGAACTTTTAATCAAGAGATTGAAAACAAACTGTTTACCAACGGTTCTAATACCAATGATTATTATAAATATACTTTTGTAGATACCTCCGGTAATAAAACTTATGCATTTTGGAATCCCAATACTACATCCTTGAAACCGGAAATATTTCTTAAAAACAGATTAAGAATCACAGATTACTTAGGAAATAATTATTACGTGTATGATAGAGATAAGAATATCTACGTTAATTATATTTCTTCCCCTCAGTATTTCACAGAGTTAGATACTTTTCCTATCATTGATCATTTTGATTTGTTTCCCAAAATTGATTCAATCATTGTCGGGCAGAAGATAAACTTAAAATTAATTGCCTTTACCCAAAGCGGTGAGAAAATATATATCGACAGTTCTGCGGTAAATTGGAGCGTCGGAGACACTTTGGGAGTAATTGATTCAACCGGAAAATATACTGCGCTAAAAGAGGGAATCGGAAAAGTTTATGGAGCTTTCGAAGGATATGTTACAGAAAAAACTTTTCAAATATTCCCACAGTATAATTCATTAGAAATAGAAAATTTTAATGATCTAAATGCTTTTAATATCAACACTCTAAATCTGTTGCCCGGTTCAAATCTATCAATTACAGATACAAACTATACCACATTTAGCTATTCTTGTCTCGTCACATTTTCATTCAAATATAAGGGGATTGACCAGCATCGTTTTCTTCTGGATTGTAATTTCGCCTTGCTGGGAGAACCGGATTCGCTTTACATTGATGTTTACGGTAATGGAAAAGGACACGTAATTCAGTATCACTTCGTAGATGCAGACGGAGATCTATTTACGATCAATTCACCTCCCAATGCATTACTCCAAGTTTATGGATGGAAAACGGTAAAGGTATCGCTTAGAGGATTTGGATCATCCTTTAATTATCCCGCTAAACTTAAAAAAATTATTTTATTCACCGTGCAAAATAGCGGACTGATTGATTCAATTTATTCAGGTAAGATATTATTGGACAATCTGCGAATCCATAATGGGGTTTTTACTGATGCAGAAAATGAAATTGAAACATATCCAGAACAATTTATTCTATCACAGAATTATCCGAACCCTTATAATTTAACCACAAGGATTCAATATTCCTTGAGCAGTCCACAGTATGTAACCCTCAAAGTTTATGATATACTTGGTAATGAAATAGAATCTCTAGTTAATGAAGAGAAAAAAGCCGGCAGTTATGAAATAACCTGGCACTCAAAAAGTTTACCAAGTGGAGTTTACTTCTACAGAATTCAAGCTGGAAGTTTTATTGCTTCGAAGAAAATGCTATTATTGAAATAATCTTAACCGTGATTTAATTTATCACTGATAATATATTTTATGAATATTAAAAACTCCCTCACACTAATTTTTGCTTTTACAATTTTCGGAACTGCCATGCCCCAAGATGATTTTAATATCACTGATTCTTCCCTCTATGCAAGAGCAAAGCAGCTGACTCAAGACCTTCTTATTGTAGATACTCACATTGATTTACCCTTGACGTTGTACCATGAATGGTTTGATGTGTCACAACTATCTGATCGCGGTGAGATAGACTACCCTCGTGCAGTCGAGGGCGGACTTGACGTCGCTTTCATGTCTATTTATACCCCTCCCAGACTTGAAGGTACAGGCAGATCGAAACTTGAAGCAGATTCATTGATTACATTGGTTCATAAAATAGTGACGGAATGGCCGGATAAGTTTGCGTTTGTCCGATCGACCTCGGAAATACAACCCCAAGCAAAACAAGGAATAATTCTGCTGACAATGGGAATGGAAAACGGATCTCCCGTTGAAAATGATTTAGAAAACATCAAAGAATTTTATGATAAAGGCATTCGATACATTACGCTTGCTCATTATAAATGGAATCACATTTGTGATTCTGCAAATGATCCCGAAAGAAAATGGAACGGGCTAAGTCCTTTCGGTGAAGAAGTGGTGAAGGAAATGAATCGGCTAGGAATCATGGTAGATGTTTCTCATATAAGTGACAGTGCATTTTATGATGTAATAAGTTTGACTAAATCACCTGTGATAGCTTCACATTCAAGCTGTAGATTTTTTATTCCCGATCTTGAAAGGAATATGAGTGACGAGATGATTAAGACATTAGCACAAAATAAAGGAGTGATTCAGATAAATTTCGGCAATATGTTTCTCCGAGATGAAATCAACCGAAAAATTGAGGAAAGCGAATCAGAGATTAAAAATTATCTTGAAATAAATAATATAAATCCAAACTCACCCGAAGCAAAAGAGTTTTCACGAAACTACTCCGATGAGCACCCTTTGCCGAAAGCCACCGTAAAAGATGTGGCAGATCATATAGATCACATAGTGAAATTAGTCGGTGCTGATTTTGTCGGACTTGGATCTGATTTTAACGGACTGGGGAAAGATAGTCTGCCAATAGGACTAGAAGATGTTTCCAAATTCCCAAACCTCGTTTATGAGCTTTTGGGGCGCGGATACAAAGATAGTGATATTAAAAAAATTCTTGGCGGAAATCTATTAAGAGTCTGGAAGCAAGTTGAAGTGGTTTCTGAAACATTAAAGTAATTTATATTAAAATCACATTTCTCATTTGTTTTAGCACCAATAGCATACTTCTAAAATTTCCAAAAAAAAATTTTACCTCCCGATAGTACTATGTTTCTATTAGGTCCTAACCGAGTTCGAAATTAAGACTTAGTAGTTGCTGATTCTGGATGAGCCTGGGGGTACAATGGTCCCATCCACAGCGGGCCAAGTAAAATTGTTTTTGTGCATTAGGAAGTATAAAGCTGCTTTTGCTAATTGTTTTGGCAACTACTCTTGACAAATACACAGATTAAAGTCAAGTTTGTTGTAAGTTTTACAGCTAAAAATCAAACCAAAGGAGAAAAATGGAGTGGACAATCATTGGTCTTAATATTCTATACGCCGTAATCGGTGTTGTATTAATGTTTATTTCCTATAAAGTATTTGATCTGCTTTCCCCGAAGATCAATTTTGAAGAGGAGCTTAAAAAAGGAAATATAGCTGTCGCCATATTCATTGCAGCAATATTTATTGCTATAGCTTTGATAATCGGAGGATCACTTAATTGAAAATTTTGATTGTATTTGGTCTCACTATTATATTCTCCGTTAATCTTGCTTTTAGCCAGAAACATTTGACCAAGTATGATGATACCTTCAAAAAATACAGCAAAAGATTCTTCGGTCCTGGTTTCGACTGGAAGCTTTTTAAGGCTCAAGGTATTGCTGAAAGTCAATTAACTCCAGATGCTTCCAGTAAAGTTGGTGCCCGAGGAATAATGCAATTGATGCCTTCAACTTTTAAAGAAGTGAAAAGCAAAAACCCAGATTTTATTACCGTACAAGACCCCGAATGGAATATTGGCGCAGGCATTTATTATGATAGAACGTTATATAATGGCTGGAAAGAAATTGAAAATGATTCTGAAAAAGTGAGTTTTACATTTGGCAGCTATAACGCTGGAAAAGGAACAATACTGAAAGCTCAAACGAAAGCAAAAATTGATAGCTTAGATCATACTTCTTGGGAATCTATTTCTTCTATTGCCCACAAGGTCCCCAAATGGAGGTATAAGGAAACTCTAAACTATGTTGAACGTATTAAACAGTATCATCAAGAAGTTATAAAATAAGTTTAGCTGATTATATTACTCCGAAAAAAATGATTTTAATAAAATAAATTCAAGGGAGCATTTGCTCCCTTTTTATTCCCCATAAAAGTCCGTTATATCAAACCAGAACTTTTTTATTTTCCTATCGGGAAAAATAATATTCAGTACATCGTATTGTTTATCCCTCTCATCAATCAATCCAAATATTTATTATTTACCTCAATTCTTAAATTGAAATATTCCTTAAAGGGTGTGCCATTATTTGGCAGAATTTCGTTTATTGGATTAAGTTTTTACTTATAAATCAGGAAAATCTTAGTGGAACACCAATTGTATTTGTTTTGATTATAGCTTTAATAAAGGGAGAAATGTAATGGCAACTATTACTAAGTCTTTTGAGAAAAGAGCGTCGGATGCTGAATCAAAAATAGCAGTAAATAAACCACAATTCCTCTACGGTCTAAAAAGATATTTATTATATCCAATAGAATCTGGACTATATGGTCTATATATTATTTTTGCGCTCCTAATACTATTGAAGATTGTATCCTATTTGGCGGGTTTAACTGAAATGTTCAATGTTGACCGAAGCGATTTGATTTTTCCATTGTTAGGATTCATGATTATGTTTTTAGTGGATGTTTTTAAAAAACAATAAATGTCCTTTGGTCATTTGTGAGTGAGTTGTTTACATGCATCTACTCAATAGATTCACTATTGGAATCCTTATTCTCCTTCATCTCTTGACTGACTTCGTTTTGCAATCCAATTGCTATACAAATTGAAATAACATGACGAATTAATCTCTTCATTAGTGACATTCCATTACACCCGGTGAGTTCAGAGACTTTAAAGTTAGTAGCATTTAGGAAAATGCTTGAGGCAAGATT
>CAYMKU010000012.1:90528-92262 GCA_964391015.1 uncultured Ignavibacteriaceae bacterium
TGAGTTCAGAGACTTTAAAGTTAGTAGCATTTAGGAAAATGCTTGAGGCAAGATTGAGAAATCCTCATGATTTCTTTTCGTACAAAGGACCAATGGTAAAACCGAAGTCAAGATTTTTTAAGAGACTGAATTCATCTCTTTGATGAATTGCTTTCGGATTTTAAGTGCTTCCTTGAAGGCTTCTTTCATATTTTTATATTTAGACAAATAAAGTCTTTTCATTCGGAGATGACCGTTTATTCTCGCTCCGGTAATGAGTATTACTTTGCTTGAATACCTCTTTATTTTTCCATTGCTGAGTTTTCTATTCCGATAAGTCATGTATTTGTGTATTCCCGCGTATCCATATAATCCATTTCCTATTGTTTTTGCCTTCCCATATTCATTCCTTCCAGTCTCTTCACATTTCTTATCCCTCCACTCTATTGCAGCATTTATTGCTTGTTCTTCACTCTTGTAAGTTTTAGTTAAAAACCATTTCTGAATTGTTTTTCCCTTATAAGGAATCTTTACTAGATAACCTGGCGAGTTTTTACAAACAGCTTGATAAATATATTTGTGTTTATTTAGAATCCGACTCATATCCCTTTAACAAAAAAATAAAGTTTTCAAAAATTTTTGCCATAAAAAATCTTTTTCGCTACAATTAGTTTTATTGAGCGCTGCATCTTTCGAGGACTAACCTACTTGGTAAAAAACTATTTGTAGCCCCCCCCAACCTCTGCCAATTTAATAGCTACCATAACGTTCATACATTACTCTTTTTTGTAAGATACCGGATTATTTAACATGATATGCTGTGAATCCTTCAGCTTAAGTATTTCTTTAAGTTTCTGTAAATCCATTGTTGCTCTTGGAACTGTTGCAAGTCCAACAGATGCACAAAATATTGAAATGTTTTGTGATACAATTCCGGCATCTTCGGCAGCCCAAACCAATTTCTTCGATTCATCTCCACGGGAAAATTTTGATATATCTGATACTAACAAGCAAATCACCGGAGCTTTTGATACTTCCTCTTGAGATCCGGCAACTAATTTTCGATAGTCTCCCAAGACAACTAAATCTAGTAAATGTTTATTCGCATTATAAAAATACACTCCGGATTTCATACATACATATACATCAATATCTTGAGCATTTATTGCTGATGGGGCGGTTCGTTTTCCACTTTCGGGACGATTCACACCATTAGCTGCCCACAGTAAATCCGATAAATCACGAAGACTTAAACTTGTTGTATCAAAATCCCTCTCAGATGCTCTCAATGATAGGGCCTTCATAACTGGCAGCCCTCTGGTTAGATCCGGTGGGTTTAATATTATAGCACTTTGGGCAAGTAAGTTACATGTAAGAAAAAATAAGCAAGTGATGAGGTGTTTCATATTATTCCTCATGAAAAATAATCAATTTTCTCCCCTCTCTACTCATAATTTCTGTGAGCTACTTAAATTTCATTTTAATCTCTCTCAGCTTTCAAAATTTTATAATACAAAGATTTAGATATTCCTAGCTTTTTCACGATCTCCTTGTAATTAAGTCCTTTTGATTTTAACTCAAGTACTTCCCGCATTGTGAACGGTGGAATGTTTGGCCGACCTAACTTAACATGAAACTGAGTCTAACTCCTTTTTAATATCTTTTAGTTTTTCAACTTACTTTTTCAGGGAGATCCTGGATCAATGAACGATACTGCTTCCACCGATAAATTCTCTCAACACTGAGTCATGCGGA
>CAYMKU010000013.1:0-86835 GCA_964391015.1 uncultured Ignavibacteriaceae bacterium
CACTCACATCAAACGGCGGCTGGAAAAACTTTATCAGCACATCATCATTAAAATCCTCAACGATTTCCTTTCCACTATATAGATCTTCTATATTTGTGATTCTGTCTGTTGTGTAATCTTCAGCCGGAATACCGAGCGCTTTGGCTTTCATTCTCAAGTTAACATCTTTTGTTACAAGAGTAACAGCCGCACCGTTTTTTCTTTTATTTAGATCAAATGCAATGCTCAATATTCGATGATCGGAGTTATCCTCTTTGAAAATATCTTTTATCTCAGGATTAATCCCTTTTGATATTGCGATGCTGACCTTTCCAAATCCTTTTCCCATTGAAATACCGCCATCGAACAATGCTTTGCCGGTCAATGAATCCAAAGTGCGGGCAAACTCCCTTGCATTAAGATTGATTACTTGACTACCGCGTTTGAAATGGTCAAGTTCTTCAATAACCGGAAGCGGAACTACCACATTGTTTTCTTGAAACTGCCTGATTGAAGTTGCATCGTGAAGTATTACATTTGTATCGAGGATGAAAGTTTTGGGAGATTTTCGTTTTGAAGTGCCGATTTTGAAATCCTTTTTATTTTTTTTGTAAATATCACAATTTTATTTAGTTCTGACAAATTAGAATTTGATGTAGCTTTTTAAAAAAGTTGCTATAGTATGCTTATAACAAAATTTATCTTCGTTCTTTACTTCATAATAAACTTTTACTAAATTATATTTGGTGTGTATGTAGAGGGATTGCATACTATGTTTTACCATCCGATTAAATGATAAACACGGATAAAAATTATTATTTGATTATATCAAAAATTCTAAAAAAATTATTTATAATGGATCCAACATTTATACAACTAAATAAGATATGATATTAGAATTATAGTATTTTTATATCTCGGTTGACTGCTCGTAGTATTTATAATATTAAAATAATAGAGGGAAAAAGAGAGAACCAATGTTAAAACAAATTATTATTTTAATTATTGTTAATTTTTTAATTGCATCATCACTCATTGCACAAATACCATCTTCCTCCAATTTTATAGACTTAGAAGGCCGTAAACAGGGATTTTGGACGATCCTATTTGACCGACATTGGACAAAGACAGAAGATACTTCGCAAGTTTCATTTTACAGGATAGTCAATTTCAAAGATGGAAAACCATTGGGCAAAGTTTACGATTACTTTTTGTCAGGGAAGTTGCAGTGGGAAGGTTCCCTGCAAACAAATGACCCTGATACATTGATAGGTTTATCAGTTACCTATTACGACAATGGTCAGAAGCGGTCGGAAGGAAACTACAAAAATGGGAGGCTAGACGGTAACTGGATTTTTTATCATCGCAATGGTCAATTATCATCAAGGATGATGTACAAAGAAGGAAAGGTCTGGGATATCCATATAGGGTTTGACTCAACCGGAAAACCAAGACCTAAAGGTACACTAAAATCAGGAAATGGTAGTGCTATAATTTATTTTCCGAACGGGCAGAAAGAGTCGGAAGGAGCATATAAAAACGGTCTGAGAAACGGCAAGTGGACCGAATGGTACGAAGACAGCAGCAAATGCGAAGGGATATATGCAAAGGGAGAAAAGGAAGGCAAGTGGGTATTTTGGTATTCGGATGGCAAGAAGCAATTTGAAGGTGACTACAAGAAAGGAATACTTGTGGGCTATTGGACAACTTGGGAAAAGAATGATTCCATCGGAGGAGGTACATACGTTAACGGAGAAAAGCATGGTGCATGGGTCGAATGGTATCAGGATGGATCCAAATGGGAAGGAAATTACGAAAACGGGAAACGTCATGGGGAATGGAAATCATTGAATGCAGATAAATCGAAATCTGAAGGTCAGTTCCAGAATGATCAGAAGTCCGGTACATGGAATTCATTCTACCAAGATGGCAAGAAATGGATTGAGGGAGATTACCTGAAAGGTAAGAAGATTGGACAATGGACTTACTGGGGTACGGACGGCACTCTCGGAGGTGGAAAGTATAATTATAATGGTAAGCAAGAGAGTCAATGGATTGAGTATTATTCCGACAGCACGAAAGCGGTAGGTTCGTATGTTGATGGCGAGAAGGAGGGCAAGTGGACATTTTGGTACAAGAATGGTAACAAAGAGCGAGAAGGAGAATTCAAGGGTGGACTAGAACATGGCCACTGGAATCTCTGGGGAAAGAATGATTCACTAGGAGGAGGAGAATTCGCCGAAGGGCAGAAGGTTGGGCATTGGATTTGGTGGTATCCTGATAGTAGCAAGGCAGAAGGTAATTATGTATCTAATCTGCAACAAGGTTTATGGAAGGTCTGGTATCCTAACGGCTCCTTGAGATCCGAGGGTGAATATGTTGATAGTCTTCAGGTGGGCAAATGGATAGAATGGAGCGTAAAAGGTGAAGAAGGAGGTGGGCAATTCACCAATGGAAAGAAAGTTGGTCATTGGGTTGAGTGGTATCAGGATAGCAGCAAAGCCGAAGGGTCTTATTTGGATGGGAAGGAAGAAGGTAAATGGACATTTTGGTACGCCAATGGGAAGAAGTCATCAGAGGGAGACTTCAAAGCTGGGAAACGAATAGGTAAGTGGATCGATTGGAGTATTACGGGAACACTTGGCGGTGGAAAATACAATGACAACGGTGAGAAGGAGGGTCAATGGATTGAGTATTTCTCTGATAGCACGAGGGCGGAAGGTTCTTATACCAAAGGCAAAGCAGAGGGTAAGTGGACATTTTTGTACGCCAATGGGAAGAAGCATGTGGAAGGGAACCTCGTAAATGGTGAGCAAGAAGGTGAATGGAACATTTGGGGAATTAATGATTCATTAGGAGGTGGGCAATTCGTAAAGGGAAAGAAAGTTGGACAGTGGATCGAGTGGTATCAGGATAGCAGTAAAGCCGAAGGATTTTATTTGGACGGGAAGGAAGAAGGAAAGTGGACGATATTCAGATCCGAAGGAGGAAAAGAGGAAGAAGGAGAATACGTTCATGGTATGAGAATTGGAACATGGAGAAAATACTTTGCTAACGGAGATAGGGGCGAATTCAAGTATTTAAATAATTTATCAGGGGAGTTGACCTTGTTCGATGAGATGGGCAGGAAGTACGCAGCAGGGCAAACTCAGAAAGGTGACTGGGAAGGCTCCTGGACTTTTTGGGATACGACAGGCGCTAAGAGACAATCTGGTAATTACAGGAAGAACAAACGCGAGGGGGAGTGGTTCTATTGGCAAAGAGACGGCAACCCATCTTTTCAAGGTCGGTTTGTAAACGGTAAGAAAAGCGGCCGATGGAAAGAATGGCTCGGGTACGGTGAGTGGCAGGAAGGAGAATATATCGATGACACAATGGTTGGTTCATGGAAATTATACTCAGCTACTGGCCGCTTGAAAGATGAGTGTCAAATCTCAAACGGCAAAACGAAGTGGGAAAAGTAATTGTTTTTTTGCCCATGATTCACACCAACTTCACATGACAAACCACCCAATCGACGTTCGCTCGTTTGCAGAATGCTTAATGACTTGTACTCATTCATCACCGCGATCAGTTTAAGGTTATGTATGCAGCGTTGCTTTGCCTTCAGATATTTTCACCATACTTATAAAAATAATTCGTATCAAATTACCCACGGTCTATTATTTTAAGCGCTAAATAGCATTCTAAAAAAAATTCCAATCAAATTGCTACTTCACCTTGTTTAACATATATTTAACACAAAAATTTTGAACCTTTGCCAAAGATAGTTTTATTACAACCAACACTTGTATTTGAAATAATTTTAGAGTCTATCATTCGTAGCCACTCAATGAGTGGCTATTTTTTTGACCTCACCCCTTCCCTCTCCTTACTAAGGAGAGGGCGAGGGAGAGGTTAATACGAAATAACAACTATAGAAATGACAAAAGCTAAACTAATTCTTGAAGACGGAGCTGAGTTTATAGGTGAAAGCTTCGGCTACCAAAAAGCAACAAACGGAGAAGTTGTTTTTAATACCGGAATGGTTGGTTATCCTGAAACTATGACTGACCCATCTTATCGCGGACAGATATTAGTCTGCACCTACCCGCTAATTGGAAATTATGGCATACCGGGAAATGAAAAGGAACATAACCTTTATAAGTATTTTGAATCAGATGAAATTCATGTGAGAGCTTTAATTGTATCCGATTATTCAGAAGAATATGATCATTGGAATTCGAAAAAATCACTTTCTGATTGGATGGTTGAGCACAAAATTCCAGGCATAACAGGAATTGATACGAGAATGTTGACACGCCATCTTCGTGAAAAAGGAACAATGTCAGGAAAAATTGTTTTTGATGAAAACGATAAAACTGATTTTCAGAATGTTAACTCAACCGATTTAGTTGCCGAAGTTAGTGTAAAAGAACCTACCGAGTACAAACGTAATAGAAAAAAAATAATTTTGGTTGACTGCGGCACGAAGAATAATATCATCAAAGCATTTTTAGGAAGGAATATTTCTGTACTGAGAGTTCCATATAATTATGATTTTTCAAAAGAAAAAGCTAACGGGATTTTAATCTCTAACGGACCAGGTGATCCTAAAATGTGTAGAGCAACCATCCAAAACACGAAGAAAGCCATTGAAAAAAATATTCCTATACTCGGCATTTGTTTAGGAAGTCAAATTTTAGCACTCGCTGCTGGAGCTAATACATACAAGCTCAAATACGGGCATCGAGGTCATAATCAGCCGTGCAACGAACACGGCACAAAGCGGTGCTACATCACTTCACAAAACCACGGTTATGCAGTTGAAAGTGAAACACTCCCTGAAGATTGGCGCGAGTGGTTTACAAACGATAATGATGGAACTAATGAAGGTATAATTCATATTTCAAAACCGTTTTTTGCAGCACAGTTTCATCCTGAAGCATCGCCAGGACCTGATGACAGCGAATTTATCTTTGACATGTTTGTGAGAACACTACACTAAATTATAGTGGACTAAAGTCCAATAAGCCGTGGGTTTAGTGCCTTAACCCCAGCCTTAAGGCTGGGGTTACTATAAAACCTTTACGAATGGCTTTAGCCTTGAATTTATTTTTAGACCATTAACTTATCAAAGGAAAATAGATAACGATAAACGACAATGATCAAAAAAGGTAAGCCAAAAAAAGTTCTGATTCTCGGATCTGGTGCACTTCAAATTGGACAAGCAGGTGAATTTGATTACTCCGGCAGTCAGGCAATCAAAGCATTAAAAGAAGATGGCATTGGATCCGTTCTTATAAATCCGAATATTGCAACCATACAAACCTCAGAAGATTTTGCTGACAAAGTTTATTTTCTTCCTATCAAAACTGAATTCGTTGAAAAAATAATTGAAAAAGAACAACCTGACGGAATGCTGTTGCAGTTTGGTGGCCAAACCGCGCTGAATGTTGGTGTTGATCTTTTTGAAAAAGGAATACTAAGTAAACATAATATAAAAGTCTTAGGAACTCCCGTAGAAGCAATCCAATCAACCGAAGATAGATTACTCTTTGCACAAAAGGTAACTGAGATTGGATTAAAAGTTGCAATAAGCAAGACAGCACAAAATGTTGAGGAAGCAATTCATTCTGCTCGCTCAATCGGTTATCCAGTAATGGTTAGAATTGCCTATGCTCTTGGCGGGCTCGGTTCAGGAATCGTAAACAATGAAGCAGAACTACTTGATAAAGCACGACGAGCTTTCGCGTTCACCAATCAAATTTTAATTGAAGAATCCCTTTACGGCTGGAAAGAAGTTGAGTATGAAATTGTGCGCGACAAGTACAACAATTGCATCACAATATGTTCAATGGAAAATATTGATCCGATGGGAATTCATACCGGTGACAGTGTTGTAATTGCTCCAGTTCAAACTCTATCTGCACAAGAGAACTTTAAGCTTCGTTCTATTGGAATAAAACTAATCCGTCATCTCGGAGTTGTTGGTGAATGCAACATTCAATATGCTCTTGATCCAAAATCAGATGATTACAGAATAATTGAAGTAAATGCAAGATTGAGCAGAAGCTCCGCGCTCGCATCAAAAGCTACTGGTTATCCGCTCGCGTTCATAGCTACAAAGCTTGCAGTTGGTTATGCACTAAATGAAATAGAAAACATAATCACAAAAGAAACATCAGCTTGTTTTGAACCGGCACTAGATTACGTTGCACTGAAATTCCCTCGATGGGATTTGCAAAAGTTCAGGTTAGTCAGCACACAGCTTGGTTCAGAAATGAAATCGGTTGGTGAAGTTATGTCACTAGGAAGAAGCTTCGAAGAAGTTCTGCAAAAAGCAATTCGAATGCTTGATGTTGGATTGAATGGATTTGCTTGCAACGATTTAGAATTCCAAAACCTGGATAGAGAACTCTCTGAACCAACGGATAAAAGAATTTTTGCAATTGCTTCTTCCTTACAGCAAGGTTATTCGGTTGATAGAATTCACGAGCTGACAAAAATATCGAAATGGTTCCTTTTCAAAATGAAGAACATTATTGACGCTGAAAAAATATTGACGGGAAAAACTTTACCGCAAGTTGATTATGATCTCCTAAAAGTTGCTAAACAAAAAGGATTTTCCGACAACCAAATTGCAATGTTAACTAATTCAAGTGAAATGGAGGTTCGAAATCTTAGAAAGAAGTGGAATATTACTCCTAGCATTAAACAAATTGACACTTTAGCAGCAGAATATCCTGCACAAACAAATTATTTGTACCTCACTTACAATGGAAACGAAGATGACATCAAAACCTCTGATGCAAATCAAATAATTGTTTTGGGAAGCGGAGCTTATAGAATCGGTTCTTCTGTGGAGTTTGACTGGTGCTGTGTTAATGCCGTAATGACTCTAAGTGAGCTTGAGTATAAAACTATAATGATTAACTGCAATCCTGAAACTGTCAGCACTGATTACGACACTTGCGATAAACTATACTTTGAAGAATTATCTCTTGAACGTGTGCTCGATATTTACGAAAAAGAATTACCTGAAGGATTGATTGTTTCGATGGGTGGACAAATTCCGAACAATCTTGCAGTAAAGCTACACAAAACAGGTGTGAAGGTTTTAGGAACCTCTCCTGAGCAAATCGACAATGCAGAGAACCGTCACAAGTTCTCACAAATTTTAGATAACTATGATATTGACCAGCCTGAATGGAAAGAGCTTACTAGTCTTAATGAAGCAAAAAATTTCGCTAATAAGGTCAGTTATCCCGTACTTATTAGACCAAGTTATGTCCTGAGCGGTGCAGCTATGAGCATTGTTCTTACAGAAAATGAATTGGAAGAATATCTGCGTAAAGCAACTGAAATCAACAGAGAACACCCAGTAGTTATTAGCAAGTTTATCATTGATGCAAGAGAAATCGAAGTTGATGCTGTTGCTGATAACGGAAAACTATTTTGTTATGCAATTTCCGAACATGTTGAGAACGCAGGAGTTCATTCGGGAGATGCAACTATTGTACTTCCACCTCAAAGAACATACCTGGAAACTATGCGCCGAGTTAAAATAATTACAAAGCGAATAGCCGAAGCTCTCCAAATTACCGGACCTTTCAATATTCAGTTTATCGCAAAGGATAATGAAGTTAAGGTGATTGAATGTAATCTCAGAGCATCGAGAAGCTTTCCATTCGTATCAAAAACTTTAAAGATTAATTTCATTAACATTGCAACAAGATTAATGCTCGGAGAAAAAGTAGCTAAGATTGATAAATCATCTTTTGATCTTGATTATGT
Source organism: uncultured Ignavibacteriaceae bacterium (assembly GCA_964391015.1). Lineage (GTDB taxonomy): Bacteria > Bacteroidota > Ignavibacteria > Ignavibacteriales > Ignavibacteriaceae > XYD12-FULL-36-8. Next base: position 7,756 of record CAYMKU010000013.1, read on the forward strand.
GGGAGTCAAAGCCTCCCAATTTTCATTTACAAGATTAAAAGGTTCCGATCCTGTTATTGGTGTTGAAATGTCATCTACTGGTGAAGTTGCTTGTATGGGCGACGATTTTAACGAAGCATTTCTGAAAAGTGTTGTTTCGACCGGTTACAGAATACCTGAAAAAGCTGTGCTGCTTTCCACAGGTACTCTAAGAGATAAAGCTGAACTTTTAGAAGATATAAGAAAACTTTATGAAACAGGGATAAAATTCTACGCAACAAGAGGTACTTCGGATTTTCTCCAGAAAAATAGGATAGAAACTGAAATGTTACATTGGCCATTAGATAAATTGGAACCAAATATCTTAACCTATCTGAGCGAAGGTAAGATTGATTTAGTAATTAACATCCCAAAATCCTCCGAGAAAGTAGATCTTGACAACGATTATCTAATACGAAGAAAAGCTATTGATCTTAATATTCCGCTAATAACGAATCTTCAATTTGCAAAAAGATTTATTAAAGCCTTAAAACGGTACAGCACTTCCAATCTCTCAATTAAAAGCTGGGATGAGTATAATTAAAAATCAGCCAAATCTGTGCCATCTGTGTGCTATTGATTTTTTTCGTTTTCCTTCTTGCTGAAAAGCCAAATTAGAATTAACTTGCTTAAGAATTTCCTTTCAACTAATGGGCATAAGTATGAAAAAATTCTTATTAGTTCTTTTAACCGCTTCTATTTCGAGCTTATCCTTTGCTCAATCAGATACAGCGTTAGTGCTTTCCGAAATTATGTTCAATCCGCAATCTGGCAATAATGAGTTCATCGAAGTTTATAACCGAAGCGAATCGCAAAGTTTTGATCTCACCAATTACAAAATTATTTATTACACTTCGAATGCTGATGTAATTATTTCTGCTGGGTTCGGGACAGTTCTTCCTCCTAAATCTTTTGCAGTTATTTTGGAAGGTGATTATGATTTTGCATCTGGAATTTATAATTCAATAATCCCAATAAGTGCGCTTAAGCTAAAAATCTCTGATAACTCGTTTGGTACATCTGGAATGGCCAATACATCTAATAGACCGATTTGGTTTGTAAATGCTGTGAACGATACTCTCGACCAATATACTTATTCCGCAAACAACGGAACAGGTTACTCTGAAGAAAAGATAATTATGAACCATGATAGCTTGTCCAGCAATTGGGCAAACTCTCAATTGTTTAATGGCTCTCCTGGATTTAAAAATTCCGTTACCCCGCTTAATTACGATCTGAAGTTAAAAAGTTTAATTATTACACCTCCAATTCCAATTCAAGGTGATAATGTTCAGATCTACAGTACTATCAGCAATAGCGGAATATTAAATGCTTCATCTTACAAAATCGAAATTTTTAATGATGTGAACTTCGATTCAGTTGGAAGCATTTCAGAAATTATTTACACTAATACATTTTCAAACCTACTTCCAAATGATTCTATTAAGATAAATACTGCTCTCCAATCAATCGCTGCTGGAAATTATCAAATCATTTCTAAAGTAACCTTTAATTTAGATGAGGACACAACTAACAATAAAAAGATTTTACGATTTAACGTATATCCCCCCGGAAATAATTATAACGATTTGGTGATAAACGAAATAATGTATGCACCAAATACAAATGGGCCGGAATGGATAGAATTGTATAACAAAACTAATGAGCCAATTAATTTGAAAAAATGGAAACTTAGTGACAATTCAACCTTTGTAACAATCACCACGAGAGACGTAATGGTTCAGCCACTATCATTTTTTGTTTTAAGCAAGGATTCATCAATCATAAATTATTTCCCAAATATTTCGAATTTTATTTCATTCAGTTTGCCTGCATTGAACAACACTGGTGATGCTGTTGTATTAAAAGATTCTCTTTCCACCTTAATAGATAGCTTAAGCTACTCTCCAGATTGGGGAGGAAATACTGATGGAAAATCATTAGAAAGAATTGCTGTAAATTCACCAAGCACGTTAAGAGAAAACTGGGGGACATCTCAAAGTATTTTTAAAGCTACACCAGACTATGTTAATTCTCTTACTCTTAAAAACTTTGATTTAAAAGTCTCTCACTTCAAAACAAAAAAAGAATTTGCAATTGTTGGCGGGACTGCAGATTTTGAAGTCAACGTTATAAATAAAGGATTTAACTCTTCGTCAAATTATCTGCTAGAATTTTACAATGACATAAACCGGGATTCCATTCCACAGTTAACAGAAATGATTGGACAAATAAATGGCAACTCCCTAACTTCTGGCGATAGCTCATTATCCGAATTTTCAACCTCTAATTTTAATCTGGGAAAAAATTACTTCATCGCCAAACTTGTTGTCTCACCAGATGATGATACCACAAATAACTTTGCATTTGCAACTATTCAAGGAGTAACGGTAAATGAAATTAGAAACGATATTGTTATTAACGAAATTATGTATGCACCAACTTCACCTGAACCAGAGTGGATAGAAATTTACAATCGCAGCAGTAAGATAATTAATCTGAAGAATTATAAAATTTCAGATAATTCCGATACTGTTGTTGTTATTTTAAATTCTATAATTCTAAATCCGGGAGAATATTTTCTGATCGCTTCAGACACAACAATAAAGAAGTATTACAATGTGCTCTCGCGTTTTGTTTCGGCAGACATCCCATCTCTCAACAACTCCGGCGATAAATTAATTTTGCTTGATTCGCTAAACCGTACGATAGATTCGCTTCAATATTTTTCTGCCTGGGGAGGAAACAATGGCAAATCACTTGAGCGACTTAATACTGAACAATCACCAATTGATTCATCGAATTGGAAAACTTCTCAGTCAAAATATAAAGCCACGCCAGGATATATCAACTCAATTTCTGCAAAGAATTTTGACGTACAGGTTGCTGATATAATTTACAATCCTGCATTTCCGTTTTTCGGTAACAATGTTCTTGTCTCTGCTAAAGTTAGAAACACAGGAACAAATACTGCCAATTTCAATTTAAAGCTTTATGAAGATACCGATCTAGACTCGATTCCAAACAGCTTAATTGAAGCTATTGATGGGGTTAATTTATTTCCCTCAGATTCTATTATTGTTCGGTTTAATTTAACAATAACCAATCTTCAGAATGAAAAAGCATTTTATGTAAGAGCAGATATCCCTCAAGATCAGGATACAAGCAATAATTACTTTTATAAAAAAATATTTCCTGGTTACCCGCCAAGTACCGTTTTAATAAATGAAATAATGTACTCGCCCATAAATGGTGAGCCCGAATGGGTGGAAATTTTAAACAACTCTAATGATTCGATTAATTTGAAGAATTGGAGCGTGACAGATGTTTTTACAACTCCAGTTACTGCTAAAATTACTGATGAAATTTATCTTAAAGGAAAATCATTTTTAACTTTGGCAAAGGATACAACGCTTCATTATTTTCATAGAGTAATTCCTTCAAGGATAGTAAAAGTCAATCTCCCCAGCTTAAATAATGATATTGATGGCGTTGTACTGAAAGACAACCGTGGGGTCACGATTGATTCAATAAAATATTTTAGTGATTGGGGTGGAACAAGTGGTAAATCGTTAGAAAGGATGTTATATACTGCTCCATCAAATCTTCCTGGTAACTGGAACTCTTCAACAGATATTGAACTAAGTACGCCGGGAAGAATCAACAGCATCACACCCAAGCAGTTTGATCTCTCGGTAGCGGAGATTTCATTTACTCCTCGTTTCCCCATCAAGGGTGACAACGTTTTTATAAATGTTAAAACTAAGAATAATGGTTCGTCCTCAGCTAACAATTTTTCAATTGAGTATTTTGTAGACACAGATTCAAACCAAATAGTCGATCATCTCTTAACCAAAATTAATGGCTTAAATTTAGGTTTGGGAGATTCTTCCATTTTCACTTCTACGATTTCAATCAACAATCTTCGATCAAAAATTTTAACAGCAGTTAGAATTGTTTTCTCAAACGATGAAGACACTCTGAACAATTATTTTGAAAAATCAGTCGAGCCTGGCTTCCCCGAAAGGTCAATCATCATAAATGAAGTTATGTATGCTCCGGTAAATGGTGAACCGGAATGGGTTGAGCTAGTAAATATTTCTGATAAAGCAATTGATGTTAAAGATTGGTTTGTGAGCGATATATTAAACACACCAACAAAAGTTTTTATAACTAATTCAAATTTAGAAATTCAACCTGAAGAATATTTTGTTTTAACACGCGACACTTCATTTTACAATTTTCATTCTCCCAATAATTACAAAGTGATAATTGTGAACTTTGGATCACTTGGTAATACGGAAGATGGAATTATTATTTACGATTTCCGAAATGGTATTATAGATAGCTTTTTCTATAAATCTTTCTTCGGAGGAGCTAGTGGATATTCCTTAGAAAGAATTTCGCCAAGCCAGCCAACAAATGAAATCGGCAATTGGATTACTTCATTAAGTCCTAATCGAAGTACACCAGGAAATCAGAACTCTATTTTTAATATTCCGGTCTACCAGAAAAATGATTTAGTAATAAACGAAATTATGTTTGATCCTGATATAGACAACAGTGAATTTATAGAATTTCTGAACGTTTCAGAAGACTCAATCAATGTTGGCGGATGGAAAATTGAAGATGAAGATCCAAATGCGAATAAACTTTCAAATACAAGCCTACAACTTCCACCTGAGCAATATTTTTTATTGATCGCTGATTCACTTACTGTTGATAAATATAATTTACAATCCTATCCATATAAATTTGTGGTTGGCGAATCAAGTCTTGGTTTGATAAATACCGGCGAGTTAATTCTGCTTAAGGATGCACGTGATAACACAATTGACTCTATTTGGTATTCTGATAAATGGCATAATAAAAACTTTGTCACGACTAAAAATATTTCACTTGAAAGAATAAACCCTAGGCTCAATGGAAATGATCCCAAGAATTGGAGCAGCAGTGCAAATCCAAATGGAGCGACACCAGGAAATCCAAATAGTATTTTTACAGAGAACCAAAACCGTTTAAGCAATATTTCAGTTTCACCAAATCCCTTTTCTCCAGATAATGATGGCTTTGAGGACTTTGCAATTATAAATTACACCTTAAGTCAGCAAACATCTCAGGTTAGAATAAAAATCTTCGACAGCAAAGGAAGATTGGTTCGAGCATTAACCAACAACCAGGCAAGCGGATCTGTTGGTTCGGTCGTATTCGACGGCATTGGAGATGATGGAGCAGCATTACGAATTGGTATTTACATTATCTTTCTTGAAGCTTTGAACGAAACAGCTGGAGTAGTTGAAAATCTTAGGACTGCGGTTGTAATTGCGAGGAAACTATGAGTAGCAATTATTTTTCATTTTGCAATTTGGAACAAAAATTTATCAACTGTGGGTCATATAAAAGTCGATAAGGGTATCTTTCTTTCTCAGATTAGATTGAAAGATGTAGAACAGCTTGTTATGTATTTAAATGACAAAGAAATATACAACAACACTCTTACTGTCCCCTTCCCCTACACCAAAGCAGATGGGGAATATTTTGTTCAACTTTGCGAAAAGAAAAAGAGGAAGTACGGAAAAAATATCAATTGGGCTATTAGAGATAAAAATAAAAAGTTAATCGGCGGATGCAGTTTCCATATGAAATATCCTCGTAACTCAAGGAAAGACGAAATTGGTTATTGGCTTGCTCGACCATATTGGAACAAGGGAATAATGACTAAGGTTGTGAACAAACTTTGCGAGATTGGATTTACAAAATTCAAGCTTAAAAAAATTGAAGCCACTGTTTTTATTCACAACAATGCCTCTTGCCGAGTTCTTGATAAAGCAGGATTTCAGCTCAAAGGAGTGTTTCGTAAATCGATAAAAAAGGGAAACAAATTTGTTAATGTTAAATTATTTCTCAAAGAAAAAAATTAGATCGATGTGAGTTATAATCACATTACTCTACAAAAGGAATATCTTGAATTGCTTCTGAACAAAAACAATTGCAATTTATAGATAGTAATTCAAATTGATTTCCGGACGGAGACAGATTAGATTTTTACTGTTGGATTCCCTCCATGATAACATGTTTAGATCTCCTCCACAACAAATTATTTTTACGGAAGTCTAAATTGCTGACTAAAATAAAATCTGCATTTCGTAACTCGGCTTTCCGCTCAGGAATTCATGATCATTTTTCTATTTTAAGTTTTTCGAGAGGATTTTTTTCTTCTCCATCTGGTCAATTCTACTGTATTATTTTATTCGTCAAAAATAAATTTAAGGTTTTAAATTTCTTCGCATACATTTTTACTGGCATTATTATTGTCTCAAATTTGACCAATGTGTGGTCATCAAACTAAAATTTAGTTTAAAATTTAATCACTGACTTTTATTGTAGTGTAATAATACTTCATAAAAATAAATTGTTAGTTTAGGCTGGTTCGATTGAATTTCAGATTGTTAATCATTTAGTGGAGAGATAATTAAATCATTTCTAATGTATCCAAAATAACTTATTTAATAACAATTCTAGGAGTAAATAATGAAAAATATAATTCTACTTTTTATAGTGGGATTTATTTCTGCGTCAGTCGCACAAGAGTTCCCTGTTCCTTCCAATACTTCTGGTTTCTTCAATTTTAATCCAAGCATTTTTGATAGAACAGAAATTAATTTACCGGTATCCAGTCAACCAGTCTGGTCTATGCTGGATAGAATGGAATTAAGTGAAAGAAATAACTCACTAATTGACATTGAATATAATAGTGATGCATTAAGTGCCACGTTCAAACAGATTACTACGCTTTGGAATAAGGGCAAATTCAATGAGGCCTTAGATTTGTTCCGCTCCATTGATGATAATGATTTGAAAGGCGTGAGCATCGGCATTAATTGGAAAGTTCCTACTCCTACCGTTGACCAAGCAAAATGGGGAACTGATGTAAGAATTGGTAATCGCGATTCAATAGAAATTGTTTCACTGGCCTTTCAAAAATCAACTGGAAATTTGTTTGCTATTCTTGTTTATCAAGAATTAGGCGGATACTATTATACGGTTAATCTTTCATCTAATGGTGGTACAACCTGGACTGAGACTTTTGTATATTCTGCTGGTGGTCCTATAAAAATAGTTTCTGCGAGCGCAACAGTTGTTGATTCGTTTTGCTATGTTGGTTATGCTTATGAGGGTGCAAAAAATATTGGCAGACTAAGAAGATTTGAAACTTTAAATGGCGCATCTGCAACTTTTATTGATGGAGCGGCTTTTAAAAATGTTCTTACACTAGCAGCGACCGACTCTGTGAAAGAAGTTGTTGTAAGTTCGAATCAAAATGATTTTAATAACAGACTGTACTTCGCCGCTATCACAAAAACTGACAGTTTAATCGGATTTTGGAATAATGAAGCAAATGTTACATATAATAAATATATTACTGCATTTGTCGATGCAGATAAGGGATTAGATTTATCTTGGAATAATGGTTTTACTGGAACGAATTACACTTATTATCTCTTGGGGTCTTATGTCACAAAAACCAGGGGAATAAAATTCTTTGGTGTTTTAAATGACTCCTTAAAACAACTTGGAAATTTCTACACTGGTTTTGTCAATGACTATTCCTCAATTAGTGCTCATCATGACACGATTACAGCCGCTTTTGAATATTCCTTTTATAACAGATATTTAGTCAGTTATAATGGTGGAACCACATGGGCTTTTGGGCTAGTCGGTGATACTTTGGTAACTTCTGAGAGACCTGATATTGCCGCAGGAGATGGCGGTGTTGGAATTATTTATCGCTATTACACACCTACCCGCGAAGGGAGATTTGTATGGAGACCTATGGCTGGTGCATGGTCAACTCCTGTGAAGTACACCGACTACGAGCCATACTTTAATAAACCAGCGATAGAATATCTCGGAAATAAAAAGTTTGGAGTTGTATATCTCTGCTGGAGTTCACCTGTAGTAAGAGGTGCATATTTTGATTTAAACAATATGGCAACAGACATAGACGACCAATTCGCTGAACAACCAACAGACTTTAGCTTATTACAAAATTACCCGAATCCATTCAACCCAGCCACTTTGATAAGATATCAAATTCCGACTCAAAGTTCTGTTTCAATAAAAGTTTACGACGCTTTGGGAAATTTAATTCAATATTTGGTTAATGAAGAAAAACCTGCTGGGGTTTATGAATTGGAATTTAACGCTTCTAAACTTGCAAGCGGAGTTTATTTCTACACGATTCAAGCAGGTTCATTTGTACAAACCAAGAAAATGCTTTTAGTCCGTTAACGTGAAAATATTCATTTAAAATCTAGTGAAAGGGAGCTTCAGCTCCCTTTCATTTTATAACATATTCACCGTATAAGCATGAAGTTTTGTAACGCTTATTACTCTCCAATCACTTCCATATCCTCAAGAGGAATCATGTGAAGAATCTTACCGTTATTTTCTAATCTAAATTTTAAGTGCTCAAGAATTTCATCTTTGGGAGTTTCCACACCAATTAATTTTGGAATGAACGAACTAATGTTAAATAGTCCAGGCTCAGGACTTTCGGTTATTTCGTAGTCCCTTCCTTTCAAACCCGCTTTCTCAACTGCTATGTCTATTGCATCGGTTAAGTTTCCTATTACATCAACCAAACCAATTTCTTTTCCATCCAAACCAGACCAAACTCTCCCCCGCCCGATTGAATCTATGTCTTCAAAAGATTTTTTTCTTCCTAATGATACCTTAGTTACAAACTCTCTGTATGATCCTTTTATTACTGATTCCACCTTGTTTAATTCTTCTTCATTAAAATTTCTATCTGGCAAAGTCATTCCAAGAAGTGGAACAGTAAAACCAAATCCAAGATCAGCATGTTTTCCTTTTTTCACAAAATCTGTTGTCACACCTATTTTATCTTTCAGTTCTTTGTTATAGTAGAATGCTCCAATCACTCCGATTGAACCCGTAATTGTGTTTGGTGCAGCTACAATTGTATCGCCATACATAGACAACCAGTATCCGCCCGAACCAGCCACATACCCCTGAGAAACAATTACCGGTTTCTTTCCTTTGGCTTTCATTATTGCCTCGGCAATAATGTCCGAAGCCAAAGCTAGTCCACCAGGAGAATCAACACGAAGAATTATTGCCTTAACATTTTCATCATTAACTGCCGCATCTACGTCTTTTACAAGCTTGCGTGCTGTTATTCCATCATCCATTGCACAAGCTCCAAGAGCATAAATAATTACAACCTCTGGTTTTTTCCCCCAATAATTATCTTCCGGCAGTTTTAATTTTTCCAACGAGGAGATACTCGTAAATGGTTTCTTTTCACCTTCAAGACTTTCGATAACTTCTCCAACTTTATCCCATCGTCCAAGTGAATCAACTAAATTACTTTTTATAGCATCCTCCGATGAGAAGAATGGATAGCTATCAACTAAACTATCAAACGTATCGTTAGAAATATTCCTGCTTAAACAAACATCTTTCTTAACTATATCGTAAAGGTCATCAACTATTGCCTGCCATTGCTCGCGATCTGCTTCGCTCATCTCTGATCTAGCAAACGTCTCTGCTGCTGATTTATACTTGAAGTAACGCAATTCTGTAAAACCAACTCCTAATTTTTCGAGTGTTCCTTTGTAATAGGTTTTACCGAAAAGAAATCCTTCCAAAGTTAATGCGCCTTGTGGATCCATAATTATCTTATCCGCTATTGAAGCAAGATGATATTCTTTAATCCCGGCTTGATCAAAATAAATGACAACTTTCTTTCCTGTGGACTTAAAATTCTTCAGTTCCTCTCTCAATTCCCAAATCATAGTACGATTCGCACTAATGCCGGAGAGATTGATCGCTATTCCGGAAATTGATTTGTCCTCTTTCGCAATTTTTATTGAAGACAACAAATCAAAAAGAGTATTGGAATTATCAAACAATTTGTATCGTTGATATTTAATTCCTCCAAGTAAATCTAAGTTAATGTATTTTTCTTTCGGAAAAAGTTCTCCCAGAACATTCCGATCATACTCTCCGATACGAATACCGTAAACATTATCTATGTTTTTGCTATCTTTATCATAACTTGAGAAGTATGTTAAACCAATTTTACCAAAGCTTAATTGTAAACCCGCATTAAAAAATTTATTATCAAAATATCTTCCGACTATCCTTACTCCTGAAAAAGGTTCGACGGCAGCACCAACCGACCATTTTGCATCACCTGTTATCCTCTTTTCTCTATAAACGTAATCGCCAAATACAGATACCCATTCATTACCAAAAGGACGAACAGCTAAATCAATTGCACCCTCACTGCCGCCTTCTGTTGGAAAATTCCCGACTAACCCAGTTGACAAGTAGTTATTAGGCCGAAATAATAAACCCAACGTATAAAGTTCGGAATGATTAAAAACTGATTTATCACCCGAAGACCATCCATAACCAAATCCAAAAGCAAATCCAGCATTTCCAAAAGCAGAAGTTAATTTATAATCAGTAACAGAAAATCCTGTTCGCTTTTGATGAACAACACCAAATCCAAGATTTGGAACCGCAGTAAATAATCCCCAATGATTCAAATCAGTAATTTTTCTCCCCTGATCGGAGAAGGTAAAAAAAACATCCGGATTATTTAATGTCGCAAGCAATGATGGATTATCATAGCCGTAAAGTCCATATTTCATAGCGCCGGGTGATGTTAATCCAAATTGATTTTGAGAATAGTAAGACGAGAAATTAGGTTGCGCAATGACATTTACAATTAGAACTAGGTTTATGAAAAACAGTACAGAAAATGTTCTCATATTTTCTCCATTATTAATTTTGAGTAATCTTCAACTTCAATTGTGAGATTCACTTCAAATTAAAAATATTTATTTGATTTTTAGGTATTTTTGATTGGCAAAAGGTAATTATTCTAAATTTATGATTGAAATTTATAATCTTCATAAGAATTTTGGTAGTAAAAAAGTTTTAGATGGAATTAATCTGAAGATTGAAACTGGCGAAACGACTGTTATAATAGGAAGAAGCGGTTCCGGTAAAAGTGTATTGATAAAACATATCGTTGGACTACTCAATCCTGACAATGGATATGTTAAAGTGGGAAATCAAAGAGTTGATGAGTTAAATGAAAAAGATTTGTACAGTCTAAGAAGGCGATTCGGTTTCTTATTCCAAGGTTCTGCTCTGTTCGATTCAATGACTGTTGAAGAAAACGTTTCTCTTCCCTTAGTTGAATCTTCAAATGGATATTCTAAATCACAGATACAAAAAATAGTTTCTGAAAAACTCGGACTGGTTGGTTTACCAGACATTCAAAACTTAAAGCCCTCTGAACTTTCAGGTGGAATGAAAAAACGTGTTGGACTTGCAAGAGCATTAGTCACTAATCCCGATTATATTTTATATGATGAGCCGACAACTGGATTAGATCCTATCATGTCTGACTCAATTGACAATCTGATAAAAGATCTCGGCACTAAATTAAATGTAACATCCGTCGTAGTTACTCATGATATGTACAGCGTTAAAAATGTTGCTGATAAAGTAGCTATGGTTCACGATGGTAAAATTTATTTTGTTGGTAAACCGCAAGAGCTTCTTAACTCGGATGATTCTATCATCGTGGATTTTATTAAACGAACGGGAGTGTAATCTACATGACGGATCAAATTTCTATTGTCCAAGTAATTCAACTAATGCTTGCACCAGGGTTGATGATATCGGCTTGCGGATTGCTTCTGCTTGCAATGAACAATAAATACTCAATTGTTGTAAATAGAATCCGGCTGCTTAACGAAGAAAAAAGGCGCTTTATAAGCAAAGTTTCAGGTAAAGAATTTAATTATGAAGAAACTGTCCGGCTTGAGAGTATTTCACTTCAAGTAAAAAAATTAGTGTTCCGTGCAAGGTTGGTTCGAAACGCAGTTTTATCCTATACTATTGCAGTCGCATTGTTTGTTATTACATCTCTTCTTATTGGAGTTAAATTTATTTTTGATGTTGAAAAATTAGGATCAATCATCACTACACTTTTTTTGGTTGGAATGATTTCCGTACTTGCCGGCGTAATTTTTGCCGCTTATGAAACAGTTAAGGGGTACGAGATCATTCAACTTGAAGTTAAAGTAGATTAGCTCAACCACTGTTTATCTACCCAGGGATTTTTTTAATGTCTTCAAAAGAAAAACTTTCATATAAAGAATATCTCGAGCCAGAAATAATGCTTCGGCTATATTCTCAAGGTGCGTTCCCAATGGCTGATGAAAAATCGGGAAATATTAGTTGGTACTTGCCTGAAAAAAGAACAATCATTCCGCTAGAGAAATACAATTTTCCACGTTCGTTAAAAAAAATAATTAAGAATTCAGGTTTTGAATTTCGATTTGATACTGATTTTATTTCTGTTGTAAGAAATTGTGCTAACAGAAAATCAACTTGGATTTCCGAAGAGTTAATAGAGGCATATCTCCGACTTGATAAACTCGGTTACATACACACAGTTGAAACCTACCAGAAAGATAAACTTGTCGGCGGATTGTATGGAATTGCAATCAAAGGAGCATTTTTCGGTGAATCCATGTTTTCCAAAGTTACTCAAGCATCTAAAACAGCATTAATTAAATTGATTGAACATCTCAAAGAAAATAAATTTGTTTTGCTCGATGTTCAATTCATGACACCTCACCTTAAAATGTTTGGGGCAATAGAAATTAGCTTCGAAGAGTATCAGCAACTGTTGGTAAAAGCGTACAAAACAAGTTATAAATTTTAGTTCTTTAAAAAATTTTCCCTACAACAAAATAAATAACAAGCTTCCCCCAGTTGTAATTGATATGACCAACCATCTCCCAACAGAAGGATATTTTGATTTTACCCAACCCCAACCCCTTGCTGCGAGTATCATAGATGCTGCGAGGATTATTGTCATTAATATTGCTCCCAGCAGGTTCAGTTTGCTGCCAAACATGGAGATGAGACTTTCGCCACTGAAAATATTTCTATAAATCAACTGTAAGTGAAGCCAATATACAAGCAGTGACTCTTTGCTGACATCTAATATAAAACCTACATGCTTTGTGGATTTTTCTAAATAATACCAGCATACAGCCAGGAGGATAAGAACTATTCCTAATCTCTCAAGAAAGAAAAATGGATTTGGTATAATTCCCCTTAAAGCTGGAGTAAGAATTAAATATAGAATTATTGCACTTCCAACAAAGAATGCTGTTCCCGAAATCAGTAATTTCCTGCTGAAATTTCTTTCATCGTCTCTTTCTCTTGCAACAATATAAAACTTTGATACGAACGCACCGGCAAAAATAAAATTGAACCATGGTAAAATCGGAAATAAAGAACCATACATTTTATTCAAATAACTCGCTAGTGCCAAAGGTAAAAAGTTAGTAAAGTCAGTTTTCCATGCAATCGGGCTGATAATCAATACAGTAAATAATGAAATCAAAATGAAGACATAAAATGAATTTTCCTTTTTGAAGATCATTCTTGACAGCAATAAAAAAAGTAATCCCACAGCAATACACTGAAGCACATCAATTGTAAACAAATTGTTTAGAACTTCTTGTGTTGGGTTACTCAATATTTTTCTTAGAGAAAAGTACGGCAGATGAAGCGAATAGCCCGCAAGCAGAATCAAAAACATTCTTCCGATTTTTTTCCAGAACACCTTTCCGAATTTTCTCAATTCATCAGCACCTTTTTGAATTGAGAGAACAAAAACTAATCCCGAAACAAATAGAAATGATGGGGCAACCAATCCGTTAACAAAATTTAGTACAGAAAACCAGCTGGTTTCTTTGAAACCGGGAATTAACATTGAATTGAAAACATGTACTTCAATCATTATCAAGAGAACTAATCCTCTTAACAAATCAATAAAGAGTGCTCGCTTTTTCTGGCTCATAGATTTGAAAGATAATTATTTGAAAGAATATTTTTTGTATAAAGGTAAATTACATATTAGTTTTGATAACATAATTTAAATTCCCTCTGAATATTTTTTAGATTATTAAAAATTCCAAACAATCAAAGCCTAAAAATGAAAATCGAAAATTTCCCCTTCACACAAATTGATTGGCATAACATTGAAGCAGAAGAACATCACGGAACAACCGGAACTGCGTTTTGGAAAACTGTTTTCCTTGGCAACATCCGGATTAGACTAGTTGAGTATTCCTGGGATTATTCCGCAGACCATTGGTGCGATAAAGGTCATGTAATCTATTGTATTGACGGCGAAATGACAACCGAATTAAAAGATGGAAGAAAGATAACTCTTAGAAAAGGCATGTCTTACATAGTTGGAGATGATTCAGACAGCCACAGAACATACACTGACAAAGGCGTTAGATTGTTTATTATAGATTGATTTGCTTCAATGACACTATTCAAAAAATCTGAATTTAACCTTAACGAAAAAGAGACTGCTTCTGTAATTGATGAACTCCCGCTTTGGTCTGCTCCATTCGGACTAAAACTTCTCGATGCGATTAAATTTAAACCTAATATATCTGTTTTAGATATTGGGTTTGGCTTGGGCTTTCCAATAATTGAAATCGCACAAAGACTGGGAAGTTCTTCCAGAATTTACGGAATTGATCCATGGAAAACTGCGATTGAAAGAGCACAAACAAAAATCAATATTCTCGGTATAAAAAATATTAAGTTGATCGAGGGAGTTGCTGAGAATATTCCACTACCGGATGACTCAATTGATTTAATAGTATCAAACAATGGAATAAATAACGTTCAAAGTCTCGATAAAGTGCTGGGCGAATGTAAAAGAATTACAAAGACTTCTGCACAGTTTTTAGCAACAATGAACACAGAAGAAACGATGAGTGAATTTTATTCTGAACTTGAAAATGTTTTAACAGACGAAGGGTTAAATGAAAATGTGATAGCCTTAAAAAAACACATTCAAGAAAAACGCCGCCCTTTGGATGAAGTAAAAAACTTATTTGAGAAAAATATGTTTAGAGTTGAAAAAATTAATACTGATTCTTTTAAATACAGATATTTGAATGCAACAGCAATGTTTAATCACTCATTTATTCGGATGGCATTTATGGATAGTTGGCTCGACATCGTGCCGCTAGACAAAATTGAATTTATCTTTGGTGAAGTTGAAAATAGTTTAAATAAGAAAGCAAATGAACTTGGTGAAATGGTTTTAACAATTCCGTTCGCCTTAATTAATGCAACTAAAATATAATTCAATGGATTCTCATTTCGCCACATCTTTAATATTAGCCATTTTTACTTTGAATATTGGATTGAAAAAGACAAATAAAAATCGTAATAAGAACCCCTAATTTTTAATAATAATTCGGATATCACATGAAAAATATTTTAACAAATCTTCTCATCATTTTTATCACCGTTAGTTTAAATTCATTTGCACAGGACGATACGCGGGGATCAAGCTATTGCTCCCATAAGAAAATGAATTCGCCATTGATGAACATTGAAAACATTCTAACGGCCCCATTACACTCATTTGATGTTTTAGACTATAAATTGGATCTCGATCTTTACAATTGTTTCATAAGCCCATACCCAAAATCATTCACCGGAAGCGTAATTATTACATTTAAGGTTGATTCTGCTCTTAATTCCATTTCGCTGAATGCCATCAACACATCGCTTGTAATTCAGTCGGTTGGGTTATCAGGTATTTCCTTCTCTCATTCAAATAATCTTCTTACTATAAATTTAGATAGAACGTATGCCATCGGTGAAACTACTCAAGTAAAAATCAATTATAGTCATAATAATGTTTCTGATAACGCATTCAATGTAAGCAACGGAATGGTATTTACTGATTGCGAGCCTGAAGGTGCAAGGAAATGGTTCCCATGCTGGGATAAGCCATCAGATAAAGCCACTGTTGAAATTAGAGTTAAAACTCCTGCAACAGTTAAACTCGGTTCAAACGGAAGATTAGCAGACTCAACGAAAAATGTTGATACTATTTATTACAAATGGATAAGCCGAGATCCTGTAGCAACATATCTTACCGTTATCTCTGCAAAAGTAAATTATGGATTAGATATTGTGTATTGGGTAAATCCATCTAGTCCCAACGATACCACACCAATGCGATTTTATTATAATATCGGCGAAAATATTATTGCCTCAAAGCAACAGATTATTCCAATGACTACATATTATTCACAAAAGTTTGGTAATCACCCTTTTGAGAAAAATGGCTTTGCGGCTCTCAACAACCAGTTTGTTTGGGGCGGGATGGAAAATCAGTCACTGACAAGTATTTGCCCTGGTTGTTGGAGTGAATACTTATTAGCACACGAATTTGCTCATCAATGGTTTGGAGATATGATAACTTGTGCAACATGGGCAGATATTTTTCTCAACGAAGGGTTTGCAACTTTCACCGAGGCATTATGGTCTGAAAGTAAAAACGGATATTCAGCATACAAATCAGATATTAACGGTGAAGCAAACTCATATATGAGTGGAAACCCTGGTTGGGCAATATCAAATCCAAGTTGGGCTGTAACTACTCCAAATGTTAATACACTTTTTAACTATTCAATTACATATGCCAAAGGAGCATGCGTTCTTCACCTTTTAAGATATGTTATGGGAGACACTTTGTTTTTTAATGGATTAAAATCTTATGCCGCTGATCCCACGCTAAAATATAAAAGCGCGGTGATTGCAGATTTCAAAAACAACATGGCTACGGCATTCGGACAAAACCTTGATTGGTTCTTTGATGAGTGGGTTTTCCAACCAAATCATCCAGTTTATCAAAACGGTTATTACTTTTCTCAAAACGGAAGTTATTGGGAAGTCGGTTTTCAAGCAAAGCAGACACAAACTAATACGGTGTTTTTCAAAATGCCAATTGAAATAAAAATCTCCTTTGCTACAGGTGCTGATACTTTAATCCAAGTAATGAACGATATAAATAATCAAATGTTCTATTTCACTTTTACACGACAGCCATTATCAGTTCAGTTCGATCCCAACAACCAAATAGTATTAAAGTCCGCAACTTTACAGCAAATTGCTCCGGTCCCTGTAGAACTAACATCGCTAACAGCTTCCGCTAATGGAAATATTGTAGTTCTTAAATGGATAACTTCTTCAGAGAGAAACAACAAAGGATTTGATGTCGAAAGAAAGTGCATAAGTAATAATACTATAGATTTAGTGTGGGAAAAAATTGGTTTTGTAAATGGAATCGGGACTTCGACACATACAAAAGAATATTCATACGTAGATGCTGTCACCAAATACGGAAATTATTCATACCGTTTGAAACAAATTGATTACAATGGAAAAGAAGCCTATAGTGAGGCAATTTCAGTCGAAGCAGGATTAAAACCGGAGAACTTTACACTTGAGCAGAATTATCCCAATCCATTCAATCCGACAACATTTATAAAGTTTAGTCTGCCAAAAGCCAGCAAGATAAATCTCTCGGTTTACAACTCACTAGGTGAGCTTGTCGGTGTTCTTGCTTATGGAAATTATGAAGCAGGAAATTATGAAAGAGTGTTCGATGCAAAAAATCTCGCAAGTGGAATTTATGTCTATGTGCTTAAAGCAGATGATATTTTGCTTAAACAAAAAATGGTCCTTACGAAATAGTTTTCACTAAAGTAAATTTAAAATGAAAAACGGCAGAGTATGTCTGCCGTTTTTAACACTATGAACTTAAGACTCTCTCAACAATACCAAGTGTTGAGCTGATTCGGGTCAATAAAACGAAGCTGTAATTTACCAGAGGATAGCTTACGTCTTGTCTTTAAGGTCTTATTTGTCATTTGAATTATGTTCTTAAGTCCCTTTAATCCCTTCATACAACTCCTTTCCTTTAGTAAAACTTATATTAATTTCATTAGAGTATAAGTTCCAAATTCAAGAAAAGCAAGTAGATTATCGTGATTACATTTAAACTGTGATGTGAAACATATTGTTTATTTTATAGAAAACAAGGAATTAATATTAAAATACTGTAATTCCATGACAAGGAGAATTATATATTCATCGTGTTTTTCTAATAAAACTCTAGATTTATTAAGAAGCTGTTCAACACTTGAATAGATTTTTTTTAATCTATTTTGATCTAAAATGGCAGAGATTTTTTCTTTATTAACGGCTTCCTCAAACCCAAACTTTTTATAGTAACCTGACATGACAAGAGTTTCATATCCATTCGATAAATCTTCTTTAGCATCTACTAAATCATCAATCATCTGTAATGCTGCAGCAGAGTAATTCAGCGCTTGCATTAAATCATTAATCCTCTGTTCTTCATAATTCGCAAATCGAAAAAGTGATTCAAAAACCAAATGTATGGGGGCAGCTTTATCTCCTAATTTCTTAGCTTCTGCCCAACTAAATGGTGAATCCTTCCAACGACTTTTCTTTTCAAAATATTCAATATCCGTATAAATTTTAAAGTAATGCATAATTACTTTACTGGTATTACCCACACCCAAAACCTCACTTAATAGCTGCTCTGCAAGTTTAATTGCATGTAATCCAACAAATATCATTTCGGTATACAAGTTTTTACTGTCACCTTGTACATCTAACATTTTATAACCGAACGTCCCTAGATAAAATGATTCCATAAATTTATACAGATCTGCCTCCTCTATTTCTAATTGCTTCTCCCAAATCCAAAATAAATGAAATGCGGTCTTTAATGGCATATGCTTTTCATAGTAAGAAACTTCCTCTGATTTAAGAAAATTACGGAGGTCTTCCTTATACATTGGCAAATATTTATCTAAGGTTGAGTTCATTTCTTTATGATAAGCTGATATAATCTCATTAACTTTAAATCTATTTTCCATAAATGCTTTTACTTCACTATAACTATTTTGTCGGTAACCCAACAGTTTTTTAAAATCAGTTTTCTGAAGCATATCATAAATTTCACGCGTAACTTTTAGGTAACTCACATAAATTCCTTGATTATTTTCAGCGAGGTTTAGCTTATTTTTTTATATCAGTATCAACTTTTTTTGTGGTTTAGAAAGAAATTTGCAACCATTTTTTGTAACCACAATTTCTTCTTCGAGAGTTGATGTACCATAACCATTCACGGTCAAACGCGGTTCAATCGTGAATACTTGAGATTCCTCAAGTTCCATGTAAGGAGTATTACCGTAACGCTCCCATCGAGGAAACAACCCTGCTCCGCCATCATGCACCTGCCTTCCAAGCTGATGTCCTAAGCCATGGGGGTATTCTTCATATCCTTGAGAAGTAATATAATTTCTAGCTATATCATCCATATCGCAACCTTTTACGCCAGGTTTAATCTTATCCGCCACCATCTTTATCGAATCTCTAATAACACTAAATCCTTTTTCAACTTCAGCAGGAACATTTTTCTCACCTTTCTTTAAGACATACCACGTTCTTTGCAGATCAGAACAATATCCTTTGTACTTAATTCCAAAATCAATGTTGACAAGATGACCTGGCTTTACTTTACGATTTGTTGGACCTGAGTGAGCACCTTGAGTTTCAGGTCCCGTGAAAACAGCAGGACAATGATCTTCTTCCCAAGCTAATTCAAATCCTTTTTTCTCCACAATCTTTTTAATGAAATTGGCTATTTGAATTTCACTTACTCCTGGTTTAATAAACCTTGTAACTGCATCAAATATTTTTAATGTCTCTCTGATTGCTCCTTTCATAATTGAAATTTCGGTGGCAGATTTCCTTCCTCGCAAAGCAGAAATGATTTCTTGAGAACTTACTAACTTAGATAAGTAACCAGTACCATTTAAATAGTCAGATAATATTTGATACATACCATAGGTCAGTCCATCAGCAAGCACAGAATCTTTAGAGTAATTGACCGCAATGTTTACTGGATTTTTTGATTTGATATATTCAACCAAAGGTTCTTTGGCAGATTTGAGATAGCTAATTACATTCTTATACAAACCATTTTTTTCATATTTGTCTTTTTCCAACGACCCGACGATAGCTGTTGTATCTCCATCTTTACAAATTATAAAGGCGGATTGCCACGTGCATCCTTCTCCAACTGTCATATCCATAACTGGATCGGCAAGTATTGCGCTTTCTCTAACGAAAGTAAGCCACATATCAATGTTTTTTTCTTTTAGAATTTCTACTGCTTGCTGAATTTTTTCATTCAAAATTTTTTTTGACATACTGATTCCCTATTAAACTGGTTTTATAATTGTTCCAAAACTATCAACTCAAATCTGCTATTCCAAGAAGGTTGAATTTTTAATTTTGTTTTACTTGCCAACCGTAATCTATGTATTTCCAATTGAAATCTTCTCCATTCACAGTTATATACATAAACCCTTCCTCAAAATTCAAATTGGGTCCCGTCCACCAAGCTGCTGAAACTGCTCCTCCGGTTATAAAGTGAATCCCATCTATGAAAATATCTTCGACTGTATGCAGATGACCTTGAAGAACTAACTTAAGATTATATCCTTTAAATAAATCAACAACCTCTTTTGCGTTTACAACTACAAGTCCTGAATCATTTGCAACAGTAGAACCAGAATACTTTTGCATATATGCTGTTATAAAGGGGATGTGTGTGCTGATTACAATGGGGGTTTTGGAATTTGTGTTACTTAATTCTTCCTTTATCCATTCGATTTGCGCTTTATCAATTAGCCCGATGTATTTATTTTTCTTCGTGTCTTCAATTGAGTTCAGCACTATGAATTTCCATCCGCCATACTCAAACGAGTAGTAAGACTTGCCCAATCGTTTCTCAAACATTTTTTCACCGTATTCAGGATTGAATGGAGCAGCACCACTTTTGGAATAAATGCCATAAATCTCATGATTACCCATTGTGTTATGAACAGGCATTTGGAATTTTTTTGTTACTTCCTGGTATAAATTGTAAAGCGAATCTGCTCTTCCATAAGTTTGACCGAGAGCATCCATAATTAAGTCGCCGCCAGTTAAAACAAATGCGGGCTGAAGCTTGTTTATTGTATCAATTGCTTGAGTGAATCCTTGCACAGCATTTCTCTCTGGTTCAATGTGAATATCGGTACAAAAAACAAAAATGAAGGAATTTGGGTAATCGTTTGCTGTTTGCGGGAAGAGGGGATGTGAAATTAAGACAAGGAGACTAACTATTATTCTGAAAATTTTTAATGTTTTCATGTGACAATAATATGAATAAATGGTAGATACAAATTTTAATTGCTTCGAAAATACAGAATAAAATTTCAATTATCATTATGATTTGAGAATTCTAAAATTATTCCAACTATTAATGATGTTTTTAACACTCTCCTTAATAATAACTATTCAAAACCTGCAAGTTTTTCATCGTACAAATTGCTAATTTTGAAGGGACAAAAAGAGTTCGTGGGGAAAAATACTCGCAAATTTGTCATCTTGAAAAGATAAAATCGGCTTGATAAAATAAATTGCAAATGATATGCTCGTTGTGATGAAACTGTTGATGAAAAATATTTTTTTCCTCAAAACACTGCCTTGGGCATCCACTTGTAAATATCGAACAATAAAAATTTATAAATCATTAACATCAAACACATTTTTCAACTAAGAGGTCATTATGTCAGAGTACGTAAATAATTTGTTAGCAAAAGTAAAAGCACAAAATCAGAATGAACCAGAGTTTCATCAGGCAGTTCAAGAAGTTTTGGAATCGTTGGAAGTTGTAATTACACAGCACCCCGAATATCGTTCAGCCAAAATCCTTGAAAGGATGGTTGAACCGGAAAGAGTAATTATGTTCAGAGTTCCATGGATGGACGATCAAGGAGAGATTCACGTAAACCGCGGTTACCGTATTGAAATGAACAGCGCCATCGGACCTTACAAAGGCGGATTAAGATTTCACCCTTCAGTTACACTTGGCATCTTAAAGTTTTTAGCTTTCGAACAAGTTTTCAAAAACAGCTTGACAACTCTTCCAATGGGCGGCGGTAAGGGAGGTTCAGATTTTGATCCTAAAGGAAAAAGTGATCACGAGGTTATGCGCTTCTGCCAAAGCTTT
Organism: uncultured Ignavibacteriaceae bacterium; assembly: GCA_964391015.1. Lineage (GTDB taxonomy): Bacteria > Bacteroidota > Ignavibacteria > Ignavibacteriales > Ignavibacteriaceae > XYD12-FULL-36-8. Next base: position 29,822 of record CAYMKU010000013.1, read on the forward strand.
ATGACCGAACTTTTCAGACACATTGGACCTGACACCGACGTACCGGCTGGTGATATAGGTGTTGGTGCAAGAGAAATAGGTTTCCTATTTGGTCAATATAAAAGATTACGAAATGAATTTACCGGTGTATTAACTGGTAAAGGATTAAACTGGGGTGGATCCCTCATCCGTCCTGAAGCAACTGGTTTCGGCGCAGTTTACTTTGCACAAGAAATGTTGAGAACAAAAGGACAAGACATGGAAGGGAAAGTGTGTGCTGTGTCCGGTTTCGGCAATGTTGCGTGGGGTGCAGTTCTAAAAATAAATCAACTTGGAGGAAAAGTTGTAACGCTTTCAGGTCCCGATGGATTTATCTATGATAAAAACGGAGTTAAGGGAGATAAGGTTGATTACATGCTGAAGCTTCGTGCAAGCGCAAATGACAGAGTAAAAGATTATGCAGATGAATTTAAAGTTGAATATTTTCCTGGCAAGCGGCCTTGGGGAGTTAAAGTTGATGTAGCTTTCCCATGTGCAACTCAAAACGAAATTTTTGAAGGTGATGCAAAAGAACTAGTAAAGAATGGTTGCAAGTGTGTCTGCGAAGGCGCTAACATGCCAACCACAATAGAAGGATACAAAGTTTTCACAGAAGCAGGAATACTGTATGCACCAGGTAAAGCTTCGAATGCAGGTGGTGTTGCTACTTCGGGCTTAGAAATGTCGCAAAACAGTATGCGTCTGCCCTGGTCATCAGAAGAAGTTGACAGTCGGTTGCATGAAATTATGAAAAGAATTCACGACACATGCGTTTCAACAGCGCAGCGTTATGGACAACCAGGAAACTACGTAATAGGCGCTAATATAGCGGGCTTCCTAAAAGTAGCCGATGCAATGCTTGATCAAGGATTGGTTTAGAATAAAATATTCTTGTTCGAATCTGGTTTGAGGTCGTCATCCCGAACTTGTTTCGGGATCTCCTGGCTGTAAAATTTTGATGCTGTCTGAAGAACTGCTTCGGAGAGAAAAATCAAGCACGACAGATGGTGCCATGCAACAGACATTATAAGTCACGGCTATTTTTCATATAGATATTCCTTATATTTTATTATGCCTTATACTTTAGAACATAACATCCAGATTAACGCAGAAGATGTTTTCAGGAATCGTATAAGATCATTCCAGAGATTGATGCACAAAAAGGTGCGGGAAATCCTTCTTGTATCAAGCTTGTATGATTTTTATTTGTTCGAAGAAGATGGACGGCTTTACGAACTCATTCGCGAAGAGTATCAATCTCTTAATTTAAGCTGGGCTCCAGAAATTACTCATGTTACAACAGGTAAGGAAGCACTTAACCTCATTGAGCATGAAGGTAATTACGAAATAATAATAACAACATTGCATATCGAAGATATGCATGTTATGGAGCTCGCAGAAAAAATCCATAGCATCACGCAAGAGATTCCTATTATCCTTCTCGCATACGACAATCGCGAAAGAAAAGAATTAACTTCACAATACGACACCTCAATATTCGATCGGCTGTTTATTTGGTCTGGCGATTACCGTTTATTGATGGGAATTGTGAAGTATGTTGAAGATCGTTTAAACTTAGATAACGATACGCAAACGGTCGGAGTTCAATCAATTATTTTGGTTGAAGATAACATCAAATTTTATTCATCTTACCTTCCTTTAATTTATACAGAAGTATTTAAACAGTCGCAGCGTTTAATTTCCGAAGGAATAAATATTACTCACAAATTTCTCCGAATGCGGGCACGACCAAAAATCCTTTTATGCGCAACGTACGAAGAAGCATGGAATTATTTTGATAAGTACGAAGAATTTATTCTTGGCATTATTACCGATAATAATTTCAAGTATAATGGTGTGAGAGATCCAGAAGCCGGTATCAAGTTTGCAAAGAACGTTAAGCAACGCCAAGATGATATTCCAATTCTTCTTCAGTCAAGCAATGCAGAATATGCCGGTGTTGCAAAGTCCATCGGGATTTCATTTCTCCAAAAAGGTTCCCCACGGTTGCTGTATCAATTACGAAAGTTCATGCTTGATAATTTTGGATTTGGAGACTTTATTTTCCGAATGCCGGATGGTAAAGAAGTAAGCAGAGCGAGTAATTTGAAAACTTTAGAAGAACAACTAAGGTCGGTTCCTACTGAGAGCATTGTTTATCATGCCGAACGGAATCACTTCTCAAAATGGTTTAAGGCAAGAACTGAATTTTGGCTTGCGCACAAACTGCGACCTAAAAAAGTCACTGAGTTTAAAACACCTGAACATCTTCGACAAGATCTTTTAGACTCAATAAAAACTTATACCGAAGAGAGAACACGTGGAACAATTACAGAATTCAATAAAGAATTTTTTGACCCCATAAACAGCTTTGCAAGAGTTGGACGGGGATCGCTTGGCGGCAAGGCACGTGGTTTGGGCTTTATCAACACAATGATTAACAGCCAGAGAATAAGATATAAGTTTGAAGATGTTGAAATTTCAGTCCCTTCGGCAGTTGTAATTGCAACCGATGTGTTCGATCAGTTTCTCGAAGAGAATCATCTTGAATCTCTTGCATATCAAGATACTGACGACAAAGAACTTCTGAACAAATTTATTGATGCCAAAAAATTTTCCTTTGATGTGATAAAAAAGCTAAATGAATTTCTTGAAATAATTCATGAACCGTTAGCAATAAGGTCGTCAAGCTTGCTGGAAGATTCACAGTTCCAGCCGTTTGCCGGGGTTTACCAAACATACATGATCCCAAACAATCATCCAGAGCCCGGGATTCGGCTAAGCCAGTTGCTCGAATGTATTAAATCTGTTTATGCCTCTACTTTCTTTAAGAAAGCAAAAGATTATATGAAAGCTACTGCCTATAGAATGGAAGAAGAAAAAATGGCAGTAATTGTTCAGCGGTTAGTTGGTGCACAAAGAGAGAATCGCTTTTATCCTGACTTTGCTGGTGTTGCTAAATCATACAATTTTTATCCTGTCCCACCGCAAAAATCATCAGATGGAATTGCACAAGTAGCGCTTGGATTAGGCAAAACAGTTGTCGATGGCGGTAATACGGTTAGATTTTGTCCAAGATATCCTAAACATCTTCTTCAATTCTTTTCAACAAAAGAAACAATAAGAAATGCCCAGCAGGAATTTTATGCTTTAACAATTGACGATGTTCCGGAAAGTTTAATTGACCACTCACCCGATAGATTTGTTAAGAGATTTGAATTATGCATTGCCGAAAAAGATTTAACTTTGTTTTATGTCGGCTCTACATATTCGCCTGAAAATGATGCAGTATATGACGGAATATCTCGACCGGGGAAAAGGGTTGTAACATTTGCACCTGTGCTCAAACACAAAGCATTCCCGCTTGCTGAAATTCTCGATCTACTTTTAGATTTGGGAACATGGGGAATGGGCGTTCCAATTGAACTTGAATTTGCAGTAAATCTCAAAGTACCTCAAGGAACACCAAAACAATTTGAGCTTCTGCAAATGCGTCCCCTTGTCATAAGCCATGAACGAGAGGAATTAGATGTTGAAAATGTAACCCAGGAAGATTTGTTGTGCCAAAGTGAACAAGTTTTAGGCAATGGTGCTATCACGAATATTTTTGACATTGTCGTTGTTGATATCGAGAAATTTGATCGCGGGAAAAGCCGTGCAGTTGCAAGCGAAGTCAGTACACTCAATTCAAAGTTATTAGATCAAAAGAGGCCATACCTTCTAATTGGTGTCGGAAGATGGGGCAGTCTCGATCCGTGGCTTGGAATTCCGGTTACTTGGGATCAAATAGCTGGCGCAAGTGTTATTGTTGAGGCAGGATTCAAAGATTTAAATGTAACACCTTCTCAAGGTTCACACTTTTTCCAAAATATTACCTCCTTTAGAGTTGGTTACTTCACAGTAAATTCTTTTGAGCATTTTGGTTTTATTGATTGGGATTGGTTGTCATCAACCCCGGCAATAGAAGAACTTAAATACACGAAACACCTAAAATTTGATCAACCCATTATCGTTAAAATAAGCGGTCATAAAAACAAAGGAATTATTATTAAGCCAGGTGTCATTAAATAACCGCCCATACCAACCATTTGATATTCAACTATCGGAAATTTTTAATGAATTTACCGACGCTTTATGCTTGATTGATGAGCATGGAATAGTGCAACATTCGAACAGAGAATTTCAAAGTTTATTTGGGGAAAGCTTACCGTCTACAAAAAAATTTTTTGCAAAGTTTGCAGATGATTACCAGCCTGAAATCTCGGAACTAATAAAAAATCTTTTTGCAAAGCAAGTTGTTGAGCATAGATTTGAAAAAGAAACCGTTCTAAGCAACGGCAAAAAAATTTGGCTGGAGTTCACAACATCACAATTAAATAATTACAAGACGCAAAATTTGCTTTTCCTTATAATTCGTGACATCACCTCCAGGAAAGAAATCGAGTTTAAACTTTTAAAAAGTGAGGAACGATACCGCAGCGTTTTTAACCAAGCAAATGATGCAATGTTTGTTTGTTATTTAAATTACGCAAGAACCATTAGCAATTTTGTTGAAGTAAATGAGGTCGCTTGCAGATCGCTCAATTATACAAAGGATGAATTAAGCAATCAAAATCCTTATTCAGTAATCTTCAACAACTTCGAAGGTGAAATAGTAAAAATAATTGATAAGATTTTGCTCGAGGGGCATGCAATATTCGATACTGTACAAATAACTAAAACAGGAAACGAAATTCCCGCTGAAATAAATGCGCACCTAATTGAATTTAATGATAAGCCTGCCGTATTATTTATTTCAAGAGACCTTAGTCAGCGCGAAGAGGCAGAGAAAAAAATTAAAGACACCGGGGAACGATTGAGAAACCTTGCACTTCATTTACAAAACGTTCGCGAAGAAGAAAGAACTTTAATTGCACGTGAAATACATGATGAATTGGGTCAAATGCTCACATTCCTAAAAATTCAAATCAACCTCATCGGAAAAAAGCTAAACGACAACCAGCAAGCATTGAAAGAGAAAGTGGAGTCCTCACTTAAACTTATTGATGATTCAATTAACTCAATTCAGAAAATCGCCGAGAAGCTTCGTCCTAATGTTTTAGATGAATTGGGAATTGGTCCAGCAATAGACTGGCAGGCAAAAGACTTTTCAGAAAGGACTGGAATTGAGTGCGTTTGCAATTTATCAAAAGATGAACTGATTCTAGATAAAGAAAAATCAACCGCCGTGTTTAGGATTTTTCAGGAGGCGCTTACAAATGTCGCGAGACATGCAAATGCCAACAGAGTTTTTATAAGTTTAAAAGAGTTCAAAAAAAATCTTATCCTCGAAATAAAGGATAATGGAAAAGGAATTACCTCAAGTCAAATCAACGATCCGAGGTCGCTCGGAATCCTTGGAATGAAGGAACGTGCGATGTTGTTCGGTGGATCGGTTACACTTAAAAGCTCAATGAACAGCGGAACCACCGTTAAAGTAGAATTACCTCTTTCAATTTAGACATGAGAAAAGCACATGATTAAGATTTTAATAGCAGATGATCACGCCATAGTGCGAGAAGGAATGAAACAAATCGTTGCCGAAGAATCTGACATGAAAGTTACGGGTGAAGCCGCTAATGCTGATGATGTATTTAATATTATTTCAAATAGCCGTTTTGATATTGCAATCTTAGATATAAATATGCCTGGTAAATCCGGACTTGATTTATTAAAAGATTTAAAAATTCAATTTCCTAAACTTCCTGTATTGATTTTAAGTATGTACGCCGAAGAACAATATGGAATTAGGGCACTCAAAGCAGGCGCTTCGGGTTATTTGAGAAAAGCAAGTGCACCTGACGAACTTGTTGCTGCAATAAAAAAGATTGTATCGGGAGGAAAATATATAAGTCAAGCCCTTGCTGAAAAACTGGCAGATACGGTTGATTCTTTTTACAATATATTGCCACATGAAAATCTTTCTGATAGAGAATTTGAGGTAATGTGCAAAATTGCTTCTGGCGATTCGGCTGAAAAAATATCTGAGGATTTATCAATAAGCATACATACTTTTTATACTTACCGGAATCGTCTATTCGAAAAAATGAACATGAAATCAAACGTTGAGCTTACACAGTATGCAATCAACAACAAGCTGATTGAATGACTGGTCTAATTGCCAGTCACAAAGAACAAATTATAAGCAATTTCCTAACTTCAAATTCAACAACCACTATGTCTTTGTCATAATTTTTATTACACAGCTTTCAGACTAATTCTTCTTTATACCTTCACTACCAAACCCTAATTTATTTCAACAAAAATCATCTTATATGATTATCGGTCAAATTATCACACATTATCCATCAAAAATTTCTGGAGGTTAAAAATGTCCCAATACGTAAAAGATTTAATGGCTGAAGTAAAAGCTAAAAACCCAGCCGAGCCTGAATTCCATCAAGCGGTTCAAGAAGTTGCTGAATCCCTCGCACTTGTTCTTGAAAGACATCCTGAATATCGGGCGGCAAAAATTCTTGAACGAATAATTGAACCTGAAAGAATCATTACTTTTCGTGTTCCATGGGTAGATGATCAAGGTGAAGTTCATGTAAATAGAGGTTTTCGTATTGAAATGAATAGTGCAATCGGTCCTTACAAAGGCGGACTAAGATTTCACCCATCAGTTAATCAAGGCATCTTAAAATTCTTGGCATTCGAACAAGTATTCAAAAACAGCTTAACAACATTGCCAATGGGCGGTGGTAAGGGCGGATCTGATTTTGATCCTAAAGGTAAAAGTGATTTGAAGATTATGAGATTCTGCCAGGCATTTATGAGTGAATTATTTAGACACATTGGTCCCGATACAGACGTTCCAGCTGGAGACATTGGAGTTGGCGGAAGAGAGATTGGTTATTTGTTCGGTCAATACAAAAAATTACGAAATGAATTTACGGGCGTATTAACAGGTAAGGGGTTAAATTGGGGTGGATCATTAATTCGCCCAGAAGCTACTGGCTATGGAGCAGTTTACTTCGCCGCAGAAATGTTGGGTACTAAAAAACAAACACTTGAAGGGAAAATTTGTCTTGTGTCTGGGAGCGGAAATGTTGCACAATACACTATTGAAAAAATTAATCAACTCGGCGGGAAAGCGGTCACGGTATCAGATTCCAACGGATACATATACGATGAAGCAGGAATCAATAATGAAAAATTAGCTTTTGTTATGGAACTAAAAAACGTTCGTCGCGGAAGAATTAAAGAATATGCCGATAAATATAAATCAGCGGTTTACACCGAGCTTAATCCGAATATGGAATTTAATCCACTTTGGAATCATAAAGCACAATGTGCATTCCCAAGTGCAACACAAAACGAAATCAATGCTAAAGATGCACAAAATCTTGTAAAGAATGGTGTTTATGTAGTAAGCGAAGGTGCAAATATGCCAACCACAATTGATGGCGTTAAAGTTTTCTTAGACAATAAAATACTTTATGGTCCAGGTAAAGCTGCCAATGCAGGCGGTGTTGCAACATCGGGACTTGAAATGTCACAAAACAGCATGCGTTTGCCGTGGACTAGAGAAGAAGTTGATAACCGCTTGCACATGATTATGAAAAGCATTCATAAAACTTGCGTTGAAACTTCGGAAAGATTTGGTACCCCAGGTAATTACGTAAACGGTGCAAACATTGGCGGCTTCCTAAAAGTTGCTGATGCGATGATTGATCAGGGTGTTGTATAAAATCCTCATTCCAACCTTCTCACAAAAAGAGGAGGAGTCTTTAAAGCGAAGGATTTAAAAGCCCTTCGCTTTTTGTTTTTCTTCCTAACCTTCAGGTTACTCTTACTGAATAACGTCGCTAACCTTGAAGGTTTCTTACTAAAATGATTAAATTGGTTAAGTAAAAATTCAAATTACCTGCAATGAAAGACCAAGAGATAACTACAACCCGCTTTGATGAAATACGATCCAGCTTTGATGATCTGCTTGTAGAACATGGATATGGAAACCGCTTCCAAGGTTTCCAAAATTTAATGCGGCTTCGCATTCGCGATGTTCTTCTGGTTTCAAGTCTCTATGACCTTTATCTTTTCGAAGAAGATGGAAGACTTTACGAGTTAATTCGAAATGAATACCAAGAATTAAACCTAAGCCATTCACCGGAATTAACACGAGTTTCAAGCGGTACAGATGCAATAAATCTTGCCAAAGATGAAAAACGATTCGACCTCATCATCACAACTCTTCACATTGAAGATATGCACGCACTTCAATTTGCAAAGCTGGTTAAAGAATCGGGTTTAAATATTCCTGTGGTACTCCTTGCGCACGACAATAAAGAGCTTAACAATCTTATTCTTAATTATGATACTTCCGTATTCGACAAGATTTTTGTTTGGCAGGGTGATTTCAGGATCATTATCGGAATAATCAAATATCTTGAGGATCGTTTGAATGTTGATCACGATACACGAATGGTTGGTGTACAAAGCATAATCGTCATTGAAGATAATGTCCGATACTATTCTTCCTTTCTACCAATAATATACACCGAGATACTGAAGCAATCGCAAAGATTAATTTCTGAGGGAATAAACCTCACCCACAAATTTTTAAGAATGAGAGCACGACCAAAAATTCTGCTTTGTTCTACTTTTGAAGAAGCGTGGTATTATTTTGAAAACTACAAGGAATTTCTTCTCGGTGTAATCTCTGACATTGACTTTCCCCGAAATGGTGTTCAGGACCCACAAGCTGGAATTAGGTTTGCCGAAGAGGTTAAGAATGAACATTCAGATGTACCGATTTTATTGTTATCGAACAATGCTAACAACGAGGATTTGGCACAGAATACAAGCGCTTCCTTTATACTTAAAGATTCTCCTTCTTTGCTAATTGAACTGCGTCAATTTATGAATCAATATTTTAGTTTTGGTGATTTTATATTCCGAACTGGCAACGGAATGGAAGTCGGGCGCGCAAACGACCTCAGAAGCTTGGAAGAACAATTAAAGATAGTTCCCGAAGAAAGCATAATATTTCATGCATCAAGAAATCATTTTTCCAATTGGCTGAAAGCACGCACAGAATTCTGGCTCGCACAGCGGCTTCGCCCTCGAAAAGTTTCTGACTATCCTTCGATTGATGAACTAAGAAAAGATTTGATTTTCTCTCTGCGGAATTATCGGCACATGCGGCAAAGAGGAATCATTACTGATTTTTCGAAAGAAACTTTCGATCCGAGAAGTAGCTTTGCAAGAATTGGCGGCGGTTCTCTCGGAGGTAAAGCCCGCGGACTTGGATTTGTAAACACACTTATTAACAACTACAATGTTCGTAATCAATTTTCCGGAGTCAAAGTATTTGTTCCTTCAGCAGTTGTGCTTGGAACCGATGTTTTCGATCAATTTGTTGATGATAACAATCTCAGAAAATTTGCGCTCAACTGTAATGATGATGAAGAGATAACTAAACGATTTTTAGAAGCAGAAAAATTTCCCGAAGATATTTTAGGCGAACTTGCAGCTTTCCTTGATATTATTCATGAACCGCTTGCAGTAAGATCGTCAAGCTTGCTTGAAGATTCACAATACCACCCATTTGCAGGTGTTTATGAAACTTATATGCTGCCTAATAATCAAACCAATCCTCTTATAAGATTGAACGATCTTCTCAATACGATTAAGAGAGTTTATGCATCCACTTTTTATCAAGGTGCAAAAGATTATATAAGAATTACTTCTTATCGCCTGGAAGAAGAAAAGATGGCTGTCATAATACAAAAGATGATTGGTACTTCTCATGAAGGAAGATTTTACCCCGATGTATCGGGCGTTGCCAGATCGTATAATTTTTATCCATTGCCTCCGCAGAAACCGAACGATGGAGTTGTGTCTGCGGCTTTAGGATTAGGTAAAACAGTTGTAGATGGTGGAAACACTGTCCGATTTTGCCCTAAATACCCAACTGATTTAATTCATTTTTATTCTGCTAAGGAAGCTCTTAGTAACTCACAGCATGATTTTTATGCTTTGGATCTTACGGGCAAATCGGATTTTGGTTATGTAACTCACGATCTTCTCCAAAAATCTTTTAGCTTAGATGTTGCTGAAAAAGATGGAACATTACATTATGTTGGTTCGGTCTATTCTGCCGATAATGATAGAATTACGGATGGATTATCCAGACCAGGAGCAAGAGTTGTAACCTTTGGTCCTATTTTACGAGGTAAACTTTTTCCTTTAGCTGAAATAGTTGACTTACTTCTTGATATGGGAACATGGGGAATGGGAACTCCTGTTGAAATTGAATTCGCTGTTACCATGTCTTTCAAACCAGAAGTGCCCAAGGATTTCGGTTTGCTCCAGATGAGACCGCTTGTTGTAAGCCGCGAATCAGAAGAGCTTAATGTTGAAAATATTGATCCGAAAAAATTAATCTGCCACAGCAGCCAAGTTCTTGGAAACGGAGTATTAACCGGAATTCATGATGTTGTAATTGTCGATTATCATTTATTCGATCGTGCAAAAAGCAGAGATGTAGCAAAAGAAGTAAGTTCCTTTAATAATTTTCTCGTAAATGAAAATCGTCCTTACTTGTTGATTGGTGTTGGACGTTGGGGTTCGCTTGATCCTTGGTTAGGAATACCTGTTAATTGGGAACAGATTGCCGGAGCAAAAGCAATTATCGAAACAGGATTCAAGGAAATGTCTGTTGAACCATCACAAGGTTCACACTTCTTCCAAAATATTACATCATTTATGGTTGGTTACTTTTGTGTGAATGAACATAAGTATCAGGGATTCGTTGATTGGGATTGGCTGCTTAGCCAACCCCCTGTTGAATCAAAAATATTTACGAAATTATTACGCTTTGAGAAACCAATTCACATAAAGATGAATGGTCATCAAACAAAGGGAGTAATATTTAAACCCGGAGAAACCTAACACAATCTATTCTGAAGAAATACTAATTAAAAACAAAAGGAATCTGAGATATTATTTCTTTAATTTGAAGTGTAAACATTTTAGTTTAAATAGAAATGCCTAAGGAACAGAAACAATCTGAAATTTTCGATTCATGCCCACATTGTGGACATAAACTTAGCCCATGGCAACAAGTTTTACTTAGTGTTGACAGAGCTTTAACGTGCAAAAACTGCTGGTACAGAATTATTCTTAATCCTCCGGTAAAAAGTGAGAACGAAGAAAAAAACAAAGAAGATAAATCAAAGTTTGAGGAATGAAGATGCAATCATATAACTCTTTCAAGGTTGCACAACAACAAATTATTGATGCAGCAAAGCTTTTAAACTTAGACGAAGCCACAATAAAACTTTTAAGCTCACCTCAAAAGGAGTTCAATTTCACTCTGCATGTAAAAATGGATTCTGGAAAAACGGAAATATTCCAGGGATACAGAATTCAGTACAATTATGCGCGAGGTCCAGCAAAGGGAGGAGTAAGATTTCACCCTGATGAAACAGTTGATACAATCCGAGCATTAGCCTGCTGGATGACTTGGAAAACCGCGGTTGTTGATCTCCCACTAGGCGGTGCTAAGGGTGGTGTTTGCTGTGACCCGAAAAATTTATCTGAACGCGAATTGGAAAATATCTCACGAGAATATGTTCGGGCTATTGCATATTCTATCGGTGTTGATAAAGACGTACCTGCTCCAGATGTCTATACAAATCCCCAAACCATGGCTTGGATGATGGATGAATATGAAACGATTATTAATCAACATCACCCAGGTGCATTTACAGATAAACCAACTCAAATCGGTGGAACAGAAGGAAGAAGAGACGCAACCGGAAGAGGCGGGGTTATTACGGTTCGAGAAGCTTGTAAAAAACATGGTGTTGATCCAACCGGAAAATTTGCGATTCAAGGATTTGGAAACGCTGGACAAAGAGCGGCATTACTTCATCAGGAAATTTTGGGCGGGGGAAAATTAATTGCTGTGAGTGACTCACGGGGTGCGATTTTCAACAAGAAAGGATTCGATACAAAAGAATTAGTTCAATATAAATTGAAGAATGGAACTATTGCTAATTACCCCGGCGCACAAAAAATTCCGCACGAATCGCTTCTTGAACTTGATGTGAATATTCTTTATCCCGCTGCATTGGAAAATGCTATACATGAAGGAAATGCAAAAAACATAAAAGCAAAAATAGTTTGTGAGTTGGCAAATGGACCGACAACACCATCTGCAGATATTATACTAAGCAAAAGGGGAATTCATGTAATCCCGGATATTCTTGCAAGTGCAGGCGGAGTTACCGTTTCTTATTTAGAAATGGTTCAAGACAGATACTCTTTTTTCTGGGATGAGAATACTATTCATAAACTTGTTGATGAAAAACTTACCAAAGCTTATCACAGAGTAGATGAAGCAGTAAGAGAGAAGAAAGTTCATCCACGTTTGGGTGCAATGGTTGTTGGTGTTGCCAGAGTGGCCGAGGCATGCAAGCTTAGAGGATGGGTATAAAAAAATGACTCATCTTAACTTCATTTTGCATTGGATATTTTACAGTTAACCTTTCCACAAATGCAGATTTTATAGAATGAGAGTGGCTTTCATCAAGAATTTAAGATCTGATGAACCATTGTTAAGATAAGCGGACGCAAGAAAAAGGGTATTCTTATTAAATCAGGCATTGTTAAATAAAGTATTTCAACTGACAACTTATTGAAATCATAAATCTATTTTGCAAATAATAAATGCTTCCCTGTTTATTTCGAAATGCTTTTTTAGTCTGTCTTCTCTTTGGAGAATTATTTGCACAAAATGATTCTTTGAATCTACACTTAACCGCAACCACTTTTACAAGACATAGAATTTTCTTTGGGTATTCACATTTGCTACCGGATTATCCTAATGAAAAAACTCGCGCTTTATTTTTTAACTATAACTATAGATCAAGTCCGCTTAATAAATTTACGAATGCAATCAAATTAGGATCAGCCATTGAGTATGGGATAAATATTGTTTATTTAAACGAATGGGAGGGAACGTGGGAATATTCAAGTTTATTACTTCCTTATGTAAAATATACGCCCGAACTTTATCTGGGAAAGAATGTTTTCCTTTCTGGCAGTATTGGGCTGGCTGTAGCTTTAATATATGGTTTTTATATTCCAATAGTCCCCATTCCGTTCGCGGGGCTAAACAGCATTTATCTCATTGACTTATCTAATGAAATATCGCTTGAGTTTGAAGGTGGTTTTCATACCTTTTATGGACCTGAGAAAGCTCCTTTTCTTTTTTATTTTAATGTTGGAGTTTCTCATAATTAATTACAGATGGTCACTACTAAAAAAAATGGCTGTAATATTTGCGAAAGTAGTTTTGATACTACAAACTGAAATAATAAATTTTTTTGATTTTAAAAGCTTTTCATAGCTGTTTACTTAGTGAAAATAGTTCTTAATTGTTTGATTATTACTTTAATGGCAGCCATAACTATAATTCCTCAAAGTCGATTCGTAGGCACACGTGATTCCAAGTTCATTTTTAATGGCAAGGATTTTCGATTTTTCGGATTCAATGCATATTATCTTCAAACAAATGCTGCCGATCCAAATCGAAGATATATAATTGATGATGTCTTTTCATTTGCTAAGAATTCGGGGTTCAAAGTAATTCGAACCTGGGCTTTTAATAACAATTCTGATAGTGTTTATCCTGGTGTGATTTCTTTAAGACCAAAAGAATTGCTAGAGCAAGGACTTGTTGGGTTGGATTATGTTTTAGCAAAAGCAAGAGAGTATGATTTGTTACTTATCCTTACCTTAGCAAATAATTTCCCCGATTACGGCGGTATTAATCAATATATTCGCTGGGCAAATAAATATCTCTCTTCTCCATCGGGTCAATTCTCTCACAATCATTTTTTCAGTGAAGATTCAATCCTTAGCTGGTACAAATTTTATATCAGTAGCATTCTTAACCGCATCAATACTTTCAGTGGAGTCTTATACAAAGATGATCCTACAATTTTTTCATTTGAACTAATAAATGAAGGATTAAATCCCGGATTTTCTTATGGGCATATTAAAAACTGGTATGAAAAAACCTCAGAATATTTTAAAAGTATTGACACAAATCATCCAATCACAACTGGAGAAATTGGGTATGATGTTGATGCATCAAGATATTCCAATCTCGATCTCTTTTACAACGGCGCTGCTTTTCTATTTAATGGTTCAACCGGCACTAGTTTTATTGTAAATTCTGCTTTACCAAATATTGATTACGCTTCCACCCATTGTTATCCAGAAGCATGGAATATGAACACCAAAGCTGGAATTACTTGGATAAAAGATCATGCTGGAATAAGTGCACAGCTGAATAAGCCGATTATTATAGGTGAATTTGGTGTTAAGCAAAATAAGATCGCTATTTATGAAGATTGGCTAAAAGAAATTAAAAAATCCATATCAAAATCAGCTATTGTCTGGCATTATGTTCATAACGATGTAATGAATAATGACGGGTATGGCTTTAATGAATTCAATTCACCTGAATTGATTAAGCTTTTCGAAGATTTTGCAAAAGACATCGCCAAAGATACCTCCGAAATGTTTGCAGGGATTCTCAACGAAATAGAGTTGTATCAAAATTTTCCCAATCCATTTAACCCAGTTACAACAATACGATACAACTTACCAAAAGATGATTTCGTTTCACTAGATTTGTTTAACGGTCTCGGTGAGCACGTTACGGAAATTGAGAAAGGGTTTAAACAACAAGGAGTACACGAATTGACACTTTCATTCAATAACAATTTATTAGCAAGCGGAATTTATATTTATACTTTGAAGTCATCTGATAAAATAATTTCGAAGAAGCTTATTTTCTTAAAGTAAATATTTCTTAAATCTGTCCAATCCAGTTATTATCATTATCCTTAAATGATTTCCTTACATGAGAATAGACTTCGTGAGGCAGTTCCCCTTCCTCAAGCAACTGAACATTATTTTTCAGATGTTCAATGGAAGATGTCCCGATTATTATTGAACTTACACCTTCCGTAAATGCAGAGAACCTTATCGCCGCATCGAGCCAAGCAATATCAAGATGTAGCTTCATCTTTTTCATTCTTTTCCAATATTCCTCACAATAATCATCATGGGGTTGTTCAGTAAACCTCCACGGTACATTAGCTATTGGGCGTTTAGCAATAACTCCTATGTTCTTTTTCTTGGTTAGAGGCAGAATTTTATCAATGCTTCTTTGATCGAAAAGGTTTACAGAGAACTGCAAACTCCCAAATTTCTCCGTGGAAACTGCAAATTCCAAAGCTTCATTCTCTCCTGAATAAGCAGCAACTCTAATCTTTCCATCTATTAGTGCTTTTTCTAATGCTTCAATTACACCGCGTTTTTGTAAGATTTCAAGCGAACAAGAATGAAGATGAACAATATCAATATAGTCCGTTCTTAACTTGATTAGTGCCTCATCAATTCCTTTGACGACGGAATCATAAGTCCAGTCAGCAACACCAGAAATCCCATAGCCAACTTTTGTCGAAATTATAATTTCTTTTCTCCGGTGTGATAAATAATTTCCAATCCTCTCTTCCGATTGGCCGTAGGCACGCGCAGTATCAAATAAATTTATTCCAAGATCAACAATTGAGTTGAGTAGAGTAGATATTTCTTTTTCAGTAAAGTTATTCTCGCCAGTATGTCCGGCTCCAAAACCTATAATAGAAACATCAAATCCGCTTTTTCCGAAAGGTCTCATTTTCATAGTATTATCCCTTAAATCAAGCGATGCTCTTTTGCCACACAATTAATTTCAACTAGCAAAGGATGTATATAAATATTTAAACATTTCACTTAAAAACCTATACATCTATTTCTTCAATAAATAAGTTTTTTTATTAGAATATTTTTTTTGAATCTTAAAGTGAAATAGAGATTAAAGCCAATGTCTTATTTTGTTGCAAGATTTTTTTCCGAAACTTCACTTTCCTATGTGAAATAAACTTTTTTTGATGGCACATGAGTTGTCTATTTTGAGAAAATAAGTACTAATGATTAATAAAACATGAGAAAGATTATGGCACCTATAATAAATTCGATGGATAAAAGAATTGCAGTTTCAAATAACAAAAATAAGCCGCAACAGATTATAATAAAGTCAGTGTTTGCAGGTGTCATTGGATATTGGATCTTCTTATCAACTCTCATTACAACTTATTGGTTCACTTACAAACTGTTTAGTCTAGACTCAGCAAGAATAAGCAATACAGATTTTATTATTTCTTCTGTAGGATTTGTTACTTTGTTTGCCGCTTATTTTATCATAGGAAGAAAACAAAACTAATTTTTGCGCTTAACCAGGGAGATAATAGAAATACATGAGCGAATTTATGAATTCAATTCCAAGTACAAATGACGAGAATATTGAAGGAAACAAGTCTCAATTTTTATTCGGATTGACGAAATACATTTTACGTCCTGTAAAATCTGGATTATATGGGTTCACATTGGTATTTGTTGTGATATTATTTGTAAAGGTTTTGTCATTCACGCTCGGGATCAATACGGTATTTTATCTTGATCTTATGGATGTTCTACTTGCGTCAGTAGGCTTCTTTTTTATGCTTCTTATTCACATCCTAAAAGGTTTTCATTAAAATTTAATAGCTTAACATTACATTTATCTGATCACACATCAATTTAAAAGAATTAAAATGAACTTAATGGCTGCGCTAATAATATTCGTTCTATTTTGGTGGGCTTTATTAGTAACTATTTTTTGTTATCAACTTCATAAGGAAAATGAAGATTTTGCAAAAAGACTTGGGAGAAGAACATTTGAGCAGAAAAAAGCAAAATATGAATTGAAGATTCAGAATCGAGACTCCTTTTTTCTTCCGGATATTTCTAAACCGTTACAACATCAGTATAATCGCATAAGCATAATTAAATTCTGGCGATTATTACCTCTTAAAATAAACTTTAAATAGGTTCCCTGCCCAATTTTAAATTCATTTTTCTAAAAAAAGTTTTAGGGCATAGAAAAGTAAAAACACTCCAAAAAATTTTTTTATAATAGCCTCTGGCAAATTCACAACTATTTTTGAAGATATATAGCTCCCAACGATAAAAGTTACACACATTATAGCGGCAGCTTTAATATTTACAAAACCAGCTTTATGATAATTAATAACAGCAAGTAAGCCAATCGGTGGTAGAAGTAAACCAAGAGACGTTCCTTGAGCATTTTGCTGCGAGTAGCCCAAAAAATAAACTAGTGCTGGAATTATAATTATTCCTCCCCCAATTCCAAGTAATCCACTTACTATTCCGGCAAGAAGACCGATTAAAAGTAGAATCCCATATTCCATTAATAAATATCCTTCCTGAAAATTTTTAATATAAACTTAACTATATTATATTAAAAATATAACCAACATATAAAATTTCGATTTATGAATAAAACCCATCAAATAAGTTCCTTCGGTAATTCAAACTTATGAGAAACAAAACTTATATACAGCTCTAGCTTACAATTGTCCGCTCAACTTTCAGAAGATTAGGAAATCTATCCCTAGCACTAGATTCCCATGAAACTTGTCTTAACTTCATCAATTGCAAATAATACTGCTATCAGGTAAAATCATGGATACCAAGATATTATTTTTAATCTATTAGGGGTAACCAGAGGATTAAATTGGCACAAAAATTGGTGATATATCGTAGGTTTTAATTTATTTCCTGGCACACTTGTAAAGAGAGCTAAATTAGCGAGGGGAAGAGGGGAGTTCTCCTCGTAATTTTTAGCCCCCGCGTTCTATACTCATCGGTACAATTATATGTTTGTTTAGTAAGATATTAAATCAAATCTTGAGTCAGGCTCGAGAAAACTTAAATGAGCGAGATTTATTTTCATCCATTTTGTCGATTCTTCTACTTGGTTTATTTTTCATATCAAAAAAAATTTTTATATGCGTAAAATTATTGCTCTCACCGAGGGATATTCCAATCCCCATTCTGCAAAGACAGCAAGAAATCTTATCTTTTATTGCCCTGAAGAAGTTGTAGCACTTTTCGATCGTCATAATATAGGAAAAACAAGTTTTGAACTGTTGGGTGTTGGTGATATTCCAACTATTGGATCACTTGATGAAGCAAACGACGCAAATACATTAATCATGTCAATAGCATTGCCTGGAGGTAAGCTTCCAAAATCTTACAAGGAGATAATGCTCGAAGCAATTTCTAGGAAGATGGATATTATTTCATGTGGACATGAATTTATAAGTAATGATCCAGCTTTAGTTTTGGCAGCAAGTTCCGCAGGAGTTTCATTAAAAGATATTCGAAAGAATAATGAGCGGGACGTTGCTCATCGTAAAGGAATTTTACCTTCATGCCTGAGAATTCTCACTGTTGGAAACGATTGCAGCATTGGCAAAATGGTTACATCGCTTGAGCTTGCTCGTGCATTGCAGAAAAAAAGAATTGACGCAAAGTTTGTAGCAACAGGTCAAACCGGAATTCTAATTGAAGGCGACGGTATTCCTATTGATGCTGTTATAGGTGATTATATAAATGGCGCCGCAGAAAAATTAGTGCTGCAGAATCAACATCACGAAATAATAATAATTGAAGGTCAGGCAAGTATTTTGCATCCACGTTATTCATCCGTATCGTTAGGTTTGCTTCACGGAACAGTACCCCATGGAATGATTATGTGCTATGAAATAGGAAGAGAATTTGTTCATAACATGCCGGATATTCAAATTCCACCAATGGATGTTGTTGTTCGTCTATATGAAGAAATGGCATCCGTTATGTTCCCGAGTAAAATAATCGGGTTTGCATTAAACAGTAAGAAAGTTTCTGAGTCTGAGGCCAAAAAAGAAAAAGAACGAATTAAAAACCAATTTGGATTACCTGCTTGTGATGTCGTTCGACATGGACCAGATGAATTGTTAGATGCAATTGTAGAATTTAGAAAAGAAGTCATCCCTTCGTAGAAACAAATTACCTTTGTACCCCCGAGAGGATTCGAACCTCCGACCAAAAGTTTAGGAAACTTCTGCTCTATCCATACTGAGCTACGGGGGCAATCAAAAAATTACTATAGGTAAAAAACTGACTTCAATTCAAAAATAATCAACTTTGAGCCCAAGTTAAAGAATTAAGCACCTGCTTATTCTTTAATTGAATAGATTTGAAAAATCAAAGCTGATTTACCCAAGATTTTAAATTTAAAATTTAACCCAGTTCCATCATGCGATACAAAAAATCCTTCCTTGCCTGAAATAATTTCCTTATATGAAATTTTTTGTTCACCAAAGTAAAGTGAAATGCTGTCGGAATTATCTCCAGCATTGAAAGCCATAACAAGCCAGCCTTCTTTATTCTTCCGTTCGAAGACAAATGATTTTTTCTTATCGTTTGAATAAAGAAAATTTAACTCCCCTTTTCGTAAAGCTGAACTATTTCTTCTGAGATTAATTATTTGGCTATAATAATTCAAAATTTTTTTATTTTGCCCGACCGCATAATGACCAAAACCTTTTTTAAATCCTGATTTTTCAGCAATTACTTCATCATCATATTTTAATTCTCCCCAGACCATTGGTTTACGATCGTGCGGATCATCCGCACCCCACATTCCAACTTCATCACCGTAATAAATCATGGGTGCACCGCGATAAGCCATTTGAAAAATTGCAATTAATTTTTGTATTTCATAAGCCACTGTATCGGGTTTTGCTGGAGAATAGTCCGGATTATCGTCATTGGCTTCGCGATCATAATTTCTATCTGGATTTATAATCATAGATAATAATCTATCTGTGTCGTGGCTGTCCACCAAGTTCTGCAAAACATCCAAATATTCTTTTGGATAGGCAAGATCAATCTGTTTTAATTTTTCGATAAACTCCGAGACTTTGATTTGTTTTTTTCTATCAATAAAAAATTCTTTCACTGCATATGCAAAATTATAATTCATTAAAGCATCGAAAGCACCATTTTCGGAAATAAAGTCAGAAGATAATTCCCAAAGTTCACCTATAATAATTGCATTCGGATTTATTGATTTTACCAATTTTCTCCAATCCTTCCAAAACCCAATTGGAACATCTCTTGCAACATCTAAACGCCAACCATCAATACCATCTGAAGGATCTCCATCATTATTTGGGTCCATCCATCTTTGTGTTGAATGAAAAATATACTGTTTGGGTCCAACATTAATATCTTCTCTCGTTCTATTAAATTCGGGAAGAAATTTTGTTCCCCACCAACCCTTATAATCAAATTCATTTTGTTCGGTTGTTGTGTCATCGAATGATTTTATAATAAACCAATCCTTATACTTTGATCGCTCACCATTTTTAACGACATCTTGAAACGCCCAGAACTGAATTCCTACATGATTAAAGACTCCATCAATAATGATTTTCATTCCGCGATTATGAATTTCCTGTATCAATTTCAAAAAAATCGAATCGGCTGAAGTCCAAGCCCAAATGGAATAATCATCGGACATTTCTTGTTTAATTTTCATTTCATCGGCTTTAGGATTCGGCCCGAAATTGATATCAATGTGATGAAAAGTCGAACCATCATATTTGTGGAGGGAGACCGCATCAAAAACCGGATTGAGATAAATTGCACCTATTCCCAAGTTTTGAAGGTAATCTAAATGATTAATTATTCCTTGAATATCACCACCGTATCTTCGATGATAAAGGTGATCGCGAAAATTTCCGCCAAGATTTTTCTCCCATTCAGATTGCTCAAACCAGTCGCTTGCCCATCTTCTTACTTGCCAGCCAGAAGGTATAAATGAATCATTCTTAAAAACTTTACCTGCAATCGGGTCGTTGGTAGAATCACCGTTTGCAAATCGCTCAGGAAATATTTGATACCATACAACTCCCTTTGCCCATTCAGGCAAAGTGTTTTGAGAAAATGCAGAAAGATTGAGTATCAGCAAATACGAAACTAAAAAGAGAGTTGACCTCATAATGATAATTGTTTTTTAATTATGGAAAGTGATTCGACTATTGAATGCGGTTTATATCCCAATTCTGTTTCTGCTTTGATTGTGATTAATCCTGATTTTAATGGACGTTTCGCTGGCTGTTTTAACTTATCCGTGGCAATTGGAACAATCAAATTTCCATCAAGATCGAAATATTCTGCTATCTGCAAAGCAAATTCAAAACGGCTTAAAAAATCTTTACCGCCAATATTATAAATGCTACTCTTATCAAATTCAATTATCTTGTTTATTCCTTGCACAAGATCCTCAACAAAAGTCGGATTGTTAACCTGATCATGAACAACATGAATTTGCTTTCTCTCAAACAGACTGTTAATCACCCATCGAACAAAATCTGGTCTGCTGTTTGCAATACCATAAAGAACATTTGTTCTAATGACCGAATAAAATACTGCTGAAATTTTTAATACATTTTCGCTGGCAAGTTTCGTACGACCATAATAACCTAGTGGATCTGGTTTTGCATTTTCATCATAAGGACCATTTAGTCCATTAAAAATATAATCGGTGGAAAAATGGATTATCTTTGCATCTATTGTTCTACAAGCTTCAGAAAGATATTCTACACCTTTAACATTTATTTTCCAGGCGGTTTCTCTCTCACTTTCGCTGAGATCAACATTAGTAAATGCCGCCGCATTAATCACAATATCAGGATAAAAATCGAAAATAACTTTTTTCACTTCTTCTCGTGATGTTAAATCAAATTTAAGGTAAGGAACGCCGTCTAAAAGCGGTTTATCTTCGATAGAACACCCCAATAGCTCAACATGATCTTTCACTGCATAAAAAGCAATTAACCGCTGACCCAACAAGCCGTTCGCTCCAATAACCAAAATTCTTTTCTTTATTATTCCAGGTGAATACATAGAATATTTAAATTTTTAATTTACTAAAACTATCAGTCGCTGCCGATTGGCTCGCAATGTGGTTAGCAACTTTCAAAGATTTATTGATGTTTTGTGTTTTTAAAAAAACATAAAAGAAAACACTGCCAAAAATATCACCGCATCCGACCCTATTTACGGTTTGAATTTTTTCTGCTGAAACAAACATAGATTCTATTTCATCATCTCGCTTAAAATAAGCACGCACACCAAAGCTACCCTTTGTAACAATAAAATACTTTGCCCCATGATTTAACACTTCCTTAGCAGTTTCTGACTCATCTTTAAAATCAAAAAGGGTTTTTACTTCAATTTCATTTGCTTGAATAAAATCAAGTGATGAAGCCCACTGCGAAAAATTTTCAATTGGTCTAAACGATCTTTTATTGTTACTGTCTAAACCGCGTGAAAAAGTGTGGACATCAAAATAAATCAAACCATTAAAATGGCTTCTTACTTCCCTAACTTGTTCTAAACTAATATCAAATCCGCTGACCATATTAATATTTATTCCATCAAAGTTTTTTAATATATTAAAATCTATTGCCAGATTTTGGGGAATGCTTTCATAACATTCCGCTCGTTCACCTAAATCGTGAATAAATAAATGAACTTTGGGAATTTGATCCACCCAATTAATGTCTTTTGTGTTGATTTTACTATATAAATCGGAAAATAAGCTATAATTATCCTTTTGCAGTGCTGTAATTAAATGAATTTCATCCTTTGGTAAAATTATCTTAGATAATCCCAATATCGAATAATAAATTCCTCCTGGTTTTATTTTCTCTTCATTGTTTTGATGGATATGATCTTCAACAGAATGACCTATCATTAATATTTTCACGATGTTCCAACCCACATATAATAAATTGCCCGAAAATTTTTATTCATTAAAAAAGCATATATTTGTTCAGAACTAATCATTAAAAATAAGTATTAAAAATTAAATTATAGAAAATCACTTCGTATGAAAATAGGAATTACATGTTACCCAACATACGGAGGGAGTGGGGTTATTGCAACAGAACTTGGTAAAGCTTTAGCTCAACGTGGACATCAAATTCATTTTATCTCTTATGCATTACCATTCCGGCTGACTAGTTTTGTTGAAAATGTTTTCTTCCATGAAGTCGAAATGAGCAATTACCCTCTCTTTGAATTTCCATTATACACATTGGCTCTCGCAAGTAAAATGGTCGAAGTTGCAGAATTTGAAAATTTAGACCTTCTTCATGTTCATTATGCAATTCCACATGCAAGTAGTGCATACCTCGCAAAAAATATGCTTAAGAAGAAAAAAGGCATTAAAATAATTACTACGCTTCACGGCACAGATATAACTTTAGTAGGACTTGAGCCTTCTTTTCTCCCGCTTGTAAAATTCAGTATTGAAGAAAGTGATGGAGTTACTGCTGTATCAAGATTTTTAAAAGAAAAAACAATTACAAATTATAATATTGAAAAAAACATCGAAGTCATTCCTAACTTTATTGATACCGAACTCTTTACACCAATGGAGGCTTGTGTGTTTAGAAAACATATCGCACCCGATGGTGAAAAAGTGCTTATCCACACTTCAAATTTTAGACAGGTAAAGAGAGTAGCTGACACAATAAAAATTTTAGAGCGAGTCATTAAAGAAGTTCCAACGAAACTAATACTAGTTGGAGATGGCCCAGACAGATCGGAATGTGAACGCCTTACCCGTCAATTGAACTTAGTGGAACATGTAAAATTTTTGGGGAAACAAGAAGGATTAATTGAAATAATTAACGCAGCGGATATCTTTTTGATCCCATCACAATCCGAAAGTTTTGGTCTTGCTGCATTAGAAGCAATGGCATGTGGTAAACCTGTTGTAAGTTCGAGCGTTGGTGGCTTACCAGAGTTGATAAAACATAATGAGACTGGATTCATAGCAGAAATTGGTGACATTGAAAGAATGGCAAAGTATGTCATTGATCTATTAACAAACGAAAAGAAATACGAAGTGTTCTCGAAAAATTCTAGGAACAGAGCGCTTAATAATTTTGATAAATCAAACGTCATTCCAATGTACGAAGATTATTATAATTACATTCTTAGTGCTTAAGATTATTTTTGTAATATACAGACAAAGTTTCTCACACGTCTCAACTATTTTCTCATTGATTTTAAATGAATAAAAAAGAATTCATATCATTTTGGATTCAAAAACTTGACGCAGAAACAATTGAAGACTTCTTAACAGAATATGAAACATCTGATCACCCAGAAAAGTCATTATTGATAGGTTACAGATAACAAATCAACTATTCAATCAGTTAAATTTGGTTTGATTAAATAGCTTCATTGAATTACATAAGTGAAAATATTTTAGACTATATCACCTCAATTTATGGTGATAACCTCACGAAATCCTATCAGACGCTTATCAATCAAGAACCAACTCAATTTATCAGAGTAAGTCCTAAAATATCCGCACAAGAATTAAGTCTTGCCTTAAAACAAAGATACAATATTGAGTGTCATAAAGTTTCAAATTATACAAACATTCTAAAAGTAATTGATAACAATAATCTTCTGGGTAAAACTCTTGAGCATATTTTAGGTTACTACTATATTCAATCTTATTCTTCATTTATACCGCCATTAGTGCTTAACCCAAATGGCAATGATGTTGTTTTAGATTTGTGTGCTGCACCCGGCTCTAAAACAACCGAACTTAGTGAGATAATGAACAATAAGGGTACAATAGTAGCCAATGAAGTTCGGCTTGACAGGTTGAAATCATTGGTTCATAATATTGATCGTATGAATCAAATTAATGTCGGCGTAACTCATTTTAAGGGCGAACAACTGAACACCATCTACTCTAACTACTTCGACAAAATTCTTGTTGATGCCCCATGCAGCGGATTGGGAATTGTTCAGAAGAAAATTGAAGTAAATGATTGGTGGACATTTGAACGTGTAAGAAGGCTTTCAGAACTTCAACTTAAGCTGCTTGTATCAGCTATTAAGATGACAAAAATTGATGGGGAAATAGTATACTCTACATGTACTTTAACAGTTGAGGAAAACGAACTCATTATTGATAAGATAATTAAGAAGTATCCAGTTGAAGTAGTAGCTTTCAATATCCAAATTCCCTCGAAAAATGGAATTACATTTTACAAAAATCAATCTTTCAATTCATCTCTTGACAAGGCAAAAAGAATTTTGCCTTGGGAAGTTGAATCAGATGGATTTTTTATTATCAAACTCAAGAAAATTGCAAAAACAGAACCATCTTACAGAAGAGATTTACAGTTACGAGATATAAAATTATTAGAGTTTGATGATCGAAAGATAAACGAGTATCTAAAAAATATTCAAAATGATTGGGGAATTGAGGAAGAAATATTTTCAAAATTCAAATTTATTTTA
Organism: uncultured Ignavibacteriaceae bacterium; assembly: GCA_964391015.1. GTDB lineage: Bacteria > Bacteroidota > Ignavibacteria > Ignavibacteriales > Ignavibacteriaceae > XYD12-FULL-36-8. The sequence continues at coordinate 55,178 of CAYMKU010000013.1, forward strand.
AAAAGTAATAATATCTTTTTTGTTGATGGAAACTGGTACGACCCGAATCCAGGATTATTCGGAAGAATAGGAACTCACTTTGGGGTAATCAATAAAAACAATAATGTAGTTCTTGATTCACATGCCGCACAGGTTCTATCTGCACACATTAAAGAAAATATTATTGAAATAAAAAACTTATCGGAATTAAACTCATACTTAAAAGGAGAAACAATTAAAAGTATCAATGTTCCGAGAGGACAATACATTGTTCAACACAAAAATTATACATTGGGAACCGCCGTTTCTACAGCTGGCGGATTAAAAAGCCAATTCCCTCGTGCTTTCAGAACCCAAGAAATCAGACTGATGAATTAAAATCTTTGCTGTACGCTTTCGTCATGTTGGCTAAGGTCCAATCCCATTTCTTCCTGATCCTTTGTAACACGAATTGGAATTAGTAAATCTGTCAGCTTATATAACAGATACGATCCTCCAAAAGTAAAAACAGAAACTATAACCAAACCAAGTAAGTGGATTAGAAAAGTATTAGTATATCCATAAATCAATCCAACATCCTTTGCAAAAATTCCAGTCATTATCATTCCAACCATTCCTCCCAAACCATGGCACGGAAAAACATCTAGCGTATCATCTAAGGTTGATTTTGATTTCCAAGTTACAGCCAGATTACTAACAAGGCTTGCAATTACACCAATAAAAATGCTTGCACCAACAGAAACAAATCCTGCTGCAGGAGTTATGGCAACCAAACCAACAACTGCACCAATACTTGCACCAGAAGCCGACGCTTTTCTCCCGCGCAGCACGTCAAAAAATATCCATGAGAGTGCTGCCGAAGCAGAAGCTGTATTCGTTGTAGCAAAAGCAAGAACTGCGAGACTATTCGCACCTAATGCAGAGCCGGCATTGAAACCAAACCATCCAAACCACAGCAATCCCGTTCCAAGAATTACATAAGGAATATTAGAGGGAATATGTGGTTCATTTTTCATGTGCGACCTTCTTCGTCCCAACAGAATTGCTCCGGCTAAAGCTGCAAAACCAGCAGACATGTGAACAACTGTCCCACCAGCAAAATCTAATACTCCCATTTTTCTTAAAAATCCGTCTGGATGCCAGGTCCAATGTGCCAATGGTGAATAAATAAAAAGGGTAAACAAAATCATAAAAAGAATGTAAGATGAAAATCGCACGCGCTCTGCAAATGAACCAGTTATCAATGCAGGTGTAATGATTGCAAACTTTAGTTGGAACATCGCAAATAAAAGTAATGGAACGGTCGGAGAGAGTCCCGGATGAGTATCACCATTTACTCCACGAAACATAAAATAAGTAAATGGGTTACCAATTATACCACCGATCGAATCACCGAACCCGAGACTGAATCCGACTACAACCCAAATTACACTAATCACGCTCATGGCAATTACACTTTGAAGCATTGTTGATATAATATTTTTTGAGCTGACCATCCCGCCGTAGAAATAAGAAAGCCCAGGGGTCATTAACAAAACTAAACCAGTAGCTGTTAACATCCACGCTATGTCGGCTCCAGATGCTGGCTCACCTTTTACATGCGAGTAGTTATAGTTTAAAAAGGCACCAACTATTGCAACCAAAAGCAAAATGACAAAAGGTACATATTTATATTTACCCATTGCTTACCTTTTAATTGTTATAAAAATAGAGCGAGAAATTTCTCGCTCCATTTATTCACGCTGATTAATGCACTATTTAGATCAAACATCATAATAAAGTCCAAACTCATAAGGATGTGGTTGAAGAGCCATCGGTTTAACTTCTTTATCCATTTTATATTTTATCCATGTTTCAATCACGTCTTCTGTAAACACATCACCCTTGAGAAGATATTCATGATCATTTCTCATACACTCCAGAGCTTCGCCCAAACTCCCAGGAGTTGATGGAACATTAACCAATTCTTCAGGCTCCATATCATAAATATCCTTATCCAATGGATCTCCAGGGTCAATACGATTTGTAATTCCATCCAAGCCTGCCATAAGCATTGCAGCAAAGGCAAGGTAAGGATTGCAAGAAGGATCGGGACATCTGAATTCAACTCGCTTAGCTTTTGGACTCGATGAATACATTGGGATCCTTATTGACGCACTTCGATTTCTCTGCGAATAAGCAAGATTCACAGGAGCTTCAAATCCTGGAACTAATCTCTTGTAAGAATTAGTTGTCGGGTTGGTGAATGCCAACAACGACGGAGCGTGCTTTAACAAACCACCAATAAAGTATAATGCCATCTCGCTCAAACCAGCATAGCCGGAACCCGGGAACAACGGTTTACCTTTTTTCCACAAGCTTGTATGAACATGCATACCGCTTCCATTATCACCAAAGATTGGTTTCGGCATGTAAGTAACGGTTCGATTATTTTTTTTTGCAGTATTTTTTACAATATACTTAAACATCAATAGCTGATCTGCAGCTTTAACTAATGGTTGAAACCTTAAATCGATTTCACATTGACCACCGCTTGCTACTTCGTGATGCTGTGCCTCCACATCAATTCCACAGTTCACCAAATTTGTTACCATTTCATTTCTGAGGTCCATCAACTTATCAGTGGGAGGAACAGGAAAATATCCTTCTTTAAAGCGTGGTTTGTAACCAAGATTTGGATTTTCATCCTTACCACTGTTCCACTTCCCTTCTATTGAATCAACAAAATAAAATTGGCTGTTTGGTTGTGAATCAAACCGAACATCATCAAAAATGAAAAATTCAGCTTCAGGTCCATAAAAAACAGTATCAGCAATACCAGTTGAAACCAGATATGCTTCTGCTTTTTGTGCAATATTACGCGGACATCGAGTATACTTTTCCTTTGTAGCTGGTTCGTAAACATCACAAATTAAGCTAATTGTTGGCTGCTCAATAAATGGATCAACAAACAATGTGTTGGGATCAGGAATAATTAGCATGTCACTTTCATTAATTGGTTTCCATCCACGGATCGAGGAACCATCAAAACCATAACCATCCTCGAAAGATCCTTCATTTAATTGTGTAACCGGAACTGTGAAATGCTGCCATTGACCTGGAAAATCCATAAACTTTAAATCAACGAATTTAATTCCGTTAGATTTAATGTACTTCAAAACATTGTCAATGGGTGATTCAGATTTAGCCATAAGAACTCCTTTAAATATGAATGAATAACGTTAAATATCTATTTCTGTTGTCTCTTTTATCGTTGATAAAACAAACGTAGTCTTAGTTGATATAACTCCAGGCCAAGATTGAATTTCTGCCAAGAGTTTTTCCAATGCCTCAGTATTTTTTAAGATTGCTTTTAATAAATGAGAACCTTCGCCTAGAACCGAGTGGCATTCCAATATCTGAGGAAGCTTTTCCACATGAGATATCAAGGATTTATAGTGCTTTGACGATTCCATCATTACCAGAATGTATGCCATAATATCATAACCGAATGCCTTGCGATTAAGTTTTGCATAATAGCCCTCAATCACATTTTTCTCTTCCATTTTATGAAGTCGTTCGCTAATTGCCGGAATTGACATGTTTGCCGCTTCTGCAAGCTCATTTCTCTTAGTTCTCCCTTCCTTTTGGAGAATTTTTAATACTTTAATATCTAAATCATCTAACATAATTATCCTAATTATTTTAGGTTATTTGATGTAATTGTTTCAAATATAAAACCAATATTCTATTTTTGCAAGTACTGTAGTTTCAAAATCACATTCTTATGGTGATTCGATTAGGAGCGATTTTCGCGAGAAAGTTTTACCGATTGAGAAGGAAATTTTTCCTGTGTTCTACGGCTAGAGAAGTATTCTGTGGAATTGTGGGGGTTTGAACTGAAACTAAAAAGTCAAGGAGTCCCCTTCAGAATTATTTCACAAGTATCATACCTCTTGTTTGTGAGGATTTACCGGCGTGAAGATTATAATAGTAAATTCCACTCGCTATGCTTTTATGCATGTTAGTATCAAAAATAACTTCATGTGTACCCGCTCCCAACTCTTGATCTACAAGCGTTTCAACTAACTCTCCAACTGAATTGAAAATCCGTAATTGAACTTTTGCCCGTTCTTTCAAAACAAATCTAATTGTGGTCTGTGCATTAAAGGGATTCGGATAATTCTGAAAAAGTGTAAATTCTGTCGGTGTTATTTCTTCATTAATTGATGACACTGGCCCTCTGTAAATAATTCTAAATGCATCCGCTGCAACGATTCCTGTGGTATTATTGTTCATCTTAATTGAGATGATACCATTAGAATTTAGTGTTGCTTCTGATAAAAAATTCCATTGGCCTCCATTAGTTCTCTGTGTTTTATCAACAATCGTCTCATTCCCGTTTGCATTAATTGTGAACCGAGTACTGTAGGAGTAGTTGCTGTTTGAAGGCCACCAACCGTAAACATCATATTTCCCCGACTGAAGATTCGAGGTGGAATACTCTATGGTTAAAGTACTACTGCCAATTGGTGCGGTGAAAAAATTATCACTATAAAATTCTAATCCTGTGGTATGTGTTTTCCAAGTTCCATTTGCAATTGCATTTTTATTATCCATGACAATCCATTTAGGATGAGATAGCTCTAAATATTCCGCAATTGCGTAAACATTACGATATCCAAGTTCTTTCAAATTAAAATTTTCCACCCAAATACCTGTCGAGTACTTATCGTATGGAGTTTCATAAGTCAAAGCTAATACCTGCTCACCATGATTGTTCCATAGCCATCCTTCAGGAAAGACGGCACTTAAATTTGATTCGCTATAGTCCCCCGGATCAAAGTAAGGATTATCCGAAGTATTCAAATTTGAAAATTGATATTCCTTTCTATAATATTTTGGATTTGTTGAGCTGGGCGTATGAATCCAAAACGTACAATATGAAGCAGCTTGTGAGTGGAGATTATTGAAAACTGAAAGAATTTTTTCACTGTTTATTTGTGCCATTCTCTGCTTAAGTATTTTTACTTCCTTGGACGTTTCAGCATCAGATTTATTCCAATTAGATTCTACATCAATGCCACTAAAATTCGTCCTTGACCTGCCATAATAAACCCCGTCGGGATTAGTAAAAGGAATTAAATAGAAAATTATCTTCTGACGGTAAAAGGAAATAACCTCATCATCGCTCAACAATTTTTGAACAATGCCGTCAAAATGCCAAGAGCTTGGTGTTTCGCCAGGATGAGTGCGTGCATGTATCCACACACGATATTTTTCGTTGTTTGGGATTGATTGATCGGTAATTGTTATTTGCTGAATTGGAAACCCATGGTCTGTTAATCCCAATGTATCAACTTTCACATAAGAACTAAGTTTCCATTCTGTTATTCTTTCTTGAAGAAAACTAAAATTATAAGGCGTATAATAAGCAACGTAAACAGTATCTTCAGTAAAAGTTTTTTGAAACATACGGAGCGAAGGACTTTCCGATGCTGTAAACCTTGTAAAGTCTCGGTTATTATATGAATACATAGGTCGGTTAACATCGGTGCTTGTTATCGTAACACGAATGAATTTGTTCCTAACTCCTCTTATTCTGAAGTAGAACCATCTTCCTCCAATATCAGATATTGTCGTCACTGTATAGTTTATAGAATCAGTTGTTGAAACGGTGTTAATATTTCCACTTTCAAAATTTGCATCAAAAGAAATCTGCGCAAATGAAAGAGCATTAATACCGAGCAAAAGCATTAGTAAAAATATTTTCAAACTAGTTTATTCCCAATTAATTAAAGAGTGTAAAGTGCTATTATTTTTGCAGTCCAAATTTAGTAAATGCTCCCTTAGTTTTTTTTACCTCATTAAATAATTCTAGGTTTTTGTGTTCCCTTTTTTGAAGCTCGTGATAAAGATGATACTGGATTGCAATGTTATTCAATGACTTAAACTTGATGCCCAATAACTCGGCTCTAAATTGAATGTCGCTATCCTCACCAATGGAAGGGGCTTCATATCTTTCATCAAAGCCATTTATTTTTTCGAGGTCAGATTTATGAATGGAGAAATTGCATCCAAGAATTCCTCGTTCCTTTTGATTGAAATATTTTCTCAAGACTCTGTACTTAAAGTAAAATCCCTTCTCAATATCAATTGATTTACCAAACAACCCATCTATAATTAACGAAAACATTTTATTTTCCAGAATACCCGCTCTGATAAGCTCGCTTGTCAACTTTTTTGTTATTCTCTCCGAAAGATTAACTCGTCTTCCCGTCAAGCAAATTTCAAGAGAACGATTCTGGTAATGCTCTTCGACAAACTTGCGATGAGGAACGCAATCTCCATCAATAAAAATTAGATATTCCGAAACAGAATTTAGAATTGCTGTATTGAGAATTTTGTTTTTTCTGAATCCTCTATCTTCCTGCCAAACGTGAATGAGAGGAAACGAAATTTGACTTGCTAATAGCTCAATTTCTTTTACAACATCTTGATTTGAACCATCATCAGCTAAAATAATCTCAAAGTTACGGAAGGTTTGACGCTCAAGTCCAGACAACACCAATTTGAGATAATCAATTCTATTATAAAAAGATATTATTAGCGAACAATCAATCATCATTAATGGATTTGCGTATTTTTTCTTTTTCTTTGGTTCTATCATAAGCATCTTTGCTTTTTTCAACCTTGGGTGGCTTTTGTGGAAGCGGAATCCGTTTCTTTTTCTTCTCAACTCTAATCTTCATGATAAACATTTTTATTAATAATTCTGACAATGATTCAACAGAATTACATCGTCAAAGATTATTCTTTTCCCAAATTATTCAAGAATTAAAATATAGCATAAATAAATGGGGCTAATGCCGAACCTTGAGTAAGAATAATCAATCCACCAAGTAAAACAAGCATTATTAATATTGGTGCAAGCCACCATTTTTTACGAACTCGAAGAAATTGCCAAAGTTCTTTAAGTATAGATAATTTACTCATAGGAGTTTTCCTTTTTCATTATAGCAAAAATTGATTTTTTTCACTCACTTTCAAACTGTTCAAACAGTAATTATTTTATTAAAAAAATACCACTGGAATTAGGGTCTATTTCCAAAATATTATTATCAATTAACTTCTCATCTTTGTTTTTAAAAAGATCAATCACCTTTGGATTGCTTCCTAATATTGGGGAGTATGATTTTAGAGCAATATTTATTTTGTGGTTATTATTATTTAAGACTACCATTACTATTTCATTATTATCAACTCTAAAATAAGTATAAACTTCATCTGTAGGTGGAAAGTGAACTAAGCTTCCGAGGCTGGTCGATAAGTGGTTTTTCCTAAGTTGAATAAGGTTTCTGATGAAGTCATATATTTGATTTTCATTTTCTGTCCTACCATCTTTGGTAAAAGCACTCCTCTTTTGATTTGGAAAACCACCTGGAAATTCTTCTCTCAATTCTCCGTGTGACTTTCCGCCAATCATACCTAGTTCTGTTCCGTAATAAATCTGAGGGATTCCCCGTGTTGTTAATAAAAATGTTAAAACTAGTTTAAATTTAGAAATATCTTTTTTTGCTACATACATCAATCGTTCTACATCATGATTATCTGCAAAGGTAAGAAGGTTATTCGGATCTGTGTAAAGAAAATCCTCTGCTAATGTTTCATACAAACTTTTGATACTTCCATTTGGTTCTCCAAAATTTTTGATTGCTCGATACAATCCAAAATCAATTAGAGAAGGTAAATTTGTGTCCAGCTTATTATTTAACTTGTTGTTCCTTTGATATGGTGCAAGCAGTGCTGGATCTTCTATCCAAACTTCACCAGTAATATTAAAGTCTGGATACTCTTCCAATATAGCTCTGTTCCATTCAGCTAAAAATTTTTGATCTGAATATGGATATGTGTCCTCGCGTATCCCATCTAAGCCCGCATATTCAATCCACCAAAGAGTGTTTTGAATCAAATATTTTGTGACAAAAGAATTGCGTTGATTAAGATCAGGCATTTCTTCTACAAACCAACCATTAATTGTGCTATCACTTGTGAATTCACTAGAATAAGAGGAATAAAGCGAAATTTTTTCATGCGGTGTAATAAAATGACTTTTCTTTGATCCATTAAACCAATCCTGAAATGGTGAATTATCAACCCAAGGATGATTAATACCAATATGATTATTTATATGATCAAAAATCACCTTCAATCCTTTTTGATGTGCTGTTTCCACAAGTTTTTTATACAATTCATTTGTACCAAATCGTTCGTCTATTTTATATAGATTAGTAGCGGCATAACCATGATAGCTCATCACAGAATTGTTTTCCAACAGAGGATTAATCCAAATAGCAGTAAAACCTATTTCCTTTATGTAATCGAGATGATTCATGATTCCTTTTATATCTCCGCCATGTCTTCCCATTTCTGACCCGAAAGGATAATCAGAAATATATTTTGAACTTCTATCATTGCTTTCATCACCATTGCAAAACCTATCTGGAGTTATTAAGTAGATTACATCACCTGAATTAAATCCTTTGAAACAATTTTTACAATTTTCCCTAATGTAAATAGGAATTTCAATCAGGACGGTATCAATATTATTTGAAAGAAATATTTTATATGATTTACTTTGTTGAGCTTGAGGTATTTCAACATCTAGAAGGCAATAATCTGATTTATCAGCATTATATATTTTACTCACCTTTAACTCACTTAAATCATCAACCGCATGTAAATCATTAAGATTATTTCCGTACAACATGAATTGAACCAAATTTAATTTCATATTGCTCCACCAATTTGGCGGTTCAATTTTATCAATTCTTATACTTTGGGAATATACCTCAAAAAATAAACATAGAACTACCACTGTATTTTTAACTGGTTTCATTTGCTCTCATTATTCCTCATGGATTTTAAAAAATATAATGGAAATATAAATTGATTCGATTTCAATTCCACTTTCACGAGATAGGAGCATTTAGTATTTTTGAAAAAATTTTTAGGTAATCTATTGAAACCTACACAAAAGAAAATAAACCAGCCGCAATCTGAAAAAACTAAAAAAAAATCTATACCAAAATGGTTTTTTGTAATACTTATACTAATTCCATTTTTGTTTTTTATTCTCCTGGAAATATCATTACGACTTTTTAATTACGGAAAAGATATACCACAGTGGGTTGATGCAAGACGAGGAAAATATATTATAAATCCCGACGTAGCATATCGCTACTTTAACCAGGTCGAAAATATTCCGACAACAATTGAAGATATTTTCGATCAACGAAAAAAAGGAAATGCTTTCAGAGTTTTTGTTTTGGGTGAAAGCAGCACCGCAGGTTTCCCTTACTTACCGATGGGGGCTTTTTCACGCTATATTAGGAAAAGATTAGAACTTACTTATCCAAATTCGACAATTGAAGTTGTAAACATCAGTTTATCGGCTGTAAACACTTATACAATTTTAGATTTATTACCAGGCGTCCTGGAACAAAAACCAGACTTAATTTTAATTTATGCAGGGCACAACGAATACTATGGTGCATTGGGTGTGGGTTCGATGGAATCATTAGGTACTTCCCGCAGCATAGTGAAACTTGTTTTGTACCTCAATAACTTCAAAACGGTGCAGCTGATCCGAAACACTATTGCTAAAACATTATCTTTATTTGCTTCTGAAAATATTGATGATTCTCCTGGGACTTTAATGTCTCGTATGGCAAAAGATCAATACATCCCCTTAAACTCAGACAAATATACCTTGGGGCTTGATCAGTTTGAAGAAAACATGCGAGAGATTATAGACCTAATAAAAAAAAATAATGTACCAATTATTGTAGGAAGAGTTGTATCCAATCTGAAAGATCAAAAACCATTTATTTCCATTCCTTCAGGAAAATATCCATCTGCTAATCAGGTTTATGACCAAGCAAAAAAGAAATTTAATGCTGGCGATTTTAGATATGCCGATTCCCTTTTCAGATTAGCAAAAGATTTGGATGCACTTAGATTCCGAGCACCAGAGATGGTAAATCAAATTATTATGAAGTTGTGCAGAGAATATAAAATAAACTATGCTGTAGTGGATTCGATATTCATGTTGGCAAGTCCAGATGGTATTGTGGGTAACAATTTAATGACAGATCACCTTCACCCCAACGTTGAGGGTTATCAACTGATGGGAAAAGCTTATTATGAAGCGATGGAACATGCGGATTATTTACCTAAAAACGAAAAACCACAAATACCTTTTGCTGTGCAAGATAGTATTACAAAGGTAAATTTTGTTTTTTCTGATCTTGACTCAACGATTGGTAATTGCAGAATTTTATTATTAGAAAATGACTGGCCGTTTATTGAAAAATCTCAGAAGAAGCTGACAAAATTTTTATTCACCCCGAAGAATTTTTTAGATTCGATAGCAGCCGAATTTATGCTCAATAAAATCTCCTGGGCTAATGCTCATTTAGCTGCTGCAGAAGTTTATTTAAAAAGAAACGATATTATGAATTATCTAAAACACATGGATATTTTACTTTATCAATATCCCATCGTCGTCGAATATTATGACCAAATATCTCTCACCTTATTGCAAAAACAACTATACGACATCGCATTGAAATATCTGATTGCAAGATATAAAATTGAACCCGACGATTATAGTACAAAGTGGCTTGGAAACATTGCGTTGTTTAAAGGAAAATATGATGAAGCAATTTTTTACTTGACTAAAAGTTGCGAGCTGAATTCAAATGACACACAAGTTTTATATAACCTGGCAGGAGCATATTCACAAAAGAAAGATTACCAAACGGCACTTAATATTGTCAATAAATGCTTAGGAATTGATCCCAATTATCCACAAGCAAATAATTTAAAACAGCAATTAACACAAGCAGTTGCGAACCAAAAGCAATAAAAAAGCCGGTTATATTTCAAACCGGCTTTTCCGTTAAGCAATATTAAGCCTCGAAGTTTTACTTCATTAGCATCATTTTCTTAGAAGCTGTATAATTACCTGTCTTTATTGTATAAAAATAAACACCGCTGCTGAGATTTGAAGCATTGAATGATACTTCGAATGAACCTGAATTCATTTCTTGATTTAATACTTCTCCTACTTTTTCGCCAAGCAGATTATACACTGACAAGCTTACCAATCCTGCATCAGGAATTGTAAACCGTATTATTGTTGCTGGGTTAAAAGGATTAGGATAGTTTTGTTCAAGTGAAAATGATTTCAAAAGTCCACCATTAATTTCTTTAATATCAGTCCAGCCTTGCGGCTTTTCTTCTTCGGGTTTTTCACCGTTAGTCCAAACATCTTGTGGCATATTCCATGGACTATCAAAATGTCTAGCACCACCGCTTTGCCCCACGAATCTAACCCTTGCTTGTCCCTGGCTACCTTCTTCCTGAATAAGACCACTTGAACCGCCATAGCCATATTGGTATAAAAATCCATTGAATGAAGGACCATTTAGTGTCATGGTACCTGTATAAATCATATCTGAATTCGGATCTGTTAGTTTAAGAAACCTTGCACCGTTCCATGTCAATCCATGTACAGAATAAAATAGCGGATGAACTGGTATCCAGTACACTGTGTCAGTTGTAGGAACAAACGGATGTGTTCCACCAGTCGTGGCAGGTGTCATATCAACACTAAATGTCGCTTGAACGGTTGTACCCGTTGGAATTACCCAATCGGTATGAATGCCATCAAAAAAAGCAGTAGGAATTACCTGTGATCCACTACCCTCAAATTTTACGGGGCGATTTCGATCACCGTTTGATGTTTTTACAATTGGAACTTCCCATCCGGTATTTGCATATTGGAATCCACCCGAAGGATTTTTAATAAAATACTTGTACCATAGAGTATCTCCAACAACATTTTGAACGAAGGGAACATTTAAGTACCATGAGTTCGGATTTAAGGGATCTTGGTTCAAAAGAGATTTTTCAGGATGAGATGCATTCCAGTCATTAAAACTTCCACGTACTTGAACAGAATCAACACCGGGATTGAATACACCAAGTTCATCTAAAACACTCATATCAACATTAAAGAAGATATTTCCATCAGCAAGAGTCACATTTGGATTTTGATCATTCCACCATTTTGATATTGTCTGGTTACCGTCAACAATCCAGCTTTTTCTATTATCGATTGTTTCCCAGCTTCCGTTGCTTGCTGAATCTGGGCTGTGAAGAAACTTATATTGAATAAGCTGTGCTGAGTTAATTGGGGTTGTAACGTTATAAACAGAATCGTTATTAGCATCAGTCATTAGGATTGCACCACTTCCCCAATTAGAGAAGCTTCCTGCGACATAAACTTTTCTTGATGAAAAATTGGGAATTCCTTTTGCAGGTAATCTCATATCAACCTCAAAAGTTACATTAGCTGGAGCACCCGAAGGCATTGCTTCATTATTAAACCAGACCGGTGCAAGTGTAGAATCTGTTGTCGGACCTATAATACTTCTATTCGGTTGTCCGCCAAGTTCATCTTTTCCATTCCAGCCCAATCCGATATTGTATTTATACTCATAGCTCTGAAGCGGAGTGAGAGCAATGACCTTTGTATATATAGAATCTCTTACTGGATCTACAGCAGAGGAATCAAGCATTACCTTTTCAGTGTTGGCGGGCGGTTCATTTAACCAATTGTTAAAACCACCGGGGATTGTAACAACTTCAGTTGCAGGATTAAAGAATCCTTTTTTTGCCTGCACTTTCATATTGACCTTAAAGGTCACATTTTTTGTTTGGGCTACCATCGTTGCCCACCCAACAATAAGCAACAAAGTAACCAGAGTAAAGAACTTTTTCATAGTACCTCCATTAGTTAGTTTTTAATTCTCCAATCTGGAGTAAATATAGTATTTTTTGTTTAGAATTTTAGCAACATTCCGAAGCTATGCGTATTTCCTAGAAACTCATATTCCTGAAATGCATAATCAAATCCTAATGTTAAAATTCCTAGCGTATAATTAAGCCCCGCTCCAAAAGTCAAACCTTCCTGGCTATCCTTTAAGAGTAATGTCTTATATCCACCTCGTAAAAATAATATATTACCCAAAAGTGCTAATTCACCTCCGATATTAATATATTCAGCATTATCATTAGGATGTGTAGCATCTATCGCCAAAGTAAATCTTTGATTCTCAAGCAGCTGAAAATCTTTTGAAAGACCAATCTGTAATTTCAAAGGTAAATCGAACTTGTCCGTTTTATAATATGCATCTACTGTTTCATTGTTCCCGTGTCTTGTAGGATCCGCATCATGCCGGACAAGTAAATCTTCGCCTGCCATCTGAAGTTTAGAGCCATAATTTGTAATGATGCTTGAGAATTTAATTCCATAGAATGGAGTGTTAAAGATTGTACCAATGTCAAAGGCAATGCCATGGGCTGAAGAATTAAATATTAATTCTCTAATATATTTTATGGTAATTCCTGCTGTAAAACTTTCTGTAATATTTCTAGCATAAGAAAGGGCAAATGCATAACTGGATGCAGAGTATTTTTCGCCAGTTCCATCAGGGTATAATTCGGTAGTTACATCCATTTTACCATAATCAAGTGCGGTGATGCTCACCCCAAAATTACCCCAATCATCTGCTGGGATTACTAATGCAGCATAATTAAGACTTATATCCAAATCTTTAAAGAGACTTGTATATGTGAACATAGCTTCATATTGCTTCATTGATGCAGCACCAGCAGGATTCCAGTATAATGCTGAAGCATCATTGGCTAGCGAAGTAAATGCCCCGCCCATTGCATTAGCACGGGGTCCAATTCCCATACTCAAAAATTTTGCGGCTGTTGTTCCAGTTTTTGTTACTTGACCAAATCCAACATTCAACAGCAGAAAAATCAAAATACTAAAAGTGAGTAAATTTTTTTTCATATACTTTATTTCTCCATAAATATTTCATCCTGAAAAGTCAGGATTCAATTATTTTATTATTGCAAATTTACCTGCCTTTGTACCAATACCGGGTGCATCTACATGATATATATAAACACCATATGAAACCGAGAGATTATCTTTTGTTAATAGATTCCATTCCTCAGTTCCATCAGATAAATTATTATCATGTTCAATTTCTTTTACAAGCTCACCGTTAACCGTAAAAATTCTAATAGTGCATTTATTGGGCAAATGAGTAAAATGAATCGAACGGGGACCACGACCACTTGAATACGGATTCTTCGGTTCCCAAAGCGCATTCGCTAAATAAGGGTTAGGGACAACTTTTATTTTATTTAGATCAACCTTGGCTTGATTAATATCAATAAAGCTCTTTTTCGATACGAATCTAAAAACATCATTAGAGAGAAAGGGCTTTATTATAAATATTTTTGCAGTATCTCCTGTATTGGGAATGACTGTATTTGTTTTTCTATCAAGATAGAACCACCAAGTTGGAATCCGTGCGGTGTCTGTATCACTCTTGGGTTCAAGAAAGATAATTCTATCATGCAGTGTAGTGCCGTTTGATGAAAACCAACCAGAAGGGTGTAAAGCAGGGCGGTCAAGATCCATAAATCCAAAGTCAATAAATTTTTCAGTAGTGTTATTATAAACTTTAAAATTGACTGGTAGTGAAGGAAATAAAGTTGACGACCCACTAGTCCCAACATAAGTAAAATCATGAGATGTGCCGAATGCAGAATCACCAAAGATAATTTCATAATCATTTGGTCTTTGCTGTCCTTGAACATATTGGGCATTTTGAACAAACTTTTGGAATATAAAGTTTGTTACTGAAGTATCATTCCAATCTGAGCGGTTTCTATCCAATGTAACCCTGTTTTCATTTATTAATGTTAGTCTAAAGCCCTCTATTAGTTGGCCCTCTACATCTTGCCCCCACTGTGTACTTTTATCTATCAAAGTAACATTTGCAGTTGAGTCAATCAAAGTATAATTTTTTGTAGTTAAAGTGTCTTCAGCACCTTTTTTAACCGTGTCCTGGAAGGTTACGTAATAAACATGCCCTTCCTTAATTTCATTAGGATCAACGACTTCATAATAAATTTTGCTGGTGGTAAACCCTGCTACATGATCAACATTACCAAGTGTGGCAGGAACATATCCTCCAGAAGGCGCTTCAGGTTTAACCTTGACAACATTTCTACCAAGTGTTTTAACGGTACCGTCAGGTTTTAACGAAATACTTATTGCACATTCGGAGGGACCTATCTTCGCAGGGACATAACCAAAGTCGTACGAAGTGATTGCATAATAATAAGTAAATCCATTTTTTACTGTGGAATCTACCCAGGAGTGTTGAAGTCCTGTGTCATCACCCAAATTAAAGTGAACTCCTTGATATCCAACCGAGTCATATCCTTTTATTCCATCATCTAGGTCAAATTGTTTAATCGGGAGATTATAAGTGGGAGATCCTTGGGCATTCGTAATTACATTTGCATCTTGAAAAGCGGGATCAGATGATCTGTAAATTCTATAACCTTCAAAATCGCTTGGATTGCCTCCAATGTTTTCTATGTAATTATCAAATGATCTTTCGGCTTCTGCATCCCAATAAAGAGTCACACGGTTATTACCAGGAACCGCAGTCAGTTTGGGAGTAATCGGGGCATTCGCAAATTGATAGTCGTTGCTGTAAGTTAGTAGTGCAACAGAATCTTTACTCAACACTTGCTGCTTTCTAACCTGCCAATTAGGATCAATGGCAGGTCCATTTGCAAAGATAATCGCTAATGATATCGGTTCTGATTGACCGGGTTTAAGTGGAAATAATCCTGATGAAACAAACAGATTATAATCTCCGGTTTGTATATTTACCGGATCAAAATAGTTACCAGGTACCATGAAATCGGACCAAATAAAATTATCTTCATACACATCGAACCATTCAGAGGATGGTCTGTAAAACGAACCGGTGATCCCCAACTGATCAGTTTCGGTAACATCAGTAACGTCTACGTTGGGTTCACCTGGCAAACCGAATCTTGAACCAGATGTGGGTTTACCATCTCCTTCGCCCGGATCACCAGTATCAGGAACTCCATCCAACCCAACATCATCAGTTAAAGGATCCCAATCCCCATCATTGTCAACACCATCATCTCTTGCTTCGTCTATCATATCGTCAATGCCCTCGTCTATGAATTCATCTACTGAACCGTTGTTATCGTTATCAATGCCATCGGCATATTTTTTCCCCAACACTGCTACGGTAACATTGTAAAGAATTATCGGTTTACTATATTTATCGAAAGCATTGGGAACTATATATCTAAAGTAGGGAGCATCTGTTGCAGCTTGGTTTACCATATCTTGAGTTATAACCGGACCTCCCTCTTCACTATTATTGTTATTATCAATATTATCTGCATAAGCTCTCCCGATATCATTTACTTCAACCATTATAAGATGTACAAGACTATCTTGAATTAAATCGTTTTCAGGGTTAGGGGGCCATCTTTTCCATCTATCAGATGCAGATTGATTTACCATATCTTGAGTTACAACCGGACTTCCAGTTTCTCCATTATTGTTCTGATCAATTCGATCTGCATAAGTAACACCTTCCTGAACCTGAAATGCTATATGAGTCTTATTCTCATCAATCAACCCATTCCCATTATTATCAATACCATCATAACGACGGGGATCATTTCGTGACAGCAGCGTATCACCTTCTCCAGCGATCATTTCATATGTTACTTTTGGTCCTCCCAGTTCACCATCTCCATCGTTATCAATTCTATCAATAGAGTTTCCAGGGGTTTCAAGAAATGCACCAGCAACGATTCCGACAGGATCGGCCCCAAAATCAGGAGAATGATTATCAGCATCCCGCGACCAAGCAATGTCGTTTGCAAGATCAAATTCTGACATATCATCACCACCATCTCCGCCTACAAAATCTGCCCAGGCAACTGTCACTCCAACTTTCTTGATTGGCTCAGTCCCATCATTTTTCACTTTAAATAATAAAAACATTGCATCCTGAACGAGAATTTGAGACCAAGCCATTACTCTTGTATCTAGTACAATGCCCAAGCCTTTTCTTGATAAATCCGTCGAATCAGGGAAGTAATTAACATACTTGTCATAATTATTATCAGTTGCTTTAAAGAACAATTCTTGGTCAGCATTAAATTTATCCTTCCCAAAATACCCATTCCACTTACCTGTCCAACCCGGATCGAGTTCATCAGTTAATTTATCTGGCCAAAACGAAGGCCATGTAGTTGGATCATTACTGGTTGCAAATCCCTCAGGGTTGCTTGCATTGTAATAACCGGGAATGGGTTCAAAGTTCCATGATTTACCTGTTGGAGATTGTAAATAGTGACATCTTGATATTATTCTTTGAGTCACTCCCTGTTTATCGACCACTTCCCCCCCAACTAAAATTCCTGCTACAGCAAGATAAACATGCCCAGTGTTTTTGGGCCATTCAAAAGGCGTCTGTTCCGAAATAGGTACTGAACCCTCCCTTCCTGCCATCCCATAATTAAAGATAGTGGCTCTTATCTGGTTTCCTTCCATTTGCGCTTTTCTTCTATACTTTGCATCCCCTCTTTCCTTACTCGGAATATATTGGCCGTATAAAGAATTGGCGTAAAAGAAAATTAGTAAGAGAAATAAGATTGTAATTTTATCTCGTGTAAACATTAAAAACCTCCCGTATTCATTAACCATTAAAAAGAAATTTCTAATCCAAGTTGCACATTTCTTGGTTCACCATAATGATCAGGATATTTTACATATTCTGCTACAGTATTTGGTCTGCTCGAGTCATATCCTACATTCTGGGTTTCAGTTGTAAAATCGGGTTGTCCCGTATCTCCGAATACGTTCACTGCAATTTTATTATCTAATAGATTGAACACTTTCAAAAATGCCGTAATATCTAATCCCATTAAATCGAAATCCTTGTCCAATTTTAAATCAATAGTAAATTGGCTCGGTCTGTACCTGCTGTTCTTCAAAAGACCAGATGTTATCCCTCGATCCGCAGTATATTGAGTAATGCTTGGCGTATATGGTAAGCCTGTACCATAGCGTGCCAATAAGCTTATTCCCCATCCATTAACACCCACCAAAAGAGAAGCGTTTAGCAGATGATTTTGATCCCAATCCATTGGAATTAAGAAAAGACTGGGTTCACCGCTTCCTTTAGCAGTCTCAAATTCGTCTTCCGGTTTTGAGTTTGTTCCTTCAGCAACTTGGTACGTATAGTTTACATCAAATGCAAGGTTGTTGTTGAATCTTTTATTTAATGTAAACGTTATTCCCTTTACGTTAGCATAATCTTTATTGGTAAATATTGAATAAGTTACAAGATTATATGTTTGAATAATAGAACCTGCCGTTATCCAATCCCGGACATCTCTGTAAAAACCGGTAACATCAACCAAGTAATTGTCGAAGAACTCTTGTCTAAATCCAATTTCGTACATAACTGTTTTTTGCGGTTCAAGATCAGGATTACCATAAACACCAATATTCAACCCCGAGTTGGGAATTTTATATGGACCATTTTGAAATAGATATTGGAAAGGGGGGATTTGGAGAAAGTGTCCATAAGAGAAATGAACAACTCCCGTAGCACTGATAGGATAGGCAACACCAAAACGAGGACTAATAGCAAATTTAGCGGTTGCATCCTTATAAAAATATGGCTCTCTTTCTTTGATGCTTAATGATTGCATTTCTGGACGAAGGGGCGCGTAAATATTAGGGTCCTTTAAGTCAACCAAAACTTTGCCGTCGGAGTCGAAGTAGTCCAATCTTAGACCCAAATTAATTATAACATTTTCAAATTCGATTTTATCCTGCGCATAAACTGAAGCTTCGAGTGGCTTGTTATCGTATTTCACTCGATTTGTCTGGTCCTCTCCTGGAATTGATGGTTGAAAAGGTTCGATTGGTATGCCATTGATACGGGCAGGTTCAAGGTTAAAATCATCAAATTGCATATCGTGGGATTTTATCTCCGCGCCAAATTTTACTAAATGTTCTTGAAGAGCTTGGCTAGTAAAATCAATTTTACCGAGCAATGTATTTGTTTGTCTCTCAAACCTATGAAGATTGGTTCCCTTAGTTCTAAATGAGTATGATACTATCTTTAATGAATCAGGATGTTGGTAGCGGGAATCATAAGGATTTTCATAGGTATATTCTTTAAAATCTTTTGAAAAATATGAACCCTTAACTGTGTAGAAAGTTGACGAGGAAAGCATGTGAGTAATAGTTCCAGTTGCATTAAAGCTGTTTGCAAATTTTTTCACATCACCATCCGGGTTCCAACGATATTCATGGTTATAATCCCGAAAATCTTCCTTTGAGTAGAGGCCTTCAAGATTTACTTTTACTTCTTGCGCCGGATAGACGCTGAAATTTCCCTGTCCATATAAATTTTTATGGAAGTTCATTGGAATAACTTTACCATCTCCTTTGGTCCCATCGGGATTGTATTTTCTTTCGCCGAACAGATAACCATCATCATAATAATATCGCCCATTAACAAAAAATGAAATCAAATTGTCTGTACCGGGAATAGAACCGCTTAAACTACCCTGAAAATTATAATTTGAAACAGGATTGATAGCATCAATGTGGGGGAAATACTCGGTAAAATTACTTACATGATCACCGCTATAAATCATGATATTGCCGTGATAATCTCTTCCTCCTTCCTTGGTAACTGTATTAACTATTCCAGACATAGCATTGCCGTATTCGGCATTAAAAGTTCCACTGATTACCTGAAGTTCTTGAATGCTGTTGTTGTCAATTTGAATTCCGCGGCTGTTATCATAAGCATCGGTTACAGAAATACCATTGACCCAATAAGCAATTTCTGAAGTTCTGCCACCTCGGATATGAAATCCACCACTTGCATCTTTTGTTACACCCGCCTGAAGTTGAAGAACATCATCAAGTTCAGAAACAGGTAATGCTTCAATCTGATCTGAAGAAACCAACGATTGACTTGATGTTACATCTTTTTTTATCAATTCTTGTTTCCCTTGAACAACAACCTCTTCTAATTCTACAGCAGATTCAGATAATTCAAAATTTACAGTGGTTGTAAGATCAATAGAGACAGAAATATTTTCGACTACAACGGGTTGATATCCAATGTATTGCGCTTTTACATTGTATTTTCCCGGCGGGATGTTAAGAATTACATAATTTCCATCAATATCAGTAGCCGCACCGAAATTTGTTCCTTCGATAATTATGTTCACAAATGGAAGGGCTTCGCCAGTTCTTTTGTCGCTAACTTTCCCATTGATTTTTCCGGTCGTACCGCCAATAATAAAATTTACGGGCAAGAGTAAGATGACAAATGTAGAAAGTAAATATTTTTTCATAATTCCTTCCCAAAGTTAAATTTTCATGTTAGTAATATAATTTAGTTGGTGCTCAGGTTCAATATATAAGAATTTAAGACCATCATATTTATATTGATCGACACATTTTGACGAATGTTATTTATGTATTTTTCCATAATATTTTTTCTGTAATCGTTTTTATAGGCAATCTCAAGGTCAAATTTTTCAATATCTTCAAACTTCTTTGGCTCACCTTGCTTTTTCCCAAGTAATTTGAAAATTCCATATGCCCCATGTAACTCTTTGGGCCCTATAATTTCCTCTTTTTCTGCTCTCCAAAAATCTGATTTTAGAAATCCAAATTTTGAAAGGGGAGCATAATTAATAACACCGTTATTCTTTTGGGAAAATTCTCGCAATGAATATTCTCTCGCGAGCTCTCCGAAATCCTTTCCCTCGTTCAACAAAGTAATTAAACTATCAGCCAAGGGTTTTTTGTCGACAATAATTTCTTGTATGCTAATTTCGCTCTGAGTTTTAAACGATTCTATATTATCCTTATAATATTTAGAAAGCAACGAATCTGAAACTTTGATTGCTGATAAAATTTGCTGCATTTTATACTTTAAAAATATTTGGGTTTTTAGTTTATCGGCTACATCTTGAACCATTTCATTTTTATCATATCCTTTACTCACGGCCTGAGAATAAAGCAGTGTCTGTAATATTACTCCCTTTATAACCTGCTTTAGAGTTTCTTTCGAATTGAGCTTTGAGCGGTGAAAATTTGGTATTTGTGTAATCTGGTCAATAATAAAATACTCTGAAAATTTTTTGCCATCATAAGTAACACAAACTTCATCGGGATTTGGCTGATATGAATTTTCTGTTTTACTAATATCTGAAAACCCAAAATAAGTGCTGATGTTGTCTAAACTTTTTTGGTTTAACAAATACCTGGATCCGTTAAAAATATCTGCGATATATTTCTTTTCATATTCCGGTTTTTTTTTGATTTTTAATAAACTCTCAAGTTTATTTTTTTTTGTCATAAACTGATATTCTGTTAAGATTGGGGTTGAGATCTTATTCTCAAGTCTAATTATACTATATCCATTTTCAGTCTTAATTGGTTTGGATATTTCTCCTGCTTTCATAGAATAAGCAGCTTCTTCAAATGCAGGATCCATGTCACCCCATGTGAAGTAACCCAGATATCCTCCATTATTTCTCAAAGTTGAATCCGTAAAAACTTGAGATGCAAGATTATCCCAATCAACTCCGATTTGTAAAAGTTTATATAGATTTTCCGCTTCCTCTAAGGTAGGAGCGTACAAATGACTTGCTGAAATTTTTTCATTAACTCGAACAAATGCTTCTCGCAATTCTTTTTCAGTAACATTTATTTTTGCATAAACCTCTCGATCTTTCAAATAAGAAAGCACAGCTTGTTTTTCAGCCCAGGAAATTTCCTTTTGGTATTCAATATTTAAAAATAAAGCTTCGTTGTCATCATAACTGTAAAGTATAATTTCGTTTATCATATTATCGAGAATTGCTTTCCTAACAGTGGCGTTGTCTTTAACACCTGTTGCAACTAAATAATTAGAATATCTTTCAGCATATTCACTTTTATAAATTTTGTGTTGTCCTACAGTTGCGACAACATCATCTGATTGCCCAATAAGATTTGGCATTAAAAAAATTAAAAATGAAACTGTTCTAGTAAGATTTTGAATTGTGGTATATATAAAATTAAAAATCATAATTTCTTATCCGGCAAAGGAAATCATCACACTCGTAGATTTGTGAATGAATACATCTAATTGGTTTTTATTTTAGCGCTCTTCGAATCAAAGTGAAGTATAAGAGAAGAATTCGAGATTGAAATATCATTTAGTTCATTAATCTTTAACTCCTTTAAGCTCTCTTCATAAAGAACTTTCAAATCAGGTGAAAAGAAAACTATATTATTTTCACTGGCTTTGCTTGTTGTTGCAATTAATTCCTCATTCCAAACGGCTATATAAGAAATTCTTGCTTCATCAGATAATAGTTTTTCACGAGAGATGCTCATGTTACCATCAAATTCAAAAATATTGTTAAAATACTTTGCAAAAAACTTATTGCCGCTGGGTATTATTTCTTCAACGATTTTTTCGTTTGACGCAAGTTGATTTAGTCCTAAATCATACTTGATCGTTTTACCAACCGGTTTTAGATTTTCAAACTTTACACCTGAAACAAAAAGATTTCCACCTATTAATTTTAGCATAGTTGGAGTGTTGTAATCAAGCGTTTTTTTATCAACATTAAAATCAACTAAATTAATTTTATAGAGGGAAGCATTACTTGCATTTTCAGTTATGTCTAAAGCAATTCTAGAAGTTAATATAAAAAAGAAATCTTCATTCATCTCAATGTAAGCTGCCTTTTCCATTTCAAATGGTGCTTCTTTTTCTAGTTCAATTTCTTTGTAAATCTCCTCACTTATCAACTTTACTTTGAAATTTAACGGATCAAATAGGGCAAACAAACCATTGTCGTTTAAATTCAGCAAGGGATGCGGCAGATCAAAGGGCGCAAGAAACTTATATGGGAAAACCAGCAAACCATTTTTGTCAAAGATTCTTACTTCAACAGGGTAATCAACTTTTTTATCTGAGAATTGAAAACTTGCAATCAAAAAATAATTCGTGACTGGTGAGGTTTTAAATATCTTTTCGCCAGAAATATTCTCTGAATAAATATTCTGGTTATCCTTAGAAATGTTGATATTGTCCGAGGTAAGATTAATTTCGAGTCCCCCCAATTCATAATAAAGCGAGTTATATATCTTTTCAACCTGTAACGATTGCGCCAAGCTTGGAAT
Organism: uncultured Ignavibacteriaceae bacterium; assembly: GCA_964391015.1. Lineage (GTDB taxonomy): Bacteria > Bacteroidota > Ignavibacteria > Ignavibacteriales > Ignavibacteriaceae > XYD12-FULL-36-8. The sequence continues at coordinate 78,360 of CAYMKU010000013.1, forward strand.
AAATAGAAAAAAAGAAAAGAAAGTCCGTAGAAAAAGTCTCATATTGTTTAAAATAAAATAATTTTCGCTATGAAATATAACCAAAATATGCTTACGAAAGTTTTATCAAATCACACTGGTTCCTACAAATCTTGCGATATTCGAGAAAACTTGACACTTAATGGGGTTAACTTTGTACATAGAGATTTAATTTATTCAATGATTTTAAAAATTAAATCGTTTAAGTTTGACTACTAAAAATTAAAATATTGAGAGTAAATTATGCATAGACTAATTTTTGTTACTTTCTTCTCACTAATCCTAACACAGATCATTTCTTCACAACAAAACAATAATGAATTCAGGGCTAACTGGGTTATTACTTGGGAATACATTTCAGGTTCAAGTTCTGTAGATCAAAACAAAGCCAGAATAAGACAAATCCTTGATGAGCACAAAGCAGGAAATTTCACTTCTGTTTTGTGGCAGGTAAGGCAATCAGGTACAGCATATTATAATTCATCTTTCGAACCTTATGGTTCGTATGCCGGGGGAACTTATCCTGGTTTTGATCCGATGGCTTATGCAATTGAAGAAGCACATAAACGTGGATTAGAATTTCACGCATGGTTTAATGTTTTTTCTGCTGGAAGCACCGCATCAGGAACACCTGCACAGCTGCATCCCGAATGGATATGCAGAGATCAAGGCGGTAATCCTATGACAAGTTCAATTGCGCTTTCTCCAGGACTGCAAGCTGTAAGAGATTACACAAAAAAAGTGGCTATGGAAGTAGTGCGAAATTACGATATTGACGGATTGCATCTCGATTACATTCGCTGGAATGAATATTCAAGTTCCAAAAAGTCTAAAAAATTTGAGAAACTTCAGCAAGAAAATAATTTATTAGATGGCAACATAACCGATGAGCAAATCGAAGAGCTTGAAAATAATATGGCGGGAAGATATTTGTACGACTTTGAGCATCCATATTCAGCAGGTATTCCTTCCGGGTTTACTTCATGGGATGATTGGTGGCGGTGGTCTGTAACAGAATTTGTAAAAACTCTTCACGATTCAATTCAAGCAGTTAAACCCTACGTCAGATTATCTGTCGCCGCACTAGGGAAATATAATTGGAGCGGATGGAATGGATACAGTATCGTTTATCAAGACGCAGCTCTTTGGTTCAATCAAGGTTACATTGAGCAAATTGCCGCGATGCACTACCATTGGACAACAGGCAGCGGCTTTTACGGAATGCTAACCGGTGCTTGTCCTCAATGCTGGAGTCAATTCATTCAACCGGGAATTGCAGCAAAAAGATTTTATACAGTTGGTCCACCCTCCTACATTTTAAGCGATAATAACATCTGGAATAATCATGTCGAAATTGTTAATTCTTGTCGCACAGTAAATTGGGTTGACGGTTTTCAATTCTTCAGCTACGGAAATTGGAAAGATCGGGATTACTGGAGCGAAGCTGCTTCAACTTTCTTCAAAAAGAAAACTAAAATCCGAGATGCAAACCTACATCTTGATACTATTCCTGCATCGCCGCAAATAAGCATATTAAAAATTGATTCTCTTCATTACAGATTAACAGTAACTCCGAATGCTCCAACAAATAGTAATCAGTGGTTTGCGGTTTATAGATCGACTGATGATAATTTTGATCTTAATACAGATGAAATCATTTCTATTTCGTTTGGTACTTCTCCGTTCACTAAAGACGAGAGTTTTACAGGCTTGCAAGATTTTAACGGGAAATATCGTTACGCAGCAACCATGCTTGATAGATACTGGAATGAATCTTTAATTTCAAATATAGTCTTGAGTGATTCAATTCCTTCTTATGCTCCAAAGATTGTACAGTCAAATCCATCTCAAGGAGATTCGATTTCTGTCAGCACTCAAGTGAAGCTGTCATTTTCTAAAACAATGAACACCAGCACTTTCACAAACGCTTTTCACTTCACTCCTTCTATAAGTATAAGTAATATAGCTTTTTCAAGTGATAACAAAACTGTTACGCTCACAACAACCTCGAATTTTAATTTCCAAACAAATTACACTCTCGTACTTGATTCCACTGTAAAAGATATTAATGGGAAAATGCTTGACGGAAACGGCGATGGAATCCCGGGCGATTCCTATGTTCTTCATTTTACAACTGTTGCTCAGGATTTAAGCGGACCCATAGTGACGCAATATTTTCCAGACAGTACAAACTCTGCAGGAAGTTTTGATGTAGAAGGAGTTGCATCTGTATTATTTGACGAATTGATAAATTCTGCAACCATAAACCACAATAATGTAGTTCTAAAAGCCGGTTCAACTTTGGTCTCGAAAGACATGCAGCTTAGAACTGTCGGCAATCAATCAATACTCAGCATTAAAACATCATCTGCATTATTAAATAACACTCCTTACTCGTTAACGCTGAAACAAAATATAACAGATCCAGCAGGGAATCTAATGTCGGCGGACAAAGAAATATTTTTTACAACATCAGATTTATCTTACTCTGTAAAAACCACCATTGACGATTTTTCAACTGAAGGAAATTGGGAACAACCGGAATACAGCGGCTCAACTGTTGGAATAATTGACTCGGGAACCTCTTCCGGTTACACAACTACATATTTTGTCCCTGCAACTTCTCCAGCAAAAGGATTTTTCATTCAGTACCAATGGGACCCAACTGCTACAACCAAGCTGCTCAGAGAATATTTGTCGGGTGCTGCACCAAGGGCTGTACTTTTGGATACTTCATACATTCTCCAAGTTTATGTCTGGGGGGATGGAAGCAGAAATAAATTCCGTTTTGCAATTGATGAGGGTGATGGAACCAATTGGCCTAATCATGAAGTTTCGAAATGGACTGTAATTGACTGGTACGGCTGGAGATTGGTTGAGTGGAATTTGAAAGATCCAAACAGCGTTGGAGCGTGGATTGGCAATGGAATACTGGATTGGCCTAAGTATCGAATTGACAGTTTTCAGATGACAGACGCTCCGGGTTCCTTAAATTACGGACGAATTTATGTTGATAATCTGCGTATTGTAAAAAAATCAATTGTCTCTGGAATAGAACCCGAACAACAAAATACTCCAAATGATTTTGTGCTTTATCAGAATTATCCGAATCCATTTAACCCATCTACCAGAATCCAGTATCAAGTATCCAGTAACTCGCATGTTTCGCTTAAAGTTTATGATGTCCTTGGAAACGAAGTTGCTACTTTGGTTGATGAATACATACCCGCAGGCATTTATGAAGTTGAGTTTTCCGCCAGAAGCAGATTAGCAAGCGGAGTTTATTACTATCAATTGAAGGCAGGAGAATTTGTTCAAACTAAGAAGATGATATTAATCAAATAGTGCCCAATGTCGTAATAGTAAATGATAAATAAATTTCTTTTTAAATAAATGAAAGCAATAATCATTTTTATCACAATTCTTTTCCCCTCAATAATAATAGCTCAGATATGGGATTGGACCTTAATTTCAAACCATGTCAATAATCAAAATTCCAGCGGCTCTCAGGGTCAAGCAATAACAACGGATAGAATGGGAAACGTTTATATGGCAGGATATTTTATCGATTCCGTGGCAATTGGTGATTCAATAATTTTTGGTTTTCCTTACAACGAGCTCTTAATTATTAAATTTTCTTCTTCTGGACAAATGGTTTGGTTAAAACATACTGGTGGTCAAAATAACGGTAATCATGTATCTGGAATTGCAGTCGATGATTCTGGAAATTGTTATATAACCGGAGCAATAAATTCAACATGCTACTTCGATACTATTGTAGTGAGTACTTTGGGAGCTAATCCCATCTTTTTTGTTGCCAAGATAAATAACAATGGCGTTTTTGAATGGGCAAGGGTAGCTGAGAGGACATATCAATATGCAGCTTCTGTTGGAGAAAAGCTTGCAATTTCAAAGCATAATGAAATTTACGTTACAGGATCTTTCGAATACGATTTTTCATTAGACGGGATAACTTTTTATCACGATAAACAAGCTGATCAATTTGATATTTTTGTATTAAAATATAATCAAGCAGGTAAATTAATGTGGGTAAGATTAGCAGGAAGTACTCTCGATGATTTTTCCAAATCTATAACTGTAGACTCTTCGGGAAATCCATATGTAACTGGAAAAATAAAAAATAATGCAATTTTTGGCCCAATCATTCTTCATACTTATAGTTCGGCTTATGATGGTTTTATAACAAAGCTGGATACGGCAGGAAATTTTTTGTGGGCGAAACATTTTGGCAGCACACAACATGATATAGGAACTTCTGTCTCATATTCTCAATTCGGTTACCTCTACTTAACTGGAGTAATCAACGGCAATTCCTATTTTGATAGCGTCTATGTTCAACATAAAGGCGGTAATGATATGTTCATTGCCAAATATGGTTTGGATGGTAACGTCCTTTTCGCGAAAGGTTTTGGCGGTATCAATAATGAAAACGGAGAGAGCATTTTCGTTAACGAACTTGGAAATATTTTGGTGGCCGGATCATTTGATGGAACCGCAGTTTTCGATTCAGTACAGTTTATTAGTTCGGGCTACAGAGATTTATTTGCCGCGGAATTTGATTACAATGGTAATTTAAATTGGATCATTCCGTATAGCACCTCTCTAATAGATTATGCCCATGAAATTACGGCAGATAAATTTGATAATGTTTTTGTTATTGGTGGAATTAAGGGCGTTCCCGGTTTCCAAGAGTATGATTTTTCAATTTTTGCAGGGAAAATTCACAACCCAACCACTCCTGTTGAACTAAAAACTTTCTGGATCGAAGTAAATGAAAAGAGCGCTGTTCTGAATTGGTCAACAGCAACAGAATTGAATAATCTGGGTTTTGAAATAGAAAAAAAATTTCAAAATTATTTGTGGAAAACAATTGGTTTTAAAGGAGGTCATGGTACAACTATTGAAGAACATGCCTATTCATTTACTGATAAAAGTATCTCGGATGGAAAATATCATTACAGATTAAAGCAAATTGATTTTGATGGAAGTTACACTTATTCAAAAGAGATTGAAGTTGAGATATTATCTCCATATAAATTTAAACTTGCGCAAAACTTCCCCAATCCATTCAATCCTTCTACCAGAATCCAGTATCAAGTATCCAGCAACTCGCATGTTTCGCTTAAGGTTTACGATGTTCTCGGCAACGAAGTCGCAACTTTGGTAGATGAATACAAACCCGCTGGCACTTATGAAGTAGAGTTTCTGTCTTCGGTCGACAGTCAGCATTTGGCAAGCGGAGTTTATTACTGCCAACTAAGAGCAAATGATTTTGTAATCACAAGGAAAATGTTGCTATTAAAATAAAATTCCAAAAACCTTCGAGGTTAAAATACTGCATCCTGATCAAAACCCCGAAGGTTACTTCACCAGAAATTCTTATTTTTACTTCGTAAAAAATTCACTTCTACTCACAAGCGGAGACTAAATGAAAATTGTTGAATGTGTTCCAAACTTCAGTGAAGGCAGGAATGAACACACTTTTGAAATGATGAAGAAGTCCCTTAGCGGAATTCAAAACTGCAAGCTGCTAAGCTTCGAACCCGATGTAGACTACAATCGGGTTGTTGTTACAATGGCTGGAGATGAACATGGAATTTTAGAGGGCGCTCTTTCAATAAGCCGCACTGCTGCACAAATGATTGATATGACAAAACATAAGGGTGAACATCCACGAATGGGTGCAATTGATGTTGTGCCTTTCGTCCCTGTTAAAAATATTACAATGGAAGAATGCGTAAAAATATCCGAAGCATACGCAGAACGTGCATCAAAAGAATTGAATATACCAATCTATCTTTATGAAAACGCTGCACGAAAACCCGAGAGACAGAATCTTGCCAACATTCGCAAAGGCGAGTATGAGGGTCTTGCTGAAAAACTTAAAGATGAAAATTGGCAGCCCGATTATGGAACTAACGTCTTCAATCCAAAACTGGGAGGAACTGTAACAGGTGCAAGATTTTTTCTTGTTGCCTACAACGTCAACATAAAATCGGAAGATGTTAGGTACGCAAAAGAGATTGGAGAAATACTTCGCGAGTCTGGTTATGTGAAGAAAGATGAAAACGGAAATGTAATTAAAGTAAACGGTCAGTCAGTAAAAGTTCCCGGCAGATTAAAAAGCGTTAAAGGAATGGGCGTTGCTCTTGAGAAATACAAGATAACTCAGGTTTCAATGAACCTTACAAACTACAACGTAACACCAATTCATGTTGCATTTGAGGAAGTTAAGAAAGAAACTGCTCGTCTCGGTGTTGAGGTTACAGGAAGCGAAATTGTTGGTCTTGTTCCTCTTGAAGCATTATTGCTTGCAGGAAAGTATTATTCCCAAGGAAAAAGTTTGGATGAAAAACCTTTGGTTGATCTTGCAGTTGAAAAACTGGGATTAAGCGATCTTCATTCTTTTGTTAAAACAGATAAAGTTATTGATTATATGATCTAACAAAATCATTAGAAAGAAATAAAAATGGATACAAAAAAATCACTACAAAAATATTTAGAAGAGCTTTCATCAAATTCACCAACTCCGGGGGGCGGAAATGTTGCGGCACTTTGTGGCGCTTTATCTGCAAGCTTAGGAGCAATGGTTTGTAATCTTACAATCGGAAAGAAAAAGTATTTAGAAGTTGAAGCAGAAATGAATGAATTGAAAGAAAAGCTCAATGGTTATGTAGATAAATTTATCTCGCTTGGGAAAAATGACAATGAAGCTTTCGAAAGGGTAATGGATGCGTTTAAACTTCCCAAGGAAACAGATGAACAGAAAAAGCTTCGATCGGAAGCAATTGAAAAATCCACATTGGAAGCAGCAAGTGTTCCAGCAGAAGTAATAAAAAATTGCCGAGAAGTAATCCCTTTGCTTGAAACTATTTCGAAAAAGGGAAATCAGAATTCATTATCAGATGCAGGTGTGGCAGTTGCAGTTGTGTCGGCTGCATCAGAAGGAGCATTTTTAAATGTTCTGATTAACTATTCATCTCTAAACGAAAAACAAAAAGCTGCACAACTTTTAGTTCAATCTGAAAATCTTAATAACGAAGTTAAAGAAGAAGCACAATCGATTTTAACTGAGGTTTCCAAAAAGATTCGCGGGAATTAACAATAGTTATATTGGAGCTAACATGAAATTTTTATTCATTATAATTTTATCCATCTTTATTTTTGTTACATGCAATACAAAAGAAGAACAGAATAAAATGGTGAAGAAAAATACAGCGGAAGATTTTGCATTTCAAAAGGAATTGCAAAAAGCCGTTAAATATCTAAGCGGGAAAGACTCAGTTGAAGCTTATTTTTCTTTACCAGAAGGTAAGGGACCTTTCCCAACATTAATTATTATCCATGAACAATGGGGCCTTAACGATTGGATTAGAACTAACGCAAACATATTTGTAAGTAAAGGTTATGCTGCTTTAGCAATCGACCTTTACCACGGCAAATCAACAAAGAATTATGATGAGGCGCAATTATTGGTTCATGGACTTTCTCCCGATCGAGTAGTAAAAGATTTGCAAGCGGCTTATTCATTTTTACAAAATAATCATAGAGTTGATAAAAATAGAATTAGTGTGATTGGTTGGGGAATTGGGGGCGGTTATGCTTTGCAGACAGCAACATTTCTTCCTAAGCTTAAGGCCGCAGTGGTGAATTACGGAAGTTTAATATCAGATCCAGCAATTATTAAAAAAATTGGTTGTCCCCTGCTTGGTATTTTTGGTGAAACAGACCGCAGTATTCCAGTAATGGAAGTGCAAAACTTTCAGCAAGCACTAAAAGATGCCAACAAAGAAAATAAGATTATTATTTACCGTAATACCGGACATGCTTTTATGAACCCAAACAATAAGGATGAATACAACGCTGAAATTACTGAAAGAGCATGGCGAGAAATATTTTCTTTTTTAGAAAAACACGCAATGACAAAATAGCTAACCGTGATATACGGTTAAAAAACAAATCCCGCTTAACATACTTAATTCAATTAAGACCACACATTCCTGAAGCACAGCCACCAGAATAATCCGTACTGCAATTGCCGGATGCACATGATGAGAAATCACTATCCGAAGAATTCGCAGTTGCAAATGCCGAGAAAAGTTTTTTATTTTTTGTTGAACCACACTTGGGGCACGTAACATCTTCTTGGTTCAACGAAGACTTGTGAAAGAAATCGTATTTGCTTCCACAATCGTTACATTTATATTCAAACACAGGCATGAATTTTTCTTTCTATAAATTTTAATTAACAAAACTTTTTTACTAAGTCTTTCCGAACTCGTTTCGGAATCTATTGTTTAGCTCAATTTAAATTAAGCTTTTATTCTGAGTCTTTTAGTCCTAGTAAAGACATCAACCTTTTATGTGTTTCTTCTGTTGGCTCAACATTGTACTTGCGGTAAAATTCTATTGTTGCTTCAACTGAATTAAAATAATT
>CAYMKU010000014.1:0-86014 GCA_964391015.1 uncultured Ignavibacteriaceae bacterium
AAAATACCGCTTGCTTTTGAAGATTTTTTATTAAAATTTAATAAAGGTAAAATCATCTTCTTTTTTACTATATCAAATATTGCTAAAATCTGATGTGGATTAAATGGAACGGAAATACACAATAATATTTTTAATTTCATATTGATTTCAATGCAAGTAAACTTTCATTTGGAACGCCCTTTATATATGTAAAATACTTAAAATATTTAGACTAAACAGCCAGAATACTTTATCAATTTTTCTTAGTTTTAATTACAAAATAACTGGAGGGTGCATGTGGTACATTACTAACAGATTTGCAATTATATTTTTTTTGTTGATAGTTACTTCGATAGCAACTATTGCTCAAGATCTATTTATTAGAGACAATCTTTACGACAAAGCTTCTGCTAAAGTAAAAGAGAGAAAATCTTTTAATAGAGAAAGATGGTTTTATGAGCAGAGGATGTTTCCTAATAATTTCATTCCAGATGATGCCTACCAAAAAGCTGTTGACCAGCGAAATCAACTGAAAGAAGAACAAGGATTTTATTCAGCTAAGTCGGATCTGAAAGGAGTTTACGTAAGTTCATGGAAAAGTATTGGACCTTCACCAGGTTACTATTCGTCATATACAAATATTTCTTCAAGGATAACTACAATTCAATATGATCCGGTAAATCCAAATAATATTTACCTCGGTGCTGCCTTTGGCGGCGTTTGGAAATCAACTGATGGTGGAAATACATGGAATCCTAAAACTGATAATGAAGTATCATTATCATCTGGTTCAATTGCAATTGATCCAGCTAATCCAAACATCATTTATTATGGAACTGGTGAAGCTACTTACAGCGGTGCTTCCTACTATGGAAGAGGACTCTTAAAATCAACAGATGGGGGAAATACTTGGACAAATTATACAAGCGGATTGCCTTCATTATCATACACTTCACGAATAGTTATTCGTCCAAATAATTCTGCTCAACTTCTTGCTGCAATGGGAAGTTCCGGTTTGTACAGAAGCACAAATAGCGGTGCAACTTGGACTCAATTAATATCAGGAAGATGTGATGATGTAGTTTTCAGTCCATCAGGTGATACAGTTTATATTGTTGGTTCGGGTGTCGGTTATCGTATTTCAACAAACGGAGGAACATCTTTTGTTTCAAGTGCTGCACTAACTATGGGATCTAGAAACCACATCGCTATGTGTAAAACAAGTCCTAGAATTCTTTATTATGCTAACTATACTTCTCCTAACATAACGGTTTACAAATCAACAGATGCGGGAAATTCTTTTATTCAGGTAAGTGTTGGGACTGATTTTGCAGGCTCGCAAGCGTGGTATGATTTTTATATGCACGTTAACCCCTTCAATCCGAATTACGCTTATGTAGGTTCGATAGATATTTGGAGAACTACGAATGGCGGAACATCGTTTCAGAATATTACGAATGGATATTCCGGAGGTTACGTTCATGTTGATCAGCACAATGTAGCTTGTCATCCAACTGATTCATTGAAAATGATGTGTGTTAATGATGGCGGAGTGTGGAAATCAAATGATAGAGGAACAACATGGACAAACCTTAATGCGGCATTAACTTTAACACAGTTTTATAGGATTGCATCTGATCCATTAAATGGAAGCCATATTATGGGAGGTACACAAGATAACGGGACACAAAGAACATTAGGAACAGTGAATTGGAGTTTGGCTTTTGGTGGAGACGGTGGTGAGGTTTGTTTTCATTCACAGAATTCAAACTATATTCTTGGTGAAACACAAAATAATGGGGTAAGACGTTCAACAAATAATGGAACAAGCTGGGCATCAGCAACTTCAGGACTTTCTGGGAATGGCGCCTGGGTCGGTCCGCTGATTTCCCATCCATCAAGTTCTGGAATTTTTTATACGGCGCGGGAACAAGTATTCAAAACTACTAATTGGGGTTCAAGCTGGGCTGCAATTTCTTCCGGCACAAGCGGAACTATTAGAGAAATGACAATAAGCAAATCATCACCAAATATTATGTATGCAACTTCAGGGAGCCAAATTTATAAATCCACCGATGCCGGAACTACTTTTACAAATGTAACTGTGGGTTTACCGGGTAGGACAATTACAAGTGTTTATGTGCATCCCGATTCTTCCGATGTTGTGATAATAACTTACTCTGGGTTTGGAGGAGGGCATATTTACAAATCAAATAATGGTGCTTCATCATGGCAAAATTTTTCAGGCAATTTACCTGATTCACCTGCAAACGATGTTTTGCTTCTTCCATTTTCAAATTCAACACTTTGTTTGATTGCAACTGATGTTGGTGTATTTGCCACTGATGATTGGGGAAAGACATGGATTGAACTTGCCGACGGACTTCCAAATACTGTTGCGATGCATCTAGATTATAATAAAACTACCAGAGAAATTTTTGTTGGCACTCATGGAAGGGGGGTTTACAAAACTAATTTACAACTTAAGCTCAATCTTAAAGTCCTAATTGAAGGAAGATACAATCAAACCACGAATTCGATGATTAGTGATACAATTAATGTTTACCTTGCTAAATCATTTTTCCCATTCACATATATTGATTCCGCCAAAATATTCTTAAATACCAATGGAGAAAGTGCAGCTTATTTTTCAAAAGCATTACGCGATTCAGTTTACTACATTGTAATAAAACATCGTAGTTCAATTGAAACATGGAGTGCAGCAGCACAAGCTTTCAATACATCTGAAATGATTTATGATTTTAGTTCAGATTCATCTAAAGCATTTGGATTTAACATGATTAAAAAAGGAAACAAATGGTGTATTTACAGTGGTGATGTTAATCAGGACAAGTTTATAGATGGCACAGATGTAAATAACTGCTACAACAACGCAGTTTGGGGACAAGGTGGCTACATAAATACTGATCTGGATGGGGATAATTTTGTTGACGGTGCCGATGTAACTATATCGTACAACAATAATGTAAAAGGAATTGGAGCAGAATTTCCCTAATTACGGTTTATTTTGGGAATTGAAACGCAAAAAAATTAAAGAAATTTACTTCTAAATCTGGAGTCCATTTTTACAAAATACTTAAAACAGTAGTTTGATTCCTATGTTTAACACATAATTTTAGACCCTCAACAAAATCTCTAAAGAGTAGAAGTGAAAATTATCTCAAAACGATAATCAATACTTCTTTTAAATTTTATTATTTCCATTCTTTTTTAATTCTAAAATTATTATTTTCGCACGCAAATATTAGAGAGCATTTAAATTTACAATCAGTTCGTAGTGAGGGGCTCTTTATTATTAAAGGAGGGTGTATAAGATGAAAAGAACTTTTCTTCTTTTCATATCTGTTTTGTGTTATATTTATTCACTTCACGCACAAGCAGGAAACTACTATAATTCCATAAATCCCAATTCCACTTCATTTATTAATGATTTGGAAAATAGAATTAGAAACCCCTATACTCAAATAAGCTATAATAGCTTTGATGAAACGAACATTGCCAACTTTGCATCTATAAACAATGGGAATGGAACTCGATCGGTCTTTTGTGTTTATTCAAGCTATGAGCACATTTACACACCTCCATTTGCTTGGATACCAATAAGTAGAGAACATACCTACTGTTTTAGTTGGCAACCAGGCAATAGTGAATCGCGTCCTGAATATTCAGATCAACACCACCTATTCCCCACTCACCAAAATGGTGCTAATGGTGTTCGCAGCAACCACCCACTTGGTAATGTGGTAAATATCTCCAGCACATTCTTGGAGGGAAAATTCGGTACAAATAGTAACGGTAAACAAGTTTATGAACCAAGAAATCAACATAAAGGAGATGCCGCACGTGCTTTATTATATATGGCTTTAAGATATAATGGTATAGATGGTTATGACTGGACATTTAATTGGTTGAATAATACAAAACTTCCCTCATTAAGCGAGGGACCTCAAGACTTAGCAACTTTGATCGCATGGCACAAACAAGATCCTCCAGACAAATGGGAAGTTGATAGAAATAATTATATCCAATCAATTCAACAAAATAGAAACCCTTTTGTTGATCATCCTGAATATGTTAATTATATAAACTTTAATGATTTAAATAAACTCTCACCTGTTTATGCAACAGAACCTCAAAATTATGTAACTTCATTTTCTGCTAGTTCAAATGCATCTACAATAACAGTGTCTTGGACTGATGCATTATCTGGATCTCAAGTTCCATCTGGTTACTTGTTGCTTGCATATAAAAAGGACACTTATTTTCTCCCAATAGATGGAGAAATATATACAGATGACAATGACCTTTCTGATGGTGTTGCAGTTGTCAATATATCTTATTCAGCACAAGATAATTATAGTTTTTCTAATTTATCTAATGGAACATATTATTTTGCTATATTCTCTTATTATGGATCGGGTTCTTCAATAAATTACAAAATTGATGGAGCCCTCCCACGAACTTCGTCAGCAGTTAACACTACCCTAGCGATAGAACCTACGAATCATGTTACAAATTTTAGTACTGGAACTATCACAAGTTCATCAATTGAAGTGACATGGACAGATGCTTTAGTTGAAACACAAATTCCAGAAGGATATTTAATTCTAGCAAATACGAGTGGAAGCTTTATTGCACCTTCTGATGGTACTGTCTATTCAGATGACTTAAATTTAGCTGATGGTTCCGCACAAATTAATGTGGCATACACCGCAGCAAATAATATGATTTTCTCAGCATTGAATCCTAGCACTGCATACTATTTCAAGATTTATTCTTACAATGGAAGTGGAAGTACACGAAATTATAAAACTGATGGCGTTGTACCACAAACTAATGATGTAACAAATGCTCCTTCATTAGCTGTTGAACCCACAAATTACGTGACAAATTTTAATGTTGGAACTATTACAAGTTCATCAATTGATGTAACATGGACGGATGCTTTAGCGGGAACTCAAGTACCTGAGGGATATCTGATTTTAGCTAACCTTAACGGATCATTCACCTCTCCAACTGATGGTATAGTATATACCGATGATAACAATCTATCGGATGGATCAGCTCAAATTAATGTTTCTTATTCTGCGAGCGATATTTACAATTTTACTTCTCTGACTCCAAGTACAACTTACTACTTCAGAATCTACTCTTACAATGGAAGTGGAAGTGCAAGAAATTACAAGACTGATGGTAGTGTCCCTCAAATAAACGGGACAACACTTAATGCAACAGTTTCACTTCCTAATGCATGGATCAATGAATTTCATTATGATAACATTAGCACAGATGTCAACGAATTTATTGAGGTTGTTGTTCCAAACAGCCACACGAGTTCACCGGAGTTAACAAAATTTTCAGTTGTACTTTATAACGGTAATGGCGGTGCAGCGTATGACACAACGACATTAAACACATTCACTAAAGGCAGTACAGATACAGCGAATGGATTTACCTATTATTCATTTGCTTACCCAACAGATGGAATTCAAAATGGATCACCTGATGGTATTGCATTAGGTTATAACTCGAATTTGATTCAGTTCCTTAGTTATGAAGGGACCTTTACTGGTGTTGGAGGTATTGCAAACGGAATTCTATCAACTGATGTTGGACTTTCAGAATCTAGTTCAACTACTTCAACTAGTTCCTTAGGCCTAACAGGAGCAGGGAACAAATATTCCGACTTCAATTGGACTACATTCACTTCATCAGCAACTCGAGGATCAACTAACGGTGGGCAATCATTTCTACCACGTACTTTGTATTTAACTGCTTTGATAGAAGGTTTGTTTGATGGGACAAGTATGACACCAGATACTATAACCGTTGAATTAAGAAACCCTTTATCATTTTCATTATTAGAGTCAAAGAAAACATTCATTGATGCTTCAGGATCTTGTACACCTACCTTTTCGAAAGTGGCAAATGATATTCCTTTTTTCATTGTAATAAAACATCGTAACTCAACTGTAACTTGGAGCAGTTTACAAAAATTATTTACTTTAGGTTTTCTTAATTATGACTTTACTTCAAGTGAAAGTAAAGCATATGGAAATAATTTAAAGCTCAAAGGAACAAGATGGTGTATTTATAGTGGAGATATTAATCAAGATGAATTCATTGATGGATCAGATGTGTCAGATTGCTTTAATGATGCAAGCGTTGGAGTAGCGGGATACATCAATACCGATCTGACTGGCGATGATTTTGTCGATGGAAGTGATGTTTCTATTGTATTTAACAATAGTACCCAAGGTATTGGTGCAGCATATCCTTAAAATTATATAGCAAAACAAAGTTCCAATAAAAAACTATTGTTTTACTTTTTCGTTTGTACCAATAAGTTTGCAATAAAATGATTGATATAATACTTTTAAAATAAGATATTAAAAGTGTTCTTATTATTTATTTTTAATTTAAATGAAAAAGAAGAATTATTTACTTGTTCTCTCGATTGTTTTTATTCTAATAACCCGCCTTAATATCTGTGCTCAATCTTTAATCTCAAATTATAATGATTTATTTGCCCAGGCATCGAATGAATTCAACGTTCCCGTAAATTTATTGAAAGGCATTGCTTATGAAGAAACCCGGTGGCAACATTTAATCTGGTCTGACAACGATACAGCCTCGTCCTGCAATGGATTGCCACGCGTTTATGGTATAATGGGTTTGTGGGATAACGATTATTTTGGCCATTCTCTTAGAGATGCTGCAAGGTTAATTGGCAAACTACCTCATGATCTTAAACTAAGTCCTTTTGATAACATAAGAGGTGCCGCAGCACTGTTGAGGAATATATATGATGAAAATATTAAATTTCCAGATAATAGTAATAATTCAATTGAGGGCTGGAATAATGCTCTCGCAAAGTTTTCCGGGTACCCTCAAGTTGAAATAGCTTATCAGCGAGCTTATGATATTTACGAATTGATCTTTATAGGGTATAATAAATTCGGCATTAAGATAGAAGCACAAAAGATAAATATGAATCTATTACAAAGTCATTTAGAAGAGTTAAAAGATAAAGTTAAAAAAAATCCAAAAACAACTTTAGCAACACCTGATTACCCATTAGCAGTATGGAATCCTGCTAGCTCATCAAATTATTCGACAACGTTAATTAATCATTACTTTGTTGTTGTTCACGATATTGAAGGAACCTACTTGAGTTGTATTTCATGGTTCAAAAATCCTGCAGCACAAGTAAGTGCTCATTATGTTCTTAATGCTAAAAAAGATATTGTAAATGACTCGGTGGCAGGACAAGTTACACAGATGGTAGAAGAAAGATATAGGGCATGGCATGTTGGGTGTTGGAATTCTTATATGATTGGATTAGAACATGAAGGTTATGCCAATACTCCTGCATGGTATACTCCGGAATTGTATAATTCATCAGCAAATCTTATTAAATATATTTGCGATAAATACTCAATCCCAAAAGACAGATATCACATCATAGCACATTCCGAGTGGCAAAATACAAATTGGAAAAATTGGATGAACACAAATTTTGCTTCCATTGACCCAACTTGTAACACTCATACCGATCCTGGTATTTTTTGGAAATGGGATTCTCTTATGGCTGCTGTAACTTCGCAGAATAAAGAAGTAATATCCGGTTTCGAATTCGTCACTTCTCCTTGGTGGAATCCAACAACTTCAGGTTCTACCTTTGGTGTAAGTAAAAACTCTTCTATTAGTCAATCAGCAGAGTCTAAGAAAGGTGGCACATATTCAGGAAAATTGATACTAATTGATTCCTCTCAAACATCAAACTGGTTCGTTAGGGTTTATAACGATTACATAAGTAAAGACACTATCAAAGTTGGAACCGATGGCTATATTCGTATTTACTTAAAATCATCTTCTGTTCCTTCAGGAATTAAAGTAAGACTCGCAGTTGACGACAACTCAACTTCTATCACCGAAGCTACAACTTGGCAGACTGTTATTGCTGATGGGGCATGGCATCTGTATGAATGGAAAATTAATGACCCTTCACAATGGGATAGTTTTTCAGGTGGCAATGGGCAAATAGACGGACCGAACACCTATTTCGATAGTATTCAATTTAGTTGCAATGACCCAAATTCGAGTTCGACTCAATTTGTAATATATATTGACAATATTGAAAAAGGAATACAGCCTAAAAATACTATTACTCTAAATCTAACTGCATTACTAGAAGGGTTTTATAATAGTTCGACAAATAACTCAACGAGAGATACTATAACTGTATTCTTAAGAAATACTTCTTCCCCCTTTCTATCAGTTGATTCAGCCAAGATTGTTCAAGATAGTTTAGGTAATTCGATAAGTAACTTTATGAACGCACCAACTGGTTTATATTATATTGTAATTAAGCATCGAAATCATTTGGAAACATGGAGCCGAAATGGAGGAGAAAATTTAGTTAAAGGCTCTGAATTTACATATGATTTCACTGATTCCCCCACTAAAGCATATGGGAATAACTTGAAGTTAAAAGGAACAAAGTGGTGCATTTGGGCTGGCGATACTAATTCCGATCAATTTTTAGATGGAAGCGATGTGAGTATTTGTCATAATGATGCAAGTATTGGTCAGCAAGGTTATATTATTACTGATCTTAATGGGGATAATTTTGCCGATGGCGAAGACGTAAGCATCGTATTTAATAATTCTTCACTTGGAGTTGGGGTCTCACATCCTTAGATTTATTTTGGTAATTTGTAATTTTTTAAGCCGAAATAAATTCTGATAACCTTAAACGTTTTTAGAAACAAAATTTTTACATTAAATAATCATTCAACTATCAAAGGAATCAAGCAATGAAGAAATCAATCTTTTTCATCTTATTTACTTCGCTTCTTGTTGGCTATGAAAGCCAAACGTTTTCGCAACCAAAGTATAAATTGGAAGTGAGAAATATTAAGCAAACTTCATCTACAGAATTTGAATTGGAGCTTTATATCTCAAAGGTGGGCGGATCAAATGAGCTCTTTGTTAAAGGACAATATGCACTCTCATTTAACCCAAAAATTATAAGAGATACTGCCAGTTTAACAATGTCTTATATTTTTAATACTTCAGAACTTCCTGAAAATAATCAAGGTAAATTGTGTCAGACTTATGTTGGCGGACCTTACGGCTATGCCTTGTATATTTTAGCACCGTATGACAATTCCGGCTGCGAGATTTCTGATACAGTCAAATCAGTTAGAATCGGCAAGTATAAGGTTACTAGCTCACTCCCCTTCACTTCAGAAAAATTAATGCTCAACTGGCGAGTTGAGCGACCCAACCCATTTTCGAAGGTTTGGTACAGCTCAGAAAAACTATCTCTTCAACTCGACAACAAAAATCTAAACTTCGAATTGATTGGTGGGGATCTTGAGCTTATAGATAAATTTATTCAAAAGGATATGGAGAATCCGAAAGAATAGATTTTTATAATCTTATTGCAATGCGTATTTCATATGTCTCATTCTTGGGCAGTTTTCTCAGTCTGTCCCAAATTATTCAGCATACATGCCGAATAATTTCATTGCATAATGGCTTATAGATTGTTACATTGAAAATGAATTCTTTAAGAACTTTGCGCAAAGTTGCAAGTTCTTATAAGTGAGGGAAAATACTTCAAATCTTAATTAACTTATCTTAAACTAATTTATAGAGGGCGTTATGAAAAAATTAACTGCTACTTTTCTATTCACATTCTTGGTGTGTTCAATTTCATTTGCACAACTAAGTGGGAGTTATTATATCCCGCAAGGTGCTAATCCGCAAGGTTATGCATCTTTAGTCGCAGCAATTACTGATTTGAACACAAATGGCTGCTCAGGAACAGTGTACTTTTACATTGATGGCGATTTATCAGAGATTGGAGCTAATGTTCTTATAACAAGAAGCGATTTAAATTCAACAAATAACCTTGTTATTAAACCTGCAACAGGCAAAACTCCAATTGTTACTTTTAGCGGTTGTACCGCTACTGCTGGTGCAACTCAATATACTGGTTTTGCTATGAGTGGAGCAGGATATGTTACTATTGACGGATCAAATACGGTTGGTGGTACAACAAAAGATCTAACGTTTAATATGAATGATGGAACAAACGGAAGGAATGTTATACAATTATTCGGTAATTGTGATAATGTACTAGTAAAAAATCTTAAGATTACTTACCAGTCACCAATGAGCACAGCAAACTCGACTCGAGGTATTTATTTGAACGGTCAATCTTCAGGTGCGTGTGATAATTTTACAACAGATAATTGTAACATCGGTGATGCAACTTATACTCCTTACTATGCATTAGGTATTACTGGATCTTCCGGTAGTTTAATTTATTGTACAAATATTACAATTAAAAATAGTAATCTTTATGGAAGAATTCGTCCAGTTTATTTCTTTTATGTTGGGACAACTGGTACAACTTCTGAAATTTCTGGAAATAATATTTATACTTATGGTGGAACGAATGCTACAACAACATACACTATTTTCTTTAATACCTGGGCAGGCACTGTTAATGTTTTCAAAAATAAGTTACCAACCATAACAACTAATAATACAGTAACCAGTGGTGTTTACGGAATAAGTGGTCTGACTGCACAAACGGGAGCAACTTGTAATATTATTAATAATTTTATCGGTGGAGATTTATCTTTCATCGGAGCAGGGATTCCTGCCGTAATTTCATTAATGTATTTACAAGACAATGGTATTTATAACGTTTACCATAATTCTTTCAATTATCCGAGTGTCTCAAATAACACTGAAAGATCATGCCTACATATAAGCGGTGCATCAGCAAATGTCACTCTTAAGGACAACATACTTATTAATAACACTGATGCTACTAATGCATATTGCATTTGGAAATCAAATGGAACGCTTACTTCAGATTATAATGATTTGTACGTATCTGGTTCTAATGCAAATGTTGGTTATGTTGGCGGTGCCGCTAAAAAACTATTATCAGATTGGCAAGGCGCTGGTTTTGGTTATGATCCTAATTCAAAATCAGTGTCGGTAACTTTTCTATCTCCTCCTGATCTCCATTTATCAGGTGCATCCATCGGTGATCAAAATCTAAAAGGAACATTCCTTGCAGCCGTTACTGATGATATTGATGGTGACTTACGCCAATCATCACCACTTGGACCATACATGGGAGCTGATGAGAATAGCTATCCTCTCCCAATTGAGTTAAAATCATTCAGTGCAAATGTCAGTCAGAGCATAGTTGTTCTGAAATGGCAAACAATAAGTGAAGTCAATAGTTCTTCATTTCAAATTGAACGAAAATCAGAGAATAATGATTGGTCAATACTTGGTGAGGTTACAGCATCTGGTAACAGTAATTCTCCAAAAGATTATAGTTACACCGACAAGAATATAACATCAGGTAAATATCAGTACCGTTTAAAAATGATTGATGCTGACGGAAGCTATCAATACAGTAATACAGTTGAAGTTGAAATCACTGCACCAAAAGAATTTACTCTCTCACAGAACTATCCAAATCCGTTCAATCCAACAACTCAAATTAATTACTCGTTAGCATTTGAAACAGATGTAAGATTAGATATTTATGCTGTAAATGGAGAGCTAGTGAGATCGTTAGTAAACGAAAAAAAATCTGCTGGTAATTATACAGTAGAATTCAATGCTTCTGAACTTGCAAGCGGAACTTATATATATAGATTGGTTGCTAAGGACTTTATTCAAACCAAAAAAATGTTGCTCGTTAAATAATTCTATTGCAATATTGCTTCGCAAAGGCGGGCAAATTGCCCGCCTTTTTTATAATTTTGAACTAAATAATTTTACTAAAAATATTTACTGTTTAGATGAAAACTTTTTGTACCATAATTTTTATACTGCATATTTTACTAAATGGATTTGCTCAAGAACGTAAATCTATTCATCAAATTCAATCGGAGTTTTACGACAAACATCCAGAATTGATA
Source organism: uncultured Ignavibacteriaceae bacterium (assembly GCA_964391015.1). GTDB lineage: Bacteria > Bacteroidota > Ignavibacteria > Ignavibacteriales > Ignavibacteriaceae > XYD12-FULL-36-8. The sequence goes on from CAYMKU010000014.1 coordinate 11,967, forward strand.
GGAAAAGAAGAAATAAAATATTTCAACCCTGATCCGGAATTACAGAAACCAGAAAGCTTATCAAAAATAATTTATGGATTTCATCCCTACTGGGTAAGCGATGCTACTGCATTGAATTATTATTATAGCTTACTTACACACGTAGCTTATTTCAGCGCTGAAGTTGATAACTCTGTTTCAACTACAGGTGGTTTTTCAACCACACGAAGCTGGGCTACAACTCAAGTTGTTAACTACGTAAAAAATGCCGGAAAAAAGGTTCACCTGACTGTGACGATGTTTAGTAATCATTCTTACGTTCTGGGCAACAGCACATATAGACAAAATTTAGTGAACAATATATTAACCCAAGTCCGATTAAGAAATGCTGACGGTGCATGTTTGAACTTCGAATCCATGTCTTCTTCCGTAGCAACCGATTTCAGAACATTCGTAAAATTACTAGGTGATTCTCTCCAAGCAAATTCTTTAGAATTAGCTTTGACCTTACCCGCAGTTGATTGGACATCTGCGATATTTACAAGTACATTTTTCTCAACGGTAAATTCTGTAGTGAATTATTATTTCCTCATGGCTTATGATTACTATTACAGTGGCAGTTCTACCGCTGGACCTGTTTCTCCTCTTACGTCTGGTACTTCAATTTATCATGATATGCGAAGTATTAATTCTTACTTATCCGCAGGAGCAACATCACAGCGACTTGTTGCAGGTTTTCCCTACTACGGATATGATTGGCCCGTAACAAGCAGCTCACGTATGGCAAGCACTACCGGGACAGGTACGGCAAGAACTTTCGCTTATATACAGCCTGTAATTGATACAATGAGCTCATCAAATAAATTTTTTGATGCAACTTATAATGTTCCTTGGTATCGTTATCAAAGCAGCGGAAATTGGCGGCAAACCTGGTACGATGACTCATTGAGCTTATCAAAGAAATATGATTCAATTATTGTAAAGAATATTGCTGGAGTTGGAATGTGGGCTTTAGGATATGATGTCGGTTATAATAAACTTTGGGGAGCACTCAAAAATAAATTTGCTTCTATTCCCAATCCACTCTTCGTTAGTTTGGATGATTTTGAAAATGGAGTTGGACATTTTGATAAATCACCAACCTACAGCGGTTCAACAATTGGAATTTCAACTTTATCAACTGCTGCACAAACAAAATATCATGCTAACAACGGTTGGGCCTCTCTTGAAGTAATTCTAAAAGACAATACTTCAATATCAAGTGATTGGACGGTGCGGTTACTTTCGGGAACTGGATCCCAAGCAAATAATATAAACCTAAATTTCGCTGGCTACATAGGATTCTGGATGAAAACTTCGACAGCACCTCCAAGTTCTCAAGTTGCTTTGACAATTGATGATGGTGCTGGTGGAACGGAACTTTCTCCTAAACTAAATGTAATTAACGATGGAAATTGGAACTATTACCAATTTAATCTTCAAAGCACAGGGTGGTCAAGTTTTTCAGGAGGGAATGGAGTTATTAATGGTCCTTCTGTCACACTTGATGCAATAATGTTTTATGCTCTAAATGCTTCACCAGATTGGACTATTTATATTGATGATGTAAATTATTTTCAGACAGTTGCAAATCCAACAACTTTTACTGCATTAGTGACAAGTCCTACAAATATTAATTTATCATTCACCCCAAACGCCAGCAACAACAACACAGTAATAGTGTGGAACAGCACAGGAATCTTCACTACACCGAGTGGCCCACCACCTTCGGTTGGAAGCTCTTTTGCAGGCGGAACTCTGTTATATAACGGAATTTCTACGCCACAAGTTCACTCTGGAATAATTCCATCAACGCAATATTATTATAAAGCTTTTTCGTATAATGGTTCTGAATACTCCCCTGGTATTTCTCAAACTGCAACCACTTTCGCACCGTTTACATTAAATTTAACAGCTCTAATCGAAGGATTCTACGATAGTAATATCAATAATATGGTTTCTGACACCATAACAGTTGAACTAAGAAATACAACTTCACCGTTTGAAATTGTTGAGCAAAAGAAAATGGTACTAAATAATTCTGGATTGGGAGTCGAAAATTTTATTTTAACAAACAACGCTGTTGCCTATTTTCTAGTCGTCAAGCATCGTAATAGTATAGAAACTTGGAGTAAATCGGGACAAATATTTACCTCAGGAATAATGAATTATAATTTTACCACGGATTCGGCAAAAGCATATGGTGACAATCTCAAGAAGAAAGGAACAAAATGGTGCATATACAGTGGAGATGTAAACAGTGATGAATTTATTGATGGTTCTGATGTATCAGATTGCTTTAACAATGCTCTAGAAGGACAATCAGGTTATGTACTGGCTGACCTAACGGGTGACGATTTTGTAGATGGAACTGATGTGACTATCGCATTTAACAACAGCGATTTAGGAATTGGTGCATCGTATCCCTCAATGAAAATAATTGAAATAAAAAAGGAAAAATTGAATAATAATTATTGACTGTAAGGCAATAGGATTGATCATTAATATTAGATTTTGTGGAGCTAAGGAGGATCGAACTCCTGACCTCTTGAATGCCATTCAAGCGCTCTCCCAGCTGAGCTATAGCCCCAGCAAAGAATAAACTTTTTATTTTGGTAAAGTTAAATAACTAATTTAATTTTGTCAAAGAAAATCAATTGATAGTTTTTTAATTAAATGCTGACTAATAATATCAAAGTAAAATACTATTTCAGTACATTTCTAAATCAATTCGTCATAGCTACTTTTCTTTTTTCACTCTTCTCTTGTGATGATACTCTTACCGTAGAAGACATTGATAAAAAACCCATACCTGCTGTAAATGTCAGATTCTCTGAGAATATTTATCCAATTCTGAATATTAAGTGCAATAGTTCTGGTTGTCATAATGATGAAAGTCGAGCAGGCAATATAAGTTTGACTACATGGTCAAATGTAACAGATCCAAGAATTATTGTTAAAGGAGACACTACCACCAGTGTTTTAGTTTGGTCTATTACAAAAATTCCTGGTGCTAAATGGATGCCTCCAAATAATTTCCCACCATTAACTCCCGAACAAATAAGAGGGATAAAAACATGGATCCAAGAGGGAGCACTGAATAACTAAATGTGGTTTTTACAACCATTTCATTTGTTTGTACCAGTCCACAGTTCGCTTAATTCCTTCTTCAAGAGAAATTTTTTGGCGATAATTCAAATCACGAATTGCTTTCCTTGTATCGCAAATCCAGGCAGATTGAGTAATATCCTTTGCTTTTTCAATGTTTAAAGTTGTTGGTTTTTTACTAAACAATGAAAGAAACTGAGCAATTACAGCAACCACATATACTATCAAATGAGGAACGGAAACTTTGATAGGTTTTTTCTTCATAACTTTCGAAGTTACATTTCCAACTTCGTCCCAAGAGTAATATTTTTCTGAACTGATAAAATATGTTTGTCCTGTCGATTTTTCACTAATTGCAGCGAGGTAAAACCCTTCAACTAAATCAGTTACATGAATTAAGCTAATTATTTTTTTATTAAATCCTATTGTAGCCATAAGACCATTTTTAAAGGTTTGGAAGAAAATAAAAATCTCAGTATCTCTTTCTCCATAAACCGCTGGTGCACGACATATAGTTATCGGCAATCTATTCATATATGAACAAGCAAGTTGCTCCTGAGCCAGCTTACTTCTGCCATATGTTGTAATTGGATTACACGGTGAACTTTCATCTAATGGTTTTCCCTCAACAGTAGGTCCAGAAACAGTAAGACTGCTAACAATTATTATTTTTTTTATAGTTGCAGTATTTGCTATTGCTGCTTCTAGAACTACCCTTGTTGCATCAACATTTCCGTGAAAATATCCATCAGGTGTTTTTGATTTTACTACTCCTGCGACGTGATAAATATAATCTACGCCATCAAAAACTACTTTCAAACTATCCATATCGAATAGCCCGCAATTAAAGATTTTGACATCTTTGCCTTTCAGCCATTTTAAGTCGCTGCTTTTTCTAACAAGACACCTTACTTCATATTTTTTTTCAAGAAGAAAATCTACTAGATGACTGCCAACAAAACCATTAGCACCTGTTACTACTGCAATATTAGAACTCATATTTGAAGATTTATTTGTTTTTAAAATGATTATATATAGATTTCAATTCGAAAATTAAGAAATAATCACATCATTTTTGAAGCTCATCCTTTAAAATAAAATTTAACCTGGGAGGTATTTTTGGATTTATTTAGTAAATGTTACGACTTTACCAGAGCAGACGAAATCAAAAAAACAGGTCTTTACCCTTATTTCCGAGCAATTGAAGAAAATGAAGGTCCTGTTGTTCAAATTGAAGGTAAAAAAGTTATTATGGCGGGTTCTAATAATTACTTAGGACTAACTGCACATCCAAAAGTGAAAGAAGCTGCTATTAAGGCAGTTGAAAAATATGGAACAGGTTGTTCGGGTTCACGTTATTTAACTGGAACTCTTGATCTTCACATTGAACTGGAACAAAGACTTGCAAAATTTTTCAACAAAGAGGCAGTATTGCTTTTTAGTACCGGATATCAAACGGCACAAGGAATAATACCTACTCTTGTTCAACGAGGTGATTATATTGTTTCAGACAAAGATAATCATGCATGTATCGTTGCTGGAAACCTAATGGCAAAAGGAGCAATGGCAGAGTTTGTAAGATACAAGCACAACGATATGGCAGATTTAGAACGGGTTATTCAAAAACTGCCCATAGGCGCTGGAAAGTTAATCGTTAGTGACGGAGTTTTCAGTACAGGCGGAGAGATTGTTGATTTACCAAAATTAAATAAAATTGCCAAAGAATATAAAGCAAGAATATTGATAGACGATGCTCATTCCGTAGGTGTTATTGGAAAAGGTGGAAGAGGAACTGCAAGTGAATTCAACCTTGAAAATGAAATTGATCTAACAATGGGAACATTCAGTAAAACTTTTGCTTCGCTTGGAGGATTTGTTGCTGGAGAAGAAAGAGTAATAAATTACATTAAGCACTTTGCTCCTGCATTAATTTTCAGCGCATCGCCTACCCCTGCTGCCGTTGCGGCTGCGTTAGCAGCACTGGATATTCTTGAAGCTCACCCTGAGTTAGTTACTAAGCTTGTCGGAAATGCAACAAAAATAAGAAATGCATTTAAGGAATCTGGTTTTAATGTCGTTGAAGGAAGAACTGCAATTGTTCCTGTAATTGTTGGTGATGATGGTCTTGCATTTAAAATGTGGCGTATGCTCTATGATGCTGGCTTATTCGTTAATGTTTTTATTTCACCTGGTGTCCCCCCCGGAAGACAAATGATGAGAACAAGTTATATGGCAGCACACGAAGAATCCCATTTAAATCGAATCATTGAAATATTTAGTGACGTCGGTAAAAAGTTGGGAATTATCTAACTCAAAGTTTTGATTAATCATTTGGCAAATAATAATGAATATTGAGATTATTAAGGTATCTTCAAAAAAGGATTTAATGCGTTTTATTAAATCGCAATGGAAGATATATGATTCGGATCCGACTTGGGTTCCACCACCCATCATGGATAGGAAAAAACTTCTCAGCACTAAAAAAAATCCATTCTACAAACATGCCGAAATACAATTATTCCTAGCCAAAAAGAATGGTGAAATTGTTGGTAGAATTGCAGCTATCAAAAATGATCTTCATAACCAACATCATAATGATAAAGTTGGATTTTTTGGTTTCTTTGAAAGCATAAATGATCAGGAAGTAGCCGATGTATTATTCGATTCAGCAAAACAATGGCTTTCTCAAAAAGGATTAGATAGAATGCGTGGACCAGCCAATCCTTCGAGCAATGATGAGTATGGACTTTTGGTTGATGGATTTGATGATTCACCAAGAATTTTAATGACTTACAATCCTAAATACTACATAAATCTTTGCGAAAATTATGGATTTGTTAAGGCAAAAGATTTAAATGCATTTAAACTCGAAACTGATAAAGTTTTGGCTTCCGAAAAATTGAAACGTGTTGCTGAAATAGCCCAACAGCGAGCCGGGTTGAAAATTACCCAACTCGATATGAAAAATTTCAACTCAGAATTAGAAAAAGTAAAGTACGTTTATAATAAAGCATGGGCACCAAATTGGGGCTTTGTACCGATGACCGATGAAGAAATTAATGCTATGGCAAAAGATTTAAAAACAATTGTCGAACCTTCTTTGGTTTTATTTGGTGAGATTGATAAAAAGATTATTGGATTTGCCCTGGTCCTTTTGGATTATAATTCCATATTTAAAGAGATGAATGGCCGTCTGTTTCCATTTGGTATTATTAAACTCCTGACTCAAAAAAGAAAAATAAAATGGTCGAGAATCATTACTCTGGGAATTGTTCCAGAATATCAAAAACGTGGCTTGGATGCTGTTTTTTATTATGAAATTGTTAAACGCTGTGCTAAGTTAAATATTTTCTTAGGGGAAGCAAGTTGGGTTTTAGAAGATAATGATATGATGAATCGTGGGTTAGAAGTATTGAATGCTCATCCCTACAAAAAATACCGTATTTACGAAATACAAATCTGAACCTACTAACAGCTACTCTCGGACAGCTTCATCATACTTCAATCCTCGTGAAGGATCAATTTTCTTTAGTTTCTTGAAAACAGATTTATCAGAATAAGTTTTAAGATTCTCAATTATCTCTCCGCTTTTCGCATCAAAAAAAACTTTTACAAGAACACTGTTAATATCAACTTTATTTCTTAAAACCTCTAATACATCAATAAGTTTAATAATATTTTTAGTGGCAATAGGTTTCTTTTCACCTAATAAATCAAGTCCGTTATAATGATAATTGAAATATGCTTCTCTGAATGGACGGTACTTCTCATTTAATAGATCTTCAACCAGCCCTCGCCTGCTGAATGAACTGCTCGATTTTTCCCATCCTGTTCTAAATGCACTATTTGCACCAAGATTTACGATGTCAAATGCTTTTGTAAAAAATGGATTGCCGGATAACTCATCGTAAGAATCCATATCAAAACCAATAATGACATAAGCATAAAAATCTAAAAAACTTGTGAGAGGATCGAATATTGTTTGTGTTGGGTAAAGAGTTTGATTTTTCTCATAGATAAATGACCATTGTGCATCATTAATACTTAACATTAATGAGTTCTTGGCACTATTGTAGATTGGTCTTTGGCTGGTAATGACTGCTTGTGCAGTATAATTCACCTCGCTTGACGCACCAGCAAAAAAAACGTTGAATGAACAATCGATTTTATCGCCTTCCCATTTATCAGTAAATCGAGTTTTATTAAGATAGTCTTCAATGGTTTGGGCAAAGTTGGATAACAATTCTCTGTTAACCACTGGAATACTTTCGAAATTAACAGTTACTTTACAATTAAGCTCTTGGGAATAAGTGGTGCTGGCAACAAAAAGGATTAGGATTATTAAATATTTCATTTCTGCACTATTTATTTAATGAACGGTTGATTAAAAATATAAATTTCAATATTATCACACAACAAACTAAATAATATAAATCTTATGTGGTTTTTACTATTTATAATGCTATTTGTTTCTTTCCAAACTGATTTAATCTCACAGAATAATCCTGGTGCAAAGCAAATTTCAATGTCAAATTCAGACGTAGCACTGAGCGATGACGTTTTTTCAATTTTCAACAATCCAGCAGGGTTATCTCAAATGAATTGGAGGGAACTTGGAATTTATTACTCTCCTGCTCCATTTGGATTTTCTGAACTTGCAAATGGATTCATTGCTTATCATGAACCCTTTGATTTGGGTTCTCTCGGATTCGGTGCAATGACCTATGGCTTTGACCTGTACCGTGAGAATAAAATATCTGTTGGCTTTTCATACAATTACTTAAACAGATTTTTTACTGGTGGGACAATAAACTTTCACACCGTTTCAATACAAAATTACGGAAGTGATAACACATTCTATTTAACAATAGGTAGTTTATACTATCTTACACAAAATTTTAAATTAGGATTTTCAGTACAAAATCTAAATCGAGCTTCCTTTGGAAATGAAAAAGATAATATCCCCATGATCTTCAATACTGGTTTCAGTTACTCACCGAATGAAGAATTCAACTTTAATGTCTGTTTAGAAAAGGATATTCGATATAATTACTCTCTTCGATTCGGTATTGAGTATGACTTAATGAAATATATTTCTTTACGTTCCGGCTTTGCAAATGAACCGGCACGTTATTCGGCTGGAGTTGGAATAAATTATTCAATTTTCAGTCTTGATTATGCATTCTTCACACATACTGATCTAGGACTTACACATCAAGCTGGATTAATTATTAGTTTCGGCTTGGAAGGCAATCGGAAAGAAAAAATAAAAAAACATTTAGAACTTGAATAAGACTTGAGGGGCATGATGATTCATACAAATCTAAGTAGGATCTTAATTCGCACTCCTAAACCATTTCTTATAATTTTAATTTTTACTCTTAACAACCAAGCCATAGTTCCACAAACTGATTCCACCGAGTCAAAAACCGATGAAATAATTTATGATTTGTTGCAGGAATCAGCTGTCGAAAGTGATAATGAAGAAATATATGAAATCATTGAGGACATTGCTCTTAACCCCATTGACATAAACTCTGCAGAAATATCTGATCTTCAAAAAATCCCAGGATTGACTATACAGTATTCAGAACTGATTATTGAGCACAGAAAAAAGTATGGGATATTCTTCTCAGTTAATGAATTATCTCTAGTGGAAGGTTTACCCAAGGAAACCATAGAAAGGGTTAAGCCACTTTTGATTGTTACTATGCAAAAGAGCGAAAATGAACAATATCATAAGATTAACAACAATACCGTTTTAAATTTTTTAAATGAAAATGTTAAACTTAGCATTAGAAGCAGAATCATTGATGATCTTCAAGAAAAAAAGGGATTCACCGAAAATAGATTTGAAGGATCAATCCCAAAAATATATAATAGGTTTATACTGAAGTATGGAGAAAAGATTGATGCTTGTCTTGTCACCGAAAAAGATGCAGGAGAAAAATCATTAAACGAATTCACATCGTTTCATCTAGCTGTAAAAAATTATGGATTGCTAAATACTCTTGTAGTTGGTGATTATACTTTAGAATTCGGACAAGGTCTTGCTCTCTGGAGTCCTTTCGCACTTTCAAAAGAAACTGATGCAATTTATCCTGTCAAGCATAAATCAAAAACAATAAATCCTTACAAAAGTACCAATGAGAACAATTTTTTTAGGGGAGCAGCAATATCTATAAAATATGACGCATTTCAATTTTCAACTTTCTACTCCAGTAACTTATTCGATGCTAACATTGACAGTTTATCTCGTTCAATTCTGTCAACACCAATTGATGGTTACCATAGAACCGAAAGTGAATTGGATAAGGAAAAAACTGCACGCGAAATTTTTTATGGAGCAAGAATAGATTACTTTGCTCCTGAAAATTACATGAACATTGGATTATTGTATTACACTTCAAAATTTAGCAATTCATTTTTACAAGAATCAGCATTTGATTTAAGTGGAGATAAATTCAATTTCTACTCAATCTATTACGATTTTTATTGGGGTAAAATTAATTTATTTGGCGAATCTGCATTTGATGGACGATCAGTTGCATCTTTAGTTGGCGCTAGCTTCGATTTTGACCAAAACTTTTCGTTCATCACCTTATTTAGAAACTACCCTCGCAATTACCGAAATCTTCATGCATTTGCATTTGGAGAAAATTCAGGTGCTACGCAAAATGAAGTTGGCATTTATACCGGATTCCAGTGGAGAACCCCAATAGGTGAAATAAATTTTTATTTCGATCAATTTAAATTTCCGTATGCAACTTTTCAGAATCCACTACCCTCTCATGGTAATGAATTCCTGTTTGATTTACGATCTAGGCCAATACAAAAAATTGAAACAAACCTGAGAATTAAGTATGAACAAAAAGAAGTTTCTGAAACGATCGCTAATCAAAAATTGATTTTGCCAAGATTAAAAAAAACTATTCGAGGTGAAATTATTTATGAAGTTTCAAAACATGTCCGATTGAGAAGCAGATTAGAATATAATAACTACAAAATTGACAAATCGGAAGTAGTAGAAGAAGGTTTTATGGCTTTTCAGGATTTCCGTTTTTCCCCCCTTCAAGAATTGAGTATTTCTGGAAGAATAATTTTATTTCAGACTGATTCTTTTAATTCAGCTATTTATGAATATGAAAACGACTTACAAGGAATCCTATCAAACACTGCCATGTATGAGAAAGGGGCAAGATGGTACTTAATAGCCAAATATAAACCATTTAGGTTCTTAACAATGTCCACAAAATATTCCGAAACCTATAAACCATTAGAAAAGTTTCTTAGTTCGGGAAACTCAGAAATTAATAATAACATTGACAATAGGATAAGCTTCCAGGCAGAGATTAATTTTTGATTATTAAATCTTTTTCTTGTGAACAAAGTACATATCAATTTTTCTTCTATCATTCAACTTTAATGAATCATGGTAATCACATTCGTAATATTCTTTAATTAAATTATAGGTAACCGCACTAACATTTACTTTCCCAGGTCTTCCATTTCGTTCCATTCTGTTTGCAACATTTACGGTATTACCCCAAACATCGTACGTCATTTTATTTTTACCAATTACTCCTGCCACAACATTTCCAGAATGCACTCCAACGCGCATTGGCCATTTATAATTGGATTTTTTATTCCTATCAGTTATCAAATTCTGCATTTCAAGTGCTGCATCCACTACTTTTAAGGCATGGTCTTCGCATTCTTCAGGAAAACCTCCTCCTGCCATATAAGAATCGCCGATAGTTTTCAGTTTTTCAAGATCGTAGTCATCAACTATCTCATCAAAATGTTTAAAGATATCGCCCAGTTCATTCACTAACTCATTGGGTTTCATTCGAGCAGACAACGTTGAAAAATCCTGGAAGTCAGTAAAAAGTAATGTCACCATTTGATATTCGCGAGACTTAATGATCCCTGTTTCTCTCAATTCTCTAACAATTTGCTTTGGAAGAATATTATGAATCAGAGTTTCAGATTTCTTCCTTTCCTCTTCTAATTCGATGGTTCTTTCTTTTAATTTTTTACTGATTTGATGCTTGTAGATGGCAATTTCTATTGACGTATGAAGAAGTTTTTCATCAAATGGTTTAACAATGTAAGCAAATGGTTCTGTCAACTTTGCTTTTTGAATACTTTCGGCATCACCATAAGCAGTAAGGTAAATAATCGGTATATCAATAATTTTTTTTATTTCATCAGCAGCTTCAATTCCTGTCATTTTACCGTTTAGCTTAATATCCATTAGAATAAGATTTGGCTGCCACTCAATTACCCGTGTAATAACATCTTCACCTGAAGTAACAACGCCAGAAACTTTGTACCCGAATTTGTTCATTATACGTGAAAGATCACGGGCAATAATATTCTCATCCTCAACAATCAAAACACTCAGAGAATCAATTGGATTATTTGGTTCTTTTAGCAATTGAAATTTCTTTACAAAATAATTTATAAGACAGAATTTTTTATTCGGTTAAGAAGAATAACTTTGGTTATAGAGCATAATCATTGAATGAATTTATAATTTTTCATCACGAAGTAAAAGGATTAATTCACAACTTATTAGCAACATTCAACTTGATGGCGCTTTTGTGATTTAGTTCAAACCTAAATAGTTGAATTATTGAAAAGTCCATGTTATTACAGGTAAAAAATTAACTTATATTTAAGTAAAAACTACATCCTATATAACTTATTATAGCCTATTTGCTTAAGACACTGTAATCATCCTCATTTTTCCAAAAAACAAATCATTTCACCCTTTAGCTGATGCAAATTCGGAATGTTTATCGGCTCGAATTTTGTAATAAAAAATCGAACTGAAGGCAATTTAATTTGTCAGTAAACAGGCAAATTTGAAATTCCTAAGATACATTGAACGGGAGAGCAGCTCAAATTTTTCTCACATATAAAAAATAGAAATAACATCTGAACAAAATATTTCGATAATTTGAAAATTTGACTTATATTAAAAAGCAATTATTTTTTCGACGTTTAATTAAAAATATTTTTATAGATAATCATTAACAACCATATCGATCATTTAATTACTGCAGAATAAAAAATACATGCAAAGTTCAAAAATAGAATTTTTAAAAAACTACGATAATTTGTTAAAACTCGCCACTAATGGTTCACAAGATTTTCCAAACCACATTTGTAAACTCCTACTTTCAGAAAATGAAATCGAAGCATGTATACTATTCAAAGTCGAGAATAATTCTTTGAAAGTGATTGGAAAATCTGGCACAACAAAAAATTCATACCAGCTTAATTCAATATTTAGCTGCTCAGAATGTAAATTACTTGAATCAAGTAGTCCTAAGATAACTTTTAAGAATCAAATCGGATGTGAGCTAGGAACAACAGATTCTGTGATGTACGAAGGATGCCTAGCTATAAAACTTTCCAACATTGACAGCATTTTATTCAAACTAGCAAAAAAAACTCCTTTTACTTCCTCTGACAAAGAAAAAATTGAGACCCTCGCCATTTCACTTGAAAGCCTTCTGATGTTATGGTTAGGGCATGAATCGAAGTATTCAACATCCGTAGGCAGATTAATTTCTGATATTGCTCATGAACTTCGAACTCCGACAAACAGCATCATGGGCTTTGCTTCTTTGCTAAATGAAGACAAGCTTTCACCTTCGCAAGCTGAATATGTAAGCACCCTGAAAGAAAGTGCATATAATCACCTTTCTTTGTTAAATGACTTAATCGAGCTTGCAAAATTTGAAAATGGTTCTATAGGCGAAACTGCAACCAGCATAAACTTTAAAAACTTTGTAACAGAAATTGTTAAATCCTTCCAAGACAAATTTCCATCAAAAGAAATTGATTTCATTTATAATTTTGAGGAGGAAATTCCGGATACCCTCAAGCTTGATTCACAAAAGCTTAGATACATATTAATTAACATAATAAGCTATTCAATCAGATTGACCGAAAAAGGTAAGATAACAATTACTTCATCTTTCTTGGACTCCAATAAAGTCAATATTCGGATTAGTGATTCAAGCGAAGGCATACCTTCATCAAAGCTTAAAGAATTTTTCAAACCGTTTTCTGTATATGATTTTGGGAAGCTGAAATTTGGAAATGTAACAGGATTAGGATTAAACCTCGCTAAAAAATATGCAGAACTTCTTAAAGGTGATATTGAAATTCAAAGCGCACCAGGGAAAGGAACCACATACAATATTAAGGTCAGTGCAGAAACAATTTCCCCAATCGAAAATAAAATAACTGCTTTGCCAAAACCTGATAAGAAAAATCGTGTTCTAGTTATTGAAGATGATTATGCAACTTCAAAACTTTTGAGCAATTACCTCACTAAATGGGGTTATGATCCTGTTATAGTGAACTCTGCTGATCAAACCATGAAATCCATTGAGAAGGAGACCTTCTTAGCAATATTGTTAGATATTGTTCTCCCCGATTCCAATGGCTTCGATCTGATGAAAAAAATTCGTTCACATCCGAATTCAAAAAGAACCCCAGTTATTGTATGTTCGATTGAAGCAGAAGAACAAAAAGCTTTCTTGATGGGTGCAGTTGAATATTTCGTTAAGCCAATTCAATACAATTTTCTTGTCGAAGTGCTTCAAAGTTATAAGTTAAAGCATGATTCAAATATTCTAATTGTTGATGACGATGTTCCAACATTAAATCTTATTAAGGAAGCTGTCCAACAAGCAGGATTTAATACAATTGCAGAGCCGTTTTCAGCCAAAGTAATGAACTTAATAGAAGACAAAGAAATTGATTTGGCAATTGTTGATTTGGAAATGCCGGAAGTAACGGGCTTCGAATTGATAAAAATGATAAAGGAAAATCCAAAATTTGCTAAACTGCCGATAATAATCTACACAGGAAAGGAAAATTATCGGGATGACTTAAAGGATATTGACGGCTTATTTGAACATCTGTTAGAAAAACGCAGCTCAAACATTGAAAACCTTGCAGATATGGTTACTTCAATGATAAATAAATTTGATGAACCTACACCCCCAGAAGAATTAGAAAAGGATAAAGATGTGGTAAAGATTTTACTCGCCGAAGATTACAAACATTCGCAAATTATTGTTACAAGATTACTAAAGAAAAATAATTTCGATCATATTGTTGTAGTTGAAAATGGTGCTGAAGCACTTGAGCAAGTCAAAAAACAAAAATTTGATTTGATTCTGATGGATATGCAAATGCCCGTTATGAATGGCTTCGAAGCAATGGAGAAAATCCGACTAATTCCTGAATATAAAGATATTCCAATAATTGCTCTTACCGCTTTTGCAATGAAAGGCGATCGTGAAAAATGTATGGATGCAGGAGCAACAGACTATATCCCAAAACCAATTGACAGTCAAGAATTTGTTCAGAAGGTAAAACATTACACTGAAAGCGCTGTACCAGTAGTATTAGTATAAACCGAAAAATCTACCAACCTCTAATCTAATTCATGCACTGAATTCTGCCTGAACACTCTTAATTTATTTTTATATTTGAACCATCAAATAAAAATATGTTGAGAAATGATTAGCGAAACACCACGAGTCCGATTTGCCCCAAGCCCAACCGGTTATTTACACGTTGGAGGTTTGCGCACAGCTTTATATAATTACCTCTTTGCCAGACATAATAATGGCCAATTCATTTTACGAATTGAAGACACAGATCGTAATCGTTACGTTGAAGGAGCAGTAGAAAATTTAATCAAAGCGCTAAAGTGGGCGGGATTAGATTACGATGAAGGTCCCTACATGCAATCTCAACGATTAGAGATTTACAAAACGCACGCTGATGAACTTATTTCAAAAGGAAAAGCTTACCATTGTTTTTGTACCCCGGAAAGATTGACTGCACTTAGAGAAGAACAAGAAAGGCAAAAACTGCCTCAAGCAAAATACGACAAACGCTGCTTAAGTTTGTCTGCAGCGGAAGTTGAATCCAACCTTGCTAAAGGGATTCCGCATGTTATTCGGCTTAATGTTGAACTAAATCGAAAAATAATTTTTGATGATGTAATCCGTGAGCGAGTTGAATTCGACAGTAATAATGTTGATGATCAAGTTCTGATTAAAAGCGATGGTTATCCAACATATCATCTGGCGAATGTAGTTGATGATCATCTTATGAAAATTACACATGTAATTCGTGGTGAAGAATGGCTTTCATCAACTCCAAAACATGTTTTACTTTATGATGCTTTCGGTTGGGAACGACCAATCTTTGCTCACCTCCCCCTCCTCCTAAACCCCGATCGCTCCAAGCTCAGTAAGCGGCAAGGCGATGTTGCAGTTGAGGATTACCGAGACAAAGGATACTTAAAGGAAGCTTTAATTAATTTTGTAGCGCTATTAGGATGGAATGCGGGAGATGATCGTGAGTTTTATTATCTCGATGAATTGATTCAAGCATTCTCATTAGAGCGAGTAAATAAATCTGGTGCCGTGTTTGATGTTGTTAAACTAAATTCATTAAATGCTGAACATCTTCGCAAAAAATCGAATAAAGAAATTCTTGAGATGCTGAAAGTTTCATTGGAGAATTCAGAATTCAGAAATAAGAAATATTCCGATGAATTTTTACTTTTGATTATTGAAGCAATGAAAGAAAGAGTTTCGTTTGTTCATGAGTTTATAGATAACTGCAAATATTTCTATGAAACACCAAACGAGTATGAACAAAAGGCAATTGAGAAAAATTGGAAACCAGAAACTGCCGGACAGTTAAAAAAATTAAGTGATGAGTTCGTAAAATTAGATAATCCCACCAAAGCGGATTACGAACAAACATTAACACGGGTTGCAGAAGAACTTGGAGTTGGGAAAGGAAAACTTATTCATCCTCTCCGACTTGCAACTTCCGGACAAAGCACTGGACCCGGAATGTTTGACCTACTTTATATTCTTGGGAAAAATGAAGTAATTAGAAGGATAGCAACAGCAATAGAAATTATTAAATAGACACCACACCATAAAAATCTAGTCAATCTTCGTCATCGGCGTGTTATTGGTTTGCTTTTCCCCAGCTATCCTTCAATGTTACTGTTCTGTTAAACACTAATTTTTTATCTGTTGAACCTTTTGTGTCCACACAAAAATACCCATTACGTTCAAACTGAAACCTCTCCCCTTTCTTCGCATTTTTTAAGAACGGTTCGAGTTTCGCATTTGATACAACTTCGAGTGAATCGGGATTGATATATTCCAACCAATTATCTTGACTTACCGGATCTTCAATTGTAAACAAACGATCATATAATCTAACCTCAGCACCAATAGCATGTTTAGCTGAAACCCAATGAATTGTTCCTTTCACTTTTTTCTTGCTTGTTCCTACCCCACTTTTTGTTTCGGGATCATAAGTGCAATGTACTTCAACTACATCACCCTTCTCATTTTTAATTACTTCTTCACACTTAATAATGTAAGCATAACGCAAACGGACTTCTCCGCCAGGAATTAAACGATGAAATCCTTTCGGAGGATTTTCCATGAAGTCACTTTGTTCAATAAATATCTCACGCGAGAATGGAACCAACCTTTTGCCAGCATCCGGATTTTCGGGATTGTTCACAGCTTCAAGTTCTTCAACTTTACCATCGGGATAATTTGTGATAACAACTTTCAAAGGTTTCAATACTGCCATTGCACGCTGCGCATGTTTGTTCAAATCATCCCGGATTGCATATTCAAGTAAAGATATATCCGTTAATGCATCACGCTTTGCAACTCCAACTATCTCCGCAAAATTTCTGATAGCTTCGGACGTGTAACCCCTTCGACGAAAACTCGAAATTGTTGGCATGCGAGGATCATCCCATCCATCAACATATTTTTCTTGGACAAGCTGGAGTAATTTTCTTTTGCTCATCACTGTGTAATTGAGATTAAGCCGAGCAAACTCAATTTGCTGAGGATGATGAACACCAAGCTGTTCTAAAAACCAATCGTACAACGGACGATGATTTTCAAACTCAAGCGTGCAAATTGAATGTGTGATTTCCTCTATTGAATCCTCATTTCCGTGCGCCCAATCGTACGTTGGGTAAATGCACCATTTGTTACCTGTTCGATGATGTTCAGCATGAACTATGCGATACATTATCGGATCACGCAAATTAAAATTGGGAGAAGCCATATCAATTTTTGCGCGAAGTGTTTTAGACCCGTTGGGAAACTCACCATTTTTCATTCGCTCGAAAAGATTCAGGTTTTCTTCAACTGAGCGATTCCGATATGGACTTTCTTTACCAGGCTCAGTTAGTGTACCCCGTGTTTCACGAATTTCATCTGGAGTTAAATCGCATACATAAGCTTTGCTTTTTTTGATTAGTTCAACAGCCCAAAGATACATTTGATCAAAATAGTCTGAAGCAAAAAGAATCTCTCCTCTGAAATCTGCTCCAAGCCATTTCACATCCTCAACTATTGATTCAACATATTCAGTTTCTTCCTTTTCAGGATTTGTATCATCAAAGCGAAGATTAAATTTTCCGTTATAATCTCTAGCAATTCCATAATTCAGGCAGATAGATTTTGCGTGTCCAATATGAAGATAACCATTAGGTTCAGGCGGAAATCGTGTATGTACTTTCCCTCCCCACTTGTTGGTTTTTAGGTCTTCATCAATTATTTCATAAATGAAATTCTTTGGTTTGCTTGCAGTAGTATTGTCGCTCATAACTTAGTTATAATTAAGTTTTCAATAATTCACAACAAACTTAATCATTTAATCTTAGGTGGTAAAGATGGAGTGGAAAGAATTTGAATATTATGTCGTATAAAAGCTATAAAAGAAATAATGTGGACAAATTAGTAGAACTATTGATTTTTCCATATCAGTACTATTACTGAAGAGAGATTTCTCCTAATCAAATATCTTAAAATTTCATTGTCTTATGTCCTTTTTGTCCGGAACTTTAACAAAGGGATAATAATCCATTAATACTACCTTGGCATAATTGAATGACTTTATAACTGCCTTCTCTGGAAACTTATTCTCAATTTTACATTTTAAATCACTATAGTAGTGTTTAATAATTTCAGATGGTAAGTTTGTCTCAAGTTCAACAGTATATTTACCTATATCTGATGTAACTTTTGGACTAGGACCAGTAAGATTGGGATTTCTTTTAGCTAGAAAATTTCTCCATCGAATATAGAATCCTTTAACTAATTTGGTTGAGTCATTTGGAGAAAAATCTTTCATCCCAAATAAATAATTATAATCATGTTCGCCAATTTCATAATGTTCACGATTATAGAATCTTATTTCCACCATATTATTATACCTTCTTGCCCAATATCTCACCAAATTAGGAATACTAAGATCTATTCTAAATGAAAAGTACGAAAATCCAAAATCTCCAAAAGCTGAATCGATCCGGATAGTAAAATACTTATCTTCAATAACTAATTCCACCTGGTCACTGAATGAAATTTCGGGCGAATATGAATCCACCACTTTTTTATTTCGATCAGTTGAACAACTATTAAAAATAAGAATAAATGAAGTAATCCAAACGAAATTGATACCTATTGATTTTCCAGCCATTGTATTCCTTTAATTCATATACGTTTTGATCTTATATAATGAATATTTAGCATTTTCAGTTTTTGAAACTTCCGAGGTTTCAAAAACCTCGGAGGTTAAGGTGAGTACCGGAGGCCGGACTCGAACCGGCACCTGGTGTGAGCCAGACTGGATTTTGAGTCCAGCGCGTCTACCAATTCCGCCACTTCGGCATAAGAACAAAACAAAAATAAATCTAATGACTTAGATACACAAATAAGACCTCTAAAAACTACGCAACTTTATCCATTTCAAAAGTGTAATCATTATGCTCGATGCTAAAAAGAAATTGCGCTTTGGGATTTTTTTCCTTCGCACGTTCAAGTGTATATGGAGATTCTGCAATATAAACGAGATTCTTATTTTTATCTAAGAATAAATTGTTCGACCAGAGACTTTTCAAACTTTCAATATCATTTTCATTTTCATATTGAACCCAGCATGCTTTATACGAAGGATAATTTATGAATTCACAGCTTGCACCAAATTCATGGAGTAATCTAAACTTGATCACATCAAATTGAAGCTCGCCTACAACACCAATCACTTTCCTATTCCCTTGATTCTGAGTGAATAATTGTGCCAATCCTTCATCAGTTAAATGGTTAATTCCTTTTTCAAGCTGCTTGGATTTGAACGGATCAGTATTTCGAAGTTCACGGAAAATTTCCGGGGAAAAACTTGGAATTCCTTTGAACATGAAATCATCACCTTCCGTTAGAGTATCACCAATCTTAAATGTTCCAGAATCATAAAGTCCTATTACATCGCCTGCATAAGCATCATCAACAATGCTTTTGGTCTTTCCCATAAAAGTTGCCGGACTTGAAAACTTAAGATTCCGTTTAAGACGAACATGACGATAAAACTTGTTGCGTTCAAATTTACCTGAGCAAACACGCAGGAATGCAATTCTATCACGATGCTTTGGATCTATATTCGCATGAATCTTAAAAACAAATCCGCTAAAGTGCTTATTATCCGGCTTAATTAATCCATTGGTAGTTTCACGCGATACAGGGGATGGAGCAATATCAATGAAGGTATCAAGCAGTTCTTTAACACCAAAATTATTCAGTGCACTACCGAAAAATACAGGAGCTTGATTTCCGTGTCTATATTTTTCAATATTAAACTCACCATAAACACCCTTTACAAGATCAATATCATGCTTTAACTTGGCAGCCGCATCACCAAACATTTCGTGGAGTTCCGGATCATCAATTGAGTTAAACACTTTTACATCTTCGGCCACAACTTGTTTGTTTGATTGGAAAAACGCAAAACTGTTTTTATAGATATTATAAACTCCCCTGAAAGAAATTCCCATTCCTAATGGCCAGCTTAATGGACGAACATGAATATTTAATTTCTGCTCAAGCTCATCGAGAAGCTCAATCGGCTCCTTCCCTTCCCTATCTAACTTATTGATGAAAACAATTACCGGTGTATTTCGCATTCTGCAAACCTGCATAAGCTTTTCGGTCTGTTCCTCAACACCTTTAACACTGTCAATTACAAGAATTACACTATCAACTGCGGTTAAAGTGCGATAGGTATCTTCAGCAAAATCTTTGTGACCGGGAGTATCTAAAAGATTTATTATAGCGTCTTTATAATCAAATGAAAGCACGGAGGTAGCAACTGATATTCCTCTCTGCTTTTCAATCTCCAAGAAATCCGATGCCGCAGTTTTTCTTATTTTATTAGATTTAACTGCACCAGCAATTTGAATTGCTCCACTATAAAGCAGAAGTTTTTCAGTTAAAGTAGTCTTTCCCGCATCGGGGTGACTTATGATTGCAAACGTTTTACGTTTTTGAATATGCTTCAGAATACTCATGATAATTCTAAAATCTTTCTTTATTGTTTTGATAAAAATGGGTGAAATGAGAATAGCTGCTTATTCCCGAACCGAGGCAGTATCTAATGTAGTGTGAAATTCATGTTTTAAATATAGCGATGAAAAAACTTAAACTGAAATAATTTATCAGGGTTTCATATCTGTCCAAAATAAGTTGAACTCACTCTAGTCTCTCTCTTAAAAAGAGAGAGACTTATCACCAATGAAACGACTTATGATTATGGTCTGACAGAATATTAACATTAAGACATAAATTTAATAAGCCCTTCTCTTATTAAGAGAAGGGTTGGGATGAGTTCCATGATTCTCTAAAAATATAGGAATAGATTAATTATTTCTAATAATTTATTATTTGCAAATTTATTTTGGACACTACTGAAGCGTTATATAGATAAAAGGAGAAGCTTCCCCAGGTGAGGAAGCTTTTGGAAGATGTGTTTCTGAGAGTTAGGTTTCTTTAGAATGAGTTGATGAGTACTGGATTACCTTTCCCTCAGAGTTTTTGGAAGCCACTGCAAATAATAAAACTGAGTTTTGGTATTTAGCAGCGATGTTCTCCTGAATTACATTCAGCGCAATGTTCACTTCGAATGTTTGATTGAATACATAGTTTGGAATTTCATCATTCAAAGTGATTATTTGAAATTTAGGATCTGCTGGATTAAGCGGATTGAAATAACACACCGGCCCATTAGCCGAGAGATTAACTTCTTCCGGTGTAAAGACAGAAGCATCTGTCAGCTTTTGCAGCTCCACAGAAACATTATCTGCGAGAACTGAAGAGGATTGCACCAGCAATGGAAAAGCACCAGTCAGAGGCGTTAGAATATTGTAAACAGTAGGTCTATCCACTGCAGAGTAAGCAAAGTTACTTTTGACGACTGTATTGAAAATTGAAAGAGGTACTTGCCGAAAACTCTTCCAAATATCTTTGAGGGCTGCAAGCGAAATTACTTTTGCTGATAATTTTCCTGTTACAGCAAATTTTGATCTAGTAGCAATGAGTGCAGGAACATTGCTGGCATTAAAGCTCGATGGACGAGCTGCTAAAACGGTGTGACCGTTTACTGTCCTTGCGGAAAGGTTGCCAAGCTTACCACTAAGATTACCGATTACATTTGATTTTACTATAGCCATTTTTTTCTCCTTTCTTGTTGTTATTAAAATAGCTGGTGCAATTTTACAACAACATTCGCGCGTAATCACTGTAGGAATGGGACAGTAAAAGAAAGGAAACAAAGAGTAAGAGAAAGAGTAAGGCGAGAGGTGAAAAGTGAGAAGCTAGAGACAGAGATGCTTCGACAAGCTCAGCATGACAAGGAAAAACGAAAACGTGAAACGTGAGAGGTTAACAAGACTAATTTGGACAGTTAAGTCACACTTATTAATACAGCAAAGGCAGAATAGGTTTCATATAGGTTTTGGATAGGTGTTGGTCAGGTGCTTGGCAAGTGCTTGTTATGTGCTTGTTAGGAACTTGGCAGAGGTTAGGTGAAAAGCGAGAAGTGAAAAGGAAATAAGCCAGAATGCCCTCATCCCGAAATGATCCCGAAACGGAGTTCGGGACAGGATTTGGGACAGGCTCTTAATCCTCTCCCACCTGTGGCAGTAGATTCGTTTGGTGGCAGGCCAGAGGGAGAGGAAAGATGTAATATGTGAAAGATTAAAAATTTGTAAGGTTATAAAGTTTGGAAAGTTGAAAGGAAGGATTTTTTAAATCGTGGACGGAAAACAATTGTGTGAATTGCATCGTAGGAGAGATGATATTTTTCTGATAGATCGAATATTGCGTCCAATTGAGACCGAATTTTGCGAAGCTGCTTGTATTCTTCTTTGATGATATAGTTACGCAAAGCGATTTCATCTATCAAACCGAATGAATGAATTGTCTTGAATACCGGGTGCGTAATTAGCTGCTCAATATTTAGATTTTGATTTTCCATTGGTGAAAATATAGCAGGATAATTGTATTCGGGCAACGCTCGATGTTTATGATTTGTTTTCTTTTGTTTGCTCAGTGCAGGAGAAATGGGGCGAAAGCGTGAAACGTGAGATGCTTCGACAGGCTCAGCATGACAAAGACGTGAAAAGCGAGAGGTAATAGCCAAGAAGGGTAACCTGGCATGGAATGGTTCAGGATAGAATGAAGTATGTAGAAATGCTTTTAGAAAATTTTATCTAACAGTTCGGGTGTGTTGTTTTCTGGATCATTGACAAGCTTTGAAATAGGATAAAACATAATATCATTACTTTTAATTACTTCTTGTTGTAGATGCTCTATTTCAATTTCATTTAACAACCATGCCTTTGCTACTTCTGAATTCAACATCACCGGCATTCGATCATGAATATCAGCAAGGGATTTAATTGCACCAGTTGTTATGATGGTAAATGAGGGAATGACAACACCATCTGGATCTATCCACTCAGTCCATAATCCAGCATAGAGGAAAAGAGATTCATCTTTTAAACAGATACGATATGGCTGCTTATTGCGTGAGTCTCTCTCTTTCCATTCATAATATCCATTTGTTATCACCAAGCAACGTTTTTTATCTACTAAATTTTTGTAGGATACTTTTTCACGCAAAGTTTCAATTTTTGCGTTAAACATCCTATAATTAATTTTATTATAGCTTGCCCAATGGGGAATTAAACCCCACTTAAAATATTGAACTTCATCGGGTTTTGAGTTTGAAATCAATGGAAGCTGCTGAGAAGGATAAGCATTATAATTAACCTTATAAATCTTTTTATCGATCCGTACATTTAAGATTTTTTCAATCTCTTTTGCTTCTTTAGGCGTTTGATATCTACCGCACATTTTCTGTTAAATATTTATTGTAAGTAAATCGTCCCAACGAGTTGTATAGCGTGGTGAAAGCATTTCTTGTCGAAGCTTCCACTTTTTATGGTTATAACCTTGAGATGCACAACGAATAAAGTTATTTCCCATTTTCTCATTGATTGAATCAACCGCTTTCATAACCGAATTTATCTTAGGATTATCTTGCTGATAAAAAAGATTAGATTGAATATTTTTTGACGGGACTATTCCCGATACTATAACACCAGATTTCTTATAATTAAATCCGGGACGATAAATTTTATTTAAACAGTGCAATGCAAACTTAATTAACGAAAATGAATCGTTCAAAGGTTCGGGAAGTTTCACTGTAACGGAGTTGTGATATTGATTATCATGTTCACGAAACTTATTTGTTTGGATGAATACAAGCATCATATTTGCACAGCTATTCTGCTTCCTTAGTTTCATTGCACAGCTTGCCGCATAATTTGAAACTGACTGCTCAAGAGTTTGCAGATCAGTAACTAATTGACCGAATGACCTTGACGTACAAATATTTTGCTTAGCAGGTTGTTCAAGCTCCAAATCCGAACATGGCTCGCCGCGAAGTTCCTTTACCATTTTCAAGCCAGCCACCGTTAGGTATCGAAGAATCCATTTGTCATTCATTTTTATAAGATTAAGTGCGGTATTTATTCCAAATCTGTGAAGTAATTTACTGTATTGCCTTCCGATGCCCCAAATTTCCTCTATTGGAAAATCTTTCAATGCCTCGTTAATTTCATTATCTTGTATCGCAAAGACACCTCCGTTATTTTTCAAATGCTTTGCAATGTGGTTGGCTGCCTTGCTTAAAGTTTTTGTTTGAGCAATACCGATACTAACTGGAATTCCAGTCCATTGTTTTACTGTCTGTTTAATTTTATAACCAAATTCAAGGTAATCATGATTTTGGTATCTACTCAAATCGAGGAAAGCTTCATCAATTGAGTAAACTTCAAGCTCTGGTACAAACTCTGCGAGCATTTTCATTACACGATGAGACATGTTGGCGTATAAAGCATAATTTGAACTATAAACATAAACGCTGTGCTTTTTAATAATCTCTTCGATTTCAAAAACGGGAACGGCCATTTTAATTCCAAGCTTTTTCGCCTCTTGTGAGCGGGATACTACGCAACCGTCATTATTGGAAAGAACAACAACAGGCTTTCCCTTAAGATGGGGAGCGAAAACACGTTCGCAGGAAACGTAGAAATTATTGCAATCTACGAGGGCGTACATATTGAGCTTTGTGAATGATATATGTTACAACGCCGAAGGAATCAATCTGAGTATCATCAGAAATAATGATCGGTTTGTATTCATTATTTGCAGGTGCTAAAAGAATATGGTCTGTTTCCTTCCAAAATTGTTTCACAGTAAATTCTGAATTGACTGCACAAACTATGATTGAACCATCTGTAGGTTCGATAGCACGATCAACAATAAGAATATCACCATCGTCAATATTTGCATCCTTCATTGAATAACCCTTAACACGGATATAATATGTTGCTGCAGGATGCTGAATAAGATACTCATTGAGATCAAGTGGTAATTCTATATAATCCCCGGCGGGTGATGGAAATCCGGCATTGACTTCTGTTAAAATAAATGGAAGTTCTAGTTTGGTGACAGTTTCTGCAGAGAAAAATTCTAAACCCTTTGTCTGTGAAATTTTATTTAGTCCCATAATTTGTTTAAGATTGTTAATAGTATAATACCATACATTTGTATGGTATAAATTAAAACAAGTTATTAGTTAAGTCAAGAAAAATTAGCAGGGAAAAGATGAATTTTTGTGAAGTGAAAGGTAATGACACGCAGAGGACAATATAAATTTTTATTTTGGCATGGAATCGACCATGCCAGCCATGAAATAGTTACACACCTGAGGAAAACGGTAATTAGAAAAAGTGATCAGTTCAGATACTAGCTTAGCGTATTAATTTTTATTTTTATCTTTATAAAATTTTTCTCGCACACCAGAATAAAACTTTCTAAAACTAGAATGTAGCGCATCATCAATAGAAGAATTGTAATCATAAAAATATATATGAGGGTATAACATATAATCGCTTAGAGTTTTTTGCCAAGCATCATTATCCCCGACAAGACGATAAAGGGATTCGGATATAAATAATGCATAGTGGGCAAAAAGAATATAATTATTATTCGTCCAGTTTGTTGAATCAAATGAGTAGGTTGTATCAATCAGTTGCGGATTACTTTCGACACGTAATGTATAATCCCTGTATAATTCAATAGCTTTTATTTCGCGCTGCAAATTCGTATTGTATTTGTAATAGCAGTAACCAGCAATACCAACCATAATGAAAATAACTAAAGAAATTAGTGGAACATTATCCAGGAACTTATTATAGTTACTTTTTTCAAGTTTGAAATGAACAATATCGGTAGTTGTTATATTCGCCATATTTTTTGATTCCGGAGCATTATTAGCTGTTGTTTGATTTTTTAAAGTTTCAAGTAAAGGTAGAATAATTTCTTGCTCAAATTCCCAATAATTTCTTTGCCATTGATATTTTAATCGGAAATTTACAATGCTAAATGTTGCTAAAATGGAAAGAAAAAAAAGGACACCATTCGAAATAAGGTGGAAAGAGTTACCTTGATTGCAATAAATAAAAACTGTTATTGGTATCCCTATGGTTGTTATTAGGATAAAATTACCACTAAGGTGATACAGTCCACTTTGTAATTCAGTCTTAGTTTTAGATTTTAAATTCGAATTTTCGTACCATTCATAGTATATATGTTCATTTTCTCTTTCGTTGTCTTTGGGATAGAGTTGCTGATGATTTTTAGCCATTAAATTTGTAGGTAATTTATCAATAAGGTTTTTGAAAGCACGACAAAAATCAAGGGTGTATATAAGTGTGCCGATTAACAGAGAAAAAACGAATATTAATAAAGATTGTATAGACCATTCGAATGACTTTGCATCTTTTAAAAAAGAATCCTTAAATAGTTCATATACAAGATAAACAGTATAAAAACCAGGAAGTAGAATACGAAATAATGCATACAAGTTGAATTTAGAAATTAAGTCTGACATGATATTTCCATGAAAGTTAGGTTATAAGAGAATATTTAGATAAATATTGATCTAATTCGGATTCTAACAAAGTTTTTGCATTATGATAATCTTGTAGAATTCTATCTGATATTTTACGGTTGTGAGCAACACAATTTCTAACTTTTTCTATTGGTTCAAGCTTATCTTTCAAGCTTGCTAGAAAATCTTTATCATCACTATTAGTAATTGGACTACGATTTAGTTCATTAAGAAAATCTTCATAAGAATTTCTTTCTTTAATGAGATTTATAAAATCATCTATTTTAGAAGGTAATTTGCGATTATTAAGATTGATGTATTGATTAAATAAAAGATGAAAAAATTCATTTTCAAATGAGTTCTTCATCTGATCTTCAGTTGGTGGATCCTTAGAAGTTGATTTTGTTATTTCATCACGCAATAATTTAAAGTAATTGTCAGAATATTGATGTAAATATATCATAGTGATGATCCTACGGAGTTTCATTTCAATGTAGAATATCTCATGGAAAAACTTTCGGTTTTTTTCAAAAAGAGATTCATCTTCAAATTTCACGACATGTTCTATAAGTTCGTCTTCTGCGATAATATAACAAAATTCTTCAATAATAATTTCTGTATTTTCAACTTCTTCAGGAATTTCAACGCTGATACCAAGAATATTTCTTTTAATTTCTTCTGGCGTTGTGGAGATGGTTTCACATTCGCGTAAATAATTTATTTGTATAAGAGACCCAATGATTGAAC
Organism: uncultured Ignavibacteriaceae bacterium; assembly: GCA_964391015.1. Classification (GTDB taxonomy): domain Bacteria; phylum Bacteroidota; class Ignavibacteria; order Ignavibacteriales; family Ignavibacteriaceae; genus XYD12-FULL-36-8. Next base: position 39,228 of record CAYMKU010000014.1, read on the forward strand.
TATCTAATTCAACTAAATTATCAACCATGACTTGAGATAATTTTTCGTTAAGCAATTCTTTTATATCATCCAGAAAATCACCGATCCTACAAACGATTAATAATTCAAAGGTCATTTTACACCTTCAAGTAGTTGTTCTTCAAACAATTTTTTTGCGTTTTGCCATTCTGTTTCGGCTTCTGCTTTTAATTTATTTGCTTTTTCTTTTCTCCGATTAACTTCGTTTATTATTTCTTGTTGAATTTCTTTTTTAGGAACAATTACAGGTATTTGAGCAATCTCATCAAGGTTTATATTTGCTCTTGCAACTGGACGTTTGAAATAATCTAAAATCATTTGACCAAGTGATGATTTTAAATACCAACATAAATATTGTGGTAAAACTTCCAGATCTGAAATAGAAACTGCTGCAATGGCTTGATTAATATTTGCTTCGTCTTCAAATTCATAAACACCAACTTGACCGATTGTAGCACCAACGATTGCAATAAGAACATCATTCTTTTTCAATTGGGAACGTTTTAAAGAAATACGATGTATTTCTTCTTTAATATGAATTTCACTTTTGGGTGTTACACATCCATCAGGTGTTATTTCGCCACTTCTAATAAACCTAATACCATTTGGAGATTCTATATAGGCTTCGCCACCAGAAAGTGGAGTACTACCAGAGATGATTCTATATGTAATGCTTTTTATTGAATGAGAGTTGTATTTTCTTTCAGAGAGTTTATCAAATAGATTGCGGAAGTGAGATTGATTTGAATAAGAATCAATTCTATTATTTAATAATGACTTTGTTATTGCATAGCTTTGAATTCTTAATTTGGCAGGTAATACAAAATCAAGTTTATCAAGTATATATTCATCCAATCCCTTTAATAATTCTTCGGCTTTCGCTAAAGTAATTGTTTTCTTTACTTGCGCTTCTTCAATTTGTTTACAAAGTTCATTCTGGATTGTCAAAGATGGAAGAGGGATTTCTAAAGACTTGAATTCTTCTTTATTGATATTTGGTTGACCAGCAGGTCTTTGAATTCTTTGAATCCAATAATTATATGCTTCTGTTTTTGTAAAAAAATAAACAAACTTAGGACTAGCTTTTGATGGATCAATTTTGAATCTTATACAATAACCAGCGAAAATAGCTTCTTTTGATAAATCTTCATGAATATATGTTTTTCCTACTGTTGCACCACTCCGAGCGAACAGAAGATCATCTTTATTTAAGATGAATTCTTTTCTTGTTTCTTCAGCCGTCATATACTCATTATCACTTGGAATGCCATCTTCTCCAAAATCTGTTATTCGAATATATCTTATATCTGTTTTCTTGGTAATAGGGATTGCACGAGAAGGTGAACCATAGGAAGGTTCTTCAGTAACAATATTAGAAAGAATTACACTCTGGTATGCCCATTTGAATTTCGTCTTCATCGCAAAATATTTTGCGTCGAATCGAGTCTCGATTTCGCCCCGCTTAATAGCAAAGCAGTGAATAGAATTCACTTCAGCGGGGCTTAGACGAAAAAAAGTGTAGGGTTGGTTTGGAATTCTTTATACTTGCCAACCAAGCCGGTATTCGTAATTACCTCTCTATGTTTTTCTGTCCAATCGTGATTTTTGGGATCAGCTTGGTTCCATTCGTAATAAACTCTGTAATCAAAAAGATCGCAACGGTGGATTTCAGTTTTTTCTTTTAGCGGTTCTTCTTTTTCAACAATTATTTCAAATGTTTTTCTTCCGGCAGCATCGTAACCTATATTTTCCGCAAGAGCCATAAAGATAGGTTCATCATCGTTTACGGGCTCACCTTCTTCCAGCTTACGCATAAATACAATGCTTGCTTTAACTCCGGCATCGTAGTGAGCAAAAGCAAATTGAGGGAGACTAACAACCGATAGAATTTGAAAATGTTCTAAAAGCCAATCGCGAACACCTTGAAGAGATGAATTAGTAAGAACTCCATCGGGTAAAACAATAGCAACTTTACCAACACCGGGTTTAAGAAAATTCCAAACCCTTTCGAGAAAGAGAATTTCGGTCTTTACACTTGCTCTTGCTTTTACAGATTTAGCTCCGCGTTTAATATCAGTTTCGGATTGAGTAGATTCATCCGGCTCCGTTCCGGTTGTAGATTTACCGAGATAATTTCTTAGTTCGAATTGTTCTATGTAACCTTCTCCTTTTTCGGTCCTTTTAATTACGGACCCGAACGGAGGATTTGTTAAGACCAAGTCGAAAGTATTTTGTTTTAGTTTTTTGTTCTTCTCTTTAATGTTAACAAAAAAATCGAGAGCATCGTTACCAACAATATTTGTATGCCCGTCATCGTGAATAATCATATTCATTTTGGCAACGCGGCTAAGTTCATCGTTAATTTCCAATCCGTATAAATTATTTTTAGCAAAGTCGTGCCAATAGCGGAAATGTTCTTGCCGTTCTTCGGGATCGTCTTGGTAATTAGGAAATTGGCGATTAGCTTGATTACGGATGAAATCGAGTGAGTAAAGCAAGAAGCCGCCGGAACCGCAAGCGGGATCGAGAATCAGATCATCGGCAGTGGGGTTTATCATATTAACAGAAAAAGCTATTAACTCACGCGGAGTAAAATACTGACCGAAATCTCCTTTGAAGAAGCCACCCATAAATTCTTCGAAGGCAACGCCTTTTGTATCAAGGTCGGTTTTGCTTAAACTAATTCCTTCAAGATGCTCAACAACTTGGGCTAAAATTTTTGATTCAACATTAATGCTTTCAGTAAAAACATCGGGTTCTCTTTTTTGTTCGGTTTTATACAACTCAAGAATTCTTTGAGCGAGTTCTTCATCGGGTTCTTCGGTTCTTCTTTGGAATTCGTATGGATCGCCTTTCACACGTTTACGGTTCATTTCGTCTTTAATCTTTACAAAGATAATTTTTGAGAATTCACCGAAGGCGGTTATAGGGCTTCGCTTTCCACCTTCCCAAAGCGTTTGATGGCATTTGCGGATAACTGAACGGAGTTCATCGCGCGGAATAGCCGATAGATCTTGACCTTTCAAGCCTTTGTAAAACCTGAATTCAGGTGGTTTTCCGTATCTAATTGGAAGATCAGCAATGATATTTTTCTTACGTTCTTGCGGTTTGTGTTTGGAGAAATCGAAGAATCTTCTTGTAGAACCGGAAACAACACCGGCAAATGGAGCGCCAAGACTTGCGCGGTTACCACAAACTTGCTCAATGGCTTGTAAAAATTCAGCATCACTAATTCCGTCTTTCTTACATTCAATTACGATGAATGGCTCTTTCTTTTCATCGTCTTTGTAGATAACCAAATCAGCCCTATCACTAGGAGTTCTGCGAGGAACTTCAACTTCAAAATCAATTTTATCCGGGTTGTATTCGTAACGAAGAATTAGCTCAGCCCAAAATTCAGCTCGAACTTTTTCTTCGGGATCACTAAATCTTTCCGAGTGATCGGCAGTTCGATATTGAATTTTTTGGTTTTTGCCTTCACCAACAATTGAAGAGTGATTAAGTTTGCATGCTTGTTCAAGGTAGGTTATTTTTTTTTCTTCCATGAGATTAACTCCCAATTAAACAGATGTGTAAGAAGTAGAAATAGCATTTATCAAAACGAACTATATTTAAATTTAAGAAGAAATATTTAATAAAAATAGGGTCGAACCATTTTGGAAATGAATTAAATATCTTTTAACTGCGGAGCGTACAAAGCGTAGTCAATAGTAATTCTATTAGCTGCGTTATTTAGCCAAGCAGCTTCATCATGGGATTTATTTATTATGGCTTGTGTATTCAAGGCACCGAGAGAAGAGTTAATTAACTCAAGCGTTGCCTTTTCGCTTTCGGTAAAGATAGAAGGATTGAAAGATTGGCAGGGCGAGAATTTATCCACTTCCCTTTCCTGGAAAGATTCGATATCGGAACAAATAAAATTTTCACTTTCAAGCAAGCCGAAGATTAGCTTATAATTATCTGGTACAGGACCCATATTAATAGCGGCATATTCGCATCCGGAAATTGAATGACCGAAATATTTGAAGTGGGTGAAGTCAGCATAAAACAGAAGCTTATTTAACTTAGTTTTATAGGGTGCAACGTTTAGGAAATAGATAACCATATTAGCGAACTTGTGAAAGTCGGGGGCAGTAAAGCCAGTCGAGGAACTAGGAATAATTGCCTGAGGGAATAACATTTTTATAAGGGAAAATTTATTAGCATCAGCGATATTTTTTTCTATCTTTCTGATAAGCTCATCCAATAATTTATCGGAATCATCTTTTATATTTTCAAGAACGATGTCTTTAAAAGATTTAGGATTTAGGAGCAGCTTAAGCAGCATAGCATTGGCATTAGAAGGCATCTCACCATTTTCATAAAGACGGTATTGATTTGGGCCAAAACCGAGAAGCTCGGACATTTTGGTTTGAGATAAATTATAACTCTCGCGGATTTTTATTAGCTGTTCCGGAAATGGTATTTGATATTTTTCACGGTACTTATTATGGAGCAAGTTTAAATTGTATTCATCAACATCATTATTAGTAAAGGAATGATTGCACTTACTGCACTGGTAGAGCTGTTCAATTAGATCAAACTTTTCACTTCGATATGTACGCTTTTTTTGTTCTGCTTCTAAGTGAGATTGACCATCACAGATAGGACAGTCTATAATAGGTTTCATAGAGAACCTTCCTAATAATTAGATATGTAATATGCATGTGCTGATATGAAATGATTTTCAAAAACCAGGCTTCAGTGCAAAATCAGCCCCAATAATGGCTAAAGCCAGGGTTCATTTTATTCGTTCTATCCCCGCCATGAATGGCGGGGTTAAAGCATAGGAATTTTGTGCAAGGATTTTAATAGTGTACGCTGCGCTGTACTTATGTTCACCCAAACGAAATAAAAACAAGGATAATTTTGAACCGTATAATAAACAGGTACGCGACATCTTTACAAAATAAATTGAACTCTCTCTAATCTCTCCCTTGCGAAGGGAGAGACTTATATTCAAACATGGCTTTGCATTTAAAATTCTGTCTTTATTTTGAAAATTTACTTAATATCTTAGCCTGTTTTAAATAAGGATAATTTTGAGTGGGAAATATAGTACAAGGATACTTAACTTGCAACTTAATAATGGATACATAATGGGTTAATGGTAAAAATAATAAATAATATTCCACTAAAAGGTTGTTTTTTATTAAAAATATTATCATATTGGAAGCGAAGAAAGCAGTAAGAATTACTGTTTGAGACTTTTTTGAATTACTGCGGATTCAACTCTTATTCTAATGGTATTAGTCGGGAAGAAAGAAAGAAACAACAAAAAATATCATGGATTCCCGTTTTCACGGGAATGATGTGAATAATTAAATCATATATCAATCAACAAAAGAGAGATCATTATGAAAAAAAATGCACACATCTTATTTAATAAAAATATATGGATGAGCCATGAAAGAAAAAAACCAATTAATAACAGCAGAGAATTTTCAGCAGTGGGCTGAACTCTGCAGCATTGATTATAGTACATATTCCATAGAAGTAAGTTCACCAGATGCTTATTTCAGAGATTATGTAAATTACCCACCAATTAACTATTGGGAATGGTTCGTAATTCCCAGTGAGTTAACATTCAAACCTGCCTCGCAAATAATATTTAAGCCACGCGTATTAAAACAAACGAACTTCAAAACAAAACCACTTTTATTCTGCAATCGGACAATCATACCGTTACGGATTTGAGCATTAAAATTCATAATACTAAGCACTATAATTGAGTATGATTAAACAAATGCAACATTCGCAAAGAATAATAATAAGCGAAAGAAGAAGAGTGAGTTTAAATGAACGAAGAATACCGTTTAAGAAAATTTACCAAAGAAGATTTAGCCAATTTTAATTACATAGAAGAAAGAGCTTGGGCTTTCCCTTTTGTAAAGGACAGTCTAGATTATTTATTAGATGTGCTTTACAGATTTGAAAATTATGTAGTTGAAAAAATAATATTCAGAAATAACAGGCAGTTGAAATTAAGAAAGAATAATTTCAGCGATAATACAGATTTAATAAAAATTGTTGACAGAATTGAAGAGTATAGCGATGAGCTAAGCATAGATGAACGCTTGTTTATTTCAAAGATAAGGAATTTGATAACACACGTTATGCGGCGGCTGCATGTGGAAGGTTTGTATTCAAAATCGCGGCTGAGGAATGACACCCCTATCCTTCCGGTGAAGGATGCACCGGATAAAAGTAGCGTAGGTGCATTACTCGAGCCAAGGCAACAAGTCAATAAAAGCAGCAGATATAATAATCATAAACCAGGAGATGAGAAATTAGCAGCAAATGAGCATCGGAATAAATTCAGAGGGAATTCACTTGAGAAACGTAAAAGCGGAAATCTCAGCAAATATAAAAATGCAGCTAAGCTTATTAAGATGATGGAGGATGAATTCAGCTATCTTACTGGTATTCAAAAGAAAGCATGTGATTTGATGAACTGTAACGACAAGAGCTTTTCAAGGTGGATTAATGCGAGTACTAAAAACAATGCTCTATATCATGAGTGGAAAAACAATATTGTGGATGATGAAAGGGATATTCTGAGGGAACAGATAAATAGATACTTAAAGAAATGAAGACGATGTATCAACTTATCGAAAGGAAGAAATAGTTTCTACGTTTCGGATCTGACGTTTATTAGCGAGAGATAAATAATTATTGTTGCATAGTCCTTGCTCGAGTTACAATTACTTGATTTAAGATTATTTAAGTGCTGCGGTGTTAACTGCTCGATGAAGGACAAATTGAATGAACGTTGACACTGCATTTTATATTAGAGGGAGCTACAATGAAAAAGAATGCAATTGAAATTCAGCTAGAAGAAATAAAATCACTTATTAAAAAAGGTGATCAAAAGCCGTTGAGCTTTAAGGAGGCATGTGCATATCTTGGGTTCTCATCGAGCTATCTTTATAAGCTGACTTATAGAAAAGTAATACCACATTATAAGCCGATGGGTAAAGTATTGTTCTTTTCGAAACATGAGCTGGATGAGTGGGTGTTTGCGAGGCGAGTGGTGAAGGGCAAAAGGCAAGAAGCTAGAGGTGAGAGGTTAAATGCAAAATATTAAATGTGAAAAGGAAGACGGAAGGATTAAAAAATTTATAAAGTTAAATGAAAATCGTGAAACGGAAGATGCTTCGACAGGCTCAGCATGACAAAGAAGTGAAAAGCAAGAGGCTAGAAGTGAGAGGTAAGAGCCAAGAACGTTAACCTTTGGTATGGAGTGGTTCATGCCAGCCATGAATTTCATTTTTATCACATTAGATTCTGTCAGAAGGACTCCTTCGGAGAAATAAATTCAGAATGACAGTATTCGGACAGTCACATGGTCCATGCGAGCCTAAAAAATTAAATCACGTTACGCAGATTACCAAACCTCCGAGGTTTCAATGAGTGCTTTTACCAGGATATTCTTTATTATTATCCTCAGAACAGTTTCATGAAATGTAATTTTCAAAACCTCGGAGGTTTTTATTGGTAAAGCACAAGATGATTGTGTTTCTTAAATAAAAAAATTGTATTATATAGAGCATATTTAAGCGCTAATACTATAACAAATATCAAAATCTATATAAATTAAATTTAAGGAGGTTCTATGAAGTGTTTTTATGCGGTACTAATACTAATGGGAATTTTTGTAATGAAAAATTCAGCTTTTGCTCAGGATATGAAGCAGGATGAAATGATGAAAGTCTGGCAGGAATATATGACTCCAGGAGATGAACATAAAATGTTAGCAGATGCAGTGGGTGATTGGGAAGGCGATATAACGATGTGGATGGATCCGAGTCAACCACCGCAGACTTATAAGGGAACAGCAAAGTATCAAACCATATTAGGAGGCAGATATGTTGAGGGTATATACGGTGGTGAAATGATGGGGATGCCATTCGAAGGAAGAGATATAAGCGGTTATGATAAAGCAAAGAAACTATTTTTTTCTTTTTGGATAGACAATATGGGCACCGGCTCAATGTATCTAGAAGGAACGTATGACAAGGAAAACAAAACATTAAACCTTGCCGGAGAGTCATTTGATGCGATGGGAAATAAAATGAAAGTAAGAGAGGTAATGAAGACGATTGACAAGGATCATTCCACATTTGAGATGTATATGGACATGGGACAAGGTGAAATGAAATCCATGGAAATAAAATATACACGCAAATAAGCTGCGAGAAAATGAGAAGCTAGACAAGGAGCTTAGAATAAATTTTATGAAGCCGCAGACATGGAGTTTGCGGCTTTAATATTTTTGAAAGAGCTGGCAATAAAAGCCCTCACCTTTAATCCTCTCCCCTTCAACTGCTCCACTTAATTATACTAGAGATTTTATTCTCCAATTAATTTTATCCATTCTTGTTTGGTATTTCTTTTTCCTCAAATCATAATAAATAATTCTTTATTTTTAAATTGCTTACTTAGTATAACAAGGCAAAAAATGAACAATAAAAAAAGAATACTCATTTGGATAGCTGTACTAATAATATTAATCGTTCTTATAATTCCAAAATTGAACTTGACAAGCAATGGTTCTGAAAATAATTCAACTACAAATCCACGAACGCGGCAGGTTTCGGTTGAGATATTGATTGCAAAACCAAAGCCGCTTCTGAATAAAATTTTTTCTAACGGAACATTAATTAGCAACGAAGAAGTAGAACTTCGAAGTGAGGTATCCGGCAAAGTAACAAGCATATTGTTTATCGAAGGTAAGAGAGTAAAAAAAGGTGAAGTATTGGTCAAGATTAATGACTCGGAACTTCAAGCAACCTTAAAGAAAAATAAGTCACAAGAATTTCTCGCCCGCGATAGAGAATACCGGTACAAGCAGCTTTTAGAAAAGAATCTTACAAGTCAACAGGAATACGATTTGCAGCTTAGTGAATTGAATTCTGTATTAGCTGATGTTGAATTCACAGAAGCGCAACTAAAAAAAACAGAAATCGTTGCACCTTTTGATGGAGTAGTTGGTTTAAGGTCAGTCAGCATTGGAAGCTATATCTCACCGGAAACTAAAATTGCCAGCTTGCAGAGCATCAATCCAATTAAAGTTGATTTTTCTGTACCTCAAAAATATTTCGGATTGATTAAGGAGGGGAAAGCAATACTTGTTAGATTATCTTCTTCTCAAAATACATATTCGGGAAAAATATTTGCCGTAGAACCAAAGGTTGATCAGAACACAAGAACAATTCAAGCACGCGCTATCATACCAAATGATAAAGGTGAATTAACTCCTGGTGCCTATGTCGAAATAGATATTATTCTCGAGAATATTGAGAATTCTATTTTAATTCCTACTGAGGCACTTGTGCCAGATTTTGAAGGTGAAAAAGTTTTTATTTACAAAAATGGAAGAGCTGTTTCCCAAATAGTTCAAACAGGAATCCGCACGGAAAAAGAAATTCAGATTACGTCAGGAATAAGTATTGGAGATTCAATTATTGTTTCGGGAATTATTCAACTGAAACCAAATTCGCCTGTAAAGGTGAGTAAAGTTTTTTAATCACTAGTAAACAAATATGAGTTTATCCTCCATCAGCATTCGCAGACCGGTTCTCGCAATTGTAATGTCAATAGTCATTGTACTGTTTGGCATAATTGGTTATACATTTTTAGGTGTACGAGAATATCCAAGTATCGATCCGCCAATAATTACTGTTTCTACAAGTTACGTCGGCGCTAATGCTGATGTAATTGAGTCACAAATAACAGAACCGCTTGAGGAACAAATTAATGGTATCGCAGGTATTCGTTCATTAACATCAGTAAGCCGCGATGGCAGAAGTTCCATCACAGCAGAATTTGATGTTTCGGTAGATCTTGAAGCTGCGGCAAATGACGTTAGAGATCGAGTATCTATCGCACGATCAAGATTACCTCAGGATGTTGATCCTCCCACTGTTTCAAAAGCAGACGCAGATGCAGTTCCAATTGTATTCCTTAATGTCCAAAGCGATAAAAGAGATTTACTTGCTTTAACTGATATTGCTCAAAACATCTTTAAAGAGAGACTCCAGACAATTCCCGGAGTAAGCCAAATAAACATTTGGGGAGAAAGAAGATATTCGATGCGGCTATGGATGGACCCAGCTAAACTTGCTGCTTACAATGTCACTCCATTAGATGTTCGTAATGCATTGGTTAAAGAAAACATCGAACTTCCTTCCGGAAGGATTGAAGGAAATAATACAGAGCTTACAGTAAGAACCCTCGGCAGATTAGTCAGCATAGATGACTTCAACAATTTAATTATTAAAGAGTCGTTAAGCGGAATTGTTAGATTTAAAGATTTAGGAAGCGCAGAATTATATCCCGAAAATGATCGTTCAATTCTTCGCAGGGATGGTATTCCCATGGTGGGTGTGGTTATTATTCCACAGCCAGGAGCAAATTACATTCAAATAGCCGATGAGTTTTACAAACGGGTAGATCAAATAAAAAAGGATTTACCACCCGACATTGAACTCGGAATTGGGTTCGATGTTACAAAATATATTCGCAACTCAATTTCAGAAGTGAAAGAAACTATTCTCCTCGCTTTCACACTTGTTATTTTGATTATTTTCTTTTTCTTCCGTGACTGGCGAACGACCATGATTCCTATCATCGCAATTCCTGTTTCTCTAATCGGCGCTTTCTTTATTATGTATCTGGCTAATTTTTCAATAAATGTTCTCACATTGTTAGGTATAGTGCTTGCTATCGGAATTGTTGTTGATGATGCAATAGTTGTACTTGAAAATATTTATCGAAAGATTGAAGATGGGATGAATCCCATTGAAGCAGGCATAAAAGGAACATCAGAAATTTTCTTTGCAGTTGTTTCAACAACTATTACTCTTGCAGCAGTATTTCTCCCGATAATGTTTCTGCAGGGAATTACAGGCAGATTATTCGTCGAATTTGGTGTTGTCATTGCAGGTTCTGTAATTATTTCAGCATTTGTTGCACTCACTTTAACTCCAATGCTTAGTTCAAGAATTTTACGAACAAAGGAGAAACACAGTTGGTTTTACTACAAAACTGAACCTTTCTTTTCATGGATGGAAAATTCATATAAGAATACTTTGAATTCTTTTATGGAGAAAAGATGGCTGGCTCCTTTGATAATGATTGCTTCAATTTTTCTGATTTACTTTGTCGGTGCTTCACTACAATCCGAACTTGCTCCTATTGAAGATCGCGGTGAGATACGGATTCAATCTACAATGCCGGAAGGAACTTCCTACGAAGCGATGGACAGATACATTACTGAGATGAGCGATGTTGTTCAAAAATCTGTTAAAGAAAAAGACGCGATCATTTCAGTCACTGCAGGCGGTGGAGGTTCTAATGCAGCCAATAGCGGATTTGTTAGATTAATTTTGAAAGATGCAAAGTATAGAAAAAGATCACAGCAAGAAATTGCTGAACAACTTACCGGATTAACAAGAAAGTTAAATGATGCGAGATCCTTTGTAGTACAAAGTCAATCAATTTCAACAAGACGTGGTGGTTTACCGGTTCAGTATGTAATTCAAGCAGCCAACTTTGAAAAACTTAGAAGCGTAATTCCAAAGTTTTTAGAAACCGCACAAGAAGACCCAACATTTGCTAATGTTGATGTGGATTTAAAATTCAATAAACCTGAAATAACAGTTGAAATCAATAGAACAAAGGCAAGAGAGCTTGGCGTTTCGGCTTTAGATATTGCACAGACGCTTCAATTAGCTTACAGCGGACAACGCTTCGGATTTTATGTTATGAACGGAAAATTGTACCAGGTAATTGGTCAGGTCTTCAAAGAAAATAGAAATAAACCGGTTGATTTAACTTCAATATATGTTAGAAATAAAGATGGACAATTGATTCAGTTAGATAATCTTGTGACTTTGAGTGAACGAAGCAGCCCGCCTCAACTTTTTAGATTTAATAGATACGTAAGTGCAACTTTCTCTGCAAGTCTTGCACCAGGCAAAACAATTGGAGATGGCATTGCAGCAATGGATAAAATTGCAAAAAAAGTTTTGGATGAAAGCTTTGCAACTGCACTACAGGGTGCCTCCAAAGATTTTGTCGAAAGTTCATCAAGCCTTCTATTTACATTTCTGTTAGCATTAGTGCTGATCTATTTAACACTTGCGGCACAGTTTGAAAGTTTTCGTGATCCTCTAATTATAATGTTTACTGTTCCACTTGCTATTGCTGGGGCAGTAATTTCACTTTGGTACTTTAACCAAACACTCAACATCTTTAGCCAAATTGGACAGATTATGTTGATTGGTCTCGTTACAAAGAATGGAATTTTAATTGTTGAATTTGCAAATCAAAAAAAAGCACAAGGGTTAAATGTTGTTGAGGCAGTGAAAGAAGCTGCCCGATTGCGTCTTCGCCCAATTCTCATGACAAGCTTATCCACGACACTTGGAACTCTTCCAATTGCATTGGCTCTCGGTGCAGGATCTGAAAGCAGATCATCTATGGGAATAGCAGTGATTGGCGGTCTTATGTTCTCAACAGTACTCACTTTATTCGTAATCCCAGTCATATACACTTACTTATCTGAAAAGACAAAAGAAGTAACTAATGTAACTTTGGAGAAAAACATTGTAGGCAAAGTTGCTGTTGAATAGAAATGTTTACTTTGTAACTTGCATTATTTCTCTTATCAAGAACAAAAAGGATATTTATTTCATTTTAATTGCTCTATTAGCAATATCTTTTCTGAAATAAATATTGTCGAATTGAATATTCTGAATTGCTTTATAAGTTTTCTGTTGAGCTTTTAAAATATTGTTTTCATTAAGAATTGAGGTAACTCCGAGAACACGCCCACCATTTGTTAGTAATCTATCTCCCTCACGTTTAGTACCAGAGTGAAATACAATAATTTCGGAATCATCAATTTTATCCAAACCAGAAATTTTGTACCCTGTGTTAAAGCTATCGGGATATCCTTTTGAAGCAGCAATTACACACACAGATGATCCACCATTATATTTCACAGCGTCAGCGTTTAACGAACCAGAAGCTGCTGATAAGAGCAGCTCGAAAAAATCACCATCTAACAATGGAAGAACAGACTGCGTTTCAGGGTCACCGAATCTGCAATTAAATTCAATTACCTTAGGCCCGTCTTTTGTAATCATTAATCCACAATAAAGGCATCCTATGAATTTATTATTATCATTTGACAGTGCTTTAAGAGTTGGTGAAATTATTTTATCTTCTACTTCATATAAAATTTCAGGAGTTATAATCCGTGTCGGAGAGTACGCACCCATTCCACCAGTGTTTTTTCCAGTATCGTTATCCCCTATTTTTTTGTGATCTTGTGCTGAAGGAAGTGTTACAAATTTTTCACCGTCAGTTATTGCAAAAATTGAAGCTTCCTCACCAATCAAAAACTCTTCAATAACAATTTTGTCACCGGAACTTCCAAATATTTTTTCCTTAAAAATTTTATTCAAAGCATGTTCCGCTTCGACAAAAGTGTCACAGATTATAACCCCTTTGCCTGAAGCCAATCCATCTGCTTTAATTACTTTAGGATATATTGATGTTTTTAAATACTCTTTAGCCACTGAATAATCCTTCGATGAAAACTCAACATACTCTGCAGTTGGGATGTTATATTTTTTCATCAGTTTTTTTGCGTATGATTTTTCAGACTCGATCTTAGCTGCGTTCAAACTGGGTCCAAATACTATAATCGAATTGGCTCTTAGTAAATCACTAAGTCCATTTACAAGGGGTTTTTCAGGTCCAATTATTACAAGATTAATATTCTTATGAAGACAAAATTTCAAAACTGCATCGTTATCATTAATGTTTATGTCAACATTCTCTCCCAATTGGGCAGTGCCGGGATTTCCTGGAAGGATATAAAGTTTTCCTAACTGATGACTATCAATAAGTTTGTAAGCTATAGCATGTTCGCGTCCACCAGAACCGATTAAAGCTACTCTCAAACCACAACATCCTTAATCAAGAGCCGAAATTGTTTGATTAATATTTCTGTCAGAAAATCTCTTCTGTGTTTATCAATAAAGTTTTGATCCGGCGAAGGCAATTGTTTTTCCAAATAAAGTCTGTAAACTCTAAGAATTGTATCTTTTATCACTTGGACATCTTCAGGTGCAGTAAGGAACGATGCGCCATATTCAATCGCAGCTGATTTTGCTGCTCCTTCAGGTACGCAAGCAATAACCGGCTTTGCTGAACCAAAATATTCAAACATTTTCCCAGGTAAAATTGCATCAATATTTCTTTTTCGACCAATCATGAACCATAATATATCGCTTGACATTATTTTTTGAATAGCTTCATCGTGGTTCATATAACCGAAATCCTTTACAAATTCTTCCAGCTTTAATTTCTTTACAAGCTTTCTATTTTCTTTCCTCAAATGTCCGACAAAGTGCAGTTCTATTTTGGAAGCTATATCAGGTCTTTCTTTGGTTATCAATTTAAATGCTTCTAAAAAATATTTAGGTGTGTTATACTCTAAAAAAATACCCGAATAGGTTATCACCATTCTATCCGTGGTTTTGGGGATTATTTTTGCATTTGAAAAATCTTCAGAATCAAATCCATGTGGAATAATCACAACATCATCAAAAGTTAGAAATTTGTAGAAGTCTAATAATTTTTCTTTTATCTTTCTATTGGTCACAATCACCTTATCGGCGGCTTTGAGAGCAGTGTATTCCATTCTTTTATGCAGCAATGAATGAAAAGGCGTAGGATAAAAAGCAAAATAGCTTTTATACCAAAGATCACGATAATCTACAACAAGCGGAATATCAAATTTCTTTTTGAGTTTGGCTGAAATATTAAATGCTGAAAATGGTGGCCCCGACACAAAAATGACATCAAATTTTTCTCTAGCGAGAATATCAGATGCAGTATCAAATGCCTTCTTTGACCAAGAAATTTTATTATCGGGAATAAAAAAAGTTTGACTAAGCAGATTAAGCACTTTACGAATTCTCTCATCAGGCATCTTGATCGTACCGAATTTTGATAGGACTGAATTCGGATCGAATGAACTTGTTCTGATCACATTTATATTAAGTTTGTTTAGCTCGGCCTGAAGGAATGTATCATGGGCAAAATAAGCAATATTACCTGTAGTAATTACTGTTGGCTGCCAACCAAATGATGACATGTACTTTACGAACTTTAGCGTTCGCTGAACCCCACTTAAACCTAATGGTGGGAAGTAATATGCAATGACTAGTACTTTGAACATTTAAGAATAATCTCTAGCAAATTTTCTTTTCTTTCAAAATCCGGTAATTTAATTATGTTTTCGGCGTAAAATAGTTAGGCGGTTCAGTTGTAATGATTACATCATGTGGATGACCTTCTTTTAATCCCGCCAAGGTGACTTTGATAAATTTAGTTTTGGTTTTTAACTGACCAATATTTTTCGCTCCACAATATCCCATGGCAGCTCGTAGACCACCTATAAATTGATATATCGTATCCGCTAACGGACCTTTAAATGGAACTCTACCCTCGATTCCTTCCGGGACTAACTTGGTTATGTCATCTTCAGCATCTTGAAAATACCTGTCTTTACTTCCTTTTTTCATTGCGGAAATAGAGCCCATCCCACGATATATTTTAAAGCTTCTTCCTTCAAACAAGACCTTTTCACCAGGACTTTCCTCAACACCGGCAAATAAACCACCTATCATAACAGAATCTGCTCCTGCAGCAATTGCCTTTGGAACATCACCAGTTTGCTTGATCCCGCCATCAGCTATAATTGGAATTCCTTTTCGCCTTGCTCCCCTATAAACTTCTGAGATTGCGGAGATTTGCGGGATACCCACTCCAGCAATTACTCTAGTAGTACAAATGGACCCAGGACCGATGCCAATTTTAATACCATCTATTTTACAATTTAATAAATCAAGTGATGCTTCATAACTACCTATATTTCCAACAATTATTTGCTCATATCTAAATTTATATCGAATCTCTTTAATCATTCTTAAAACTTTAACTGAATGACCATGTGCAGTATCTATCACCACTACATCAACTCCTGCTTTAGTAAGTTCACCAAATCTATCAATACTATCAGAAGTAACTCCGATTGCTGCTCCCACTCTTAATCTCCCATGTTCATCTTTACATGCATTAGGATGACTCCTCTTTTTCTGGATATCCTTAAAAGTAATTAAACCTTTTAAGATTCCATTTGAATCAACAACCGGCAATTTTTCAATTTTATATTGCTCCAGAATTTTTTCTGCTTTCTCTAAGTTCGTCCCTTGAGGAGCAGTTATCAAATTCTTATAAGACATCAAATCTTTTACTTTCAGTTTTCGGTTAGGTTCAAATCTTAAATCCCGATTTGTAATAATACCAACTAGTTTATGTTTTCCATCTATTATCGGAATGCCAGAAATACTATACTTCCTCATTAGATTTAAAGCATCCTCAACAGTATTTTCAGGATGAAGTGTGATAGGATCTCTAATCATCCCACTCTCTGACCTTTTAACCTTATCAACTTCATCACACTGCGCCTCAATACTCATGTTCTTATGCAAGATTCCAATTCCGCCCTCACGCGCCATTGCAATTGCCATTGCTGACTCAGTTACCGTATCCATGGCCGCAGAAATAAGTGGAATATTTAATTTTATTTCAGGAGTTAGATTAGTAGAAATATCTACCTCTCTAGGTAATACTGCTGATTTAGACGGTACTAGAAGTACATCATCAAAAGTGAGCGCTGTTTTAATTTTGTTCATGTAAATATTTTATATATCATTATATCATTCAAATGCTGAAATACCTGTGATATCTTCACCTATAATGAGAGTGTGCATTTCATGGGTACCTTCATATGTCCGAACCGATTCAAGATTAGCCAGATGACGCATAACAGGGTATTCATCCAAAATGCCATTTGCCCCAAGAACTTCTCTTGCCAATTTTGCAATCTCAGATGCCTTTTCACAATTATTTCTTTTGGCCAATGACACTTGCGTATGTCTCAATTTACGATTGTCTTTCAACCTACCTAACTGAAGATTCAACAGTTGAGCTTTAGTAATCTCGGTAAGCATATAAACCAATTTCTCTTGAGTCATCTGAAATGAAGCAATCGGTTTTCCAAATTGAATTCGTGATTTAGAATAATTCAATACAGTATCATAGCACGCAATCATTGCGCCAACTACTCCCCAAGCAATTCCATACCGTGCTTGGTTCAGACACATAAGAGCACTCTTTAGTCCTTCCGTTTTAGGAAGAACATTTTTTTCGGGAATAAAGACATTATCAAAGATAAGTTCTGACGTAATAGATGCTCGAAGTGAATGCTTTCCTTTCATTTCGGGTGCAGAAAATCCTCGCATTCCCTTTTCAACTAAGAATCCTATAATTTCACCATCTAGTTTTGTCCAAACGATAGCCACATCTGCAATAGTTCCGTTCGTAATCCACATTTTAGCCCCGCTTAGTAAATACCCATCTTGCACTTTTTGAGCTTTTGTAACCATGCCACCGGGGTTTGAACCGAAATCAGGTTCAGTTAGTCCAAAACAGCCGATCTTTTCACCCCGTGCAAGCAGTGGCAACCATAATTCTTTTTGTTCTTCCGATCCGAAAGTAAAAATAGGATACATAACCAATGAACTTTGAACAGACACAAAACTCCTAATACTGCTATCACCCCTCTCAAGCTCCTGCATGATTAAACCGGAAGATACATTGTTTAATTCTGCACAAGAATATTTTTGAGGAAGAGTTGCTCCTAAATACCCAAGCTCGGCCATTTTAGAAATCAAATGATGAGGGAATTTACATTCACGATTGTATTTTTCAATAACTGGAATAATTTCGATCGACACAAAATCCCTGACTGAATCACGAATAAGTTTCTCATCTTCAGAAAGAAGAGATTCCAAATCAAAATAATCTACACCAATAAATCTTTGCATTTTAGGTAAGACTGAGTTTGCTAAATTTGTAAATCAAATTTAGCTTAATGAATGTAATCAAACAACAAAGTTGAGTTGAAATAATTTATCCACGTTTATAAGAACTTAATTTACATTAGATAGAATCTTGAATTTTTTTTCAGAGTGGGATGTATTATCTTTGTAAAGATAAAACAAGTGAAATTTCAGCACTGGAGAGGTGGGTGAGTGGCTGAAACCAACGGTTTGCTAAACCGTCGTACGGGTAACACTGTACCGCGAGTTCGAATCTCGCCCTCTCCGCTAATATAAGTCATTATTACATCGTTGCAAATCGGTACTATTAATTATTTATGGTAAGATACAAAGCCACGCACTTCACCTCTTATTAAATTAAACCGAAGCCATTCACAATCTAGTTTTATCCAAATTAAGCAAAGAATATCTTGAGATAACATACTTCTGAATAATTGCCTTTTGTTTGGGAAGTGAAAAAGTCAGGATTATCCAACAAATTTTTAACTGTAGCAACAGAAGAATTCTAAAATTGACCTTAAATAGGCGAATAGATTATTTTCATTTATAACCATACACAAGAGATTTTGACCAAAAATGAATGTATTCAGCATAATAAATAGAGAAAGAGAAAAGAATTTTTTATTTTTGAAATCTCAAAATAAGATTCGCTATCCATATTTGACTGAAAATTTCCAATGAAATCGCAATTTATATGGCATTTATTTTGAGACAATATAAATGCAAAATTTAATCCCTGAAAAGATTATCATCTTTTATTAAGTTGATAATCACATTTGTGGGATGAATTTAACTTCTATTTTTTAATTCAAGACATATTATCTAAAAGTAATGTGACTCATAAACCGAAGGTGTAATTAAAAGACACATATACAGCTTGGAAAATACCCATTCAAGAAATAATAATACAAACTGTTTATTATTCAGTGATAATAAGGTGTAAATGTTTATATTACTGTTTTAAAAGAGTCTTTATAAAACTAATAGAGCAGGAAAATGTTAAAAAAAATATTATTAGTCATAAATGCAATTGTACTTTTTGAACTACCCTCTTTTGCCCAAGACGATGTTCAGATTGGCTCACTTAAATATCAAGCTAGGCAACAAACAGGTTTTTTTGATTTCTCAGATCCAACCGGAATTAATATTAAAGTACAAATTTGGGGTTATGTAAAATTCCCAGGTTACTATGTAATCCCTGCACGAAGCAGTTTAAATGATTTTATCTCATTAGCAGGTGGCCCCACGGAAGAATCAAGACTCGAAGATATTCGAATTCTTAGAACAAACTTGGATTCCACGACGACACTTCTTAGATGTGATTACAATGACCTAATGTGGAACGATGATATTAAATCTAATACTAAATTTCCAAGGTTATTTGCTGGTGATATGATAATCGTACCCGGTGAACCACGTTATTTCCTTCGGCAAGATGTTAGCTTTTATCTTTCAGTAACGACCGTACTAGCTACTATTGCAACGTTAATTATTAGTATTACTCGATAACATAAATCAAAAAGAGCAATAATGAATACAGACAAAATTAAAGTAGAAGAATCAGAGTTTGAAGGCAGTACATTAAAGGATTATATAGTCCTAGTACGAAATAACCTCTGGATTTTCTTTGTTATTGTGCTAATTAGCATTGTTGGTGCAACATTTTATGCTTTTCGACTTCCTGATATTTATGTATCAAGCTGTTCAATAAAGATTACAAAGACAGGCGGTAACATTTTGCAGAATCAAGGGCTTAGCGGACTGAGTGATTTTGGTGATGATAGGTTTATTAATAATGAAATTGAGATTTTGAAGAGCTATAATCTTAGAGATAAAATTGCAAAATCTTTAATTGATTCAGTTGTTACATCAAAGAATATACAAGAATATAAACTTATTTACGCTAAGGCATTCGGCAATAACTATAGAAAATTACTAACCGTCCCTCAATTAGTAGGTTTACTTTCAAATAATGTTACTATTGAACAAAAAAAAGGATTGGATGTTATTATTATAGCGGCTGAATCACCGTCTCCGCTAGAAGCAACCCTGGTAGCAGAATTATATGCTGAAATATATAGAAGGTTTAATCTTGAAGTGAACAGGGATCAATTAACATATCTGAAAAATTTTCTAGAAAAACAAAGAGCAGAAAAGAAACAACAGCTTGAAAGTGCGGAAGACACGTTAAGATCTTATCAAGAAAAAGGTGGAATGGTAGTATTAGATGTGCAGGCACAATCATTGATAAATTTACTATCCGAATTTGAATCGAGGATGAACGCTACAAAAATCGATCTAACTGCTTCAGAAGGAATGCTCACTCAATACAAACAAGAACTTGCTAAACAGGATCCAAAACTTGCCAGTTATTTAGAGAGCCAAACATCGGAGTCTTATATAAGAGCTTTACAAAATCAAATCGCTGAGCTTCAATTGAATAAGGACTTAGCGTTGGTAAAATCTGAAGGGAATATTGATATTTCCGGGAAAGTTAAGGAATATGATACGAAGATACAGGAATTACAATCTAAACTTGATGATAAGGTTAAGATTCTTAAAACCGGGATTTTAGCAAGCAGCCCCGAAGAAGTACGAGCATTATCTCAAAAGATAATTGAAAAGGAGGTACAAAATCAGTCGTATAGAAACTCTTTAAATAGCTTAACCAATATAGTTAAACAATATGATGAAAAATTTAATAAGCTTCCTAAAACGACCCTCGATTTGGCAAGATTTAAGCGGACAAGGGAATCTACCGAAAAGCTTTTTACACTAATTGAGCAAAAGTATCAAGAAGCAGTGATAAACGAAGAATCGCAACCAGGTAATGTACTTATTATAGATGATGCAAGAGTCCCTGGTTCACCATCAAAACCCAATAGGTTACTTATTGTAATGACTGGCTTATTGATTGGACTAGCACTTGGTCTCGCTTTTGTATTTATAAAAAATTATTTCGACGATACTGTTAAAACACCTGAGGAGATAGAAAAACGACATGCAAATGTTCTGGCCTGGATACCGAAAGTAGATGAGCTGAATGGAAAGAGTGCAAATGGCGCAGACTTTATTATTGAGAGATTTCCAAGCTCTATTGCGAGTGAATCAATCCGTGCATTAAGAACCCGTGTTCAGTTTTCAAAAAATAATAAAGAAACCTTCAAAATAATTTTAATTACATCTCCAGCACCTCAGGAAGGCAAAACTACAATTGCGTTAAATCTGGCTGGAAGTTTTGCGCACAGTAAAAAGAAAACATTATTGATAGACGCCGACCTTAGAAAACCACGGCTTCACCAAGTTTTTAAAAGAGATAAAGAACCCGGGTTAATTAACTACCTGACAGAAAAATTTCCATACGAAAAGCTTATTATCCCCACAAGCACAGAGAATTTATTCTTAATTACATCTGGTTCAATATCACAAAACCCATCGGAGATTTTAGATTCTTTAGAAATGGATGAACTGCTGAGAAAGGCGAGGAATGAATTCGACTACATTATAATTGACTCACCACCAATTGTTGCAGTTACGGATGCCGAAATTTTAGCAACAAAATCTGATGGCACTATATTAGTCGTATCCCATAATAAGACCGAAGCAGATTTATTGGAACGAGGTGTTCAGCTTATTCGAGCCGATCAATCGCATTTCATTGGAACTGTACTCAATAACTTTAGCAGCAAACAAGGCTATGGGAGTTACTACAAGTATTACTATTATTATTCATCCGAAGGCGAAAAGAAATATCGAAAAAAGAAGCATTCGAAAGATGTTCATTCTTAAATTAATAGAATTTTAATATAAATTTTTGTGTGAGGGCAAATTCTTCACGGGTACATAAATAGTAGGAGCAAAATCCGGAAAGAAGAATTTATAAACCAACCTAATACTTAATCCCAAATTACATATTTATTACAGTTCCACATGAGATCAATTCGGCGGGAACCAATTTGGCTAAATGACCTTTACCAAGTTATATTGTTTCTTGGTTTAGGTGCGTTACTTTATATTGGACCATCTTTAAAAGATTTAGAGGACGACCATTTAATATTTTATCCCATTAAATATGGGTTAATATGTTTATTGCTTGGATTAGGCATCTATTTTTTTTATGCAAAACAGATAAAAAATTATCTTAAGCTCACTTTTTTCATTCCCTTCACAATTGACTATCAGCTTCATCTTGCTTTTATAATACTTACTATAGTACTTTTTAATAAAAAACTATTATTACCTTTTCGCTCGCCATTAAATTCAATATATATATTTTTTTTATGGGGAATATTATCATATATTATAAATCAGTTTATTGAATTTAACCCGCTTTCTTTTCCCCTTTTTGTGTTTACATTTTTCATTCAATTTATATTCTTTAGTCTTTTTCTCGTCAATGCCGATAATATTCAAGACGAGTTACTCAATTTTTTCTTGAACCTAGTTTCACTAACTATTGGGTTGATAACAATTCAATCAGTCCTACAGCCAGCCATACATCCAGATTTTTGGAACGGGGGAACTGCAAACGCACATATTGCAGCTGCTTATATTTCAATTGGGTTTGTTATTTGTGTTTTAAGTTTAAGGGGTACTTCACGTTTGAGCCTAAATAATTCTTTAAGGGAGATAGTTTTAGCTGTATTCAGTTTACCCATTTTGTTTCTAATTGATGCGAAATATTTTCTCATCTTATTGGTGATTATCTTACCGGGCTATTTTATTTTTACGGGAGGGAAAAAATTAAAAATTGCAGCTGCAGCATTTGTTATATTAGTAATGTCAATTCTCAGCATCTCCATACTCAAAGAAAAACCTTTGCCATTATCAATTTTAACTTTTAAACTGGAGAATTATAACTTTAATACCCTATCAAATTCATTTAAGAATTCACCAAAATATCAGCTACTGAAATCGGCATTTAAGCTTCCCTTTGAAGAACCTTTGACCTTTTTCTTGGGCAGCGGTCCTGGAACATTTCTAAGCCGTGCAAGTTTTCTTCAGTTTAGCATTGGAAATAAGATAAATTCCTCATCAATAAATAACGGTAGAGAAAAGATTCCCTACACTTCCAAATACGCAGTAAAAAGTACCTGGATAAGAAAAAAATACGCTCCAAATTCATTTGAAGAAAACGTTGATCCAGGATCGCTCTTTAATCGCAGAAGCGGTTTAATAAGTATTTATTATGAAATGGGAGTAATTGGTCTTGGGTTATTTATCTTTATCTATTTCAGTATTATTAAACCAGCGTTGAGTACTAAACCTTTATTAAATAAAAAATATAATGTTTTTATAATCCCCTTAGCAATTCTTTTTGTTACAATCAATTATTTTTCCTATTGGAACGAGTACTGGAACTTCTGCATAATTCAATATGGCATACTGGGAATTCTTCTTGCCGGAGAAGGAAATTATGTGAATAAAGACAGAGTTCAGTAGATAGAAGTTGAAAGTGACATACTGGATTTTGTCTACTTGAAATATAATTTGAATTTTAAGAAATTATCATATATTTATTACTATAATCTTAATTAATATCATAAAGCAGTAGGCAACAATTGAATAAATTCGGAATCACAGGAGTAGCAGGTTATATAGCACCAAGACATCTAAAAGCAATTAAGGATACAGGAAATACTTTAGTTGCAGCTGCTGATCCACATGATTCGGTTGGAATATTAGACCAGTACTTTCCTGATACTTCGTTTTTCACAGAAATTGAACGATTTGATCGCCACCTTGACAAATTACGAAGAATTGGAGAAGGGATTGATTATCTCTCGATATGCTCGCCAAATAATCTTCATGATGCGCATATAAGATTAGCTTTAAGAAATGATGCACACGCAATCTGTGAAAAACCGCTGGTTCTAAATCCATGGAATCTCGATTTGCTCGAAAAACTTGAGGAAGAATACGGAAAAAAAATTTATACTATCCTTCAATTACGAGTTCATCCATCTCTAATTGCATTAAAAGAAAATATTGATATTAAAAAAAATTGGAGAAAATATAAAGTAGAATTAACTTATATCACTTCGCGAGGTAAATGGTATGATTATTCATGGAAAGGCGATTCACAGAAATCAGGCGGCATAGCAACAAATATTGGTATCCATTTTTTTGATTTACTGATGTGGTTGTTTGGCAAACCCGTAAGTCAAAAAACACTTTCGGATAAACCAGATAAAATGAAAGGCGAACTGGAATTAGAGAATGCGAATGTACTGTGGTACTTATCAATTGATAAAAAAGACTTACCCGACGATATGAAGAAAAACGGAAGAGATACTTATCGCTCTATCAAAATGGATGATAAAGAGATTGAATTTACAGAAGGCTTTACAGAATTACATACGGAAGTATATCGAAGAACTTTACTAGGAAGTGGATTTACAATACCAGATGCACGCGCATCTATTGAGTTTGTGCATACATTGAGACAGAATTAGTGAAGTTTAGCGTAAACTTCAACTTTCTACTGTAGCTGCATACCATTTTATAAATTTATTTGAACAATAAATGGAAATTTTAGCAATCATTCCTGCTCGATCAGGGTCAAAGACAATTCCGCATAAAAATATAAGAACGCTTCTCGGCAAACCACTAATAGCATACAGTATTGAGCACGCATTAAGTTCAAAACTGATAAATCGTGTAATTGTAAGCACTGATAGTAAATTGTATGCAGAAATCGCAAGAAAATATGGAGCGGAAGTACCTTTCCTGCGTCCAGAGGAAATTTCAACCGACGAATCAAACGACAGAGATGTATTCTTTCAAGCACTAAATTGGTTAAGTGAAAATGAAAACTATACACCTGAAATTTGTGTACACCTAAGGCCAACACACCCTATAAGAAACAGCCAAGATATTGATAATATGATTAATATGCTCTTGGCTGATTCAAATGCAGATTGCATTAGATCGGTAGTGAAAAATGATGCTCATACTCCATACAAGATGTGGTTTTTGGACAATGATCATGAATTAAAGCCAATTATTAATAACACAGAAATTTTTGAGCCCTATAATCAGCCAAGACAAAAATTACCATTGTCTTACTTTCAAAATGCTTCGATTGATGTAATAAAAACAGATACTATTCTAAAAAAGAAATCTTTAAGCGGTAATAAAATCCTTGGATATATAATGGATAGTGAATTTGATATAGATAACGAAAAAGATTTTGAAAGAACCGAGCAAAAAATGCTTGAGCTAAAGTACATTTTAAAAAAAGAGATTAAAACATATTGCTTTGATATTGATGGCATTATAGCAACTTTAACACCCGATAACAATTATATTTTAGCCGAACCATTAATTAGTAATATTAACAAGATTAACAAATTATATGAAGCTGGTAATAAAATAATTTTGTTTACAGCCAGAGGTACTGTGACAAAGATCGATTGGAAAAATGTTACAATGAAGCAGCTTATAGATTGGGGTGTTAAGTATCATGAGCTGACTTTTGGAAAGCCTGCAGCTGATTTTTATATAGATGATAGAAATTTGAATATTAACGAAATAATCTAGGGAGAATCAAAGGATGATATCATTTAATAATTTTTTCATATTTGAAATAGCAAATAACCATCAGGGAGATGTGCAGCATGGTATAAAAATTATTAAAGAAATGGGAAGAATTGCAAAAAAATATGCAATAAATGCCGGGATTAAATTACAGTATAGATACCTCGATACCTTTATTCACCCGGATCACAGAAATAACAAAACTGCAAAGCATATAAGCAGATTCTTAGAAACTGAACTGAAAAATGATGATTACTTAAAATTAGTAGGTGAAATAAAAGAACAAGGATTGATTTCAGTATGTACACCTTTTGATGAGAGCTCAGTTGATTTAATAATGGAGCACGAAATTGATGTAATAAAAATAGCAAGCTGCAGCGCCGATGATTGGCCTCTTATAACTAAAATAGCACTGACTCAAAAACCTGTTATTGCATCAACGGGAGGGTTGGAGTTATGGCAAATAGATAATATTGCTTCCTTCCTTATTCACAGACTTCCGCAGGTCGGAATTTTGCACTGCATAGGAGTTTATCCTGCACCAGATGCATATTTAAACCTCAATTTTATTCAAAAAATGATTTCACGTTATCCGGGCATTCCAATCGGATATTCGGGTCACGAAGCTCCGGACAATATAGATGTAATTAAACTTGCAGCCGCACAAGGTGCTAAAATTTTTGAGAGACATGTTGGCATTGCAACTGATAAAATAAAATTAAACACATATTCTTTAACACCAGAACAAGTTGAAAAATGGATTGAAGCATACTTAACAGCGCGCGTAATACTCGGCAATGAAATAAAAACTTCTTTACAGGAGGAATCTGAATCTATATTATCATTAAAAAGAGGAGTCTTTTTAAATAAATCTGTAAAAAAAGGAAGTTTTATAAGTGAATATGACGTATTTTTTGCGATGCCTTGTGCAAAGGGACAAGTAACTTCAGGAGAGTTTGGAAGAATCCGTGCACGCTATGTCGCCAGCAAAGACTATGAAGCTGGTGATGGCTTATTTGAAACGTACGTTGAAGATACGTATCATAAGATAAGATATATCATTCACCAAGCGAAAGCCCTTTTAGCAGAAACAAATATTGTTCTATCAAAAAATTATACAGTTGAATTAAATCATCATTATGGGCTAGAAAACTACAGCCGATTTGGATGCTTGATCGTTAATTTAGTGAACAGAGAATACTGCAAAAAAATTATCGTCGTTTTTCCTCAGCAACACCACCCTGAACAAAAACATATGAAAAAGGAAGAAACTTTCCATATGCTCCACGGTGACTTGAATCTTACCTTGAACGGCATAACACAAAAAATAACTAAAGGTGATATAGTTACAATTGAGCGCGGTGTACTACATTCTTTTTATTCTGACAATGGTGCAGTTATTGAAGAAATTTCCACTACTCATTTAGTTAATGATTCTTATTATACAGATCCACTAATTGCTGAACAGGATCCAATGCAGAGAAAAACACTAATTGAAAAACTATAATTTTTTTCAGACATGAAGTTATTAAGTTTAATTGAACCAGCACATAAATCCGATTTGGATGAAAAATATCATCAGCTAAACATTTACAATATAAGAGATACATTAACATGGTACGAATATTTCAAGCTTCTAATAGGTATAGATGGGAGTATTGTTGAATGTGGCGTGGGAAGAGGACGATCATTGGCTATAATATCTGCTATCAATAATCTTCTTAAAGCCGAAGAAGGCGGTTCAAGAAAAATCTATGCTTATGACAGCTTCGAAGGATTTCCTGAACCGACGAAAGAAGATGATTCTTACAGAAGACCGAAGAAAGGTGATTGGTCAAAATCACCTAGCGGGAGATATCTATATACACCTGAATTCATTAAAACAGTTTTAACCGAAGCTGGAATTGGTTTTGATGATTCAAGTTTGGTTATAACAAAAGGGTTTTTTGGCAATTCATTATTAAAACACCCGAATGAACCCATTGCTCTATTACATGTGGACGCAGATTTATATCAGTCATATAAAGATGTATTAACAAATTTATATAATAAGGTGACTATGGGTGGAATAATTGTATTCGATGATGTTTTATCAATTGAACCAAGCGAGACAAGATGGCCTGGAGCGTTATTAGCAGTTAAAGAATTCTTAGGAGAGAAAACTTTAAAAATGAAAGTTAGTGGAAAAGGGAATTATTTTTTAATAAAAAATTTATAATTATAAATAAATCCCAAATTTTACGCCCAGATTAATTTATACATTCTGAAGAGAAAAAATCATTATTAGAAAATAAAGTAACAAATAATACCAAAGAATATTAGAAAATTATAGGACACCTAATGGAAGAAATTCTATATTATGGCAAAATTAGGGATGGTAAGCCTGGACAGCTAACTAAGAATAGTTATAAAATTATATATGATAAAAAATGGCATTACGCCAAACTCAAACCAAGGCCTAAAATATATTATAAAGATGATACTTATCGAAATTTGGTCAACAACTCAGCATCTATAGAAAACTACTTTAAAGAACATGATGTTCAACAAATTAGCTACTCGAAATTTATATTACCATATATTGAACGGGGAAATATAGTAGCAGATTTTGGATGCGGAGGAGGAACTATCCTCGATTTGTTAAAAGGTATATCAAAAATAACAATTGCTGTTGAACCCTTTTTAGGTTTTAAAAAATCATTAGAAGAAAGGGAGCACAAATATTTTGCTTCGTTAAAATCTGCGCATAGACTTTATAAACGAAGTATAAACCTTGGCCTTTCAATACATGTAATCGAACATACCTCAAACCCAGTTACTTATTTACAGAACATTTATAAAATGTTAGATGTGAATGGGAAATTAATCTTATTTACACCAAACTTAAATGATATTTTATTAAAATTATATCCATCAGCATATAAACAATTTTTCTTTCGAAAAGTGCATAATTATTATTTCAGCGGTAAAAGTTTAGAATTACTTGGTAAATTTGTTGGTTTTAATAAAGTCAAAATATTTTACTACCATGAATTTGGACTTAGCAATGCATTTAATTGGTTGAAATTTTCTGAAGCTAAGGGAAATATTAAATACGATTTTATTAATGAGGAAGTCGATAAAAATTGGATTAAATTTCTTGAAGACAGTGGTCAGGCTTATAGTGTTGGTGCGTTGTATCAAAAATAAAAAATGTTAAAAAAAATCCTAAAAAATAGTGAAGTCATAAGAAGTTCATTTGAACGCTTATCTGGAAGCCAAATTTCCCACATCGGTAATTCAAAACAAGCAATCGAACAATGGTTAAGCAAACTTGAAAACGTACCGCCTGCCAAAGGAAAAGTTTTAATAACAGCGTTAAGAAATAACACATGGATAGAATGGGCTGCTTATTGTTCGGCAGTAATAAGACAAATGGGTTTTGAAAGTACCTTGCTTTACAACGAAGGTGAGATTGTTAAGCTGTACAAAAGTCCTCTCTTACGAAAATTTTGGTCATCTTTAAATAGGATCCCAGGATTAAAATTAGTAAATCTCGAGACATTGGCATACGATGAGCACAACTATCATCATTATTTGAGTCAGAACGAATCCGCTTGCATTGCAGCACTTGCCTATGATTACCATATAGAATCTGCAGAAATTGTTGATCATCCTGAAAAATACGGTAAAGAATTATTATCCCTAAAAGATAAATCGGCGAAGAATGGTGCTCGTTTATTCAAATATTGCAAAGGAAGTAAGTTTCATATTTTTTTATGTTATAGTGGAATAATCCATGATACAAGCATGCTATTGCAGGGAGCAATTGATGCAGGACAAGAAACAGTATGTGTGGAAGGATGGGCATGGAGACCTGGTCACATGATATACAACTTTAACGCTCCGGCTCTAGAATATAATGTTAGGGGGTGGATGAATTATTTATCTAAATTTGAAAAGAATAAAGATACAGATATAAAGAAGTATTTTGATTTTTTAGATGGTGCTGAACCTGAGAATGAATGGTTAAACAATTTTTATAATGTACAAAAAACAAAAATAGCAAAGGACCTTCCATCAAACATAAAAAATTTCATTCAAGGGAAAGAAAAAATTTTTTTACTTGCTTCAAATGTGATTGGTGACAGTTCAATGATGAATCGGGAAACCATTTTCCGCAGCCACAAAGAATTTTTAGAACAAACAACCACCTATTTTATGGATAACCCTAATTTGAAGTTAATTATCAGAGCACATCCAGGAGAAAGTTGGGTTAAGAGTAAAGTGGTTGTAAGAATGGGAAAACTTGCAAAGGAAATCGCTAAAGGAATCCCAAATATTTTGGTGATTGATTCTGATGAGAAGGTAAATACTTTTAGTCTCCTTCCATTCTTACAAGCCGGATTAGTATGGATTAGCAGCGCCGGTGCTGACATCACTGCTCGAGGTGTTCCGGTAATAGCGGCGGCGAGACCAAAGTACAGTGACCTTGGTTTTGTATCTGAGCCAAAAAATAAAAATGAATATTTTGATTTAATAAAATTCCATTCAGAAAATAATTTAAGACCTTCCAAAGAACAAATACAATCAGCAAAAGATTATTTATATCTTGTATTTAAAGGATTTTCATTTGAAGCTTATGGACGAAATTTTAGAGCTGATACATGCATTCTAAACAATATGCCAACTCAAGAGGAACACGATAGATTTTATAAAATTATATTAAAATTAGAAACAGCACCAGATCAGTTAATAAATTAGGTTAATTAATAGACAAATTTGAATCTGAAATTCCTTACACGACATAAAACGATATCAAAATATTTACTTTCATCGTTTTTATCTCTCCCAATTTCCATAGTTGTAAGCTTTCTTACCTTCCGAAAAATTGATCCATATTTAATGGGAATATGGACAACGGTATCAACTTTTGAAGCATATGCTTCATTTGTAAGAATCGGGGTTGTTAATGGAATGAACCGGGAATTACCTTATGCCTTAGGTGCGGGACAAAAAGAAACAGCTATAAGGTATGCGGAAACAACATTATCATTCACTCTTTTTAATATAATTTTAATTTTAATTGCTGCACCTTTTTTCATCTTTCACCTTGAACTGAATAGAATATTTCTTGCATGTATTAGTGTAATTCTTATTAGGGTTACAGCCACATTCTATACTTCTTATTTATCAGGTACTTTTCGATCCGATGATCAATTTAATAAACTAAGCAATATTCAATTTATATTGCTGATAGTTAAATTAGCTGCAGCACCTTTGATCTTTTTCGGTATTTATGGTTTCTTAATCTTCGAACTGATCCAAGTGGTTGTAAATACTATACTTTTACACTATTACCGACCATTTCGTATTAAACCAAAATTTAGTAAAGAAGCATTTATCAGTTTACTGAAGATCGGACTTCCGCTATTTACTACTTCGACTTTAATTAATTTTATAGACACTCTTCCAAGATTATATATAATTAAATTCGGCGATGTTAGATTGATGGGTGTATATGCCCCAATTCTCATGGTTTTATCCTATGTTTCAATGTTCCCAAATGTATTGTCAACTTATTTATACCCCAAATTATCATTTAAAATTGGAGAGTCAAGCGATTCAATTTCTGTCTGGCAGAAGTTTAAGAAGATGAATGCTGTCTCGATAGGTTTCATTTTACTCAGCAGTGTAATAATCTACTTTGCCTTAGATTATTTTGTTTATTTTTTCCCCAAGTACACTGATTCACTTCCATACTTAAAAATTTCGGTACTTGCATATCCATTTGTTCTGTTCAAGTTAGGTCATATGTTCAATGCTATACTAAAAAAATATAACTATATGTACCTGTATGTAATTATGTATGTTTTAATTCAGGTTGCCACCCTTTTGGTTTTTTCATTTATTATAACTGACATTTTAAAAATTGTGCTCTATTCGCAAATAGTTACATTTACTTTTATGTTCTCAGTTAGTCTTTTAATGAGCTACAAAGCAGCGGCTACATTCTCACTGCAAACAAAAACAATAGAAATTTAAACTCGTAAATAAAAAAGGAAGCTATGGAAGGAATTATTCCACATAGAATTAAAAAAAGGAAAGTAAAACCATTAAGTAAATTTTGGAGTTACTTTATTACTGTAGCTGCGTTGATGGTCGTAAATCCTTTTTTTTCAACAGCAGCATTTACCTATCAAGTTATTCTTTTATTTTTTTTAATTGCTCTAGCAATTTATAAGAGAATAAAATTATTTGACAAGAAAATTGCTCTAGTTATACTTGCCGTATATTTCCTTATTGCTATGCAGTCTCTTTCATTTAAAACAATTTCCCCTGCTGCAATTTATAATCCATGGTTAGGTTTTTATATCCCCTTTTTAATTTATCGGCTATTGGGAATTAGCTTTTTTAAATATTTAGTGAAGGTGCTTTATGCAATTGCATTATTTACAACACCAATATGGTTTATGCAATCTACTCTCCCATTTGTTGATAGCTTTTTACAAAATGCAATTCATCAAGTTCTTCCTTATAGCTGGGGAACCGTACCAAGATCATTACTTATATATACAGCAGCTTGGGGTAATTTAATCTTTAATCAAGCCCTGGGTTTTTACAGAAATTCGGGTCTTTTTCATGAACCCGGTGGATATGCTGTTTTCCTAATTCTCGGGATTATAATAAATACTTTGTTACAACAAAGATTGTTCGATAAAAGAAATCTTGTATTTATTTTCTGCTTACTCACCACGTTATCTACATCAGGGTATATATCTCTGTTTATAGTTATTTTTGCGTTTTTTGTTAGGTTGAAAAGTACCCTCCCTATTAAAATAGCAGGAATTATTGTTTTTGCTTATTTCTCAATTAAAATTTATTATGCACAAGATTTTCTTAAAGAAAAAATTCAAGCACATTATGAATCTGAATCCTATGCCGCATTTTCAAGTTATTTAGGAAAAACAACAGAGCAATCAGGGAGATTCTTCGCATTTTATGTGGGACTATCACGTATTTATGCGAATCCCATCTTTGGTCAAGGAATTATTTCTGCAACTTCGCTCGTGGGTTTGGGAAAACTACACGCAGCTTCTACATCCGGATATGGTATTATGGATATGCTTGCATCTTATGGTATCTTTTTTGGTTCATTCTATATCTATTATTTTTATGTAGGATTAGAAAGACTTAGAGCTAAAAAATCAAAATCCAAAGTTTTTATAATGATGCTTTTTATTTCAATGATGGCTATACTCAGTACGCAGGGACTCATTAGAACAACAGTAATGGCAACACTTGTTATTTGGGGCTTATATTCAGAACGAGAAAAGAAAAATTCTATAATGCAAGAAATCGAAGAAAAGAATAATAAAAAAGAGGCAATAACCGTTTCACCTAATCATGTTAAGTGATTTACTCACCTCATTGTTTAATTATGTTTCCAACATAATGCTGTTTATAACTATGAAATTAGCAACATGGTGGAATTATTTTTATTGTTTGTTAATCGGGATAGAATTGGGAAAACAAATTTCGTTTTATGGACGCACAATTTTTAAACGAAGAAGGAGATCAAGAATTGTAATCGGATCTGGATGTCGTTTCAGATCAAAGGAGAAATCGAATTTGATCGGAATAAATCATCGATGCATTATAGCAACACATGCATCAGGCGCACAGATTGAGATTGGGGATGGCTGCGGGTTCAGCGGCACAGTTATAGGGGCTTTTGATAAAATAATCTTAGAAAAAAATGTTCGCTGCGGTGCTAATACACTTATCACAGACAGCGATTGGCACCTTGACGATCCACGTGTAGGAAAGCCGAAACCTATATACATAAAAGAAAATGTTTGGCTGGGATATGGTGTTATAGTAATGAAAGGTGTTACTATAGGCGAAAATACTATTATTGGTTCAGGGAGCGTTGTTACAAAAGATATCCCGGCAAACGTGATAGCGGCGGGAAATCCTTGCAAAGTTATAAAACAGCTTCAACCCGCAACAGATCTGATCAAATAACCCTCTTGTCTACATTCGTACGTATAATAGAATTGTCTTACCTTGAATGATACCGTGAGAAAACTTGAGAAGTACTCAAAATAAAATAATGTACAACACAGTAATCCTGTCCGATCAAGATATTAGCCGCAAAACAGGTGCTGCATTCTCGAGAATGTATGAATATGCAAGAGGTCTTTCAACCAACGATGGAATCGCTACGTATATCTCATCACTTCTAATAAAAAATGACCTCTATGCTCTGCAACCAAACGATGAAAGAATTTATATAACCGGTAATGAAAGCATACGAAGATCAAATTTTTTTATGAACCGTTATTTCTGCTTTTTCCGAAAGAAAAGGCAGCTGCAAACCTTGTTAAAACACTTTCAAGGAGATTCAATAAACACTGTCTTCATTATATATAATTTTTTCAGCACATTTTGGGAAGAATTATTTTTCCATTATTTACTAAAAAGAAAGGGATTCAGGGTATATACTGAGCGGAATGAAAGGAGTTTGGGAATTACGCTGAGCACATTAAATCCTAAAGGTCTGATCAAAAAAATCATATTCATATTTTTAAAAATGTTTGAAATCGTAAATTCCATTATCAAAGATGAGTCAGTAAGATTATATGATGGAGTAATTGTTATATCGTCCGTTCTTGAAAATTGGATTCAAAGGAGAAATAAGAACACTATACGAATTCCAGTTCTTGCAAACCATTTAGCTTTACTTAAACAAGTAGATTTTTCTATCAGCAGAAGCATATTTAAAATCGGATACACTGGATCAATAAGCTTTAATAGAGATGGTGTTGACATCCTAATCGAATCAATTAATAAGCTTGTGAAAAACTATGATGTAAAAATGATGCTGACGATTACTGGTTATGGTGCTAAACCAACCATCCAAGCAATAAAAGAAAAAATCACGGAATTTAATTTAGAAAGCACAATAACGCTGCATGGTTATGTAAGCAATGAACAATATACCGCAGTCGTTGATGAACAGGATATGTTCATAGTAATAAGACGGAATAATCTGCAAGGCAGGTATTCATTTTCAACAAAAATAGCCGAATACATGGCGCTCGGTAAGTTAGTATTAACAACTCCGGTAAGCGACAATAAAATATTCATCAAAGATAATTATAACGGGTTTATCGCAGAGGATCTAAACTCTTCAAGCATCGCAAATAAAATATTTGAAATTATGAATCTGCCGGAAAATAGACTTTGGGAGATTAAAAAAGCAGCAAGGAAAACAGCTCTGGAACAATTCAACATAGGAACATATTCCAACCAATTATTAACTTTCTTATTTCCTATTAACAATTGATATTTCATTTTATATCATCTTTAAAGCGCGGCGGAAGGGAGAGACAATTAGCTGTAATTGTAAAACACAGCGATATAGAAAAATTCTCATCAAAAATAATATACCTTAATGACAAAGACGATGATTACCTCGAAGAATACGGCATAACTGATAAAAAAATAAAAATCAGCTCACAGAAATTTATTCAGCGGTTAATTGAACTGCATAAACTTATTAAAGAAACAAATCCTGACATTATTTTTACGTGGGGTAATCTTGAATCAATTCTCGTTTTATTTTTAAAACCTTTCCATAAATTTATTTTTATTAATGGTTCAATACGCCACGGGATACGTTCTAATAAGTTCTGGCACTATGTTCGCACACTGATTCTTCACCTAGGCGGAATTGTAGTAGCTAATTCAAAAGCCGGTTTGAAAGCCGAAAAGCTAAAAAAAGGATATGTACTTTATAACGGAATAGATCATAAGAAATTCAATAAACTTGATAAGAATGAAAAATTAGCAAAGAGGAACAAATTATTTAATACTTCAGATGATACAGTCTTTTTTATATCGATTGCGAATCTCGTACCTTACAAAGATTATTTCACAGTATTGAAAGCACTGAAGGTGTTAAAGGAAGAAGGATATGATTTTTATTACATGATACTTGGTGATGGACCACTTCGCACACAAGTACAAAAAATAATTAATAAATTTAGAATTTCTTCAAATATTAAAATCATCGGGCATGTTCAGAACGTTAATGACTATCTGGAAATTTCAGATTACTTAATACATTCGTCAAAGGGAGAAGGATGTTCAAATGCAATATTGGAAGCGATGTTTTCCGGGCTTCCGGTAATAGCCACTAATGTTGGCGGAACATCCGAATTAGTTTATAAAAAATCTTTTAGACTATTTGAATTCGGCGATTCAGAAAAATTGACAGAAATTCTGTTAAACCTTAAAAACGAATTCACAACTTTTGATTCTGAGGCGGAAGAATATAAAAATCATCTTTCGAAATTTACTGTAGATACAATGATTTCTAATTATCAAATAATAATTGAGGAAGTCACCGCTTTGGAGAAATTTCAAAAACGACCACCTATTTGATCGAGATATAATAATAGACTAAAGCTAAAATGTTATTTAATTCGTTTATTTTTTTGATTTACTTACCAATCATTTTAGGATTCTATTATCTACTGCCTAAAAATACTAGAAAATTCACCCTATTACTTGCAAGTTATATTTTTTACGGATACTGGGATTATAGGTTTTTAAGTTTAATTCTGATCTCGACCTCTGTTGATTTCTTTGTTGGATTAAAACTTCATGAAACTACAGAAGAAAGAAAAAGAAAATTATTTTTGTATTTGAGTCTTTTTACAAATCTTGGGATACTTGGATTTTTTAAATACTACAATTTTTTTATCAGCAGTTTCGAGGGGATATTACAACACCTAGGGTTCTCATTAGATTTTCTGCACATTAAAGTGCTTCTGCCCATTGGAATTTCATTTTATACTTTTCAAACTTTAACTTATACCCTAGAAATATATAAACGGAATTTGACTCCAACAAAAAAATTCCTCGATTATGCAGTATTTATTTCATTTTTTCCACAGCTTCTGGCAGGACCAATTGGAAGAGCAAGCAAATTACTGCCGCAAATTACCACTTTGTCTGGTGCTAATAAAAATCAAGTAGAGCAAGGTATAACTCTGATTATAATAGGATTGTTCAAAAAGGTTTTAATTGGAGATGTGGCTGGTAGAATAACGGACCATATTTTTGCTGAACCTGAGTTCTATAAATCCATTGAGCTGATTTCAGCAATACTTCTTTTTTCAATTCAAGTCTATGCAGATTTTTCAGGATATTCTCATATTGCGCGCGGTACAGCAAAATTATTTGGTATCGAATTAAGTAAGAATTTTGAACGACCTTATTTTTCTTCTAACATTACAGAATTTTGGAGAAGATGGCACATTTCGTTATCTACATGGTTGCGAGATTACCTTTTTCTACCACTTGCATATACAAGCACAAGAAGAATTCCAAATAAGCAATACTTCGGATTGAGTTCTGAAAAAGTTGTTTATATTTTTTCGACAATGATAACGTTCATATTATGCGGGTTGTGGCATGGTGCTTCATGGAATTTTGTTTTTTGGGGTGCTTTACACGGTATATATTTATCTGTTCATAGAATTATTTTAAAGAAAAAGAAAGTTCAACATCGTTTCAAATATCAAGGATTTACTAAAACAGTAAAATTCCTCCTTAAAGTTATCGGTACTTATTTTTTAGTTCTTTTTGCTTGGTCATTTTTTAGACTGACAGACTGGACTTCGATTAGCTTATTTTGGGACAAGTTAATACACTGGCAAAGCAGTGAGTTTACGTTTCGATTTATTAAGATAACATTTTCATTTTATGCTGCATTAACAATCTATGATTTAGGGGAGTATTACTTTGGAGAGCAAGATTTTACGCTTTTATTAAAAAAGAAAGAATTTGCATATGGTATACTTGGAGTAATGTTCATTATAACATGTGCTTTTATATTTCAGTCTCAGTCATTACCGTTTGTTTATTTTCAATTTTAATGTAATGAAAAAGATACTATTATTTTTTATTGGTTTTATTTCAACTATTGTTATTGTTGATTTTTATTTGCGATTTGCAGAAATAATCACACCAGGTGCCACGATAATTGATCCTACGATAGGAACGCTTACAAGCAAGAATAAAGACGTTACTATGTTTAATGAGGGTTTTTTTATGGGTGCAACAAATGAATTTGGTTATTGGGGACCCGGTTATCCTCACCAAAAGGACAAAGATGTTTTCAGGATTGTTTTACTAGGTGACTCATACATTGAAGGATTGCAATTATTTGACAGAGATCACCTTAGAACAATCATCGAAAACAAATTAAAAAAAGAATTGCGAATGAGAGTTGAAGTACTTAAAGTAGGCTACAGCGGGTTAAACCTCGAATCCATGTATTGCTACTACAAGGATTTTGCTCAGAAATTCAATCCTGATTTTACTTTATTTTTTGTAAAGAATCCGGATGTTTTTAATCTTAAACCAGTTAGTTACTACCCCACCATTGCGGTAGATTCCGTTAATAATAAAATTAAAATAGTACCCATTTCTTTGACAAATAGAATTGTTAGAAATAAAATATCCATGCAAAAGTATTCTGGGAAAATGTATTTCTTAACTTTACTAAAGAATGATCTATCATTAATTCAAAATGGAGAATGCTTACATATACTTCTGGATAAATTTTATCCGCAGGACGAGATTTCTGAAAGCAGTGGGCTGAAAAATGATTTTACACTTTCAGTAGAAGTAAGGTTAGTTTTAAAAGAACTCGGACAAAACGGAAATGTTGGTGTGGTAAACCTTGGAACGCTAGATAAAAAGTTTGTGTATGAATTATACATGAATAATATAATATTCATTGACCCGCTTTCAACTTTAAGCGTACGGCAGAAAAAGGATTTTTCTTACTGGAAAGCTACGAATACAATTGGTCATTGGAATCAAAAGGGACACAAATTTATTGGTAATTTTATCGCTGATAAATTATTCCCGATAATTAATGAGAAATTGAAAATACGAGCCGCGTTAAATTCAAGAAATTAAATTCAGTCTAAACATTGTAAAGTGAATATCATACCAAAAGCATTCGTGAAGAAATCATTTATCTTTATTAGTTTTTATTTTATTAATGCAATTTAAAATCCCAATAATTTATTATCATTCAATCGCCCCTCATAAGCACCCAAAATGGTTTAAGAGGTATTTAACTCTTGAGCTGAAATATTTTGAAGAGCATTTAAAATTTTTCAAAAAAGAAGGTTATAATTTTATAAATCTTGATGAATTTTTTGAATTAAAAAAAGGAAAGCAAAACAAAAAACATGTATGTCTTACATTTGATGACGGATATGCGGATAATTTTATTTATGGCTATCCCCTCCTAAAAAAATATAAAGCAAAAGCTACGATCTTTGTAAATCCATATTTTACAGACAAAAGACCGATCCTACGAAAAACACTTGATGACTACTGGAATAATAAAGTTTCATTAAATGGAATCAATGATTGGGGATTTTTAAGCTGGGATGAAATGCTTCTGATGGAAAAATCTGGATTTGTGGACATTCAGTCCCACACACTGACTCATGCTAAACATTTTGTAACCGATAAGATTATTGGGTTTCATTACCCAGGGAGAGATTGTCTTTATCCGATAGGTAACTTATTTCCAGAAAGACTTCCTTACTATATCGATGATCCTAACTTTGAAAAACTTATTCCATTTGGTTATCCGTTTTTTGAACAAAAGTCATCTATTAGCTCTAGAAAGGTCGAAATCAATAATTCATTCAATCAATCAATAATTCAATCATTTAAGGGCTTTGACTGGTCGCAGCAATATGACTTTCAAAAAATGTTCAATCATATAGTACTCATTTATGAAGAGTTCAAAAAAAATAATTCAATGATCCTTCGAAAAGAATCTGATGAGCAATACAAATTACGTGTAAATTTTGAGCTGAGCGAATCAAAAAGAATAATTGAAAGGGAACTTAATAAAAATATCTCTTATTGCTGCTGGCCGCATGGCGACAGCAATGAATTTGCACATGATACAGCTTTAGCACTTGGGTACAAGGCAACCACCCAGGGTAATGCTATGGACAGAGAAGAAGTTGAGTTAAATGATTCAACAATCCCTAGAAGGATAGGACTTTCAAAATCAAAGAATTCGGTTTTGCTTACACAGCTTAAAACAAAGTTCAAGATTAAGTCTTTCCAAAATAAATTTCCCTATTATCAGGCGTACAAATTTTATAACCTAATAAAATATGGCACTCAATCTTCATGAATTTCCTACTCAGACTTGATAGAAGAAGCTTAAGCGCTCACAAATTAGATTTTCTAATCAATCAGAGAAATAAAGCGCTACTTAGTTCAAGCAATATTCTTGAGATAAATTATAATAAGAATATCGAATTACTCAAGTACAATGATAATCGTTATAACGCTTTTTTTCTTGGAGATTTAGTAGTTCCCCAAAAGATGGATAGAAATAAATATTTATCCGAATTTTTTACTTCATTTTCTGATTCCAAAATTCGAGAACTTAAAGGACATTTTTATCTTATCCTGATTGATATTAACTCCCATGAAATAAAATGCTTCAACAGCATGTT
Source organism: uncultured Ignavibacteriaceae bacterium (assembly GCA_964391015.1). Taxonomy (GTDB): domain Bacteria; phylum Bacteroidota; class Ignavibacteria; order Ignavibacteriales; family Ignavibacteriaceae; genus XYD12-FULL-36-8. The sequence continues at coordinate 79,369 of CAYMKU010000014.1, forward strand.
TTCAATACTTCCAATATACCTTTTTGAAAATACTAATTCGATAATTATCTCATCATCTATTCAGAGACTTTACGAGTATCAGAAACAAAGTTTAACTGTAAATAAAAAATTTATAGTTGAAAAACTGGTTTTTAACTATGCGTTTTTAGATGATACAATTTACAATGAAGTACGACTGCTCCCATCAAATCATTATATTAAAATCAATAATAAATTAGAAATTATTAAGCATACAAGTATAGAAAATTATTTTACAAATGCTCCGCAATCATGGCGAAAAGCTATAGAACCAGTCTCCGAATTATTTTTGAGTACCGTTTCAAATTACTTCCCAGCAAATCATTTTTATATTACGCTCACAGGAGGATTTGATGGAAGAACATTAGTTGGCTGTGCGCTTAATAATAATTTAAATTTTAGCACCTTGTCGTACGGTTCTGAAATTGATAAAGATATAACAATACCAAGTTATATTGCCAATAAAATTGATAGGTTGCATCATACTTTTATTTTAGATCAGAAATATGCGCAGACTGAATATATACAGAATCTAGAAAACATCATTTTGAATACGGATTGCAATGCAAGTCTAAGTAGAAGTCATTACTCATATATTGCAAGAGAAATAAGCTTAAACTCAGATTATCTATTGAGTGGAAATTTCGGTAGTGAAATCATACGTACGTGGAGAATACCAGGAGTGATGACATCAGAATTTTTATTAAAGTCATTTGAGACAGACAATCAAAAAAAATTAAACGAATACTTAAATAATTATTCAAGTTTACGATTGCTGCATAAAGAACATTTTAAAAAGGAAATTGAAGAATTAACCGAACAAATTTTCTGTTTCAAGGAGAAATATTCCAAGACTTTTAGCAGGAACCAGGTGTTTTACATTTACTTTTTTGAACAAATATTCAGAAAGTACTTCGGACCAGAGATAGTTATACAAAATTTTCATTCGCTTTTTAATAGAACCCCTTTTATAGATTTTGTTTTTTTAAGAGAAATATTGAAAACCGAATTAGCCGGCGCAAACGGCAGGTATCTTGAGCGAAATCCCTTTCTTAGGTTTAGAGGACAGATTTTATATTCGCATATCCTTAAAAAAATTAATTCCCCGCTGCTCGATTTCCCGACTGATAGAGGATATAAACCAAAGGATTTTTTTTCAATTATGGGAAAAACAAGAATTTTTCTGAATTATTTAAATAATAACTTAATCGTCAAAAAGGATAAAAATTTTACACAGTATAATGAACTTTGTTTCCAATTGAGCAGGGACTACTTTTCAGTTTTAAGCATACCTAAAATTGAATTTAATCAGGATGCCCTCTTTAATATTAAATCCAGATTAAAATCAGACTTAAGTCAAGCTCTTTCAATAATGATTTATTTAAATAAACTTTCACAAAATTAGTTGCGACTACCAGCACAAACCATATTGTACCTGTTAGATTTATTTCAAAAAACTTCAATAAGGGAAAAATTTAATTTTTACATTAAAACCCTTGGCTGGAATAAGGAAAAATTAAATCAATATAAGCTAGAAAGAATTAAGGATTTATTGGCTTTTTCACAAAAAAATGTACCTTATTATTCTGAACTCTTAAATTCAAAAAACTTTAATATTAATGACATAAAAACTGTCGAAGAAATTAAATCTATTCCTTACCTTACAAGATTCGATATACAACAAAATTTAGAAAATCTTATTGCTAAAAATTATTCAATGCGAAAACTATTTAAGAGCAGTTCTTCTGGTACAACCGGAATTCCTATATCATATTACGAAGATAGAATAAGTGTCAGTTCAGGAACAGCAGCTCTTTATTTTGCATATAGTTTATCTGGTTGGAGCCCCGGAAATAAAACACTTCATATATGGGGAAATCCAAAGAGTATAGTACACTGGCGAACAGCTAAATCAAGGTTGAAAAGGTTTGTGAAGAATCAATCTAATCTTGCATCAACAGAATTTAACGATATTAAAAACCATGAAGCTACCTATAACCAAATTTTCAGAGCAAAATATGACTGTATAGATGGTTATACAACAGCAATTTATGAACTTGCAAATTATATTGAATTAAACCAGCTCCCTAAATTAAAAGTAAAAAATGTTTTCACTACTGCCGAAAACCTTTCACATGAACAAAAAATTTTAATACAAAAAAATGTCGGACAAGTGAGCGATCTTTATGGGTGCGGTGAAATAGCTGGGATTGCTATTCAACCTATCAACGAAGATAAGTATCTTATAATTGAACCACATGTTCTAATTGAAGTTGAAGATAGCAATGAAAATTTTAAAAGTATCATAGCAACAGATCTCGATAATTACGCTATGCCATTGATACGATACAAAATTGGAGATTTAATAGATAATATTTATGAACCAGAAATTGATCAGGGAGTGAAATTTTCATATTTCAAGAAAATTTACGGACGGGAATCGGAAATAATAAATCTTCCAAATGGAAAGAAAATTCTGCCTGTTAATATCGTTGGCGGAACATTATTTAGAAAAATTGGTGGCATATCAAAACATAAAGTTGTTTGGAATGGCAAGGAATTAATTTTCCAATTTGAAACTACAAATGAATTTAGTTTAGATAGAGCACAAGTTTTGATTGATAAGGAATTTGAGAATTATAATGTCCCGATAAAAATTAATACAGTTGATAAACTGTTGCCTGATAAAAACGGTAAATTTAAGTATTTTGAGAAAGTAAATTGAAAGTTTTATTCGTTGCAAGTGGTAATTCAAGAGATGGTATCAATACCATAGTAAAAAACCAGGGAGAATCCTTGCAAAAGATAGGAATTGAGATCGAGTACTTTCAAATCATTGGAAAAGGATTAATAAGTTATTTAAAACATATAAACAAGTTGAAAAGATACCTTCTTATTAAACAATATAATATTATCCATGCACATTACGTGTTATCGGGTTGGGTAGCTTTAATCTCAGGAGGTAGAAAATCTCCACTAATCCTTTCACTTATGGGTGATGATGCCTACGGCAGCTATAATTCATATGGTAATCTTGAACTTAAAAGTATTTTCTTAATAATTCTTTCCAAAATAATACAACCCTTTATTAACAGAATAATAGTCAAATCTAAAAACATAGCAGAAACAGTGTACGTAAAGAAAAGATTAGTAATAATTCCCAATGGAGTAGATTTAACAACATTTTATAAAATTCAGAAAATAGATGCTAGAAGGCAATTAAAATTAGAAGTAGCGAAAAGATATCTGTTATTTATATCCGATTTATCCGATAGCAGGAAAAATTTCAATTTACTGAAAACGGTGTACATTGAAAGCGCAATACCAAATTTAGAAATAATTACTCCCTATCCAATAGAACATGATATTTTACCTCTATATTACAATGCAGCTGATGTAATGGTATTTACTTCAACTGCCGAAGGTTCCCCAAATGTTATCAAAGAAGCAATGGCTTGCAACTGTCCAATTGTATCAACTGATGTCGGTGATGTTAGATGGGTGTTGGGTGATACAAAGGGGTGTTATTTAACATCATTTAATCCAGAAGATGTAGCACATAAAATAATTGAAGCTTTAGAGTTTTCAGAAAAGTTCGATAGAACAAAAGGCCGTGAAAGAATCATTGAATTAGGACTTGATTCAGAATCAGTTGCAAAAAAAATAGTCGAAGTTTACAATAAAGTTCTTCATTAGCAGCCTACTTATTAAATAAATCAGCTAAGATTCTTTTTCCAGTATTTATTATCATTATTTAATCTCCCCCCTGGCACAATTAGAGTGTAAAAAGAGTTTTAAATTCAAAATAATGCATAAAAGTATTTGTTTGATGATGCAAGATTTAAAAAATTATCAAAAAAAACCTCGTAAAAAATTTACAAAAGGAAAAATAAAATTCTTCACCAATGACAATCTTAAAGACCCACGAATACAACTGTCATATAGCATCCACTTTTTATATGAGCCAATAAAATTTTATGGAATGGGTTCTAGAAAAAATTAATAAATGGCAAAATAAGGAAATGAAATATTGGTGCTATCAATAGTACAGGAATTATATACTTTGATTAAGTTTGGTGGTTGAGTAGACTTTTTACTATTTGATACGCACTACAAATACCCCAAATGTAATCATCAAGTTTAAATACGAAGACCATGGATGTATATTTAACTTTTGATTTAGAAAGCCATTCTTTTGAAACAAACGTTCAAGATAATTCAGTAATAAGTCTTGTTGAAAGATTAGCCATACCAAAAATTTTAAATTTATTAGAGAAATATAATGCAAGAGCAACTTTTTTCACTACAGCATCATTCGCACTCAAATCTCCCAACTCTTTAATCAATATTTTCATAAAAGGACATGAAATAGGTTGCCATGGATTTGATCATAACGATTTCTATGACTCATTAAATCTTGTAAAACAGATTGAAATTATCGAAAAATCAAAAAAAATAATAGAAGGTGTTATTAAATCTAAAATAGTATCATTTAGGGCCCCTGCATTAAGACTCAATATGGATACAATATTTGCTCTTGAAAAAAATAAATTCAAATACGATTCTTCCATTGCACCACAACGATTTGACGGGCCATTTACTAGTGGTGCCTTAAATAAATTAAAATGGCTTACTTCCCATAGAAAACCATATAAAATATCCAAGTACTCACCATTCAGAAAAGGATATTCGCAAATAATTGAATTGCCAATATCTGCTTTAATCTGGCCCCTCGTCGGTACTCATTTGAGGTTATTTCCATCAATTACATTTTTAATTCTTAATGCATTAATTGCTGAATCATATATTACCAATAAACCAATAGTTTTTCTAATTCATCCGCAAGAAATGCTATCATTTAGAAAAGGAAAAAACAAAAAAAAAGCAAATGTATTTTCAGGTTACATCAGGCATAATTTAAAGATGAGAAATTTAGGGGACGCTTGTTATGAAATATTTGAAAAGTTGCTAAAAATTTGTCAAAAGAATAATATGAATTACAAAACTGTAAAGGAAATTAAAATATGATTACAGTTGATGTAAAAAACTCTATTAAAGAGAAATATGACAGGGAAGTTGCACAATATGACCATATTTTCAGGACTAAGGCTGGACAACATTTCATCAAAAGGAAACTTGCGATAGCTGAATCTTTTGGCTACATAAAGAAAGGTCAGAATGTTTTGGAGGTAGGTTCTGCTACTGGTGTTTTTTCTTTTGAATACGAGAAGTATTGCATTAATTTAACTTCTATTGATTTATCTCCTGAAAATATTAAATGGGCCAAAAATATTGCAATTAAAAAAAACTCAACAATAATTTTTCAAGTTGCCGATATGGAAAACCTACCTTTTCCAGATAATTTTTTTGATGGAGTGTTGTCCTTTTCGACTTTAAGATATGCCCCTAATATTGAAATAGTTTTGTCAGAAATATACCGTGTCCTAAAACCTGCCGGATATATTATAGTAGATTTGCCAAATAAAAAATGTCCATGGTTTGGTGGAATAAAAAAGAAAATTCTGGGGCGGGAACATATTTTTGATAATCATTACTATTGGAAAGATATTATTGCGATTATGAATAGTACCGACTTTACAAATGTAAGAATGAAAAGAGGGTTGTTTATTCCAAAATCAACACCAAACAAGTTATTTTGGATATTCAGGACTTTTGAATTTTTTGCAGAAAAATTACCTATTATTAATTCTTATTCAGCGATTATTTTTATTGGGGCACAAAAACGATGGAAAGAGAATTTACTCTATTAAAATATAGAAAACTGCTGGAGCAGATTCCTAAAGGTAATTATACTGTCAGGGGATCCCTAATTGATAAAAATCAATATGGAATTATCCGTCATGATGTTGACCGACCCCCTCATAATGTAATAAAAATTGCTGAAATCGAAAAGGAATTAGGTATACAATCAACTTATTACTTCCGTTTTTTAAAAAAACATTTTGTCTCTGATATTATTCTAAAGGTTAAATTATTGGGTCATGAAATAGGATATCATTATGAGGTACTGGACAAAGCGCACGGAAATGTTGATAAAGCACTTGAAATATTTAATAAAGAATGGATGTCATTTAAACAGTGGAATTCAGAAACAGCATGTGCTCACGGTAATCCCCTTACAAAAAATAATAACCTTGACATATGGAAATTTTATAGCTTTGAAGAATTTGGGATAATTGGTGAGGCTTATCTATCTATTGATTTTAACAAATATATATATTTTTCTGACGTTGGAAGAAGGTGGAACTCACCTCTTGTTGACGAGAATAAAAAAAAAATAAAATTTAAAACAGTAAATCAATTAGCGAATTTTTTGATAAATAATCGGCAAAAAAACATATACATATTAACACATCCATCAAGATGGAACGATAATTATTTATGGTGGTTGAGAGAATTAGTATTTCAATTTATTAAAAACATTGCGAAAATAATTATTAAATATATTCGAGCATGAATATACTTATTGCCTTGAATCACCCTGCACATTACTATTTATTTAAATATATATTGCTTGGACTCGAACAGAAAAACCATGAAGTTAAGGTAGTGATTCGAGACAAAGATATTCTCAGTCAGCTATTGAAATTTGAAAATGTACAATTTA